>CANFTB010000040.1 GCA_947449735.1 Chthoniobacteraceae bacterium | reverse complement strand
GAGCCTCTGCCTTGGGAGCCTCTGCCTTGGGAGCCTCTGCCTTGGGAGCCTCTGCCTTGGGAGCCTCTGCCTTGGGAGCCTCTGCCTTGGGAGCCTCTGCCTTGGGAGCTTCTGCCTTGGGAGCTTCTGCCTTGGGAGCCTCTGCTTTGGGAGCCTCTGCCTTACCCGCTTCAGCCTTGGGAGCGGGCGCAGCAGGTTTGGCCGCTTCAGCCTTGGCCTCTTCGGCATCCTCGTACTTCAACTGGTCATCCAGAAGCTTCGTCAGAAGCCCTTGATCCAGTGACTGAGTGGTGATCCCGACCAATTCCACCTTAGGGTGCTGCCCGAATTCGTCCAGACTTCCAAAAGTGAGATACTTCTCTCTGAAAGAGGCGATGGACTCCTTCAGATCATCGAGCGCACCCTTTTTGGGGGCCTTGCTGGGGTCCTGTGCCTTTGCGGCATCACGCGCATCCTCCCGAGACGCCAAGAACTGCTGGTCCCTGAAACGGGCCAAAAAGCGCTGGTCGATTGCCTGGCCTTCTAGTTTCTTGAGCACATCGGATTCATGCACCTGGGGAGCCCGCAGCACTCCGAAAACAATCAGACCCATGATGAAAATCACTGGTGTTCTGTATTTCCGCGCCTGACGCAGGTGGGAGTTTAATTTCCGGACAAACTTTTTCAGATTCATGATTACGGCCCGTCGATGACGAGCAAGTTTTGCACCCGTCGACAGGCTTTTTTACATTTCCGCTCTGTTCCGCCCCGGAATCCCCGGACGCCCACTGAAGCCGCGTCGTTTTTCATTAATGATAAAACCATCCACACTTGGGCGGCTTCCATCTATGATCTATGGAGTTTGCGGAACACTCCGTCGCTGGGTTAAGGTCCGGACTGAAGTTGCTGCAGCCGTAATCTCCATCGCCCCTTCCCCTCTCATCTCCCCAAAACCGCCAGTAGCTCATGTAACCGATTTCCCCTGAAAGGCTCTCTCCAGAAGGATCCAGACCCGGCCATGCAAACAAACACCTTTTGCGCCCCAAAACTCGCAGTAGTCCTGAGGCTGCCGCCGGGTCGCACCTTGCCCTGCTCTCTCGGCGCGCTCGGCGTTGCACTGGTCGTCCAGGTGACACTCCTACTCACTGTCCCAGCCGGCAAAAACGCCACAAAAAATACGGACGCCTTCGCGGGCGCGCACTCCGTGGAACCAGAGTTTTCCACAGGACCGACCCTTCTCATTCAGCCTCGACTCGAGGCCCCCGAGTTGCGCGGGATCTGGCAAAATTTGATCGACCAGTCCCGCGCGGTCGCTGCCCGGGGCGAAATTGACACAGCCATCAAGCTTTTGGAGGAGGCGGAGGCCCAAGTTCCAAACGAGCCTGCAGCACTTGCGGAGGTGGCCATGCAATTGGAGAAATGTGAGGCCCCGGCGCGCGCGATCGCCCTGTGGGAAAGGATCCACCAGTTCGGGAGGTCGGCGGGGGTCTACTACTCGGCCGCCGACGCCAAGATGCACCTCCTGCACGCCAGGGTCTCAGAAAGCACACCCTCAGAAGCGGATGCCGCACCAGCCTCCCCCAACACGGGTCCGTTGCGCTTCGCCAAACTGCTGTCGAAGGATTACCCTGGCAGCACCCCAAGCAGGCGCAGCTTCACGCTCACTGTACCTCTTCAGAAAATATCCGACTCAAAGCTTGAAGTTCGCGACGTCTCGGTCCAGGTCCAGTTCTACGATCAGATGGGAAACAGAACGCTCGAGCGCACGAATGCAGCTATTCGTTGGAAATGGGCCTCTTCGCCAGTAGACTGGTCGGACTCAGACCTCGAAATCTTGGAGGTTGAATACCGCCAAACTTCCGGAAAACACACCGGAGAAGACAGGCGCTTCTTCGGGTATGTCGCAAGTCTCTACTTTAAAGACAAACTGATCGATACGCGAGCCGAGCCGGGCCGATTGGGCCAGCAATATCCACCATCACGCATTCTCTCCCGGGAATCCACTCCATGAGAGTCCTCCTTGTTGATCCTGGCGCGGACCTGCTGGCATCCATTCAACCGGCTATTTTTTCGATGCCGGAGCTGGAAATGTATTGCGCGCCGGACGGAACGACAGCCGTCGAACATGCCCGCCTTCTCGGGGGCGTAGACGTGCTGATCACAGAAATATTTCTATCAGGCACCGACGGCTTGACGATTCAGGCAGCCCTCAAACAAATCAATCCGACCCTGATTACTGTGTTTCTCACTCGGCACGACCTCGGTACCTACGCCTCGGCCGTCGGCGAAACACCCGTTTTTGAAATTCCAGTCGACCCGGAGAGTTTTGCCCAAGCCTTCCGGCGATATTTGCGGAAACAAAAGGCGGCCCTCGCTGCCCCGCCTCCAAAGGCCCCGTCCCTTCAACCTGCAGCGGCTTCCGACTATCCTCCCGCCGAACAGGAACCAAAACCTCTCCCGACTGCTCCGCTCTCGCACCCCGCCCCGACTGCGGAGGCCCCCCCAGCCGTGCCGGCCGAACTCCATCCCCCCGTCGATACTGTGGGAGAGGAACAGGCCCGTCCCGTTTTTTCAAAGGAACCCCATCCGCCCCAGCCCGAAGCCATCGCCCTCCCGACTCAGCCAAAACAAACGCCAGCGAATCCGCAACAAGCCGTTTCCAGCCCTCCATCTTCGCAGAATGAAGCGGCACAATCAACTCCCAGTCTCTCAGCGGGCGGCAGACTCGGCCCGTACCAGATCCTCAGGGAGGACGGAGAACACGCTTTCGGGAGGCAGTTTGCAGCAGTCCATCTGACGCTCAACCGGCCTGTGCATCTGGTCGTCATGGACGAAGAAAGCGCAAGCCATGCCGAATTGCGGGACACGGTCCTCTCAGATGCCCGGGCAAAGGCAAAGGTACAACATCCGGCTCTCCTCGCTGTTTACGAAGCAGGGGAACTCGAAGGCCACATCTTTTGCGCGGCAGAGCGCATCGACAGTAATAGCTTGGAGCATCTTCTGGAAAAACGATCTGCGGTTCACGCTGATACCCTTCTAGTCGCAGCAAGGACAGTCGCGG
Source organism: Chthoniobacteraceae bacterium (assembly GCA_947449735.1). Lineage (GTDB taxonomy): Bacteria > Verrucomicrobiota > Verrucomicrobiia > Chthoniobacterales > Chthoniobacteraceae > Chth-196. The sequence goes on along the minus strand of CANFTB010000040.1, from coordinate 41,341 downwards.
AGGCCATGCTTTACCTTCGCAGCTCGAGCATTCCGCACCTGCCGCTCACCACAGAAGACATCCTGATTTCGGTCGACGGCTCTGTCCGCATCCAAAATATCGCGCTGGGCGGCCTGCACCCCGCCACAGACGAATCGGTAGACTTGGCCCTGCTTGGAGAAAGCCTGCTCTCCGTGATGCCAGCAGAAGCTCCACAATCACTGCGACTACTGCTCGAACGCACCCTCCCATCCCATCCAAAGAGATTGGAACGTTGGGAACCCTTTCTGGTGGCTCTTGCCGCCTCCCAGTTTTCCGAGGCCTCACCAAGAGATCGGACCCCTCAAACGCGCCCTTCCACTTACAAGACCAAGCTTTGGATCATTTTTGCCCTGTTGGTTTTGCTCGGGGCACTCGGAGCGGGGGTCTTTTACGTGGCCGCGCCAGAACCGTTGGTGCCAAGGCAAGCAGTCGTCCAAGCCGGCCAATTTTTGCTCTCCAACAACAAGCGCATCTCGCTCCAGTCCTTCTCCATCGACTCCACGGAGGTCACCAACCGCCAATACTTTCAATTCGTGGACTGGATTCGAAAGCATCCAAAAGAGGCGGCCCGATTCGACCATCCCGAACAGCCCGCGAACCACTCGCACATCCCCCAGGGCTGGGCGGAAATGTTTCCCGAAAAGGCCACCCCGAAAAAATCACCCCAAAACCCCCAATGGGAGTTTCCAGTAGTGAAAGTGAACTGGTGGGACGCTTTTGCCTTCGCGGCCTGGGCCGGCCGCGAACTTCCATCCGACGAGGAATGGGAGGCCGCAGGAAGAGGGCCGCGCGGATTGCTTTTTCCCTGGGGGGACGAACCGGACCCGGAGCGCACAAACGTGGCCCTCCCCGAATTTCGAATCCAAAAAGGGGAAACCAATGGCCCCGTCTCCGTTCACTCCATGCGCGACTCGAGCACCTTCGGCGTGACAGGGCTTTCCGGCAACGTATCCGAGTGGACGGCCACCCGAAAAGACGGCAAAGCACTGGTCAAAGGCGGTCACTTTAACGCTCCGCTACTGACCCTGGACGCCAGTTCTCCTCTTGCGCTGGACAAACGCTCCCCTCAAGTCGGCTTTCGAACCCTCTCACGCAAAACCAACGAACGGCCATGACTTCTCGTCCCCCAGCAAGCCTCTTCTACCCAGTGCTGTTGCTTCTGACGGCATTTTGCGGGACACTTTCCGCGCAAATTAACGTGGAACTTCAGTTTCCGCGCAGCACCTATCTGGTAGACGAACCCGCCCTCGCCACCCTGCGCATCACCAACATGGCCGGCCGCGACATCGTCCTCGGTGAAAAAACACAGAACGGCCCGTGGTGCCAAATCCAGGTCCAGGCCGTGCAAGGTTCCTCGCCTACCCCCCGACAGAACAGCCCGACTTTTCCTCCCCTCTTCATCCGCGCCGGTGAAACAGTTTCACGCTCGGTCAACGTTCTAGACATCTACGACATCCCCTCCCCCGGCCAGTACAGGGTGAGGGCGAACATTGTGATGGAGCCCGTCCGCGACCCCTATGTAACTGCTCCGGCGTATTTTATAACAGACCCCGGCAAGGTGATTTGGAGCACCACGGTGGGCGTGCCGGAGGAAAAAGCCGCGGGAGACAGTCCGAGAACGTACTCGGTCATGACCCTGAAACGCCGGGAGGGCGTTTTTCTCTATGCCAAGCTCGAAGCCAGGCAGGACGGCTGGCGCTTTCCTCCGTACCAACTCGGACGCATGCTATCCGCCATGCCGCCGCAGTCCCAAACCGACCGCGAAAACAACCTGTACGTCTTTCACGCCGCCGAAGACGAGCTGTACACCCTCACCCAAATCGATGTCGCCACCGGCAGGTCCGGCCAGGCTGTGTACCGCTCGAAAACTCCCAAAGGCGGACGCCCCCGCATGGAGCGCCTTCCGGACGGGCGCCTGACCATCACAGGCGGCATTCGCGTCACTGACGACGAGATGAAACCGCCGGCGGCGGCGGAACGGGCGAAGCTTTCAGACCGCCCCCAAGGATTCTAATTTATGTCCTCCCTGCCTCTCATTCAACGTCCGCGCAGGCTTCGCTCCTCGCCCGCCCTTCGCAACCTCGTTCGCGAAACCCACCTCCGGCCGGGGAACTTTATCCTTCCGCTTTTCGTCAGCGAAAAGGTTGCCGAACCCGTCGCGGTCAAGAGCATGCCCGGCGTGTTCCAACTTACTGAGCAGGCCCTTGTAGCCGAGGCGCTTGCAGCGCACCAGGACGGGGTCGGCGCGGTGCTGATCTTTGGCATTCCAGCGGCAAAGGACGCGCTCGCGTCCGGCGCCTATGCGCGCGACGGCGTGGTACAGCGCTCCGTTCGGGCGATCAAGGCGGCGGCGCCCGAACTGTTGGTCATCACCGACGTCTGCCTCTGCGAATTCATGGACCACGGCCACTGCGGGATCACTCACTTTGACGGCGAGCGCGCGCACGTTGTGAACGACGCCTCCGTAAAACTACTCGCCCAAACCGCCGTTTCACACGCCGAGGCTGGCGCAGACATCGTCGCTCCCTCCGACATGATGGACGGGCGTATCGGCGCTATCCGTTCCGCTCTCGACGCAGCCGGTTTCCAAGACACGCCGATACTCAGCTATGCCGCCAAGTTTGCCTCGGCCTTCTACGGCCCCTTCCGGGATGCCGCGGAAAGCGCCCCGAGTGCGGGAGACCGCCGCAGCTACCAGATGGACGCGGCCAACTCGAACGAAGCAATCCGCGAGGTCGCGCTCGACCTGGACGAAGGCGCGGACATGGTGATGGTGAAGCCCGGGCTCGCCTATCTAGACATCCTCTGGCGCGTGAAGCATGAGTTTGGCGCGCCGACCTTTGCTTACCATGTCAGCGGAGAGTACGCCATGCTCAAGGCCGCCGCTGCCCAAGGATGGCTGGATGAAAAGGCCTGCCTCTTGGAATCCATGCTGGCGTTCCGCAGGGCCGGAGCCGACGGCATCATCACCTACGCCGCCCGCGAACTCGCGCGCTGGGTGGGGTGATCCCTCCGCATTCCTCCCTCCTCACCGATTGACCCTGCGGGGCGGCGCCCCCATAGTACACGACCGCTCGCGCGCGCCGCCCCTGCTATTCCTATGTCCAACGACCGAATCCGTAATTTTTGCATCATCGCCCACATCGATCACGGGAAGACCACGCTTTCGGACCGTCTATTGGAATTTACGGGTACCGTTGCAAAACGTGAATCACAGGAGCAGCTGCTGGATGCCATGGATCTGGAGCGAGAGCGCGGCATCACCATCAAGTCGCACCCGGTGGCCATGACTTACACAGCCAAGGACGGGCTGGAGTACAAACTCAACCTGATGGACACCCCGGGCCACGTGGACTTTGCCTATGAGGTATCCCGCTCTCTGGCAGCCTGCGAGGGAGCAATCCTTGTCGTGGACGCCGCGCAGGGCGTAGAGGCCCAGACCGTCGCGAACGTCCACCTAGCCATCAAGCAGGGCCTCACCCTGGTTCCGGTGATTAACAAGATCGACCTTCCAAACTCCGACCTGCCCTCCGTTCGGCGGCAACTGGAGGAGATCCTCGCCATCCCCGCCGATGAAGCGGTGCTTGCCAGCGCAAAGGCGGGAATCGGCATCACCGATATCTTGGAAGCCATCGTCGCACGCGTACCCGCCCCAAGGGGCTCCGCCAACGACAGGTTGCGGGCCCTCGTCTTCGATTCCGCCTTCGACACGTACAGGGGGGTTGTCGTCCACGTGCGCGTGGTGGACGGCGCGATCAAACCAGGCGACGTGGTCAAATTCATGGCCACGAACAGGCCCTACGAGGTGAAGGAAGTGGGCATCTTTAGCGCGACCCATCCGAAGTTTATCCCGCAACCGGAACTCTCCGCGGGCAGCGTCGGCTACGTCATCGCCAACATCAAAACCAGCACCGAGGTGAAGGTTGGCGATACGCTCATCAACAACAAGCTTCAGGCGACCGAGCCGCTCCCGGGCTTCCAAGAAATCCAGCCCATGGTGTTCAGCGGGATCTATCCGATCAACACCGCTGACTTTGAACACCTCAAAACGGCCATGGGCAAACTCCAGCTCAACGACGCCGCTTTCGTGTTTCAGGCGGAGAGTTCCGTGGCACTCGGCTTTGGGTTTCGCTGCGGCTTCCTCGGCCTGCTCCACATGGAAATCATCCAGGAGCGCCTACGCCGCGAGTTCGACATGGACATCATCGCCACGTACCCCTCAGTCATTTACGAGGTCTACAAGACGAACGGAGAAATGGTCCTCGTCGACAATCCAGAGCATCTTCCCGACGGCAGTGTGATCGAGGAAATCCGCGAACCCATGGTTCGGTGCTTCATCATGGTCCCAAACGAGAACATCTCGCCCATCATGCAGTTGATTCTCGAAAAACGTGGCGAGGTCAAACACACCGAATCCCTCGACACGCGCCGCGTGATGCTCACCACCGAGATCCCGCTCAACGAAATCCTCGTCGACTTCGTGGACCGCATCAAGTCCATCACTCGCGGGTACGGTTCAATGGACTACGAGCACGCCGAGCACCGCCCCTCCAAGCTCGTCAAACTCGACATCCTGGTGAACGGCGAACCCGTCGACGCCTTCTCCAGCATCGTACACCGGGAAAAGGCCGAATCCCGCGGCCGTGCCCTCGCGGCCAAACTCAAGGAAGTCATTCCTTCCCAGCTGTTCACCGTTCCCATCCAAGCCGCCATCGGGGGCAAAGTTGTCGCCCGCGAGACCGTCAGCGCCCAGCGCAAGAACGTGACCGCGAAGTGCTACGGCGGCGACATCTCCCGGAAACGCAAGCTCCTCGAAAAGCAGAAAGAGGGCAAAAAGCGCATGAAGGCCATCGGCCGCGTAAACATCCCGCAGGAAGCGTTCATCGAAGTCCTCAAAACCAGCTGACGATCCCATGCCAAACCGAAACACCCCACCGGAACCGGCCCCAATCTCGGAGGCAGACGCCCCCAAGCTCGCCCTCGAGGTCATCCAAAAAGCCAAGTTTCCCATGCTCGCGACTGCGGATGGAGACCAGCCCCATCTCCGTCCTGTGTCACCCGTCCTCACCGATGGGTTTACCGTCTACGTTGCAAACCTTCGCACCTACGGCAAAACAAACCAGATCGCAAACAACCCAAACGTCGAGCTCTGCTACCTGGACGACGCGCACGACCAGGTGCGCATCACCGGCGTTGCCGAAATCCTTGCGGACCCCGATCTCCTGGAGTCGATCTGGCGCGACAATCCGCTCCTGAGGCGCTATTTGGGACAACCAGACAACCCCTCCCTCATCATTTATAAAATCCGCCCCACACGCATACGCTTTATGCGCGAATGGGGCCTGCACTACACGGAGATCGCAGTTCCGCGCAAATAGAACCCCTGTCCAAAACCCCATGCGCCGTCTCCCCCCTCTCCTGCGCCGCGCGTGGTTCTCGCTGAATCAAAGTTTCCGCCAGCGGATTCTTCCATTCGGCCTCACCCCCGACCAGTACACCATTCTGAGATGGCTGGCGGAGGGATCGTCCAAGGGACTCACCCAAAGCGAGATCACCCAGCGGATGGCAAGTGACGCCAACACCATCACCGCGATCGTCCGCAGGATGGAAGCTGCCGGCCTGGTAAAGCGCTCTCCCCACGAAACCGACGGCCGCGCCAAGCGGGTACAGATCCTGTCTCCAGGCCGGAATATTTTCCAGAAAGCCCACGGCCAGGCTCTCAAGCTACAACACGACGTGCTGGCCAGCCTCACACCCGCCGAATCGGAACTCTTTCTCGAGCTCTTGGAGCGTGTCGCGGATGCTTGCAGCGGGGAGGCAGCAACAAAATCCCGTTCCCCCGGAACACAAGAAGGGGAAGTCTGATTTTCTTACCTTCAGAACCCACTTCCCGTGAACGCATCGGGCACTCGGCCCCAACAATTCACCCCCACTTCCAACGAAAGGAAACGACGTGCTGGAACTACAAGATATCTCTCTTCTTCCAACAGCTGATTGCCAGGGCTTCCCACCCCTTTACCGCGTCAGCCTGCGACTGGCACAGGACGAACGATTTGTAGCCCTCATGGGCCCCAAGACGAGCGGCGCCTCAGACCTCATTCAAGCCATCCGGGGAAGATCAGCCCCGCACACCGGCACCATTCTTTGGCAGGGAGCCGACGCATCCCTATTCCGCTCCTCCGCCCCGAACCGGATCTCTTTTTGCTCTGCACAGCAGTTTCCTGACGAAGACGACTCCCTGCAAAGCTACCTCTCAAGCGTTTTCGTTGAATTTGAAGAAATATCAGAGGAGGCCGCGGGCGTGCGGATCGCCGAAGTTCTCGACGAAACGGGCCTTTCGGAACTCCAGCACACTCACCTTAAGCAGCTCCCCGCGCTGCAGCGGGCCAAGGCGGCCCTGGCCGCCTGCCTCCTGAGCGGCGCCGAACTCATCCTGTGCGATGTCATGACTCCGGCGCTTTCCCCCGAGGACGAGTCGGACCTCCTCAATCTTCTCAAAGCGGTCAGCGGCCGCGGTCAAAACGTCGTCTTTCAAACAGACGTTCTCAAAGACCTCTCCATGCCCGACTCGGTCATTGTCTTGCACGAAGGCCAGCTCGCCTTCCACGCGCGCCCCGAGTTTCTATTACACTACTTTGACATTCTCAGCCCCGCGCAGCTCTCGGAACAACTCAAACGCCGAACCGGCGAGGATTGGGCGCGCTCCTGGGGGAAACACCGCTCCGCCTTCTACCGCACACAATCGCTGCAGCAGACGGGGCACCGAACCGCACCCAACGAACGTTCCAAGACGACACGCCTGCAAAACGACAGTGTTCCCACAGAAGATTCCGAACGAATTGCATTTCTGGTGGAGATGCACAGGCGCATCCGGGCGGAAATCGGCAAGCTCATCGTCGGACAGGAGGAGGTGATCGAACAGTTGCTGATTGCCATTCTCGCGGGCGGGCACTGTCTGCTGGAGGGCGTTCCGGGCCTTGCCAAGACTGCGGTGGTGCGGTCTCTGGCAAAAACCATGCAGCTTTCCTTCCGCAGGATCCAGTTCACCCCCGACCTGATGCCGGCGGATGTCACCGGAACCGACATCCTCCAGGAAGACCCAGCCACCGGCCGCCGCAGCCTTGTATTCCAGAAAGGTCCGGTTTTCAGCCAGATGCTTCTGGCAGATGAAATCAACAGAACGCCGGCCAAGACCCAAGCCGCGCTGCTCGAAGCCATGCAAGAGCACTCCGTCACCGCAGGTGGCCATACGATAAACCTCGAACAGCCGTTCTTCGTCCTCGCCACACAGAACCCCATCGAGCAGGAAGGCACCTACCCCCTTCCCGAGGCTCAAAAAGACCGCTTTCTATTCCACGTACGGGTCGGATATCCCGACCGTAATTCAGAACGTACCATCATAGAGCGCACCACCAGCGACTATGAAGCCGACATCCAGCCGGTCATCAGCGGCCCCCAAATCATCCAATGCCAGAAAACGGCTCGCCGCGTCCCCGTTCCGGATCACGTGATGGACTTTGTTCTGGACCTGATCCGTTCCACCCGACCGGAAGAAGAAGGGGCATCGGCATTTGTGAAGGAGTCTATCGCCTGGGGGGCAGGGCCGCGCGCCTGCCAGTGCCTCGTCTCGGCAGGGAAGGTGAGGGCCATTTTGAAGGGGCGGGTTCACGTAAGCATCGAGGATGTCGAGGCTCTGGCGCTTCCAGTACTACGGCACCGCATCGTGCCGACCTTCCAAGCAGAATCGGAAGGCCTGACCGCCGACGCCATCGTGCTGCGGCTCCTCGGATCCCTCAAACGACCCGCGGGGCAAAGCCCACTCTAAGCGACCGCGCCGTGAAACCGCCAACCCCGAGCGGAGATCAAGGATCAGCCTCCCTCGCCAAGAGGGCGTACCGCCGCATCTTAAAGCTCCAGTTGCTGGCCCGTCACCTTGTCGAAGGGTTCTCCACCGGCATCCACCGTTCCCCGCAGAAAGGGGCCAGTGTCATTTTCAAACAGCACAGGCCCTATGTCTCCGGCGACGAAGTGCGCCGCATCGACTGGCAGCTGTTCGCCCGGTCGGACCGTTTTTACATCCGCGAGTTCGAACAGGAAACCAACCTTCGCGCCACACTGCTTGTGGATCTGAGCGGGTCAATGTCCTATGCGGGCGCCAGAGCGCTCCAGTCCAAGGCGGACTACGCCAGATCTCTGGCTATGCACCTCGCAACCCTCCTTATACAGCAGCAGGATTCAGTCGGCCTACTCACCTTCGACTCCAAAATCCGGGACCATCTGCCACCGAACTCGCGCCCGAACCATCTCAAGCTTCTCGCTCACACCCTGGAGCGCGAATCTCCTTCGGGTGAAACAAGCCTCGGTTCCGTTCTCAGCACCGCCGCGCCGAAGCTTGGCAGACGCGGCATTCTCATTCTCCTCTCCGACTGCCTCGACCATCTCGATCATCTTTTTAAGGCCTTCTCCCGCCTCCAGTCTCAACAACACGAGATTGTTGTATTTCACATCCTCGATCGCGATGAACTCGAATTTCCTTTCGAAGGATGGACACGGTTTGAGTCCCTCGAAAACTCCGCAGATCATTTGGAGACAGATCCCGCGGCGCTGAAGAAAATCTACATGGAAAACCTCGCTGCCTTTCAGACGCAGCTTTCCGCAGGCTGCAACCGTCAAAAGGTGCAGCTCTGTCAGGCAGTCACCGACGAACCGCCCGAAGTCGTCCTTGCCCGGTTTCTAGTCCGCCGTCCTTCGCGGCGTTAACCTTCGCTCCCCGACCGGATGACCTTTCTGAACGCAACCCTGCTTGCCGGCGCAGCCGCCGGGGGAATTCCAATTGCGATTCACCTCCTTCAACGCAAGCGTCGTAAAGTTGTCCTCTGGGGCGCCATGCAGCTGCTTACCGCGCAAACTCACAGGCGCAGCCGCACTCTGCAACTCGACCATCTCCTGCTATTGCTGCTGCGCACGGCCATTCCGGTCGTTCTGGCCCTTTGCATGGCAAAGCCGCTGCTTTCAGGACTCTCCTCCGGAGGAAATTCCAGTCCCGCCTCTGTTGTCATACTGCTTGATGACAGCGCGTCCATGGGAGACGGGGCTCCAAGTTCCCCGCTCGGGCAGGTCAAGGCAGCAGCCAAGTCCCTGCTGGAAGCCCTCCCCCGAGGCTCCGAGGTCACTGTCATCCCAATCACCGACCCCGACGCTCCAATTATAGCCCTCACCACGGACCTTCCTTCCGCAGCCCAAAAAATCACGCTCCGCGCAGCCCAACCCGCCGCGGCGCGCATCACCGACTCCTTGGATGCAGCCGCCACACTTTTGAGCCGCTCCCACCACGCAAGGCGACACCTCGCCATTCTTTCCGATTTCCAAGCTTCCAACTGGCCTGACGCCGCCGCCGAAGCACGACTCCAAACCCTTCAACGAATCCAATCCCAGACGATACAACCCTCCGTCTCGATCCTTCAGGCAAGCGCCACAACCACGCCGAATACTGCCGTCGAGTCGCTGGACTTTTCAAGACTCCCAGTCGGCCCAAATCAAAAGCTCAAGTTTGTGGCAACCCTCCGCAACTACGACACCAATGCACGAAACGGCGTTCAAGTGGTATGGAAAGTCGACGGACACACTGTCACCTCAGCCCGCGTGGACATCCCGCAAAGCCAGAGCACTCAGGTAGCCCTTGAAAGATCCTTTACCGAACCCGGAACGCACACGGTCCAAATCTCGGCCGATCACGACAGCCTTCCATTTGACGACGCCTTCACTTCCATCGTGACAGTTCATCAGCCCATTCCAGTGTTGCTTGTGAATGGACGTCCATCCCAAGAGGCCCTTCAGGGTGAAACCGACTTCCTTGAAATTGCCCTGCAGTCCAGAACCTCCTCCCTTTCAGACAGTGCAAGCTTCTTCCAAACGTCGGTCGTCGAGCCGGCCACCGTAGGAGCGCAGCTTCTGAAAAAGACTCAAATCGTCGTTCTCGCCGATGTTCACACCCTAAGCGCGCAACAGGTCCGGGACCTTGAAGACTTCGTCAGGGCGGGCGGCGGACTCGTCTATCTACCCGGCAGGCAGACCGACCAGCCATGGACGAACAAGGCCCTGCACAACAACGGAAAAGGCCTGCTCCCGGCGCCGCTAGCTGCGTTCTCCACAGAGCAAAGCGCGGGCAAGCGACTTCCGCCTACCGTCGCTAAACCTTACCCGCGCCACCCCATTTTGGAGCCTTTCCAACAGTCAGAGTCGGCCTTCGATGAGCTCCGCATCAAGGCATGGTTTTCAATCCATCCCGGCTCCCCTGTGGGTGAGATCGGTGAAAGCTCAGCGGCCGGAGCGATTTTGTCCTTCGACAGCGGCGAAGCGCTTTTTCTCGAACACAAGTATGGTGCGGGAACCGTCATCCAAAGCGCCATTCCATGCAGTGCTGATTGGAGCAACCTGCCGACCCGCCCTGCATTCGTTCCGCTTGTTCAAAGGATGGTCTCCTATTGCGCCCTCGGTTCGAATCCCGATCCTGTCGTCGAGGCGGGAAGACCTCTGCTCTTCCAATTGCCGCCGAATGAAGCAGGCAAGTCGCTCACTGTCATCACCCCTTTAGGGAGAAGCACCCAAGCTCACCTGCAACTTAAAGGCGCGAAGGCAGTCGGTGAATTCACCTCAACGCACACACCAGGCATCTACCAGGTAGTCTCACCCGAGGGGGATGCGAAATCGTATGCCGTGAATCCATCCAGAGAGGAGTCAGACCTGCATCTCCTCGCTACCGACGCCGTCGTTTCTTTCGCAAAGACATGCGGCGCTTCGGTCTCAAAGTCTCCCGACGAACTTGCATCTTCCATCCAAGGTTCCGAACACGGCCGCGAAATTTGGCGTCCCCTCGTTTGGGCGACGCTTCTACTGCTGCTCGCGGAAATGCTCCTGAGCCAGAGATTCTCCCGCCTGGAAAACTCCGCCAAATGAACGCGCTGAGTTTCAACAGTTCCTGGCATCCCGCGGCGCACTTCCTCCTTGCCCTTGCTGCTGCGGCTGCAGCCTTCGTCCTCTACAAAAGGGAAACGCAATTTAACCGCCACTCCGCCGCAAGGGCCTTGCCCTGGTTGCGCGCGTCCTCGGTGGGGATGCTTGTCCTCATGCTGTCAGCCCCGAGCCTCCGCCATACTCATACAATCGGGCTGCCCACAAAGCTTTCCGTCTTCATCGACTGCTCACAGAGCATGGGAACGCCGGACCGCGAAATGGAAGACGTCCGAAAACTTTCCGTAGCCCGCAATCTTCACTGGCTGGATCTACACCCCGAATTTTTGAGCGCAGAAAAAGTTGCCGAATCAGTGGGCGCTGCGTGCCGGCTCATACGCTCCGCGCTGAATGTCGCTCAACTTGACGATAATCTGCTCCGAAGCACCAGTGCCGCTTTTCTTGCACAGCTCACCGTTGCCCGGGAACAGTCGGAAGCCGGCGGGTTTTCGGAGGCTGAGCTCAAGGCTGTTGACCTATCGCTTTTCACACCACTCAAGCAGTTCGTTGGACGCAAACAGCGGATCACTACTCCAAAGACGGCCCCGCCCAAGGAACTACTCTTGTTAATCGATGCGGCTGAACGCTGGCGAAATGCCGCCGTGCAGAAGGTCATGGCGGCGGCGGTTGCGCAAACCGGGGGAGATCGCAAGGTGGCGGCGGCATTGGAGCGCTTCGATGACACTTCCAGACTGGACCGCGTCCGATCCGTTCTGCTGGATGGGGGCGACGACAGCATGATCTCGAAGCTTTCGAAGAACTTCGAAGTAGAGCTCCTAGCCCTCTCTAACGACACCGCACAAGTCCTGTGGCGTTCCACCGAGGGGCGCGATGCGTCCACCTGCCTTTTTCCAACCCCGAATTCGCCTTCGACCAATATCGGTTCGTCCATCCTGGATCGACTCCAGCCTGCTTCGGGCGGCGCCAAAGGTTCAGACACAAAACCTGATTCACGCCCCCGCTCTGCGGCAGTCGTCTTCACGGATGGACGCCACAACTCCCGGGGTTCCCCAATCGAGGCGGCAAAACGCCTTGGGGACAGCAGTATCCCCCTCTACTCCATCGGCGTGGGGTCCAACGTACGTCCCCTCGACCTCGCAATTTCCGACATCGACGCACCGGAGACGGTCTTTTACGAAGACCGTGTCAGCGGCTGGATCACGCTCAAGGACGACATGCCCTCCGGTCAGCCTTTCCAAGTAACCATCGCATCGGCCGGATCGATTCTATGGAAAAAGGAGATGCTTACCTCGCAGCGGGGCTCTCTCAAAATCCCATTCGATTTTCCTGTTAAAGAGGTTGTGTCATCGAGCCTTGCTGAGTCGAAAGCAAAACACTCGGTGATTCCCCTGCCCCTGAAAGCTTCAGTTACGGTGCTTCCGCAGGAGCGCGAAATACGCAACAACACTTCCGACTTCCTGGTAAGAGCCACCACAGGCAAGCGCCGCATGCTGCTCCTGGACGGTCGCCCCCGCTGGGAAACGCGCTACATCCGGAATCTCTTCGAGCGCGACCCCCAATGGACGGTCAATTTCTTGATCGCCGACGCCAGTTCAGCCCAACCATTACAGAGAGGAGCCGTTCCAGGCTCATTCCCTTCCGATCAAACGCTGCTCGACGAGTATGACATGGTCATCCTTGGAGACGTTCCGAGCGGCACGCTGAGCGACTTGGAGCTCACCTGGCTCGTTCATTACGTCACCAAACGGGGCGGTGGACTCCTTTTCCTCGACGGACAGCGACGCGAATTATCGACCTACGCTCAAACCCCTCTTTCCCAACTTATTCCTGTACTCTTTTTCGACGCAAAACAAGCGGATCTGGACGCCGGCGCGGAGGCCCTCGTCCTTACCGATTCAGGGCGCACTGCAGCAGCGCTTAAACTCGACACCGATGCTCCAAGCCCAGATGAAACATGGGCTCGATTGACCCCGCCGCGCCGAGTATCCCGCACGACTCCCCTTCCAGGGAGCGAAGTTCTCATTGAGGTGCAAACTTCAGGCGAACGCATTCCCGCCCTCGTCACCCGCAGACAGGGCGCCGGCAATATCGCGTATATGGCATTTGACGAATCGTGGCGCTGGCGTGCCGGAGTCGCCGGCAAGTTTCAGGAACGTTTTTGGAGCCAGCTGGTCAACTCCATTGCCGACCCCCCATTCTCTTCCTCGAACGACCAGATCAGCCTCGACTCGGACGCGTTTCGCTACGTCCCCGGGGCGACTGCCGTCATCCGGGCGCGTATCAAGGACTCCAAGCAACGGGAAGTGATCAAAGGGAGCTTATGGCGGGACGGTTCAAAAGTCGGCTCGCTCGAGCTCGCTGCTGATCCCCTGCGGAAGGATCTGTTCAAGGGCCAGACCTTCCCACTGCAGGCGGGCGTCTACGACTTCGGCCTGGATGAGGGCCGCGATCAAACCGTTGCGGAATTGAGGGTTAGGTTTGAAGTGCAATCCGACCAAAAGGGTGAACTTGCGGAACTCACACTCGACGAAACCCTGTTGAGCCAGATGGCAGAGGCCTCGCATGGGCGCTATTTGCGGGAGGAAAATACCAACGCACTTTATGAAATGGTCCAGCCCCTGCAAACAGGGCAGACCGTCACCTCGGAGACGCCCCTTGCTCAAGGCTACCCCTGGTTCTGCATGATCCTTTTCCTTTTGAGCCTCGAATGGATGCTTCGCAAACGCGTTGGGCTCGTTTAAGATATTCCACGCCAAGGCTGTTTTATGATGTTGCACCCTGACATTCTAGCCGCGCTTTCAAGGTTTGATAACCGGCGCAGACGACTGCTCGCTTTTCGTGCTGCTTTCACGTGCGCTGCAGCGCTTGTCGCCGGTTCTGCCCTGGCCGCGTTCGCCGATATATCGACACCGTTGGGGCCCCGTTGGTTGATGTTCGCCGCCGTTCTCGTCTACGGAGGCACAGTCGCCCTTTATTGGAAGAGGGCAGGCTCAAAACTGGCAGGTGGATCTTCACCACAGTCTACGGCTCGGCGAGTTGAAACCGCTGCCCCTCAGTTACAGGGCATCCTTCTCTCTGCCGTCGAGCTCGCCACCCCGAATGCAGCCATAGGAGATTCTCTTCAACTTCGCGAGGAGTTGCAAAAGCGTGCCGCGCAGCAGGTGACTTCGTTGCATCCTTCCGACTTCCTCCGCTCGAGCCTCCTCAAACGGGACGCTCAGATGCTTGTCGCCGCAGTGCTGCTCCTCACCCTTGGAGTGGCTCTGGACGGCACAAGATTTGGAACCCGCTGCCTGCGGGTTCTGCTTCCTCTCACGTCGATCCAGCGGCCTTCCGACACAGAAATACAACTGCACCAGCCTGAACCGCTCGACGGCTTCACCCCTGCCAATGAGGGAGTCACTGTGACTGCCAAAATACGCGACATCAAAGGCAGGCGAGTGACCGGGGCCATCATACAGGCCCAAAGCCCCGGAGCCGGGCGTTTCGCCGTGGCGATGACGGAGGTCGCTCCCGGCTATTTTAACGCGTCTCTCCCCGTCTCTGACACACCCATTCAATATCACGTCGCTTCCGGGGACGCTGTAACGTCTGTCCATCGTCTTGATCCACGGCACCGTCCGGTCATCAGGATTTTCGAAAAAAATATCGTCGCTCCCGCCTACACAGGAATACCCGATAAATTTGAGACCTCAGCCGACGGTTTGATCTCCGTGCTCGAAGGCTCTGTGGTGGAAGTCAGCCTCAAAGCCAGCGAGCCTATTACGTCCGGCACGCTCGTTCACACCACGAACGGCAAGGAGGAGATCATCGCCTCTGCCATTGATCCAAAGGACCAGACCCTTCTCAGAACCAGGCTGCAGGTTAATGGACAAGGCTTCTATTCCGTGAAGCTGGTTTCACAAACCACAGGGTTCAAATCTTCGAACGATCTGCAATGGGAGGTTCGCTCGGAACCCGACGCGCCCCCTGTTATACAATTGCATATTCCTGAGAAAGACCTTTTTCTGCAAATGGGAGCCAAGGTTCCGGTCACCGGTACCGCAGAGGATGACTACGGCCTGGAGTCTGTCATCTACGAGGTCCAACACAACCGTGGTGCATGGGCTGGTTTTCCGCATGCAGGACCTTCGGCAAAACACCTTGGAGTGTCCATCTCGTGGGACCCGCTTGCTCACTCCCCGAAGATCGGCGACACATTTTCCATGCGTCTTGTCGCCTTTGACACCAAGGGGCAGCGGGCCGAATCCAGAACCGTCAAGTTCAGCATGACAAGTGCAGCGACACTTTCAAACCCCGACCCTGCGCTGGCATTTCACAAGTCTCTCAGCCGATTGGTTTCGGAGACGCAAAAGCAGGCGGCGGAGGCGTTGAAATCGTTGACGGAGGCAAAGGCGGCTTACGACGCCCCCCCCGCAACTGGAACAACTCCGGCTCTGGCGCTGCTCCGCGCGGAGCAGACGCTTGCCAGTGCGGGAACGAACGCGGAGGCGGCAAGCAAGGCGGTCCTCAATGAAATCGCATCCGAGGATAAACCAGCAAATGAAGAGGCTTTGGAGACGCAAGCCAGGGCCCTGAACCGCCTGCTCCACTCGGATATTTCCGATGCCATACAGTCAGTCTCAAAGCTCCGATCTCCGGACGATTCCGAACGCAGCCGCGACGAGGAAGCGGATCTTTTGAAGCGGGCGACGGAATCAGCCGCAAGGGCGTCGAGCATGGCGCGTCTTTTGCAGGACGCCGCAAACAGTTCTGCTGCGTCCGCGGAAGCGCCCATGCTTGCAGCCGCAGCGGCGGCACTCGCTGCCGAAAACACCACGGCCGCAGAGTCTCCGCGGGAGGCCGCAACCCCGGCGCAAAGTTCCCCGGAACCATCGACACTCAGTCCTTCGCAGTCACCTTCGGACGGTCCCGAGCAGGAGGCCCTCAGACGAAAACAAGTGGTCCAGGCGGCCTCGGCGCAGCTTCAAAAGGAACTCCAAGCGCTAGGAGAAAAATCCCCATCCGCCAGCCAAAAGCTGAATGCCGCCCGCAGCAGCCTTCGAGACGCACAAGCCAAGGCAGAAAACGCGCTCAAAGGAGCCCAAACAACGGAGGGCCAACCTTCAGCTCCAGCTGCGTTGGCAAAGGCCGCCGCCACCCACAGTCATTTACTCCAAACCTTGGAACAGACAGCGAAAGCCCTTAGCGCTCTCAGCCCAGCGCTGCTCGAAGCTGAAACCAAGGCGCTGAAGCGTTTAAATGAGGAAACCCAACAGGGATCAGACCGGCTCTCAAAGGCGATTCAAGACCTGGCCGCCGTCAGCAATAAGAAAAAGCTCGGGGACTCTTACAGAGACGGTCAGACGGCGAGCAGGTTGCAGGTAGAAGCGGATGTCCTGAGGGCAGACGCGGATCTAGAGGCCATCAAAAGGAACTCGGCTCCTGATGCCGCCAGGGATCTGGAAGCCGCCGCCGATGCCATCGAGGAACTTTCACGTTCGGACATCCGCTCCGATGAACTCCGCAGCAAGGTTCAGGCAACGGCTGCAGCGCTCAAAACGCTGGAAGGGGTCACAGCCTTCAAGGAGGCGATGGAAGCCGCAAAGGACACTGTTCGCAGCCAGGCGATGCATCCTGATGCAGGGCCGGCTGAGGAAAGAAAACTCGGCGATACCCTTTCCAAAAAGCTGCAACCCCTTCCCCAACAGCTCAAACGCTCCAACCTTCCAACGCCTTTGGCCGATGCCGCCCAAAGCGCGCTCGCCGCGCTCTCAAAGCGGGAGGCAAACAGCCCGGCGGCGGCACTCAGTCTGCTAAGCAAAGCGGATCCGCATCTGGAGGAGCCTGCACGTCTTGCACGCGCCTCTTTGGGCGCTCTTTCTCCACCATTGTCCTCAAAAATGGAGCGTCTATCGCAGGATGCGAAAGCATCCGCAGCGCGGGCAGCGGACCGCGCAAAGAAGGCTGATCCTTCGGCAACCAGGCCGGCGATCGATCTTCCTGAGGTTGAGCTCACCAAGCGGATAGACCGCCTGCGTCAGGATTTGCGAACCGAGGCAAACACCCAGGACACCCTGTCCGAAGCCGGCAGAGTTCGGGCCAGAGACGCTGATGATGCCGCAGCCCAGTTGAAGGCCTCCTCGGATGCCCTCAGAGCGCTGCAGAATGCGCCAATGTCCAAAGCGGAAGCTGCCGCATCCATGTCGCGCACGGCAGACCAACAAAACCAGCTCGCATCCCAGTTGAAGCAGATGGCGGAACACTTTAAAGCGCTCGAAAGTGGTGCGGCGCAGACGGCGGCTCAATCCAGACAAGCACTTCGCGAAATGGAACAGCGGACCGGTGCCAAGGCGTCGCTTGAAGCTCGCGAGGAACGCGCCAAAACGGTTTCGGATGCAGCGTCGGCGTCGGCGGAAGCCCTTGAGGAAAAGCTGAAACAACTAGCATCTCAAAGCGCCTCGCCCCCGGCACCCGGGGCAGCAGCTGTAGAATCCCTGCTCAAGGAAGCCGCAGAAGCCTTGAAGGCGGGGGACGCGTCCAAGGCCGCGGCTGCCGCTTCGGGAGCGGTTGACAAGCAGAAGCATTCCGAGCGCATGGCGCGGGCATCCGACTCCGGAACCCTCTCGAAGGAACCAAGCACGTCGGAGTCAGCCTCGGGTACGGGAGACGGTTCAATTGCGGGGAGGGACAATGGCGCGAAGGGACTTCCAAATGTCCTAAAGCCGGGAGGGGGCGACTGGGGGCGTCTTCCTCAAAAGGTGGCCAACGACTTGATGGAGGGAAAGCGCGAGTCCGCACCAAACGAGTACCGCAGCGCGGTCGACGCCTATTTTAAAACCGTCGCAGAGAAGGCACGCGGAAGGGGTGTGAATCCGTAACCCCATCGTCGCGCCAGCCGAAGCCGGGCTTGGAGCGCGCTCTACTGCAGCACTCCGGTCTCAACAAGGATCTCCCTGATCGCCTTTTTCTCCGCGTCAGGCAGGTATTGAAACTCCTCCGGTCCGCCATTTTCCGTCAGGGCATTCCGCAACTTTGAAAGGATACGCGGCTTGACCTCCGCCGGCAGGGAGGCGAAGCCACGGGTATAAATCATGTAGCTGCAGCGGTATTTGAATAGCCTCTCGCCGAGGTCAAAGTCGCGAAGGGATTTCCCCGACGCTCCGGCGAGCCTGCGTGAGGTGAACGCTTTCAAAAAAACAGGATCCGCCTGCACGCCTCCGGGAGGTAGAGAAGCCTCCTCAGCAAACAAAAGATACCGCACTAATTTCGCCGCAACTTCATCAAGCTCCCTCTCATGCTCGGGAAGCACCACGCCATTGCCTGCCGCAGCGGCATCCCTCGCCCTGTACGCGGCAAGGGTTACAAGATTGTGGAAACCGAGCTGATGCTCAAAAACAAGGTGCGCCAGCAAGTCACTCGTCCGCACCGGATAATTCTCCCACAAAAAACGGCTTCCCGGAAGGTTGGGAATCGTCCGGTATCCTCCCGCCTCGGCCTCTCCCAAAAGGTTTCCGAGATGCCCGCTTTTTTCATGAACTCCGGTCACATGCCAGCCCCCGAGACGCTGGTGCAAGGGAATTGAGTGACCGGTGATTTCACGGCGAAAACCGTCGAGGCTCGCACCCGAGGACGGGGTGGCGATCACGGACTCCGCCACCAGTCCTGGAACTCCCAAGCTCGTCCGCCCTGCATGGCAATTCATGCAGCGCTCCGATCGGACGGCCTCCGCGCGTCCCGCGGGATCCATGCGAAACAGATAAAAAACAGGCCCCAATGCGGGATCGATCGAGGCCACTTCAAATTTTCCGTTGGGGACGAAGCCGACATAGACCTCCTCGTTGAAATAGATTGCACGGGGGTTTGAGGGCAGAATCAATCCGCTCTGCAAACTGGTGGCGGAGTAAGCAAGAAGCTGGGAGCTTTCCGGCACGTCTAGGCCCCTTAGAAGCGCGGCTAGCTGCGCCTTTTGATCCCCCCTCTCCAAAACAAACTCACCGGAACGGATGCTTTCCAGCAGCCTTGAAAACGCGTCGCGCGGCTCGGTTTTCCAATAGAGGTGCGGTACCTCGGAAAAACGGTGGACGGGAATTTCAGCACCAAGCCGTTCGGTTCTCATCCCCCCCAGGACGCACAGTCCGGCTAAGATCCAGCGCAACACGTGGCTGCCTGCAGGTCGATATCGAGCGAAGACCGCTATCCCGGGATGCATGAGACTGTGAAAAACTAAAAACGGGCTGCCCCGGCCCTCGCCAGAACAGCCCGCAAATGAGTCAAACAGACTATTTCTCAGTGTTTTCCTTGGCCTGCAGCCATCCGCTGATCCCGGCGGACAGGTGCTTCACATTCGTGTAGCCGAGCTGCGCCGCTACGTTTGCCGCGCGCGTGTAGGCGTTGCAGGAGGGGCCGCCGCAATAGGCGACAACTAGTGCGTCTTTCTCCTTCGGCAGAACGGAGGCCAGGTCACCCTTCACGTCGGCGAAATTCACAGCGGAAGGAATGTGGCCGGATTTAAAGGACTCGCTGCCATTCACGTCAATGACTACGACCTTCTTGTCAGCGATCGCCTTTTTGAGTTCGGCAATGCTGATGTCGGGGAACTCTGCGGCCAGCATCGCGATGGGAGCGGCTACAAGAGCGAACAAGGTTACGAGGAACTTTTTCATATTGATTTGGGGGCTTGTGTGATGAGTTTGTGCTTTTCTGCAGGCCAATGAGGTGTCGAAGCCCGCGGCCTCAACCAACTCGACGCCCTGAAAGCGCCGGATGCACTATCCTGCGCCTCAGGACAGTATTAGCCTCTTGCGCGTAAAATTCATCCTTTTCCTCACCACGGACCCTATTTTGGGCCCTGCCCCCAGTTTGCTCACAGCAATTCCTTGGGCAGGGCTCCGACAAGCTCCTTGATCCGCTCCGCCTGATCTTTCGCGCACACAAGCAGGGCGTCTCCAGTGTTCACCACGACCAGGTTCTCCACGCCCACCAACGCCACGATCTGGTTTTTGTCGCTGGAAAAGACAATGTTTCCGCTCGAGTCAATCGTCTGAAGCCGGATGTTGCCCGCGTTGTCACGCTCGTCCTTTGGGTAGTACTTTCCCGCCGCCACCCATCCCCCCAGATCATCCCAGCCAAACTCCGCCTCCACAGCCAGGGCTCCGACCAGCTTTTCCATGACCGCGTAATCGAAGGAAAGCTTGGGCACCCGTCCGAAGCCTTCCTCCAAGAAGGCCTCTACATCTCCCGCCTCGATCAGCCCCGAGCAAAAGCAAGACAGCTCCGGCGCGTGCGCCCGCAAAGACTCCCGCAGGGCGTCCACAGTCCAGACAAACATCCCGGCGTTCCAGTGAAAATTACCCCGCTCCAGATATTCGGCCGCCTTCTCCTGAGTGGGCTTCTCGTGAAACTTCCGGATCTCCCTGACCCTGGCACCTCCCAAATCGGAGACCTCCCCGAGTTCCAAATAACCAAATCCAGGACACGGCCAATCCGGCGTGATGGCAACCGTCACAATCGCGTTCCCGTTCTGCGCGGCGTGAACCGCCGAACGGATCGTGCGCTGAAACCCCGTAGTGTCCGGAATATGGTGGTCGGCGGGCAGCACCACCACGGTGGCCCCGGGATCGTGCCTCGCGGCAATTCCGGCGGCCAACGCCATGGCCGCAGCCGTGTCTCGGCGCTGGGGTTCCACGATCACGTTTTCGGCGGGGATTTCCGGTAGAAGCGCGCGCACCGCTGATGCTTGGTCCACGCTGGTCAGGATAAGGGTACGTTCCGGAGGGATGAATCCCGCCAGCCGGTCCACCGTTGCGGAGAGCAAGGTGCGGTTTGAAAAAAGAGCCAGATGATGCTTGGGCTTCGAGCGCCGGCTCAGCGGCCAGAACCTCTCGCCATGGCCCCCTGCAAGAACCACCGCGAAGACTGATCCACTGCCGGTCTCAAATTTGTTTTCAGACATGTCTCTTTTGTTTTCCAAAAAGTTCTCTTTGGGAAGCTCCCTGATTTCAGTTGCAGTTCGGGAGTCCGCCGCTCCGCGGGGAGCCCTCCGCAGACATTACCAGAAACAACCGCACTCCTCCCTTGCACCGCAAGAAACCACGCGTGCCAGGAACGCATCACAGAGCGGGCTCAAAAGAAGGATCGGCGGCCGTCTTTCGATCGGTTTTAAAAGGCCCGGGCATTCCGCGATTCCTCGCGGGGCATCGCCCAGAACGGGAGCAGTCAACACACGGCTTCAACTGCCGTTTTTCTCCGGGAACCACCGTTCAGGAGTGCTGGAAAAATGAATCAGTTGAGCACACAAAATTTGGCCATCGACAACTTCGCAACTTTGCTGGAAGGGTTGGACCTTCTAATGAACAGCGAATCGTCAGAAGCCAGGGTGCAGGTCACCACAAAAAGAGTTTGTCCGCTCACGGGGACCAACGAGGCTCAGGTTGTGGCCCAGAAGGACCGGCACGGAAGGGCCCTGCGAAACGTTTGCTGGACTCAAAGCGGTTTCATTGGCGTCGATCCCATTCCCATCGCCGACGTCTCCGAATTTTACAAGCACGAGTACAGGCAGCAGTACAAAGGATCCTTCACACCTCAGAAACGCCATGTGCTCCGGGCCGCGCGCTGCGCTCGCGACCGTTATGAACGGATCAAGCCCCACCTGGACGCCGCCTCGGGAGGCAGGTCCCCCCTCGCCACCTTAGATGCCGGTGCGAGCAGCGGCGAATTTGTTTATTTGATGAAGAGCCTGGGGCACGCAGCCTCCGGAATCGAACCGCATGTCGGATACGCCACCCACGCCAAGTCCCACCTCGGCCTCGAGGTGAGCAACTGCACCTTCTCGGAGTTTGTTTACACGGGCAAGCCCTTCCATTTGATCACGCTTTTCCATGTGCTCGAACACCTCGAGTTTCCGGTGGACGATCTCGCCCGCCTCGGCGGGCGGCTCGATCCAAACGGCCTTTTCGTGATCGAAGTGCCAAACATCCTATACCGGGGGATGAAGTTCTCGCACAAGTGGCATGCCGGGCACCTCAACGGTTTTACGGCTCATTCGTTGAAAGTGACCGCCGCGCGAGCCGGACTCGAGGCCATCACTTGCGGCGAAATTGGCGATGGAGGAAACCTCTTCGGCGTTTTCCGCCCGGCAAATCCCCTGACATCCGAACAGGCAACCACCCTCTTGAAAGGTCGGGGGGAGGAAACCCTGCGAGCGATCGACGCCAATTCAGACCTCGACTACTACACCCAGCTCTCGACGTGGACGAAAATTCCAAAAAAGCTGCTGGTCCAAATCGAGGAACGGCGCACCGCGCCAGAACACCGGGAAGCGAAGAGCATCCTCGACGCTACCTACAAGGACTTAACCTGAGGCTTCGCTTCCTGCTCTCGGAGTTGGAGCTCCGCGCTCCCAAGGGGAAACGTCCAACTCTTTAGCCGATCTCTAGTCGATAGGCGGCACCAGGGCATCAAGGCCCATGGAATGCGCTCCGCGCTGGACTTCCGACAAACATCAGGGGCCGCGCCACTGGCACGCCCCTGCTCCGCCTACCCCGTCTCGCGCGAACGCCTACGCTCCAGCCTCGCCGGCAGACAAACGGGGCGTCTCCGAGCGTCCACCCGCGTTCTTTCCACTCCACCACAACACCACTGGAGCCGCGACAAACACCGAAGAATAAGTGCCCACCAGCACACCGATCAAAATCGCCAGCGCGAAATCCGCAAGCACCGGGCCGCCGAAGAAGAACAGCGAGATCGTCGACAGCAGGGTCACTCCCCCGGTGATGATCGTTCTGGAGAGCGTCTCATTGATGCTGAGGTTCATGATGTCCATCACGGAGCCCTTCCGGCCCGTCTGCATGCCTTCACGAATACGGTCAAACACCACGATCGTGTCGTTCACCGAATAACCGGCGATCGTCAACACCGCGCCGACCGTTACCAGCGACAACTCACGCCCCAAAAGCGCGAAAACGCCAATCGTGATCGTCACGTCATGGATGAGCGCCACCAGGGCGCCCAGCGCGAACGAAAATTCAAACCGCAGCGTAACGTACGCCAGAATTCCCAGCATCCCCAATCCCAGCGCGACCAGCGAGTTCTTCGCAAGTTCCCCGCCCACGAGGCTCCCCACAATCTCCACCTGCTCCACGCGGAACTCGGCCTGCGGAAACTTCTGCGTCAGCAGCTCGGCAAGCTTCTGGCCGGTTCCCTGGGGACTCCGGATCGTGAAAAACTCCTTCGACTTCGACTTTTCAATCTGCACCGCCACTTCCCCCATCTTCTGCTCCTCCACCACCAAGCGCACCTCCTTCAACTCAGGCTTCGTCTTGACCGCCTCCAACACCACGCGGTCCCCGCCCCTGAAATCCACACCGAAGTTCTTCTCCCCGCGCACCCAGAACAACCCCACCGAGGACAGAATAACCACCACAGAACAGGTGACAGCAGTCCGGCGCCATCCTAGAAAGTTGATGTTGGTCGACACCAGAAGCCGTCCCATGCTCACCTTCTTGATCAACCCGGCTTCCATCGACCACGCAAACAAATTACGGGACGCCACCAGCGCAGTGAAAAGAGTCGCCACGATCCCGATGATCAGCGCCACCGCGAAACCCTTCACCGGACCAGTCGCCTTCCAGAAAAGAATGATCGCCGTGATCAGCGTGGTGATGTTCGAGTCGAAAATCGCCGGAAACGCTTTCTCAAACGCAGACCGCACCACGGCTGAAAGCGGGCGCTTGTCTGACATCTCCTCACGGAGCCGCTCGTAGACAAGCACGTTCGCATCCACCGCCATCCCCAAAGTCAGGATGATCCCCGCGATCCCGGGCAGGGTCAAAACCGTGCCGAACATTCCCATCGCTCCGAAGAGCAAAACCAGGTTCACCACTAGGGCGATATTCGCAATCACGCCGCTGAAACGGTAGTACACCAACACGAAAAACGCCGTCATCGCCACCCCGAGCAATCCGGAAAAAATCCCGCTCTTAATCGAATCCTCGCCCAGCGAAGCCGAAGCCGTGCGCTCCTCCTCGATCACCACCGGAGTCTGAAGGGGGTTCTCCAAAACACTCGCCAGATTCCGGGCTTGGGCCTCCGTAAAACTGCCCGTGATCGAGGCGTTCCCGCCTGTGATCGCCTCGCGAATCACGGGCGCCGACTGGATGTTGCCGTCCAGCATGATCGCAAACCGCTTGCCCACATTCTCCTGCGTCAGCTTGGCAAACAACGCAGCACCTTCGCTGCTGAAACTCAAACTCACCCCCCACCCCTGCGTGTCGAAAAACGCGCGCGCCCCTTTCACCAAGGTTCCGGGAATGTCCGCCTTCTTCTTGACAGCCAGCTGCTGGGGCGGAAGCGCCACGTCGTTCGGCCCGCGCTCCTCCTTGTAAGTCTCCAACCGGTACGCCGGATCGGGAGGCATCGCCCCACGCACGATCGAATCGCTCTGGGGATGCACCATCTTAAACTCCAGCTTGGCGGGCTTATAGAGCTGCTCGCGCGCCTCCTCCAGTTTGCCGGTGTTCATCCCCGGAATCTGCACCAAAATCCGATCCGTACCCTGAGGGGCAATCACCGGTTCACTCGTGCCCATCGAATCCACGCGGCGGCGAATCACCTCCCGCGCCTGATCCAGCATCGCAGGCGTGATCGGCCTTACGACCCCAGCCTCATCAGGCTCCGCCTTCAACCGGACCAGAAAGGAAGTCCCGCCCTTCAAGTCCAGCCCCAGAGCCAGCTTCTCCTCAGGCGGATTCACGGCCGCCAAAGCCATCGAAACCACCATGATACTCAGAATGCTTCCAAGAATCCTGCGGGCGCGTTCGCTGTCCGTTAAGAAGTACCAGCCGGAAAGCACTGCCAGAAGCAGGCCGAGTACGAATACAAGGGTGGGGGTCATGATCGGTTCGAGGCTAAGAGCTGAATTGAAAAACTAGGCCTTGTCGGAGCTCTGCTCCTTCTGGACGGTAACGATCGCACTCTTATCCAACTCAATGCGCACGTTGTCCGCGATCTTCAACGTGAGCGTGGGACCGTCCTTCACATTGCTCACCACGCCATGGATCCCGCCAGCGGTCACGACGGCGTCCCCGGTCTTGAGCGTGTCGATGGTCTGCTGAAGCTTTTTCTGCTTCTGCTGCTGCGGGCGGATCATCAGGAAATACATGATCGCAAAGATGCAAACCATGGGAACCAGCATTCCCGCGACGGAGGGCGGAGGCTGCGCCGCTGGAGTGGAGGCCTGGGCTAGAAAGATCATTCCTGAGAGCATAAAACGTAATTAAAAGGGTTTGTCAGGTGCGGAACCCGTCTGACGACGGGGCAAGGAGGTTATTCGGAGCGGAGCCTTTGTCCAAGACTTTCAGAGAGGCCGCCCGCCTTCATCTGCATTCCCTCACCCTAGCCGGCATCCCAAAAACCGGCCTCGACCCGCCCTCCCTCTATGAAACCGGCTTCTTTGCCGTGAGCCGCATTGTGACCCCGTACAACACAGCCAGCCCCAGAACCGCGCCGACAAACCAGAGAGATTCGTGTTTCACCGCCGAAATCATCGCCTCAGGGTTGTCAATCAGCCCGGGGTTCCGGGAGGACACCCTGTCTCCCATCCACGCAAGTACCCCGCACCACAAGGCAGATCCTGCGATGGTCATCAGGCTGAACCTGCCGAACCCCATCCGAAGAATCCCGGCCGGGATCGAAATCAAATGCCGGACCACCGGCAGCAGACGGGCGAAAAACACTCCGCCGGACTCGTACCGCTGCAAAAAACGCTCCGCACGGTCCAGTTTCTCTTCACTCAGCAAAAAACGCCTTCCATAACGCTGAATCGCAAGGCGCCCCACCCAGCGGGCCACCAAAAACGAAAGGGCTGAGCCGATGTACGAACCCACCGTTCCAGCCAATACGACCCCGTAGAGGTTCATCTGCCCCTGCGAAGCCCAATAGGCGGCGGGAGGAATCACCACCTCGCTTGGAACCGGCAAAATCGTGCTCTCCAAAGCCATCAAAACAACCACACCGCCATAGCCCCAATCACGAACCCAGCCAAACCAGAGAGCAATCAGAGCATGCATTGTTTTGAATCAATTAAAAACAGCCGAACCGCACCAGAGGCGGTTCAAAGGAACGTGGTCGGAGCCCCCCAGATAAGACAAGCCACAGACGGCGAGGGGGGCAGATGCTTCCTACTTTCTAGAAAGCATCGGTTTCATCCATCAGCCCGGGATCCGTGCGGATCGAGTCCAGACGCCGCCGCATGCCGCGGTCGGATTCCGGCCCCCGCCAGACATGGGCAACGGTCTGAACAACTGCGGGGATTGCCAGAAGCACGCCCAGGGACAGCAAGGTGGCTGCGGTGGTCTTCTGGGCGGGACGCTGCAATTTACCAGCCAGAAGCAAACCGATGCCGCATCCCACGGCGGTCTGAGTTACGGCGAGAAGGCTGGCTCTGGTGAAGTCGGTTGGACGTTCGGAAGGCATAACGCGAGTCCCTGCATCCTAGGGGTGGGATCCAGCGTTGGCGAACCAGAATGCATTTAAGACTCATTTTTATCCAACCCGAACGTCCCCATCCTCCGTAGCGAAGGGTGTTCCTTTCTCCAACCGAAAGCCCTGGAACAAAAAACACCACCCCGAGAACCCTTCATTAAACCTAGAGCACACCTTCAAACGCATTTTTGCATCAACCAGTAGTAGAAACAGCCCTTGGGAAGCTTTTCGGACGGACTGAAAGGGCCGCCAGCCACGTCGGAGGGAGCGGCGGGCGCCCCGTGCCGCAAGGCGGATCCCAATAAACCCGCCCCACCCGGAGCCCGTCAGGAAGGACCGCACACGCAGGCAGCACACGCAGGCAAAAGACATCCGCAGCACCGGCAGGGAAATGCACAAGGCAACCCTGGACGGCGTCAACCGGACCCGGGTGGACAGGACAACAACGCGGTCGAGACATTTTCAAACCCATTTCCGCATGCACTCTTCAATCCATCGGGCCAGTCACTACGTCCTCTCCCCAGCCCCCGCGGCGGGCCTGCTGGCACTGCTCTGCCTCACAGCGGCGCTCCTTCAAGCCGCCATTCCCACATTGCAACTCGCCCTCCCCGACTTCGACGCAGCCATCCAGAAGCTCCAGCAGTTACCGGCTCCGGTGCCGGGTTCCAGCGGAGTCGTTGCATCCTACTCAACGCCGGGCGGCCTGCGGGCCTGGGAGGGGTGCGTCGCACTCTCTCTGGACGCACTGCGTCATGGCGGGTGGTGGCGCCTCTTGTGCTATCCAGCCGTCCACGCGAACCCCTGGCACTGGGTGCTTGCAGCCGCGGGGCTGTACTCTGCCGGCCGGTCCGTGGAATCGGTTGTCGGAAGCCGCCATGTGCTCTTCGCAAGCCTGATGGGGGTGCTCTGGGGGGGGGTGGCCCACTGTGTGGCGGCAAGCGCCGGCCTGGGCTCTCCGGGACAGTGGGTCCTAGGCGCGCTTCCGGCCTGCACTGCCCTCGTCGGAATGTACGCCACGCTGCTCCCAGGGTGGCCCCCTGGAGGATCCCCGAGAAGCCTGGGCTCCTGGCGGCCGGCGGCAAGGGACGCGGGCTGGGCGGCTGCCGTCTGCCTCGCGGTGTGGTGGGCCTCGGGATGGTTTCCCGAGGCGGGCCCGGCAGCGATGCTCGGCGCCCTGGGCGCGGGCTGGGCCTACACACGACTGCTGGGCTTCGGCTCCAGTCTTTTCTATCACAAACTCATCCGCGAACAGGCCGACAACGACCGCCGCATCGAGCAAATGAACTGGGATGAATTTGTCAGCTCCGAACTGGACCCCGTTCTGGAAAAAATCGCCCGCCAAGGCCTGCACAGCCTCACCCGCAGAGAAAAGGCAATCCTGAGGCAGAGCCGCAGAAAGCTGGAGGGCTGGTGAGGAGGGCCCCTGCAATTCTGAGGGGCCGGCCTCCGGGAACCTGACGGTATTTTCCCAGCAAAACCAGCGGCACTATGCCGCGGGCTTGTGCGTACAAACCAAATCCCGCGAGGGCTCCACGCCCCAGCGCTTGGCCACGTCCAAAAGCTCCGCGTTCAACTGCCAGCGGTCTGGCAGAGACTCACCTTGATGCGACGGACTTCCGCCCTTCAACTCCATGCAGCCCTTGTTGTTGCCCGCAACCGCGATCAGTTCCACCTCCTCAGCGCTCAGCTCCACCTCCGGCAGCGAGGCCAGGTCGTCCACCTTCAGCTCGATAGGCCGCGCCCCCTCCCCGATCTCCTGAATCAACGTCGGGATCACGCTCTTCACCCGCTTGTGCGCAAGATTCCACAAACAGGCCAGCTGGAGCAGGGTGAGCCCGTGCGCCTTCGCCACGGATTCCATGCGCTCCATCTTGGCAAGTCCGCCCTCCACCCACCCCGCAGGCCGGTAGCTGCGGTGGTCGTACGTTGCAAACTGGTGTCCCGGCTTCACGTCGCCGTGAAACAGACCGCCATGGTCCACCACCCGGGTGATCAGGTTGACTCCGTATTTTTCAGCACCGTCCAAGCAGAGCCGGCCCGGCCAGGGCTCCAGCGGATTCAAAATCACCATCGACCAGTCCAGCAGCGCACCGAAACGCTCAAAACACAGCAGCAAATCCAGACTGAACCCGTTCGCCGGCCCCGGCGCCACCCCCAGACGGTGCGCCAGCTTTTGCTCCTTCATCCGCTCCATGCCCTTCCACACGGCGTCGCTGCTGAACCCTGTGTAATCCGGGTTGTGAAGCATCAGACAGTCGAAATGATCCACCCCGCAGCGTTCCAGTTCCTTCGTCGTGGCCATCTCAATGTAGCCCGCGTAATCACCAGGCTTGTGTAGGGCCGCATCCGTAAACCGGGGAAACCCCTTCGATCCGGCGCGTTCACCCTTGTAAAAATCATGCCCTATCATCCCCACCAGGCAGTACGAATCCCGCGGCAGCCCCTCCAACGCCCGCCCCAGCATCGTGTCCGCCGCGCCGTTCCCGTAAACGTCGGAAGTCATAAAGGTCCGGATTCCGCTGTCATAAGCGTGCCGGAGCACCGAAATAAACCTCTCCTCTGAAAGGGGTTCCCCAAAGTGCATGAAGCGCCCGCCATTCCACGTTCCGTAAGCTGTGCGTGTAAGATCCATAGGTTTCACTCAAGTTTACCCATAATCTTTTCCCAGTTCAGGCGCTATTTTTGCAACCCCTGCCCCAAGCCGTATTGCCTCCCCGCCCCGCAGCCCCATACTCCCCTCCGTGCCCGGCATTTCCAAAGCCCAACGTGTCTCGGCGATCCTCGCTACCCTCGCCCAAACCTACCCCGAGGCGCATTGCGAACTCGTGTTCAGCAATCCCTTGGAGCTGCTGATGGCAACCATCCTCTCCGCGCAGTGCACCGACGTCCGGGTCAACCAAGTCACCCGCACCCTTTTCCAGCGCTGCAAAACCGCCGCGGACTACGCCTCCATTCCGCTCCCAGAGCTCGAAGCCATCATCCAGCCCACCGGCTTCTTCCGCTCCAAGGCCAAACACCTTAAAGGCTGCGCACAGGCCCTTCTGGAAAACCACGCAGGCGAGGTCCCCCAGTCCCTCGACGCACTCACCCTCCTTCGGGGCGTCGGACGCAAAACCGCCAACGTCGTTCTCGGCGACGCCTTCCAAACCCCCGCCGGCGTCGTCGTCGACACCCACGTCCAAAGGCTGAGCGGCCGACTCGCCCTCTCACGCCACCGTTCCCCGGACAAAATCGAAGCCGACCTGATGCGCCTCGTTCCCAGGACCGTCTGGGCAAAACTCAGCCACTGGCTCATCTGGCACGGCCGCCGCCGCTGCGGCGCGCTCAAACCCGACTGCGCCTCCTGCGAACTCAACACCCTCTGCCCCAGCGCCACCAAGGACGCCTCCAAAATCGGCCGGAAAACACCCCCGAAAAAACCGAGAAACAAAAACCTCCCTTGAACCAAGCTCAAGCCAGAACCAAGGGCCTCAAATCTCACCAGCATCCCGGAACAGCCTTTCCCCAAAAAACCCTCCGCGCCCCCGCGGCTCCGCGTGACCCTTTCCTTTAATCTCAACCACGCCATGTCTGTTCGACTCATCCTCCGCCTTTCCCTGCTCTCGGTTCTTTGCGCCTCCCTCCCCCCTGCGCTTCAGGCCAAACCCGCGCCTCCCGCGCCCACCCCCGCGCCCTCAAAATCCGTCGCCGCCATCGCCGAGACCGTCCGCCCCTCGCTAGTCAAAGTCACCCAAGTCGGACGCGGCGGCGCCTACGGCATGGGCAGCGGCTTCGTCATCAGCGCCGACGGCCTCATCGCCACCAACCGCCACGTCATCGGCGAAGCCCGCCGCATCAACGTGGAAACCAGCGACGGCCGCCGCCACGAAGTCACCGAAATCGTGGCCAGCGACTCCAAACTGGACCTAGCCATCCTCAGGGTCGCCTCCCGCGACCTCCCAGCCCTCGAACTGGCCGACTCCGACACCGCCGTACAAGGCGACCCCATCGTCGCCATGGGCAACCCCGAGGGGCTCACTTATAGCGTGGTCGAGGGCGTCATCTCGGAACCCCGCCGCGTCATCGAAGAACTCCCCATGATTCAGGTCGCCGTTCCGATCGAACGAGGCAACAGCGGCGGCCCGCTCCTCGACCGCGAAGGCCGCGTCCTCGGAGTGCTTACCCTCAAATCCGCCATCACCGAAAACCTCGGGTTTGCCATGCCGGTGAACGTCCTCAAAAAGCTTCTGCAAAAGCCCAACCCCATCCCCATGGAACGCTGGCTCACCATCGGCGTCCTCAACCCACGTTTTTGGAAAACCCTCCTCGGCTCCCAATGGACGCAGCGCGCCGGAGTCGTCCACGTCACTCAGTCGGGCGACGGTTTTGGCGGCCGCTCCCTCTGTCTCTGGAACGACAAACCCGCCGCAGACACCTTCGAGGCCGCCGTCACGGTCTACCTCAACGACGAAGCCGGCGCCGCGGGCCTCGCCTTTTGCGCCGACGGCGTCGACAAACACTACGGCTTCTATCCGACCGCAGGCAAACTGCGCCTCACCCGCTTTGACGGCCCAGATGTCTTTTCCTGGAAAATCCTGAACGAACTCGATTCCTCCGCCTACAAGCCCTCTGACTGGAACACCCTGCGCGTGCGTATTGAGGGGCCTCGCATCCTTTGTTACGTCAACGAAACCCTCGTCATCGAAACCCGCGACGAAGGCTTCCGCGGCGGTCAGGCCGGCCTCTGCAAGTTTCGCACCACAACCGCCTCCTTCAAAAACTTCCGCACCGGACTGAACCTCCGGGAAAAGACCCTTTCGTCTGAAGCCTCGAAGGAAATCGGGCAGTCTCTCGACGCCTTCCTCGCCGGCGAGTTCCCCCGCGAGGGGGCGGTTTCCCGCTTCTTACAAGACCCGGAATCCAGCCGCCGGATCTTGAGCGAGCGCAGCGAACGCATGGAGAGGGACGCCGCGATGCTCCGGGAACTCACCGCCGAACTGCACCGGCGCACCATCCGCCAGCGCCTGGCCGCCGAACTCGCAAAACCCGACGCCGAATCCGACCTGCTGCACTGCGCGCTGTTGCTCTCCAAGCACGACAACCCGGATCTGGACATGGAAAGCTACGAACGCGGCTTCGTTCAAATGGTCCAGGAGCTCAGGGACCAGCCGGAGATTGCCGCGGGTACGCGGAGCGCGGTCCAGCGCATCAACCGCTACCTGTTTGAGGAAAACGGTTTTCACGGTAGCCGCAGCGAATACTCCAGCCGCTCCAACAGCTATCTGAACGAGGTCCTCGACGACCGCGAAGGTCTGCCCATCACCCTTTCAGTGCTCTATGTCGAACTGGCGCGCCGTCTGAACGTCCCCCGAGTGGCGGGCATTCCCCTGCCCGGCCGCTTCATGGTCGGGTACCGCGAGACGGACGAAGGCGCGTGGCGCATCATCGACGTCTTCGACGGCGGAAAGGAAATGACGATGGAGGAGGCCGTCGAAATCGTGAGCGAAGACGGCCGGGTTCCCGAAAAGTCGAAGCAGCCCGCGCCCAAGCGGGACATCTTGCTGCGGATGATCCAGAACCTGCTCGCCCCCTCAATGGAAACCCGGATCCCGTCCAGGGAGGGTCTGCCCTATCTGGACCTCTTGCTCGCGATTAACCCGGACTCACACCGGGAACGCCTGAGCCGGGCGATGCTCTGGGAGACCGCGGGCGACCGCAAAGGCGCGGCGGCAGACGTACGCTGGCTGCTGGAACACCTCCCCGAAGGCCTGCGCGACGAACAAATCGAGATGCTGGGCCAGTGGCTGGAACGCCTCGGAAAGTAACATTCCACCTCCTCACCCTCACGGCGCCTCTTCACCCCAGTAAGGTGGCGATGCGGTCGCACACGTGCCCCGCAAACGGGATCGAGCATGTCCACCCGGGTGAGACCGCATTGAGCACGTGGAACGATCTGGCGTCTCCCTCCAACACAAAGTCCATCTCAAGTTTGCGCGACCGCACGTCCATCAGTTGAGCCCGAATACCCGGACGTCCCCAGCGCGCGTATTCTTCCGTCCGGACCCCCGTGGCAAGTTCTCCAGCCAGCTTCACGAGGTGCGGCCGGTTGTACTTGAGCAGCTCCTCCACGGCCAAACGTCGAAAATCAAAGCCGGCAAACAACAAAAGCCCGAGCTCACGCGCCAGCGTTTCGGCGCAATCCACTGGATCAAAATTATCAAAGCCCGAGTACTGCTCCCGCCAAAACGCCGGAATCGCCGTCGGGCCGATCTTGGCGTGACCGTCCACCGTCACAGTGAAGTGGACGCCCAGAAAAGGATTCCGCAGATCCGGCACGGGATAAATGTTGGTCCGGAAAGCCCCGGAAGGTTCGTCCCCGTACAGATAGAGCCCTTTGAAGGGGACGATCCGATAATGCTCCGAGAACCCGAATTGCCGTGCAATCGAGTCGGCATGAAGACCGGCGGCGTTGACGATATAGCCGGGAGCAATTGATCCCGCGCTGGTCTCAAAGCGACCAGCCCGGACACCTTTGAAGGCCTCGCCCAGCACAAAGCGGACGCCCTCACGCTCCGCCTCTGAGCGCAGCGCCTCGAGCACCCTGAGCGGGTCCGCAGTCGAGGTGGTCGGCGAAAAAAGGGCGCGCTCAAACGTCTTTACCCGGGGTTCAATTTTCCGGGCCTCATCCGCGCTGAGCGCCTCCATGGGAACCCCGTTGACGCGGGCCCGGCGCAGGAGCTCGTCCAACTGGGGCAAATCGGCGGCCGAACGCGCGACCACAAGCTTGCCACACCGGTTAATTGGCAGTTTTTGCTCCTCGCAAAAGCGGGTGAGTGCCACGTTGCCTTCCCGTGTAAACCGGGCTTTGAGACTGTCGGCCGTATAATAAAATCCGGCGTGAATCACACCGCTATTGCGCCCGCTGGAGTGCAGTCCCAGGGCGCGTTCCTTTTCCATAACGACGACACCGGCTCCCGGAAACTTCACCCGCAACTGCCGGGCAATGCTCACGCCGATGATCCCGCCTCCAATAATGAGAAAATCCGGGGTGTTCATCAAAACTGCCATTTCTGTCTGCAAGACGAGTGAAGGGTTGTCACCAAGGGAAGCGGATCGGCCTGCGACCGTCGACAAAAACACATCAACACATCCACATATCAAGCCTCCCAGACACAGAGCACCGAGCGCCTCGGGTCACTGAACCCACTCCACCTGCTGGTCGATCACATCTCCTGTGAGGCGGTCTATGGCCAGAAATACCCAGGCGCGCTGTTCGCCCTGACGCATGAACTCCTGAAGACTTTTGGCGTTAGGAACCAACCGTCCGGTCTGCACTACGAGGTCCAGCATCAGGTTCCACACCCGGGTCTGGCCGCCGTCCACCAAGCCGCGTAGCGCGGACTCCCTGAACCGCTGCGTCTTCGCATCCCGCGTCGACCCGTAGACAGTGTCCAAATCGGCCGAAAAACCGGTGAAATTCCACTTGAGCTGCCCGGTCCCAGAGGGAATATCCGGGTTCCGATTATCCGTGGTTTTCGATTCGTAAGCAACCGAGCTGTACACCGGATCCTTGAGGGGATCGACATCGGACAAATCCCCCTTGGCGAAAAGTTTGCCAGCCAGCTCAGCCGTGTTGGTGAGCGGCCCCTGCCACGCCTTGGAACCGGTGGTCCGGTCGAGCAGCTTCTGGGCAATCTTCCCAGCCTCGCCCGCAGACGATCCGCTCAAGCGCTGCGCGGGGGTCAGTTCATCCTTGCTGGCACCGGCAAGCAGCGCCCGCAGCACTGCCTCCTGCCGGGTGTTGAGATTTACCTTGCCCGCCACCATGGGCGGCGCCGCGCCCCCCCCGGAATTCGCGATCGGCGGGGGTTCAGCGATGCAAAATAAGTCCAGCAGCGCGGCATCGCCCGTCTCCGGCTGGAAAAAGCTGATGTTCTTCCAAGGGCTTCCACGGAAGGTGTACCCCATCTCCGCCACGGACCGGAACGGACGGTTAAGCACGACCGGCCTGTTCCCCGCAGCATCCGTGCTCGTCGAACCACTCCCCTTGGCCATCGGCAGCCCCTCAATCGAATTGGTGTATCCTCCCGTCGGGGCCAGCCCGCCCGAGGCGCGCCGCACCACGTCATCCGGGTCTGCATACGCCTGACGATACGGCGCCTTGGGATCCGACGCGGTAGCCGCCCCCGGCGCAATGTTCTCGCTGAAATCCCCGATGTGCAGGGCATCCGCATAGTTGTTGTTGAAGGAATCCTGAAAGAAATTCGGCAGTGTCGGATTGTTCGCCGCCTTCATCAAATCGCCGTTTTTGAAATCCTTGTTCGGTGTCGCACCATTTGTAGTCGAGAGGTTGAAACCGCGCGGATACCAACCGAAGTCAAAGGCATTCGCGCTGGGCAGCTGATGAAGCAGTTTACCGTTTGAGGCCAACGCCCACCACTGCGGTCCGCCGAGCAACCCGCTGGGCTTTTTTCCAATCGCATACAAATAGTTGTCCGGAAAATGGTCCCCGTTGTTTGCGCCACCGCTGTTCCAGATGAACCAACTGTGCCAGAAAGCCGGAACGCCCCAGCGCGGGTTCATCGTTCCGGGATTACCTTGGGTCCCGGGCACGTCTACAACCACGTTTGAGGGCCGGTCCGAGACGCCGTCCCCAGCAGGATACAGCCCAAGGGCATCGGAACCAAACCCAGTAGACCCCGACACCGGATTCAGAAGCAACTTCTGCTTCGCATCCGTGCCTCGAACGGTCTGGGGATAGTTGTATCCAAAACGCATCGGATTGCCGAATCTCGGCGAACGCGGGTCATACGAGGTGACCACCGGATTACCCCAGCCAATCGTCCCGTTTCCGCTGGGCACCCACGCAATGTTTCCATTCAAGTCCTGGGCGGGCGAGTTCGCGGGCTTCAGCTCTTTTTTCCCCAGAACGGGCCCCGCCGACCAGCGCCCATTCTGGTCCGCATTGATGTCGATAAAGCGCTCGTCATACGTCACCCACTTTTTTTGCACAGGATCCTTGAACTGCAACCGCACCGTGAACCGCGTGTCGTTCAACCCGACGACGTTGACCGGCATATGAAAAAAACGCAGCGGCTGGGTCGAGGCCGGAACCAAAGGCTCATCCACCCAATTCATGCCCTTGTACTGGGGCTTCAAAATTGCCCCGCGGGCGTTCTGCACCAAATCATGGGAAGGATCATTGCCGTCCGTCACCCACTTGTACCCCAAGGCCGGGTAAGAGCCGTTGTAGTAATCCACAAACTGGTCGCGCACGAACATTTTCGTAGCCGCGATATACGTCGAGGGCACCTCGCCCATGGAAAAACCCACCCACTTGTTGGGCCCGTCCGTGACGGCACCGCCGTAATCCGGGTCGGACAAAAAATTATCCGGCCCCGCAGCCAAGGAGGACCCCTTCGGCAGGCCAGGCTGGCAGAGGGTAGTTGGCTCGCGAAACAACGCATTGCTGGAGAGACCGAAGAGCAATTCGGTCCCGCGTAAATCAACCACCCGGTCATTCTGTTTGGTCCCCGGATAGTCGGGAGTAGGCTTGCCCGGGGTCGGATTGGCAGCGGTTTCCTGGCCCGGGTTGGTGAGAAAAATCGACCTCTGCACGGCCTTGTCAGTCATCGCAAAGGAATAAACCTGATAGGGGAGAAAAGGGTCGGGCATCGGAATGCTGGGATGCTTCCAGTAATTCTTCAATTTCGACGGGTTCTGGGAGCCCGCTGAATAAGACTGCGCCAGATACATCTGCTTGATGTCGAGAGTCAGCGGGTACACCAGTTCAGAGTACCCCGAACCGGCGGGCGGCGGATCCATGATCTCTTTGGCGCGTTGATAATCCTCCCAGGAAAATGTGTACATTTTCATGGTCGACAGGTCCGTGTACACAGCAGTTGTGTCGGGTACCGCAGCCGGCGGCCCGGCATTTCCCGATGGAAAACTGGCCACACTCACCGCCGCCTTTTTCGACCGCGATCCGCCTATAAAGCCCCGGGTTCTGAACCAATCTATCCACCTAGGGTTGGTGTATTGATTGGAAAAAGTGACACTCACATTCGGCCAGTTGGCGAGACTCGGATCCGTCGAGGGATCGAGGAGGGGAAAACTGAGCCCAGCCACCGTATCGGGCAACTTCCAAAGCGGTGCCAGCCCGATGTAAAAACTGGGATCTCTGGCGCCGAGTGTCTGGGATAGGGCGTTATTAAGAAGAGGCGAAGGCGCATCGTTCCAGAAGAGGCCCATATCCCGCCGGTCTTTCGGATCATTTTGATTGATTCCAACTCCTTCCACCCATTGCACCTCGTTCGTTCCGAACTCCAGCGGCCAGGTCCAGGTGTGCGTGTAGTTGTTGTAAGAAATGGTGCCCGGAGCTCCGCTATGCCCCCTCAGATTGGCTATCGGGCCTGGCCACCCGAATCCAGCGAGCCAGCTGGTCGTCTTATCCCACGGCCGCTTGGTATCCGGCTGCACTAGAGGGCTGTAATAGGCAAAAAAACCGTTGGGGCGGATCAAAAAGGAGTAGTGACTGTTGTTATTGATGAACGAAGTCCAGAGGGCGTTGGTTTTGTCGACCACCGGAAGGAGGCTCCCCTTCGGCTGCATCTTCGGATTCGTGGATAACCCCTTATCGAATGGATCGGTGCTCGCCGGCGGATCGATGATATCCGTCGGCGTCTCGCTCGCTGCCGCAATCCGGAACCCTTCGGGTACCTTGGCGGGATCAAACACGGCCTTGGACGCGACTGCATGGGGATTCCACAACTCCGGAAACCCCAGAAGCAGGGTCGTCCCGCACTTGAAGTTATCGCCTTTAAAGTTGTTGAGCGAGGTCAACTCCACAGGCCCTCCGAAGGGCAGCGAGCGGTTCGTGGGGTTCTTGGCGTCTTCCACGCCCCTCCAGTGAAATCGGTAAAAATACGGGATGTCCTCGACGCCATGGGCGGTGTAGAGGGCGGCGGGTTCACCAGCATCGTTCACATACCGGGCCTTGGTGCCCGTCAAATTGGGATCTGGATTCGGCAATTTGATGATGGTCGGGAACGAATCAATGTCGTTTTGATCGATCAAATTTGCGCCGATGTCCAAGACCTGAAAGTTCGTGTTGCGGTCGCGCATGTGGTTGTACACCGCAGGGTCCCACGATTCCCCCACCCGGTGCTGCGCCACCGCGCTTTTTCCAAGCGAACCCACGGTGATCCCGGCCTTCAAGAGTTCAAAAAAGTCGGGCTCCCGGGGCCTTCCCGAGGCTTCGTCAACCGTCACCAGATCCTCCAGCTTGTAGATCCCCCCAGTCTTCCCGTGGTCATATCGCCAAAAATAACCGCCCGAGGAATCGGGGTCCGAGCCACTCTGGTCCCACTTCAGTCCAAACGCTTTGAAAATGTTCTCCGCCGTTCCGTCCTTGTTAAAAAGCTCGTCGCCCGCGTCCAGCATGGCGCTCGGTCCTTTGGCCGTCACCCAAGACAGGCGCTCCAGAGGAAACCGTTTCTTCACCAGCGGTTCGCCAAGGAGCGACTTCGTTCCGTCGAACCGGGTAAACACGGCCTTGACCCGCACCTCCAAAAATCCCGGATTGATCACCTCCTGCAATGGACGCTTGTCGTTGCCGCCCGCCCTTTCCTGAACTGTCCCCCAGGCATCGTTGCCACCCCGATTGTTCCCAGGCGCCATGTCATACGGAAGCTTGTAAGTCCTCCTGACGTCTGTCGCTCCAACAGGGGCCACCGTGATCGGATACAGCTTGTCGTCCACCTTGTTCGCCGGAGGAACAATCGATGGCCGCACAAAAACCGGACTTTTGGGAGTCGATCCTGAGGCACTAGAATCGTAAAAGCCCGGCTTGAAAGAGGGCTGCTCCAGGCTGCGCGAAAAGTGGGTGAAGTACTGGAGGGTTTCCAAAAGCTTTGCATTTTCCCCCTCCGTTGCCGCCAGCTGGCGCACCTGCGTGATCATCGCCATCCGGCTCGCAAATCCCCGGTTCAACGGCCTCGATCCCGAGGATCCCACCCGCAAAAAACCCAGACTGTTCTTTCCGCTCAACACGAAATTGGCGTAGGCGTTGCCGTACGGAAGCTTCCGGGAGCCCTGTCCCACTATCGAATCGGGAATCGCGCCCTCCTGAACCCCGGGGTTCCGGTAGGCGAGCAGTTTCTTCAACTGCGCCGCCGTCAGGCCCACCTGGGTCAAGTCCGCGAATGCGATGCTTCCCTTGCGAGACGCCACCTCGTCCCCCACCACGCTCGTATCCGGATCGTAGCCTGCCACGTTCAGGTCCAACAGCCCGCCGACGTCGTAAATCTGGTAGGCATACCGCCCGAGCAACGCGTTGTTGGGATTCGCGTTGTCGGTCGCCATCCAGTTGACAGGATTCCGGCCATCCTTTTGAAGGTAAATCCAGTCCGGAGCCTTCCACACCCAGCCGGCATCCGCGTTGTTGAAACGGGCGCTCCCCTTTTCCAGAGGCGTCATATCCGTGGCCGAGTTGGGATTTGCACGGGTCAGCAGCCCGGGCAGGTTCCAGCGGGCGGGCGATACCGACTGGTTGCTAGTGGAGCTCGCCGTCAAGACCAGCGCCGTTGCGTCGGTACTGATCTGGCTCGCCCGAGCAGACGGTGTGTTGAGGGAATCCGACGCTCCGGGATACACAACCTGCGCTCCAAACCGCTTCTCAGCATCGTAAAACTTCTGCCCGCGCCGGCTCTGTTTGACCACGTTCGGATGCGTCAAAACATTCGTGGATTCCCCCGTTGTCGAACGGTCCGGCACCATGCCGACAGGCGTTGCCGGATACAAAATTTTGACACTCTTTGTCTTGTCATCATACGGCGAAACCTCGATGGACCCGGCCCGGATCTCCTTCAACAAATCATCCACGACTTGGGCTGCGGCTTGGTCCGCAAGCTCCACCCCCTGAATGACCGAGGAAGACTTCTGCGAAACATCCATCTCCTTGGTCGCTGACCCCAGAAAAGCGATCACCATCACAGAGAGCAGCGCCACAATGCTCAATACAATCACCAAGGCCGCTCCGCTTCGGCCTGCATCACCTCTGTTCCTAAGATTCGAAAGAGAAATCATGGTCGGTGCAGACATCTAAAAGTTTGGGGAGAAACGAAAACAAGATAGCACTCGTTCAGATTCCAACATAGTAAAACTAGCATGGCTACGATTAACTTCCCCCGGTTCGTCTCGCTACCCCCGCGCCGCAGCACCCGCGGAAAGCTTCCGGCCCGCGGCCTTTTGACACCTTGGAAAAATGCCGCCTGCGCCGTCGCGTGCCTCTCCGCCTGCGCCGCTCAAGCCGCCCCCCCCGCCAAGCCGGGCGCCCCGCCAGCTGCCGCTCCAGCCGCACCCTCCGCCCCAGCCGGCCCGTCTCTTGCCGCAACCCCCGCCACTCCACCCGCCCCTCCCGCAGGCGACCTCTGGCGCCGGCCAAAAGCGCCCGCCGCGTGGTCCGTCACCTTCAAATACAATACTCCCGCCACCAAGGCACAGGAGGCGGGAAGGATGACAGGCATCTCGGTCACCATCATCGGGCAGGACTCCTTGCAAACCGTCCAAATCTCAAACCGTTCGCTCGAAATGTGGAAAACAGAGGGGCAGGCATTTCTCTCGGAACCCTCAAGCAACGACGTTTTCGCCCACATCGCTCAAGCTCCGGACCAAAACAACGACGTCGGCGTACAGCTCTCTACCACGACCAACCCCATAGGCTTGTCTCCCGAGCAAATCGACTGGTCCTCCCTCAATGAGTTCTCCTGGATCAAGCCCGAGTTCTTTAAAGGAGCCATCCCCCTCGGAGGCCAGATGATGCTCATCTACGCCGAATTTCCTCCCGAACCCGAGGTCATCGGAAAAGCCCGCGTCGCCCCCCAAAAATGGCCTCCCGGACCGCTCGGAGGCATGCCGCTGCAACCCGGCATCCGAGTGGCGGCTGTGGATGAAGGCACACGCCTCCCCAAGTACCTGCAACAAGGGGCCGATATCAGCATCTACACCTTTCGTACCCCCGAGCAAGCCAAGCTGGACATCCCGCCAAAGATCAAAAACCTCGTCGAGGTTCCAAAGCCCACCGGCCCCATTCGCAAAATTGACCTAACGCCTTAAGGTCGCCTCCTGCGGCGCCCTGGCACCGAAGTCGAGGATTCTTCCGCTCCCCGACTCCATTGCCCGCTCCCAAGCCCTACAACTTGAGCGCCGCCTGCCGGTAGTGCTCGTCCCGGCGGCTCCCGATCCGAAGCACCGTTTCCTCGGACAGGAACACGGGGCCGCCCAACGCCACGGCGCCCGCAAACACGCGGGCGGCCTTGACCGCCATATACATCGCCGCCTTCACGGCCTCCGGCGAACCGCCGAACGTGATCACCCCGTGGTTCTCCAAAAGCACCACCTTGGGCAACGACCCGTGGCGCCCCACGTAGGCCTCCGTCCGCTCCCGGATCCCCTGCGCAAGCCACACCCCTGGATCAATATACGGCACAAGCACAGACTCCGGCCCGCAGCACACGATCTCGTCCGGACAAGACCGCTTCCCCGCGAAGTCCCCGGCCCGGGGCGAACACAGAATGCTGTTGACCGCGACGGGGTGCGTGTGGCCGACAAACTCGACGCCCGGCAGCGAAAGAAAATATGCGTGAAAAAGCGCCTCCACCGAAGGCCTCTTCGCAACCGGATCAACCTTGCAAGAAGCCAGCGCGACATCCACATCCGCATCAAGTACTTCCGCCCTCCCCAGCACCTCCAGCAACGGTTCGGTCCGGCACTCCACGAGATCGGTCTCCGTCAGGGTCCCGAGACTGCTGCCGCTCGCCTTCACCAAAAAACGGCCTTCCCCCACTTTCGCCGAAGTGTTGCCCTCGCCCAAAATGGCGAGATCCCGGTGCTCCGCGCCGAGTTCGTG
>CANFTB010000039.1 GCA_947449735.1 Chthoniobacteraceae bacterium | reverse complement strand
CCCGATGGAGCCGCCGCCTGTCTGCATGGTTTTAAAGTCCGTGCCCGCGACGGAGCCGTTGCCGTTCATGACGGAGGCCTTGAGGGCGCGCAGGTCTGTGCCCCCGATGGAGCCGCCGCCTGTCTGCATGTTTCTGAAGTCGGTGCCTGCGACGGAACCGTTGCCGTTCATCGCGGAGGCCTTGAGGGCGCGGAAGTCGGTTCCCGCCATGGAGCCGCCGCCGGTCTGCATGTTTCTGAAGTCGGTGCCTGCGACGGAACCGTTGCCATTCATGGCGGAGGCCTTGAGAGCGCGAAAGTCGGTGCCCGCCATAGAGCCGCCGCCGGTCTGCATCTTCCTGAAATCCGTGCCTGCAACAGAGCCGTTGCCGTTCATCGCGGCCGTCTTTAGGGCGCGCAGGTCGGTTCCCGCAATCGAGCCGCCCCCCGTCTGCATGTTCTTGAGATCCGTGCCCGCGACGGAGCCGTCAGACTTGCTCAAGGAAGCAAAATAGTTTGCAAACTGGATAGCGTTGGCCTGCTGCGCCAAAGCACCAGTGCTCGGCCCGAGGGAGATTTTAGAAACGCTCATACTCAATAGGTGGGGGTTTAAGGCTGCGCTCTCGCGCCGCAAAACCAACTTGCACTTTAGTAGTCGGACGTTTCTACGAAACTTATAGAATTATTTCACATCCGACCGGGTGGCTCTCTGTGTTTCCAAGTTCATAGAGCTATCAAGAGGCCCCCGCCCCACCGCTGATTGCGCAGCTTGCAGGTTGCGCCTCGCTGCTTTGCCGGCTCTTCCCGTGCTCTCTGGAAACGCTTCTGAAAAATTCGCAGCGCCTGACCCTTGAGCGCTCCCCCGGGCCGGCCGCCCCCTGAGTGCCCGCCCTGCTTCACTTGACCGAAGGACCGTGGAATCCCTAATCTTCCGCCCAAATGAAAATTCAGAGGGCGCTGATTTCTGTGTCGGACAAAACAGGGTTGCTGGAGTTCGCTCGCGAACTGGCGGCGATGGGGGTGGAGATCATTTCCACCGGCGGCACGTCGGCTTTGCTCCGCAAAAACGGGGTGATGACCACCGATATTTCCGAATTTACCGGGTCGCCGGAGATTTTAGACGGCCGCGTCAAAACGCTGCATCCTAAAGTGCACGGGGGACTGCTCTACCTCAGGGACAACCCGGAGCATTGCTCGGTGGCGGATGCCAACGGGATCCGCCCGATCGACCTAGTGGTGGTCAACCTTTACCCCTTTGAAGCCACTGTAGCGAAGCCCGGGGTCACTCTGGAGGAGGCCATTGAAAACATCGACATCGGGGGCCCCTCGATGCTGCGCTCCGCCGCGAAAAATTACCGCTCCGTCACCGTGGTCGTGGATCCCGCCGATTACACCGACGTGCTGGAGAGCATGCGCGCCAACGATGGAGCCACCACGCTGAAACTCCGGGAGCGCCTCGGCATCAAGGTGTTTGTCAACACCTCCCGGTACGACGGGGCGATCGCCAACTTTTTGGACAATGCCCAGGAGGCGACCAGCTCGCTTTCGCTGTCGCTGCCCTGCACGGCCCGTCTGCGCTACGGCGAGAACCCCCACCAAAAGGCCGCCCTCTACGGCAACTTCGATGATTTCTTCCAGAAGCTCCACGGCAAGGACCTTTCTTATAACAACATCTTGGACATCTCGGCGGCCGCGGAGCTCATCGAAGAGTTTCCTGAACCGACCGTCGCCATCCTCAAGCACACCAACCCGTGCGGCGTCGGCTCCGATCCCGACCTGCGCGAAGCCTGGGACAAGGCTTTTGCCACCGACAAACAGGCGCCCTTCGGCGGGATCATCATCACGAACCGTGTGTTGACGGAATCCCTGGCACGCGCGATCAGCGAAATTTTCAGCGAGGTGATCATCGCCCCTGATTTCGAGCAGGAGGCCCGCGCCATCCTTCAAAAGAAGAAGAACCTACGGCTCATGCGCAAGCTGGCTCCGATACATTCCTCGGACGGCCGCACGGAGAC
Source organism: Chthoniobacteraceae bacterium (assembly GCA_947449735.1). Lineage (GTDB taxonomy): Bacteria > Verrucomicrobiota > Verrucomicrobiia > Chthoniobacterales > Chthoniobacteraceae > Chth-196. Next base: position 43,217 of record CANFTB010000039.1, on the reverse strand, counting down.
GGTGCTGCGTTCGGTGATCGGCGGTGTTCTCGAGCAGACTCGCGATCTGCCTTGCCGGGGGGCGTCGGAATTTGAGGGCAAGGTGGTGACCCAGCGGCCTCCCACGGAGGAGGAAATCCGCGCGATGTTATTCGCGTGGCGCGTGGTCAAGCAGGTGAAGAGCAATGCGATTGTTTACGCTGCAGCCGACCGCACCCTCGGCATTGGTGCGGGGCAGATGTCCCGGATCGATGCCTCGCGCATCGCCATCTGGAAAGCCAAGGACGCGGGTCTTTCGCTGAAGGGCAGCGCCGTCGGGAGCGACGCGTTTTTCCCTTTCGCGGACGGGTTGATCGCCGCCGCAGAGGCGGGCGCAACCTGCGCGGTGCAGCCCGGGGGTTCCGTGCGGGACGCCGAGGTCATCGAAGCGGCGAACGAGCGGGGCATGGCGATGATTTGCACCGGCACCCGCCATTTCAAACACTAGGCATGGGGGCGCTTCCGACACGGCAGGCGGGTCTCGAACTCGGGGTGAACATCGACCACGTCGCGACTTTGCGGCAGGCGCGCTATCCGGGGCTGATGGATGCGCACAATTGCGAACCGGACGTGCTGGAGGCCGCGGCTGTGTGCGAGCGGGCGGGCGCCCACGGGATCACGGTGCACCTCAGGGGCGACCGCAGGCACATTCAGGACGCGGACGTGTTCCGTCTCAGGGAAAAGCTGAAGGCGCGCCTCAACCTCGAAATGGGGAACACCCCTGAAATTCTCGAGATCGCCCTCCGGTTGAAGCCCGAGGAAGTGTGCCTCGTTCCCGAAAACCGACGGGAAGTCACAACGGAGGGGGGGCTTGCCGTGGTGGGACACGAGGAGGAACTGCGGGGGACCATCGGCCGATTGCAGGAGTCCGGAATCCGGGTCAGCCTGTTCATCGAGCCCGACCTTAGGCAGATCGACGCCTCGATCGCGCTCGGAGCGGAAATGGTGGAACTGCACACCGGCGCTTTTGCCAACGCGCAGGGAGCGGCCCAGAGCAGGGAGTTGGAACGCATCGCCGAGGCTTCCCGGCACGCCCACGGGGGCGGCTTGCAGGTCAACGCCGGGCACGGGATCAATTATCAGAACATCGCGCTGATCCGGGGAGTGGAACACCTCGCGGATTTGAACATCGGCCATTCGATTGTTTCGCGGGCGGTGTTTTCGGGACTCGATGCAGCGGTGCGTGAAATGCTCCGCTTGATGCGCGGGGGAGCCTAGACTCATGAGCGGAACTGTCCCAGGTGGCGTGATCGGGCTCGGGATTGATCTGGTAGATGTCGGGCGTTTTGAAGAGGTGGTGCAGCGGCAGGGGGCGCGTTTTCTGGAGAGGGTTTTCACCGAAGAGGAGCGCCGTTACTGCGCTTCCAAGCAGAGTCCCGGCGCTTTTTACGCCGCCCGGTTCGCCGCCAAGGAGGCGGTGTCCAAGGCGTTCGGAACAGGGATCGGCGCTGAAATCGGGTGGCTGGACATCGAGGTGTTTCACGACGCCGCGGGGGCGCCCTTGGTCCGCCTGCAGGGCAGGGGGGCGGAGCTGGCGGCGCGGCGGGGCGTCACCCGCATCCTGATCAGTCTGACGCACACGAGCCTCGGCGCGGCGGCGAGCGTGGTCCTGCAGTAGCCCGGATGGCGGCTCAAAACTGCCGCGTCTCTCTGGAACTCCAGGCAGCCCTGCTAGTCCGAACGCCGAAGTCCGAGAGAAAAGAGGATCTCACGCGGGGCCGCGGAGGGCGCGGAGAGAAAACTTCTAAACAAATAGAGCAGAATTATTTATTCCCCTCCGCGGCTCCGTGCCGCGTGAACCTCCGTTTTCAGGGTGAGTTCTCTCATCCCCCAAAACCCACCCACTCAGAATCAGAATCCGTCCACCGGTCCGGGGGCGGCTGCGTGCGTCCTTGTGCTTCCGTTTTGCACGCGGTTGCTGTTTACCTTTTATGACGAGTCCTTGCCGGGGCGGCGACTTCCGTCACAGCCTTTTGAACTCCCCGAATCTTACCTCCCAAAAATCATCACATGTTCCGTCTCGATCAAAAAAACGCCCTAGTCACCGGTGCCGGCTCTGGAATCGGCCGCGCCATCGCCGAACTTTTTGCCCGCCAGGGAGCGACGGTATGGGTGGCCGACCGCGATGCTGCCGGCGGGGGAGCTACGGTCGAGGGCATTAAGGCGCAGGGAGGCTCCGCCCATTTCGTGTCGCTCGACGTGAGCGACGCCGAAGCCTCGGAGGCGCTTGCGAAGACGTTGCCAGCCCTGGACGTTCTGGTGAACAACGCAGGCATCGGCCATGTGGGCAACTTGACCGCCACGGCGGCCGCCGACCTGGACCGCCTGCATTCGGTCAACGTCCGGGGACCGTTCAACCTTTGCAAGGCGTTCGTCCCCGCGATGCTCGAGCGCAAGTCCGGAAGCGTGATCAACCTCGCCTCCATCGGCGGCATCGTCGCGGTCCGGGATCGCCTGGCCTACACGGTGAGCAAACACGCCGTGGTGGGGCTGACACGTGCGCTTGCACTGGACCATTCGTCCACCGGCGTGCGCTTCAATGCGATTTGCCCCGGCAGAGTCGAGACGCCTTTTGTTCAGGCCCGCCTGGCGGAGTACCCCGACCGCGACGCCGCCTACCGGGAAATGGCTTCTACCCAGTTGAACGGGCGCATGGTGCTGCCCGACGAGGTGGCCGCCGCGGCGCTTTACCTTGCCGCGGATGAAAGCGCGATGGTCACCGGCAGCTGCCAGATGATCGACGGCGGATGGAGCGCCGGAAAGTGAGTCTCCTCAAACAAAACACCGGCGCATCAGTCTTCTTGCGCGGGGGGACATGGATTTTTAACCTCTCAAAACTTCAACAGCCGGATCCGGCTCAACCACCCAGATAAACTCATGAAAATCATCCGTTACACAGACCCGTCCGGCCACGCCCATTACGCCAGCCAACAGGAGGACGGTCATGCCCTGCGCATCGAGGGCGATATTTTTGGACACCACACCGTGACGGGCGAGCGTGCAGAGATCGCCAGCCTGCTGGCTCCAGTGGTCCCCACCCAGATTCTTTGCATCGGGTTGAACTATAAGAAGCACGCCGAGGAGAGCGGGATGAAACTGCCCGAAAGGCCCGTGCTTTTTGTGAAGGGCATCAACACCCTCCAGCATCCGGGCGCGCCGATTGAACTGCCCCGCCATTTGCGGAGCGACGAAGTGGACTACGAGTGCGAGCTTGCGGTCGTCATCGGAAAGGCCTGCAAAAACGTGAGCAGCAAAGACGCCCTCGAATACGTGCTGGGCTACACCTGCGCGAACGATGTGTCCGCGCGTGACCACCAGATCAAGCTCGGCGGCGGCCAGTGGTGCCGCGGGAAGTTTTTCGACACCTTCGCGCCCCTCGGGCCGTGCCTCGTCACTCCGGCCGGCATTCCCAACCCGAACGCGCTCCGGATCCGCACTGAGCTCAACGGCGAAACCGTGCAGGATTCCAACACGGCGGACATGGCCTTCAATGTGGCCGAACTGATTTCCTACCTGAGCGGCAGCACGACGCTGGTGCCCGGCACGGTCATTCTCACCGGAACTCCGAGCGGCGTCGGGATGGCCACAAAGCCGGAGCCCCGCTGGTTGAAGGCGGGCGACGTCGTGACCATCGAGATTGAAGGAATCGGCCGCCTGACCAACCCGGTGCAGGAAGAGGCGTAACCGCCTCCTCCTCCCATTTCGCAAAGCGCGCGCCTTCGCCTAATCAATCAGGGCAAGTTCCTGGGGCGTGAGTCGCAGGCGCGCGGCTGCTGCGTTCTCCTCCAGGTGCGCCAACGAGGTGGTGCCCGGGATCGCCACGATGTTTGGAGAACGGTGCAGCAGCCAGGAAAGCGCGACCTGGCCCGCCGTGGCCCCGTGGGCGCGGGCGATCGCGGTCAGACGCTCGTCGCGCGTCAGCGGGGCGTCCGGTGCGAAGGGCTTTGCGGCGAGCGGTCCCCAGGGCAGGTAGGCGATCCCGTGCTTTTCGCAGGCTTCCAAAACCGGGGTGTCCTCGCGTTCGTCGAGGTTGAAGCGGTTTTGCACCGAGGCGATCGGGACAATCGCGAGCGCCGCCTCCAGTTGCGCAGCCGAGACGTTGGAAAGGCCGACATGCCGGATCTTCCCCTCCGCCCGGAGCTGCGCCAGCGCTCCGACGCTTTCCTCAAAGGGCACCGCGGGATCCGGCCGGTGCAGCTGGTACAGGTCGATGCATGAAACGCGCAGGCGCCCGAGGCTTTCCTCGCAGCGTTTCCGCAACTGTTCTGGACGGCCGTCGGGGAACACCTTGTCCGGCGCGGTCTTTTCGACCCCGCCCTTGGTGGTGACGCACACCTTCTCGCTGGTTCCGGCGAGTGCTTCGCCGATGAGCGTTTCGTTCCAGCCGGGGCCGTAGGCGTGAGCGGTGTCGATGAAGTTGACGCCCAGCTCGACGGCGCGCAGGACTAGGCGCTTGCCTGCCTCCCAGTCGGGATAAGGGCCGAAGTTGCCGGGCTGGGCGCAGAGGCGCATCGCGCCAAACCCGACCCGGTTCACGCTGATGTCGCCGCCAAGAAGGAAGGTTGTGGGAATCATCCGTTGAGAAGTTTGCTCATGCGCTCTGAGAGGAACTGGAGGCGCGTTGCGTCGCCGCCGGGCACCTCGGCGATGCCGTAGCCGGTGTACCCGCTTTCGCGCACGGCCTGCATCACGGCGGGCCAGTTGACGTCGCCCTCGCCCAGTTCCACGCCGAAACCTTTGCGGAGGCCCTCATCGTTGGCTTTTTTCCGGCTGAACTCCTTGATGTGGAGATTCAGCATGCGCTTGCCGAGGATTTGCGGCCAGTGTTCGGGCCAGCCGTTGACCACGCAGTTGCCGATGTCGAAATGCCAGCCCACCCAGGGGCTGGACAGCGCGTCCACAAAACGCGCCGCCTCGACCGGGTTGAGGATAAACTGGTTCCAGACGTTCTCGATGGCGATATGGCACTTGGCCTTTTCTGCGGCATCGAGGCAGCGCTTGATGCCTTCCTGAGAACGCTCCCAGCACTGCGCGTAGTTGACCTGCGCGTTGACCACGCCCGGCACGAGCAGCACGCGTTTGCAGCCGAGCTGGCCGCCCTGTTCGAGGGCGAGCTGGAGGCCGCGCACGGTGCGTTCGCGCTTGGCGGGGTCGGGGTCGGAGAGGGGAAAGCTCCAGTGCGGGGTGCAGATGATGCCGGCGATCTCGAGGCCGCTGGCGGCCTTGGCCTGTTGGAGGATGTCGACGCTCAGTTGTTCGTCTGGCAGGTTGAGTTCGATCCCGTCAAAACCGGCGTCGCGCGCCATCTTGAAGCGGTCGGCGATGGAGGCACCTGCCGCGCCTTTGGCCATGCCGAGATTGATCGCCTTTTTAATAGGCGTGGCGGGCGTTTGCGCGAGGACGGGGCGCAAGGCGGCACCGGCGATGGCGGCGGCGCCTGTGAGGAGGAAGTTGCGACGGTTCATGTGTGGGTTCTGGGAGGATGGGGTAAGGGAGTGAATGAGTGCTAAAGAATTGAATCGTTCAAGGGTTGGATCCGGGAGTGAGGCGCTGAAATTCTGAGGGATAGCTTCCGTTTTTTAACTCTTCCCTCCGCGTCCTCCGCGGCTCCGCGTGACCCCCTCCTAGTGCATTTCCACGGCGCAAGTGCCGATGCCTCCGCGAAAATAGTGGAAGTGCACGTTGGGATGGTCTGCGAGCAGGGACATCGGAACGGCGGTGTTCACGATGCCCTTGGAAATCATGTAGGCGGTGAGACGCTGTCCGAACGGGTTGTCGTGGTTGCCTGCGTGCCAGATGGACACCTTCTCGGCCATCCACGTTTCCACGGGCCCCACCGTGATCGCCTTCGTCGGCACCATCGCAATGTTGCCGCCGCCGCTGGTGCGCGCGTTCTGCGCGATCGTCAACGGATGCAGGTCGACGATGCGCGTCGCCAGCTTGCGGAACTCCGCGCCCGAGGGTGGCGCGTCCTTGAACTTGCCCTTGCGAGGGAGCGGATCATTGAACGCCCAGTGTTTGACGTCGCCCTGGCCGCCCTGCATGAGGGCGCAGCGCACCCCCGACTTCCAGCTCGCCTTGTACGCCGAGGTGTCGGCCTTTGGGAAATGCAGCTGGGCGTCCGGAATGCGGAGCGGCTTTTCGATCTTGTTAAAACACAGTTCGCGGTCGGCGCGCTCGAAGCTGAGCGGGTGGGTCACAGGAACCTCCAGCCCGGTGGCGGGATCGTACCATTCGTCCATCCCCCAAAAATGCGCCGAACCCAGCTTGAGCCCGAGCGTGTTGACCAGCCGCGCCACCAGCGGGAGATGCTCTGTGGGGCCGATGGGACCGCACACCCCCACGGGGTTGTCCGCCGTGCTCTGGCGCCAGGCCGTGATGTATTCCAGCGCCTCCGCCATGTAGAAATCGGCCAGCGAATCGTAGAGGCTCACCTTGAAGCCGGGCCGCGAAAGACGCTCGAGCTCCTTCGGGGTGAGGCGAGCGACGGCTTCGATGATGTCGGAATCCAGGGTGGTGTAGTCCCACCAGTCGGCGGAGATGGAGCTGGTCTTGTGTGGCATGGGGTTTTGAAGGTGGAAAGAGGTCTGGCAACCGGCCCGCCTCAGGCGCCTGCGCGCAGGGCCTTTTCGAACTTTGCGTTGATGAGGCAGTTTTTGCCGAGCACTTCGGAAAGCGGGTCGGCGGTTTCGGAGCAGAAGCCCAGGTGCGAATGACGCCGCCAGCCCTCGGCGTGCTTGAACTTGCGTGAGAGCTTCCCGAGGCGCCGGCTGAAGTCGTCCATCGCCACGAGGTAGCTGTCCATGCCCTGCGTGGCGTCCAGCCAGTCCTTTTGCGAGGCATGACAGGCGAGCGCCTCACGCTTGAGGGCGTGCACGGAGGCGGTGTTCACGAACAGGCCGGGATGGATCTCGCGTCGGAGGCCGTCCATGAGGCCGTGCGGACTCGCGTGGTAGACGGTCACCGGCGTCTGCACCGGGGCGCGCTTCGGGACGGACGGGTAGTTGGGAATGCCGCGCGCGAAGGCAGCCGTTACCGCGAGGCGGGAGGTGTTCATGTGGTCCTCCATGTAGTCTTGCGGCGAATGGGTGAGGATCACGGTTGGCGCCACCCGGCGGACGACGGAGCAGACACGCCGGAGGGTGGGGGCGTCGTAGAAGATGCCGAGGTCATCGCAGACCGGCGGGTGCCACCCCGCTCCCAGCAGCTTTGCGGAAGCCTGCGCCTCCCTGCGCCGCGTCTTAGCGGTTTGTTCGGCGGAGAGCACCATGCTGCCCAAGTTGCCCGAGGACAGGTTCATCGTGTGGATCTCCCAGCCGGCTTCTTTCAAAAGCAGCAGGGTGCCCGCCATCCCGAACTCGATGTCGTCGGGATGCGCGGCAATGGCGAGGGCGCTTGGCATGCGGGAGGGTGGTGGTGGGCTCCGGTTAGCGCGTCGCGATTTCGGCGATCTTCACCGGACGGTGTTCCGCCGCGGAAAGGTCGGCGGCGGCGATCACGCGGTGGGTTTCGAAGGCGTCGGCGAAGCTGGTCAGGGGCATGGCCGCGGCTCCGTCGAGGGAGGCGAAAAACGCTTCGAACTGGTTCTGGTAGGGATGGTCGCTGACGTCGCCGCTATCCAGCATTTTCATGGACAGCTCGCTCCAGGAGGCCTTGTTGAGGCCCTTGAGTTTGTTGCTGTGGAATTTGTTGTCCAGAAGCGACCCTTCGCTGCCCACGAGGTGGGTGTGGAAGTAATACGGTTGGAAACAGTCGACCACCGCCGCCGTCTTGCCCACGGCGCCGTTGGCGAACCGCAGGAGCGTCGTGGCGCAGGTCTTGTACTCGTATTTCTGGAAAATCGGATTCGCGCTCTGGGTGGCGAAACTGGTCACTTCCTCCACCTCGGCGTCCATGCAAAGCAGGAGGGCGTCCAGCGCATGGCAGCCGGCGGTGAGCAGGGCGCTGCCCCCGAGGGCGCGCTGGGTGTTCCAGCGGTACTGGCCGTACCAGGGCCCGATACCGTGGTAATAGTCGACCTCGCCGTAGTGGAGGCTTCCGAGCAGCCCCTGTTCGATCACGGCCCGGGTCGCGAGCATCTGTGAGGAGAAACGGCATTCGAAGCACACGCAGACTTTGGTGCCGGCTTCGTCCGCGGCCTTCTTCATCTCCAGAATCTCGCTCCACTCGATCGCGAGCGGCTTCTCCACGATGATGTGTTTTCCGGCGCGCGCCGCGGCCACGAACTGGGCGGCGTGCTGGTTCGGGTAACTGGTGATGTCGACGACGTGAATGTCTGGGTTCGCCAGCATCTTCGCGAGGTCGGTGTAGGCGGTGATCTTCGAACCGTGCTTGGCGCTCAACTCGGCGGAGTCCAGCGGGCGCGAACTCCAGACGGCGGCGACCTCGGCCTGGGGGGTGGCGTTGATGGCGTCGATGTGGGCGGTGGCGGCCCAGCCGTAGCCGATGACGGCGACTTTGATTGTTTTAGAGCTCATGGGATGGGGAAAGGAATGGGTGAGGGTGCGGGGGGAATGACGGAGCGGCATGTTATTTCTCACCCTTGAGGTAGGCGAGCAAATCGGCAAGGTCCTGTTTCGAAACAGCGGCCTCCAACCCGGCGGGCATCAGCGAACCGGGCTGGGCGGTGAGGCTGTTCAGATTCGAGCGCAGGATGGTTTCCTCTTGGGCGAGCGGCATGCGCAGGGTGACGCTGACTGGGGTCTCGCTGGCGAGGATGCCCAGGAGCGTGCGCCCGTCGCGGGTCTCGGCAAGGTAGGGGCTGAAGGCGGGCGCCACCTCGGCGTCGGGGGCGACGATGTGGAAGAGGATGTTTTCCTTGGTCTGGTTGCGGATGTCGAACAGGTCGGGGCCCACCGCGTGGCCTTCTTGGTTGAGGCGGTGGCAGGTGGTGCACAGGGTGCGGAACACGTCGCGCCCGTGGGCGCCGCTCGGGGTGAGGGCGAGGGCGGTCTTTGCCTGTTCGAGGGCCTGCTGCTTGTCGGCGGAGGTGGTCTCGAACAGCTTCGAAGCGCGTGTGCGGATGTCGGGGTCTTTGTGTTTGAGAAGGGCGGCCCGGCGCAGGGTGGGGAAGGAGCTGGCGGGAATGCCGCCGGATTCAATCGCGCTCAGGATGCCCTCGGAATGCTGGCCCGAGGAGAGGAGCGCGGTGAGGATGGTTTCCTTTCTAGCGGGGGTGTACCGGGGCCAGGCGCTTTTAGCGAGCAGGGTGGAGGCAACCTCGGGCTGCGCGAACCGCGCCAGCACCCGGATCGCCGCGTCCGTAAGTTCGTCCGACTTTGACTCCTTGAGCAGGCCGAGTGCGACCGGGCCCGCCGTCTCCCATCCACCCCAGCGCAGGACGCGCAGTCCGAGGATGCGGATTTGGGGCGCGGCGTTCGCGTCCGCCGTGGACTGGGCGGCTTCCCGGAGCAGCGCGTTGAGGGCGCCGGAGCTAGTGGCGGGGAAGGTTTTGCCGAAGGCGTCCGCAAAGCCCGCCACGAGGGCGGCCCGGGTTTCGAAGGGCCAGGATTGCATGAGGGAAAGCGCGGGGGTGAGTTTCTCAAAGGAGGCGGAACCCACCCGGGCGAGGAGTTGTCCGAGGTCTTCGAGCAAGGGGATCATTTCGGCGGAGGCGTTGCCGGAGCGGAGCAGGATCGGAAGGAAGGCTTCTTCGCGGTCGGCGAGGCCGCTCAGGACGGCCGCCCTCGACCAGCGGTCCCCGGCGTTTTGGCGGGCGAGCTTTGCCAGCGCTTCCAGGGCGGAGTCGCCCGCAGAGTCGCCGAGCCGGAGTGCCGCGGCAAAACGTACGCCCGGGGCGGGGTCGGCGGTCAGCGCGGCCAGTTTGTCCGAGAGGACGCCGGGGGGAACGGGGTTTGGGAGAAGCCGCACGGCGGTGGCACGTACGCCGGGACTGGAGTCGGAAAGCGCCTGGGTGAAGTGCTCGGGTGCGAGAGCCCGGTTCCAGTCGAGGACGTTCAAAAGCGCGGCCTTTGCAGCGGTGGAGGTGGCCTGGGCGAGGGCGGTTTTGAGAGGTGCGGGGTTCAGGGAGTTGCGGCCCTCGGCGAGCAAACGCAGCGCCGTCTGGGCCTGCCAGCCCTCGCTCCGGGCGAGCCGGTCCGCCGGGTGCGTCCAGTCTGTGTTGGGTTCGGACTTGGGCGCGTTGGCCGCCCGGATCCGCCAGATCCGGCCCATCGCCTTGCCGCTTTCAAAGTCGGTGTGTTTGCGCACTTCCTCCGGCAAATAGTCGGGATGCTCGATCACCTTGCGGTACATGTCGCAGACGTAGAGCGCTCCGTCGGGACCGGATGCGAGGAACACCGGACGAAACCAGTCGTCGCGGGAGGCGAGCACCTCTTTTTTGGACAGGAGCGGTTCGGCGGAAAAGGAGGCGCCGTTGGGGATGAGTTTGTCCACGTGCACGAGGTTGCCCGTCGGGTCGCAGGAAAACGCGCAGCCGCGGTATTCCGGGGGGAGGGAGCCGCCGCGCCAGATGGTGACGGCGCAGGCCGCGCTGAAGGTGCCGGTGTGCGAGTCGGCGGTCGTGATGTTGGAGGAGATGGGGTACACCCGCGCCGCGCCGCCGGTGGAACGCATCAGCGTGTTCGGGATGAGCTCAGGGCAGTTTTGCACCGCATCCGAAAACGCGAGGCGCGGGTTGCGGCGCAGCGCGGCGGACGGCAGCACGACATGCTGCACCTGGACCCGGTTCATGCAGATGAAACGCTGCCCGAAGTCGTCGAAGGACTGCCCGTATTGGGAGCGTCCGTCGGCGATTTCCACCTCGCCCGTGGCGGGGTTCCAGCGGACGTCGCCCGTCATTTTGAGCGGCGGGTCGTTCGGGCGCGCCGGGTTGGCGATGGAGCCGGGGGAAAGTCCCGCGGCGAGGTAGATCCAGCCGTCGGGTCCGACGGTGGGGGCGTTCACGCGCAACTGCGTGCTGCGCGTGGTGTCGAAGCCGGTGAGCAACACGCGTTTTTCGTCGGCCTTGCCGTCGCCGTCGGTGTCTTTAAGGAACAAAAAATCAGGGGAGGAGGTCACGAGCAGCCCGCCCTTCCACGGGAGGACGCCGTTGGGAAACGCGAGGCCTTCGGCAAAGGTGGTCCGTTTGTCCATGCGTCCGTCGCCGTCGGTGTCCTCGAGCAGCGCGATCCGGCCCTGGGGCGGGGTGTCTGTCCTGGGGTAGCCGCGGTTTTCGACGACAAAGAGGCGTCCTTTTTCATCAAAAGCCATGGCGCAGGGCGACTCGATGAGCGGCTCCGACGCCACGAGTTCGACGACGAGGCCCGGAGCGGCGGCGAAGGATTTGAGCGCCTCGGCGGGGGGAAGCGCAGGGCTGCTGGCATCCCCGGCGGCGTGCGCGGCGTTGGGTGGTCCTGGGGGAAGCAGGAGCCCCGAGAGGGTGGCGAGCGCGAGCGTGGCCAGGCGGGAGCCGGAGTGGAAGGGGCGCTTGGGGAATGCTGGTGTGGCCATTGGGGGTGGAAAACAGGGTGGGGGATACCGAGTCTAACAGAGGGTTAACCTCCGCGGCGTTCGTTGCTTGGAGAATACAAAATAAAACAACCCGGGGGGCGGACACCAGTTCCGAACCGGGCGGTCCGGCACGATTCCTGCCCCGTATGCGGTATGCTTCCCCCCCTCCGCTCTGCTCTGAACCTCCTGTGCCTCGCGGCATTGTCCCTCGGCCCCACGTCTCGCCTCGCCGCCGCCGAGCCCCGCCCCTCCCGCGATCTGAGGGGGTATTTTCCCTTCACCCCGGTCGAATCCAAGGAGGAATGGGCCGTCCGCCGCGCCGAAATCGAGCGGCGCGTGCTGGTTTCCACAGGCCTCTGGCCGATGCCCGACAAAACCCCGCTCAACGCCAGGGTGCACGGCCGGGTGGAACGGGACGACTACACGGTGGACCGTGTCATTTTTGAGAGCCTCCCCGGGCATTACGTCACCGGCAGCCTCTATCTTCCGAAGAAGCGCACCGGAAAAATGCCGGTGATCCTGTCGCCGCACGGTCACTGGCCGCAGGGGCGTTTCATGGACCGGGGCCTTGGAACGCCCGCGGCCAAAAAGGAGCTTGAGACGGGCGCCGAGGTGCTCGAGACCGCCGCGCGTTCGCCGCTTCAAGCGCGGTGCGTGCAGCTGGCCCGCATGGGCTGCGCTGTCCTCCTCTACGACATGCTTGGGACCGCCGACTCCGTGCAGTTCCCCGAACACAGGCACGGCATTCAGGCGGAGGGCTTTCTCGGGGTGCAGGCGGACCTTCGCCTCCAGACGTACTTCGGGCTGCAGACATGGAACAGCGTGCGCGCGCTCGACTTTCTCCTGTCGCTCGAGGGCGCGGACGCCACGCGCGTCGGTTGCACCGGCGCCAGCGGGGGCGGCACCCAGACGATGATGATCGCGGGGTTCGACCAGCGCATCACGGCGGCGTTTCCCTGTGTGATGGTCTCCACCGCGATGCAGGGCGGGTGCACCTGTGAAAACGGGCATTACCTGCGGATCAACCAGGGCAATATCGACATCGCGGCGCTGACCGCCCCCCGTCCTCTCGGCATGACCTCGGCGGACGACTGGACGAAGGAACTCGCGACGAAGGGGCTTCCCGACCTTCAGAAGCTTTACGGAATGCTCGGCGTGCCCGACCGGGTGAGCGCCCACATCGCAACGCAGTTTCCCCACAACTACAACCTGCCTTCCCGGGTGGCGATGTATGCCTTTTTCAACAAGCACTTCGGTTTGAAACAGCCCGAGCCGGTCGTCGAAAAGGACTTTGTTTTTCTGACGCCGGAGGAGGCCACGGTTTGGATCGGCGGACATGCGAAGCCGGCGGGGAACGCGGTGGGTGTTGCGCACGAAAAGCAGGTCTGCGCGTGGATGAGCGCCCAGGACGCGAAGCACGTGGGGGGCGTTCTGGCGTCCGGCGATCCGGCGCGTGTGGACGCGCTGGTGGGGGCCGCCTGGCGGACGATCGTGGGGCGTGCCATGCCCGGGCCCGGGGAGGTGGTTTGGGAGGTCGTTTCCAAGGAGGACAAGGGCGCCTTTTTCAAGATCGCCGGTGTGGCGCGCCAGGCGAAAGCGGGGGAGTCCGTGCCCGTGACCTTCTGGTATCCAAAGCAGTGGAAGGGCGGCGTGGACATCGTCCTGGAGGAGGACCCTGCCGCGGTGGAGACGGGGCTCCAACAGCGCCTCGCGGCGGGGGTCGCGGTGGCGTGGCCGGAATTGTACATGGCGGGGGCAAAGGAGCAGACGAAGGTGGGTGAAAACCTCAGGGCGAAGCGCGCGGGGGAGGAGTACTGCGACTTCTCGGGGTACACCTTCGGTTACAACCCGACGTTGTTGGCGCGGCGGGTGCACGATGTGTCGGCTGTGGTGGCGATGGTGCACGGGGACAAGGCGCGCCCCGTGAGCGCCGTCCGCCTGGCGGCCGGCAGACCGTACACCGCCGTCGCCCTCGCCGCCGGCGCGGTCCTTCATAAGGCGGTCGACGAGGTGGAGGTGGCGCGGGACGGATTCCGTTTTGAAAAACTCGGCTCGCACTGGGATCCGGATTTTGTGCCTGGCGCTGTGAAATACGGCGACGTGGACGGCCTTGCGAAGCTGGTGGGCAAGCTGACCTACCGCTGAGCCGTAAAATCTTATTGAACCGGAAAATGGAAGTTCACGCGGAGTCGCGGAGCCGCGGAGAGGGAGGTAAACAGTTTTACTTCATTTAGTTCTGTGAATTTCCTCCGCGCCCTCCGCGGCTCCGCGTGACACCGAAAGGCACACCGCCTTTGGGGGACGCTGTTCCGATTTAGGAGCGGGTGGATGTGGTTGGAGGGATGAAATGGGGGATGTAAAACAAACGGAAGAGGCGCTGAGGTTGTGCGAGGAGCGGTTTCGGATGTTTTCACAGGCAACCGATGATGTGCTGTGGGACTGGGACCTGGTCACAAACAAGCTGCATTGGGGGGAGAGCTTCTTCAGTACGTTCCACTATCAGAGGGAGGATGTGGAGCCGCTCATTGAGTCGTGGAGCTCGCGGATCCACCCCGAGGAACGGGAAAGAGTTCTGAAGTCCATCTACCAGTGCATTGATTCCGGGGGACAGAAATGGGCCGATGAGTACCGGTTTCTGGCAAAAGGGGGAGAGTACTTGCACGTCCTGGACAGGGGTTTCTTACAGCGGGACGCTGATGGCAAGCCGGTGCGCATGGTGGGTGCGATGATGGATGTCACGGTCCGCCAAAAGGCTGACGAGGCGGTTCGCTGCATGAACCAGGAACTCGAGCGCCGTGTGCAGCAGCGCACCCAGGAGATCGAGGCGAGCAAGGAGGTGCTGGAGGCCTTCTCCTATTCGGTTTCACACGACCTGCGCGCTCCGCTCCGGCACATCACCGGTTTTTTGCAGCTCCTCTCCCGCGGGAACTTTGAGCGGCTGGACGAGGAGGGAAAACGCTACCTTGCCATCATCCTCAATGCCGCGGAAAAAATGGGGACGCTCATCGATGCGCTGCTGTCGTCTTCGCGCATGGGCAGGAAGGAACTTGAAAGCGAGATGGTCGATCTGAATGCCATCGTTGCCGACACCATCAAGGTGCTGCTTCCCGAACAAAACGGGCGGGCGGTGGAATGGACCATCGCAAAAATGCCTTCGATCGAGGCCGATCCGGTTTTGATACGGCAGGCCTTTCAGAACCTGTTGGACAACGCGTTGAAGTTCACCCGGCCCCGGCATCCCGCCTGCATCGAGGTGGGCTGGACGGACGCCCCGGGGGAGCGGATCTTTTATGTGAAAGACAACGGCGTGGGCTTCGACATGCGTTACGTCGACAAGCTGTTCGGGGTGTTCCAGCGGCTCCATACCGAGCGGGAGTTTGAAGGCAACGGCGTGGGGCTCGCGAATGTGCGCAGGATCGTGATGCGCCACGGCGGGCGCGTCTGGGCGGAGGGCGAACTGGACAAGGGCGCGGACTTCTACTTTGCGCTGCCCAAGACGAGCAGTGCTCAGCAGGAGGTCGAGAGTGCAAACCCTGCCCCGGCGGCACATCTGTAATCTATGTCTGATACCAAGCGCATCCTGTTCGTGGAGGACAACCTTAACGACATCGAACTGACGCTGGCGGCGCTCTCCGAACACGGCCTTTCCAACGAAGTGGTTGTGGTTAACGACGGGGCTGCCGCACTCGACTATCTGCACCGTCGGGGAGAATACGCGCAGCGGCCTGCCGGCCTGCCCGTCGTGGTGCTTCTCGATGTCAAACTCCCCAAGGTGGACGGGATCGAGGTGCTCCGCCAGATGCGCGCTGACGAGGCGCTGCGCATCGTGCCCGTGGTGATGTTGTCGTCCTCCAACGAACAGTCGGACTTGCTGCGCAGCTACGCGCTGGGGACCAGCGCCTATGTGGTCAAGCCGATGAACTTTTACGACTTTGTCGTGACAGTGAAGCAGCTGGGCTTGTTCTGGGGGTTGATTAACGAGCCACCGCCTGGAATCCAGCGGATTCCAAGGCCGGAGAACTTGTTTAAACACGTCTCAATCCCGCCGCCCGCCTGTCCTCCGGCCCAGTGAAGCCGGTGTCGGAGTCTGGAGGTTTTGACAGATGACACGCGGCCTTCGAGCGGAGAGAAAAATGGCCTTTCGCCACACCGGGTACCTCAGTAGCTGGTTGGCTTGAAGTTGCATCAGACGGCGTGCACGCACTCAATCAATCGGAGCGAAATCCTTGTCGTAGAACTGCTCTCGGGCACCTGGAGGCACGGCCTTTTCGCTGAAGCGGCCTTGGTCTCTGCCGGAGACAAGATAGAGCCTGGCTTCGCCGGGGGCGAGCTTGTCGGTCAGGTGCAGGTAATCGAAGCGGTTGTGCTGGGTCTCCGTTTTCCAGTCGGCGGCCTTGCCGGTCAGGGCGTCTTTCACGCTCGCGATTTCGGCAACGAAGGCTTCGGGCTGGATCTCCTGCTTCTTGTATTTTGCGACAAGGCGATCCGCGATGAGGACGAGCAGGTCGGCCTTAGCTTCGTTTTCCAAATCACGATTCACCGCATAAACGGCCATCTGACCTGTCTTCAGCCAGCGGGCTTGCACGTCGAGCGCAAAGGGCCGCGTCCGATGGACCGGGATGAGCGCGGGTGTAAAGGCTCGGAGAACGGGCTTGATCCGGGTGAACTGCTCGCCGAAGGACTGCATCGCGGCGAAGGTCTCCTTGTTCGCGATCTGCATGGTGCGACCGTCGAACAACATGCCCTGCACGATGCCAGACTCATGACTGTGCGTACCCCAGCCGAGGATGCCTGTGCAACGATGCGAGAGCGCCAAGTGCATGAAGTTCGCCATCTCGAAACCGGTAGGCGTGCGCCAATACTGGGCTGCGGCTGGCGCTCCCGCCGGTTGCCCAAAAAAGGGGGGTACCAGCCACCAGTCGCGTTTCGCGTCGGCTTCGATCCCGAGGAAGATGCTCGTGGCATCGAGACGCGGCTTGTAGGAGATGGGTTTACCCACGCCATAGTCGAGCTTTTGAAAGCTATACAAACGACCAAGCCGGATGAGATCGAAGCCCGTGAGGTGGTCGTTGTAAATGCGGTCGGGGTCGGCATCACTGCCCGTGCCCCAGTCGTCGAATATAGTGCAGGTCACGGGCTTGAACTGCGGGTACCTCTTTGTGACCTCCGCAAACATGGAGAGGTGAGCGTCAAGTTTGGGGCCTATCTTGGGTTCATCGCCAATCATGTAAGTGAGCACGGCGGGATGCTTCATCATGGCTTCCTGATCGGCCCCGCCGATGCGGTGCAGTCTCACGACGGCCTTCAACCCGTATTCGTGCGCCAGATCGAGCTGGGAAGCAGGCGAGTCCGTGCGCATGAGTACCACGGTGTTCATGTGCAGCTTGCGCAATTGATGGAATGTGGCGCGCAGCATTGTGCCGAGCACGGTGTCATCATCGTTACACTCCAGTTTCAGGTAAGCGCCATAGGGCACGATGGGCTGCTGCACCGAGGCATCTGGAGGAGGCACGGAAAGATGTCCGTGCGGCGCGGTGACTTTCCATTGCGCATCCGTGCCCCGCAATTTGGCATCCAGCCAATACACGATGCCATCGCTGGAAACGTCGGCGGGCAGCGGGATCTCATTCATTCCCGGTTGCAGTATGAGTTCCTTCTGGGTGGTTGAGGCGGCAGCGCTTTCGGCGGGATCACGCCATGCATAGGTGAGGCTGACCTTCCGGGCCTCGGAATTCTCGTTCCGTACGCGCAGCATCGGCGGTGTGCACGCGCCATCGGCGATTGCGATGATTTTCTCCGCATCACTGAGCGCATCGAGCGGACAGACGCCAGCGCCGCAGAAGTGCCCCGGCCCAAGCCGCAGCTCGTGCCTGCCCGCCGTAAAATCCCGAAAGTAAAGCGTATGCCGCGACTGCGGCTCCACGAGGAATGGCTGCCAGCGCGGAGCCTCCTCCAATGGCTGGCGAAGGACCGGGTTCTCCGCATCGATCCACGCATACACCCGCGCCGGCTTGCTCAGCTCAAAGCGAATCACGGAAGGAGCAAACAAATCATTGCCCGTGATGATGGCTGGATAACCCTTCAAAGCCTCACAAACCAACAGCGGCAGCCGCGCGCGATCCGCAGGCAGCTCACCCATCTGCGTATCACGCCCGATGAACTCCAGCGCGCCCTTTTCATGCGCACGTAAGAAGGCATTGTCTGCCTTGTCCTTCCCCAGCGAACGCGTCTCGCCCGGAAGCATGCTAATTTTCAACCCGCGGAAATCCGCGTTGCGATAGACAGTCTGGGTCGCAGGTTTTCCTTGAGCGGAGAAGGGGATTTCTTTGAGTTCAGTGAAGGCGGCGGATGCTGCGGGCCTGTCTTGTGCGAAGCTGATAGCGGCTCCCGCAAGGAGGACATAGGTAGTGGCGAGGATCCGACCCATGAATTGGAGTAATGAATCAAAAGAAATCAGCCGGCCCAGTCCCAAATCACGATGACCCCCTACGGCAGCTCCCGCACGCGCAGCTTTCGGAACTGAATGGGCGAGCCTTCGCTTTCCAAACACAGGTGGCCTTTCGCCGGGTCGATCGCGGTGCCGCCGGAGACTTCTTCGCCGTTCACCCAGAGGCGCACCTCACCGTTGATGGCACGGATGTAGTAGTGATTCCACTCCCCGTGCCCTTTGCTGAGATGCTTGCGGGGGAAGCTGCGGCTGCCATCGGGTGATACGGGCGGGAACGGCGTCATTTTCGAGCGCACGGGGAAGACGTCGCCATTGGTGCCGAACCAGTCGGTCTTGGCCCCCTTGGCCTTCATCATTTCTGTGAAGCCGTGGTCGAGGATTTGGACTTCGATGCCATCGGGCAGGCGCTGCTTCCCCTCAAGGGTCAGTTTTTCCAGCGACTCGGGCTTCGCCCAAACAAACACGCCGGAATTGCCGGCGGACTTTTCGTGCATCCATTCGACCACCACTTCGAAGTTTGAGAATTCCTGCTTGGTCTGCAGAACGCCTATGGGTTGGCCCGTGCAGTGGAGGACTCCGCCTTTCCACGACCAAGTGTTTTCAGGTGTGTTGACGATTGCGAAGTCGCTCTCTAAGAGCGGACGCCATCCCGGGGCTTCATCATCGATGAAGGCGCGAACCGTCGCGTTTCCGGTTTGCACTGTTGCAGCAGGAGAGCCCGCCTCTTGTGCGTGAGTCGTTGTTGCTGCGCACAAAATCAAACTGAAGATGAGGTGTTTTTTCATAAAAAAGGGAGGGCTCTGGAGGCTCTATTTCTTCAAGTCCTGCGGCAGGACGCCGGGCTTGAGGCCTTTGGCTCCAGCCGGCCCTGGAGCATACTCTCCCGGGATATCCATGTTGGAGCTCGGATCAATGGAACCTTCTAGGTTCATGCACCACAGGCAGGCATTGGAGAGCATCCGGCGGAATGCTTCGATTTTAAATGCGTCTCCATGGCCCATCGTGGAGGTGAACACTCGTGCCGTTTTTCCCGCGGCCCCTGTGTAGGATTTGGTCCAGGCAATGGGCTGGGGCGGCTTGTCGGCAACAGGTTTGGCCTCGGAAGTCCAGGCCTCCAGCGGTTGCCCCAGCAGCACAGGCGTACTGTCGCCAGACAAAGCGGAGCTGATTCCATACACATCATCGGGTATCCAAAACCCCGTGCGGATTCCCTTGAATATGGGGTGCGTAGAGGCCGTTTCCACAATGTCGCAGCGCGTGCTTTCCACGAGGTTCTTGCCGTAGTGCGAGATCCAGGTTTCGCCAAGCACCAGACGTCCCCAGCCGCCGCTAGGGTCTTTGCTGGCGGAGTCGAAACGCGCATACGGGCTGTCAGCGCGTTTTACGTACTTGAAGGGATGCGTGGCATTACGAATGCCAAGGATGGGTTTGCCCGACTCGGTGTAGTCGATGATGTGCTGCATCTGCTCATCAGGCAGTTCCCGCCAGCGCAAAAACGCAACCAGCAGATCCGCGGTCTTTAGTTGCTCAAGGCCGGGAATGTTGTCTTTGATCTTTGGATTGATCGTCCCGTCCGCCGGATCGATGGCAAAGAGCACTGTGCACTTGAAGCCCTGGCGCGAGAGTATCTGCGCCATCATCGGCATCGATTCTTCTGAGCGGTAGGCCTCCTCGGCGGCGATCAAGACAATGTGTTTTCCCTTTCCGGGGCCGCTTGCACCTTCGGATGTAAACCAGGGATCAGCCGCCATGGCGTTTGCAGCAGTGCATGCGCCGAGCAGAAGCACCGCAAAAAAACGGGAGAGGATGGAGGATTTAATCATGTGGAATCTTGTTTGTGCTGCGTAACTGGTCGGTTACCTCGATGGGGATGCGTTAGTGCATTTCCACCGAGCAGCTTCCCAAGCCGCCGCGGTAATAATTAAATTTTACGTTCGGATGATCCGCCAGCAGCGACATGGGGACTGCGGAGTCCGCGATGCCTTTGGAAATCATTAGTGCTGTGAGGCGCTGCCCCAGCGGGTTGTCGTGCATCCCTGCGTGCCAGATGCTGACTTTGTCCGCCTTCCATGTTTCCCGAGGCCCGACGGTGATCGCCATGCTCGGAACCATGGTGATGTTGCCGCCGCCAGAGGTGCGCGCGTTCTGCCCCAGCGTCACCGGATGGAGATCGACGATGCGGGTTGCCAGTTCGCGGTATTCAGCGGGGGTTGGGGGCGCGTCTTTCCATTTGCCTTCGCGCTTGAGGGGATCGTTAAACGCCCAGTGTTTGATCTCTCCCTGCCCGCCCTGCATGACGGCGCAGCGCACGCCCGAGTCCCATGTTTTTTGAAAACCGGCCACATCTGCTTTGGGAAAATGGAGATTGGACTCGGGCATCACGAGGTGTTGATGGATCCGGTCAAAGCACAGTTCGCGGTCGGCCTTTTCGAAGGAGAGCGGGTGGGTCGGTGCCACTTCGGTTTGGGTGGAGGCATCGAACCATTCATCCATGCCCCAGAAGTGTGCGTGTTTGAGGTTTAGTCCGAGTTCATTGACCAGTCTGGCAACCAGGGGAAGTTGTTCGGTCGGACCGATGGGGCCGCAGATTCCCACCGGGTTGTCGGCGGTGGCTTGGCGCCAGGCGGTGATGTACTCGAGGGCTTCCGCGAGATAAAAATCCTGCAGAGTGTCGTAGAGGGCCACTTCAAAGCCGGGGCGTGAGAGCTGGAGCAGGTCGCGTTCGGTGAGCGCGGCGGCGTCGTTGATGAGATCAGACTCAAGCGTGGTGTAATCCCACCAATCGGGAGCGATATAGCTGGTTTTGCGGGGCATATGAAAAGTCTCGAAGGTGAGAGTTGCAGCGTGAGTCTCTAGTGCGCAGCCGGTTGGCTCTGAAGGTGTCGTTCGTGTTTGTCTTCCCGGTAGAAAATGGCAAAGACAACAGCGAGAACGGCCCCCATGACGGCGGGGATCAGCCATATCGACTGCCAGGAATGGCTGCCTGCTTCGGTGTAATGTTGGGCCACAATTCCCGAAAGCCAGGAACCCACGAACATGCCGGCTCCCAGCGTGACGATCGCGTGCAAACCCTGGGCGGCACCCCGGATATCCTCGCCTGCGTATTTATCCACGAGCATCCGCCCCATCACGAAGATAAAGTCGTAGCACATGCCGTGCAGCAGAATGCCGGTGAACAGCATCCAGCTTGCGGAAGGATTTTGATGAAACACGGCAAAGAGCCCGAAGCGGACGGCCCACGCGCCGATTCCCAGCAAAAGGATCCCCTTGGAACCGACCCGGCTTAGAAACAGGGGGAGAAGCAGAAGGAAGACCACGTCAGAAACCTGACCCAGGGTCATTTTTGCGGCGGCATTTGGGATGTGCATCTCATTCATAAACACATTCATCCAGCTGAAATAAAAACTCAGCGGCACGCAGATCAAAAACGAACACAGCATGAACGTGGCAAACGCCCGGTTGCGCAAAAGCTTGAGGGCGTCGAATCCCAGAAGAGTGCCCAGGGAAATGGGCGCCCCGGTTCCCTTGGGCGGCGTGTGCGGGAGAGTGAGTGAATAAACTCCCATGATCAAGGCGGCGCCGGAGGCCAGACGGAACATGCCGGCATTGTCCTCCAGCTTAAACCAACTCACCGCGAGGCCTGATGCGATCCAACCGACGCTAGCCATAACCATGACCAAGGGGAATTCCTTGGCGGGGTTTTTGGAGTGATGCAGCGTGAGCGTGTTCGTCAGGCCGTGGCAGGCCATGTAGGTGACCGTGTAGGCCAGCAGCACAGGGTAGAATTGCTGGAATTCCTTCAGTGTCGAAATCCAGTAAAGCAGTCCGGCGCCAACCAAATGCAGACACGCGAGCAGACGTTGCGTGGCAAAAAAACGGTCGGCAATAATCCCCACAATAAAAGGAGAGACCATGGCGCCAACCGCAGTGCTTCCATAAGCCAGGCCCACCTGGCCGCCCAAAAAGCCCAGCTTTGCTGTGGTGTAAGTTCCCATCGTCACGTACCACGCCCCCCACACAAAGTAGTGCAGAAAGACCATGACCCAAAGGCGGCTGAGGAGAAGGAAGTTCATAGGGCTGGAGGTGTGCTGGGTTTTGGGAAAAAACAAACGGGGGATTGAGAGGGGCGGTTCGCACAACTCAGCGATGCCGCAGTCTGCTTCCGGTGCGGAGCGGACTGGATCAATGTCTCTCGTGCTAAAACCGAAATGCAGGCGGAGCCGCCAACCTTCCGCGGACGCGTCTCGCGCACAACCGACGAAACCTTTTTTGAGCGTGTCGGCGCCGCAGAAAAGCTCCAGGTCTTCCTCAACAGGGGGTGAAAGTACTGGATCAAATTCATGGGATGGAAGATGGGCCGACCCTCGGTTAAATCACATTTTAGTTCGGCTGCGGTGCCGAGTTCTGATACTTTTGTGACATGAGCCGCCGTGCGATTCGCGAACAGATCCCGTGGAGGGCGGAGGAGGCTGTTTTCTGCGAACACATTCAGGGAGAAGATTATGGAACGCCGTGGCATTTCCATCCCGAGATTGAGTTCGCTCTGGTGCGAAAAAGTGGCGGCTACCGTGTGGTCGGCGATCACGTGACAAATCTGCAGGCCGGGGACCTTGTTCTGATCGGAAGTGGCCTGCCGCATGTGTTTTACCATGACAAGGACACTGGGGCGGCCGACGCTCTGATCATTCAGTTCAACGCTAATTTCGCCGGCGACTCCCTTTTTCAACACCCTGATTTTCAGACGATTCAACGTCTGTTTAAGAGGGCGGACCGGGGGCTTGAAATCGTCGGCGTCCTTCGGGATGAGACCGCCCGGCAATTGGAGATGGTTCCCTCCTTGGGGCCGTTGCGACGGATTGCAAAGCTGTTAGAGGTCTTGGACAACCTCGCAGAGGCAGAGGGACTGGTGCCGTTATGCGCCCCCGGTTACGTGGCGCCCATCGATACACGGGATCAGGACAGGGTGGGGCGGGTCATGCAGTTCATCCACGCCCGGATCCGGAAACCGATCAACCGGAGGGAAGTCGCAGAGGTGGCAGCCCTGAGTGAAGGGGCTTTCAGTCGGTTTTTTCGCAAATGTACGGGGCGGACATTACCAGCGTACTTGAATGAGATTCGCCTGGGGCGAGCGGCGCGTTTGCTGCTGGAAACAGACCTCAGGGTGTCGGATGTGGCGTCCGAGTGCGGCTTTACCAATCTATCCAACTTCAACCGTCGGTTTTTCTCATGGAAACATATGACGCCCGTTGTGTTTCGACGAAAGGTGGCGGGCGCACAGCGGTGAGGATGACCTTTTTGCCTGCCGCGCTCCGGTCGCCTCAGCTGCGGAACTGGACGCTCTTCACGAAAACGCCAGACCGCAGGAATCGACCGGAGCGCGAATGGCGCAGCAACAACCACCCGAGACGGCAAGTCCCCGCCCTCAATCAGGGCTTGGGAACCAGCCACACGTTGCGGTAGCAAACGGGATTACCGTGCCCCTGCAACTGGATCGCGCCGCCGGTCGGTCCCTCCTTCTTTCCGCCGCCGGTCGGGGAGGCAATTTCGACGTTCTCATGAATCACAACGCCGTTGTGCTTCACCGTGATGACGGCGTTTTGCGTCTTCATCCCTTCCGCATCGAATTTTGCGGCTGCAAACTCAATGTCGTATGTCTGCCAAGTCAGGGGCGGCAGGCACATGTTCACTGAGGGCGGTGTTTTGCTGTAAATGCCGCCGCATTCATTGTTCAGACCCTTGAGTCCAAAACTGTCCAAAACCTGGACCTCGTAACGGTCCTGCATGTAAACGCCGCTATTGGCGCGATCCTGCCCCCTGCCCAGAGGCTTGAAGGGCAAAATGAATTCAACGTGCAGGCTGTAATTTTGAAAGTCGTCCCGCTTCGTCTTGGAGCCGGACGCCAGAAGATTACGGTTCAAATCGTCGAAATGCCCGCCCTCAAAAGCGTCACAGTTCGAGCCGTCAAAGAGCACCACCGCGCCTTCGGGCGCCTTGGCTCCGAGCGTCGGACTCTTGCGCACAATCCGTTTGAGAGCAAACTTCGCGCCCTCGCGTTCTCCGGACAAGCCGTCCGGACTCAGCGCAGCCTTCCATCCGTCTTTGTCGAACGAGACCAACCCCGCTTCCAGTTTGCCCTCGATCTCCACCTTGGCAGAGCCATCCCAGCCTGCGCCGGGAAGCCCGCCTTGAAGGAGCACCGCCCGAAAGGTCCCGTTGCCCAGCGCGATCACCTGCGCTCCGAGCTTCTCCCCCGCGTATTCACCCTGTAAATCGACATCGACGCCCTCCGCCCGGGCAGTCTCCACGGTTAAATAAGTGGGGATTTTCGGCTTGGCTTCTTGGGCATGGAGCTGAACCGAAACGCAAAGTCCGGCGGTTAGATAGTGGAGCATTTTCATGGGTCAAGGAAACTGCCCGTAACGGATCGCGGGCTTCTGAGACAACCCATCAGACGAAAGAAACTTTGCCAGAACCACACGGGACCCTCCGGTAAACTCCGCACCCTGCGTGTTATCCAACCCTATTTCGTGAGCAGTGCGTTGTACACGTCGTCCTGGTCGTTTTCCCAGGCCTTCAGCAGGGTCAGTTCGCTCTGTCTGTGCCAAGTCAGATTTTTCTAAATCTGTGGACAGAGGCGCATGCTCGAACGAGTGGACTACCTAGCGCACCGCAGCATGTTCCCGAAGCGGAACAGCTTCTGATCTCATCGTCAGAGCGTCGCCGTTGACGTGCAGTTTGACTTTTCGCGGTTCGGAAGACGCAAACCGATGCCGGCAGTAGTCGCGGATTATCAGGCTCCCCTAGTCGGGAATACGCCGGGTGCTGGCTGCCGGGTGAAGAAATTGCGTTCCCCCCGTCTTTTTTTAAGCAGCGAGCAAAAATAGCCATATATTGCACGCTGCTATGAGTGTGCTGTCCACTGCCGTCAGGGTGCTGTTGCTGGAGGATTCCGAACTGGATGCAGCCCTCATTGAAGACGAGCTCAGGCGGGGCAGGGTGGAATTCACGCTGACGCGGGTGGAGACCCGGACGGGGTTTCTGGAGGCGCTTCATCATTTCCGGCCGGCCGTCATTTTTGCCGATTGCAAACTCCCCGCCTTCAGCGGCGTGGAGGCGCTTGAGATCGCCCGCAACGACGCGCCCCATGTGCCGTTTGTGTTCGTTTCGGGAACGGTGGGCGAAGAGGCCGCCGTCGAGCTGTTGAAGGCGGGGGCCACGGATTTTGTCCTTAAAGACGGCCTAGTCCGCCTGATTCCCGTCCTGAACCGGGCGCTGAAGGAAGTGCAGGAGCGGCTTGCGCTCGAAAGCGCCCAGGCCGAGCTGTCCTCCTGCAACTCGGAGTTGGAGCAGCGCGTCCTGGACCGCACGCTGGAGCTGAGCGCGAAAAACGCAATCATGGAGGAGGACCTCCGCATGGCGCACGAGCTCCAGATCGCGCTTCTGCCCCGGCGGTTTCCAACGCTTCCAAAGGACTGCCCGCCCTCTGAGAGCGCCGTGCGAATCAGCAGCCTCTACCGCTCCTCCCACATGGTCAGCGGCGACTGCTTCAACGTGACGCGCCTTTCCGACACGAAGCTGAGCGTGTTCATCTGCGACGTGATGGGGCACGGGGTCCGCGCGGCGCTGGTCACGGCGATGCTGCGCACCCTGGAGGAGCAGCTGGGGGAAAAGGCGGCGGATCCGGCGCTCCTCCTGGGCGAGATGAACCGGGCGCAATGCCATATTTTTGAGGAGGCGGAGACGCTGGTGTTTGCCACCGCGTGTTCGATGACCGTTGACGTCGCCGCTGGCACGCTGACCGTCGCCAATGCGGGCCATCCCTGTCCGCTTCTGGTCAGCGGCGCTCAAAAGGGGGTGACACCTCTGAGCGCCTCCGCCTCGCGCGGGCCGGCGCTCGGGATCTTCTCTGACGCCGTTTATCACAACGAGTTGCATCCCCTCGCCAAGGACGACCTGATCCTGCTCTTCACCGACGGCTTGTTCGAGGTGGAGAATGCGGACGCCGAACTTTTCAGCGAGGACCGTCTCCGGGAAACCGTCGCACAGCACACGGAGCTGCCGCCAGACCCCCTGGTAGCTGCGGTCGTGCACGACGTTGAATTGTTCACGGGCCGGACCACTTTTCCGGACGACATTTGCGTGGTTGCAGTGCAGGTTGCGCGCCTGGCGACCAGCGCGTCCAGCGCAGCCTGAGGCCGGAGAGGTCCGGGCGGGCCGGCGAGGAAAATACTCGCGAGCGCTTGGAGGGTAAGGGCTCGCGTTTGCGGCGTGTGCAGTCCGGGCTACCGGGCCACCGGTCAGCGGTCAGCGGACCTGCGAGATGCGATTCAGTAGTGTTGATGGTTGTGGGGCGGTGGGTGCCTGCGGGTGGATCGGTTCACTCGAATGCCGAAGGACTAGAGACAAGAGGATCTCACGCGGGGCCGCGGAGGGCGCGGAGGGTAGCAGAGGGCGCGGAAAAAAATCGTATAAACCAATGAAGCAGAGTTATTTAGTCTGCTCCGCGGCTCCGTGTTGCTCCGCGTGAAATTCCGTTTTCGGGTTTAACTTCGGGAGGCGGGGAATGAAATCTGTTCAAGTCTATGATCCGGCGATGTGCTGTTCGACCGGGGTGTGCGGGCCGCAGCCGGATCCGGATCTGGTGAGTTTCGCGGCGATGCTGTTCCAGTTCCAAACCCACGGAGTGAAGGTGGAACGATACAATCTCGGACAGCAACCGCTGGCATTTGTCCAAAACCCAACCGTCAAGGCTCTCCTCGAGTCAGAGGGCGTGGGGGTCCTTCCCCTGATCTTTTGGGACAACGTCCTGCAGCTTCAGGGGCGCTATCCCACCAAGGGCGAGCGGCCCGACTGGAGCCGCGCCGCGCACAACGCGCTACAGCCGACGCTATGAGACTGCCGCTCTACAGACCCGAGGCCGCGACCGCCACGCGGTTCTTGTTCTTCACCGGAAAAGGGGGAGTTGGAAAAACCTGTGTGGCTTGCGCCGCCGCGATAAAGCTGGCTTCAGGAGGCAGGCGCGTTCTGCTTGTCAGCACCGACCCGGCGTCGAATCTGGACGAGGTCTTGGAATCCGCGCTGACGAACCAGCCGAAGTCGATCAGTGGCGTTCCGGGTCTGAGTGCTATGAACATCAATCCTGCGGATGCGGCCGCGGCGTACCGGGAGCGGCTCGTCGGTCCGATGCGCGGGCTGCTCCCGGCGGTTGCCTTGCAAAGCATGGAGGAACAGCTGTCCGGGGCCTGTACGGTGGAGATTGCGGCGTTTGATGAGTTTTCCGGCCTGATCGGGGATCCTTCGGTCGCCTCGCAGTTCGACCATGTGGTCTTTGACACCGCACCCACCGGTCACACACTCAGGCTGATGGGTTTGGCCAAGGCGTGGGATGCGTTTCTCAAACAGAATACCTCAGGAAATTCCTGCCTGGGACCACTGGCGGGATTGCAAAAGAAAAGGCGCATCTATGAGACGACCATCAGTGCACTGAGTGATCCCGCCCTGACAACTCTGGTCCTCGTGACCCGCCCGCAGACGAGCGCCCTTCGGGAAGCGCAGCGGACTGCCGCGGAACTGAGGGGGCTGGGCGTTGGAAATCAAATGCTCGTGGTAAACGGCATCTTTGAGTCTGACAGCGCATCAGACCCGGTGGCCGAGGCGATGCAGCGCCGGGGGGAGGCGGCTCTGTTGGGGGCTGAGGATTTTATTCGGAGCATGCCGGCCGCAGGCGTTCCCTTGCGGGCATTCAACATTCTCGGTTTGAACCGTCTGAAAACGTTTCTGGAAGAGGACGCTGAACCGTCCGTTCAGGGGGGTTCAGCCGCGGCGGCCTGGCTTGCGCCAAGAATGGAGGGCCTGTGCCAGCTAGTGGACACGATTGAGTCCCAGGGAACCGGGGTGATTATGACGATGGGCAAGGGCGGAGTCGGCAAAACGACCGTTGCCGCGGCCATCGCCGTGCTGCTGGCGCACCGGGGCCATCGTGTGCACCTCAGCACGACGGATCCGGCGGCACACGTGGCTCAGACGCTGAATGGAAAGGTGAACGGACTTTCTGTCAGCAAAATCGATCCGGCGGTGGAAACCGAAGCCTACCGGCGAGAGGTGGTGGCAGCGCAGGAAGCCGAGTTGGACTCGGACGCACGGGCCCTGCTTGAAGAGGACCTTCGCTCGCCGTGCACAGAGGAGATCGCCGTCTTCCGGGCGTTTGCCCGTGAGATGGCGGCGGGCGTCGATCGCTTCGTGGTATTGGATACCGCACCGACGGGTCACACGCTTCTGCTGCTGGATGCAAGCGCCTCGTTCCAGCGGCAGATCGAGAGGCAGGCCCGCTCTGCACAGACCGAGGAGGTACTGCACCTCGCCAAACGACTCAGGGATCCTTTGTTTACGCGGATACTTTTGGTCACCCTTCCGGAGGCAACCCCGGTCCACGAGGCGGCCGCGCTGCAGGAAGACCTCCGCCGAGCCGGGATCGAGCCTTTCGCCTGGGTCATCAATCAGAGCCTCCTCCACAGCGGCACCTCCGACCCGCTTCTGGCAGCCCGCGAAGCAGCAGAACAGCGCTATGTGACGGAGGTGGTTGAAAGGCACGCCAAACGCACGGCCTGGCTGCCGTGGACAATTGGGGAACCGGCGGGACCGGAGGCCCTGTTGCATCTGGCGGAAAGGCAAGGAACCTTGGGAATGGACGGCCTAGATGGCAGGAAGCCATCCACACGGCAGGCTTGCCTGGAAGCCTCTTAGAAGAGGCCTCTCAAGTCGGATCTTAAGGCAAACGAACCTTCACAAAAGACATGGTTCATCGCGCGTTTGGTATGGTCAGCGGAAAACCGCAGGAGTTGGGTGAAGTCTGGAGCAAACCCCTGTCGGGCTTGTTTGCTCCGCGCAGTATCGCGCTCATTGGAGCGTCAGGCACGCCGGGGAGCGTGGGAGAGGCCCTGCTCCGAAACCTCGAGGCGTACGGCGGCGCGCTGTTTGCGGTCAACCCGCACCACCGGTCCATCGGAGGGACGAAGGTATTTCCCAATATCAGCAGCCTGCCGAAGGCAGTGGACCTCGCCGTAATCGCGACTCCAGCCCCAACCGTGCCCGAGGTGCTTCGGGAATGCGGCAGGGCAGGTGTGGGCGCCGCGGTCGTCATCTCCGCGGGCTTTGGGGAGTCGGGGCCGCGGGGGGCTGAACTGGCTTCGGAATGCCTCAGCGCGGCGCGCGCGGCGGGAATCCGGCTGCTCGGTCCGAACTGTCTGGGCCTCATGGTCCCGAGGCTTCAGCTCAATGCCACCTTCGCCGGGGGCATGGCGGCGCCCGGGGGAGTCGCCTTTCTCAGCCAGAGCGGCGCCCTGTGCACGGCTGTTCTGGACTGGAGCTTGCGCGAGAACGTCGGGTTCAGCGCGTTTGTTTCCGTGGGCGCAATGCTCGACGTCGGCTGGGATGAATTGCTATCGCATTTCGACGATGATCCCGAAACCACGGTGATTCTCTGCTACATGGAATCGGTCGGTGCAGCGCGCCGTTTTCTCACCGCCGCGCGCAGGGCCTCGCAGCGCAAGCCCGTCGCTGTGCTAAAAGTCGGCCGCACCGGCCCCGCGTCGAAGGCGGCCGCATCCCACACCGGAGCGCTCACCGGGACCGATGCGGTTCTCGACGAGGCCTTCCGGAGCGCCGGTGTGCTCCGCGTGGATACCCTGAGCGAGCTCTTCAACCTGGCGGAGCTGGCTTCGAAGCAGCCTCATCCACGGGGGCCACGGCTCGCAATCGTCACCAACGCCGGGGGTCCGGCCGCGCTCGCAACCGATGCGCTGGTCGCTGGCGGCGGACGACTCGCGGAGCTCTGCGTGCACGCCGTCGAACTTCTGGATAAGCGGCTTCCCACGCAATGGAGCCATGCCAATCCCATCGACATTCTGGGTGACGCCTCAGCCGAGCGCTATGCAGCGGCGATGGAAGTCGTGGCGGACTCGCCCGAGACGGACGCCGTTCTCGTCATCCTGACACCCCAGTCGATGACTCAGGCGGACCAAACAGCGGAGGTTGTCTGCAGACTTTCGAAAACAACCCCCAAGCCGGTGTTTGCAAGCTGGATGGGCGGAGAAATGGTGGCCGCTGGCAGGGGGATCCTCAACGCGGCGGGCATTCCCACTTTTGACTATCCGGATGCTGCGGCCGCAGCCTTTGCACAGCTCTCGCGGTGCCGGGAGCGGCTGGGCGTGTGCCCGGGGGATCCCATGGACGGGGACGGTGTGTCTCTGTTCAGCACCGAAAAAACGGCTGTGGAACAGTTGCTTTCGGAGGCGTGTCGTTCGGGAAGGCGGCTGCTCACGAACGTGGAATCGGCGCAGATTCTTTCGGCCTATGGCATTCCTGTGCTGGAAACCAGAGTCGCACAGACGGAAGACGAGGCGGTGAGTCAATCCGAGGCTCTTGGTTTTCCAGTGGCTGTGAAACTGCTCTCGGAGACGCACACGCACAAAAGCGATGTCGGCGGTGTGCGGCTGGACGTGGCTTCACCGGAGGAGGTGCGTGGAGCCTGGAGGAACATTCGTGATTCCCTCACCCTTGCGGCAGGCCCTGATGGATTCAAAGGGGTCACCCTTCAACCAATGGTAAAGCGCGAGGGCTACGAGCTGATCCTAGGATGCAGCCGGGATCCGCAATTTGGACCTGTCGTCCTGTTCGGGACCGGGGGCGCGTTGGTGGAGGTCTATCGGGATACTGCACTCGGTATTCCGCCCCTCGACCGTGCTGGTGCGAAGAGACTCATGGAACGCACCAAAATAGGTGCGGCGCTGGGGGGCGTACGGGGGCGCCCGGGAGTCGATTTGTCCGCGCTTGAGACGGCGATCATGCGCTTCAGCCGGATGGTGCTGGAGCAGCCGCTGATAGAGGAAGTCGACATCAACCCCCTGCTGGCCTCGGCTTCTGGTTTGGTCGCCATCGACAGCCGCATGGCGCTTCATTTGGAACAGCCGCCTGGGTCCCTCGCCTCTGGCGCTGCCGGCACCCCGCACCGCAACGGGTCGACCATCGATGAGGCTCCTTTCCAACAACCTCCTGCCTGCGGGGAGCGGGTCTTCGAGCATCCGGGCCGCGCAGTATGAATGCACCCAGTTCAGGCATTGCAGCCTTCCCTCTCGGGCCTCCGGGCGGAGGTTTAAACGGCCGGCATAGTCCGGCCGTGGAATCTTTCTACCATCTGCCGGGCGGCTCCCTCTCAGGGAAGGCCTGCAACGGAACCGCCTGTTTCGCGGCGCGCCGCCTGAATCCTGCCGTTTGGAGCAGGGCAGAGTCACAGCCGGCGCGCGTGTATTGCATGGGAGAGTGCTATGCGGGTCCGTCTCCCAACCCCGAGTTCGCGCTGCCGAACGTTGCCTGCTCGGCGAGGCAGCCTGTGCTTTTGGAGCGCCTCCTTCGGGGCAACGCCAGGGCACTGTCGAGCTACCGTGCTCACGGAGGCTACCGGGGGCTGGAGGCGGCACTGCAGTCGCCTGGGCAAAGCGTGGTGGAAGCTCTGGAGACGTCCGCTTTGCGGGGCCGTGGCGGAGCGGGGTATCCCACCGGACGCAAGTGGCGAAGCGTTGCCTCCCAGACTTGCTTGCAAAAATACGTGGTGGCGAACGCGGATGAAGGGGATCCGGGGGCTTACGTGGACCGGTTTTTGATGGAGGATGATCCCCACGCGCTGATTGAGGGGATGCTGATCGCGGCGCATGCGGTCGGTGCGACAAAGGGTTGGATCTATCTCCGCAGCGAGTATCCGGCCGCCAGGGTGATTCTCGAGGCGGCATTGCAGGAAGGGCGTGAGGCCGGTTTGTTGGGGGGCGATTGTCTCGGACGGGGACGCTCCTTTGACATCGGGATTCACACCGGTGGCGGAAGCTATGTTTGCGGTGAGGAAACCGCCTTGATCCGTTCTCTTGAGGGGGTGCGGCCCGAGGTGATGCCCCGGCCTCCTTACGCCAGCGAACGCGGCCTTCACGGCATTCCGACGCTGGTGAACAACGTGGAAACACTGGCGGCGGTCCCCTGGATCATGCGGAACGGCGCGGATGCCTACCAGCGAATGGGCTTCTCCGGGAGCCGAGGGACCAAGGTCGTTTCTCTCAATTCTCTTTTCGTGAGGCCCGGCCTGTACGAGGTCGAGTTCGGCGCCACCATCCGCCACATCGTGGAGGAGCTGGGGGGCGGCCTTGTGGAGGGGTCCTCGCTGCAGGGCGTGATCGTGGGGGGGCCGCTCGCCGGAATCGTGCCGCCCCGTTTACTGGACACACCTCTCGGTTTCGAAGAAATGCGCGCCATCGGCGGGAGCGTGGGGCACGGCGGGATTGTGGCGTTCGACCAGCACACCAGCATCCTCGAGCTGCTGCACCACGTCTTCGCGTTCGGTGCGTTCGAGTCTTGCGGCAAATGCACTCCCTGCCGCGTGGGAAGCCGCCAGATTGAGGGCGCCCTCGCAGCCCTTCTCAAGGACCCCGCCTCAAGCCGGTGGGATGCGAGACACTATCGGGATGCCCTCCAGGCGCTCCAGTGGACGAGCCTCTGCGGTCTCGGTACGGGGCTTGCAGAGTTCGCAGGCTCCATCCTGCGCTATTACGGAAAGGAGTTTGAGGCGTGCCTAAGGTAACCATCAACGGACATCCACACACCTGCGCTCAAGGAGCCTCCATTCTTCAGGCATGCAACGAGGCGGGCGTACACATCCCGACGCTGTGCCACGATGAGCGCCTGGCTCCCAGCGGAGCGTGCCGGCTTTGCGTGGTTTCCATAGAGGGCTGGGAACGGCACGCAACCGCCTGCAACACGCGCGCAGACGATGGCATGGTAATCGAAACGGATTCGGATCAACTGCGGGACATTCGCGGCACGCTGCTTGGGATGCTCGCCCAGGACTATCCCAGCGACGCCTTGGAGCGCTCTCCGGAAAAGTCCTTCCACCGTCTGCTCCGGGAATATCAGGTGCCGGTGCCTCGTTCGCCGGGGTTCGCCGGTGCGCACGCCCCGGACGGTGACGGATGTGCGCACGCCCTGGACGACGGCGGATGTGCGCCCGCGCCGCCCGTCCAGTTTCAAGACACCACGCACCCGTATTTGCGCGCCGATTTTTCCCAATGCATCACCTGCTTCCGCTGTGTACGCGTCTGCGACGAGCTGCAGGGCCAGTTCGTGTGGCACGCCTGGAACCGCGGGGCAGACACCCGGATACGCCCGGGCATTGCGGAGACCCTGCTCGCAAGCGACTGCGTGAGCTGCGGGGCCTGCGTCGACACTTGCCCGACGGGTGCCCTCGAGGACCAGTCCGTCTTCAAACTCGGGCCGCCCCTGGAGTGGACCCGCACGACCTGCCCCTACTGCGGCGTCGGCTGCGAAATGAATGTCGGCACGCGGGACGGCCGCATCGTTCAGGTGAAGCCCGTCCCTGAGGCGCCGGTGAGCAGGGGGCATCTGTGTGTGAAGGGGCGCTACGCCTATGATTATGTCCGGGCCGGGGACCGCGTCACCACACCGATGATCCGGGAAAGCGCTGGGTGGCGGAGCGTCACCTGGGAGGAAGCGATTCAGCATGTCGCCGCGCGTCTCCGGAGCCTTCTCGAGGCATCGGGGCCCGAGCGCATCGGCATGCTCGGGTCGGCGCGCGCGACTAACGAGGAAAATTACCTGACGCAGAAATTCGCCCGCCTCGTTCTGGGAACAAACAACGTCGACTGCTGCGCCCGCGTCTGCCACGCGCCGACGGCTGCCGGAATGCGGCAGATGCTCGGCACGGGAGCGGCCACGAACTCGTTTGCCGACATTGAAACGGCCCGGTGCTTCCTGGTCACCGGCTGCAACCCGACCGAGAACCATCCCATCGTTGGGGCGCGGATCAAGCAGGCCGTGCTGCGAGGGGCGAAGCTCGTGGTCATCGATCCCCGCGCCATCGAGTTGGCGCAGTACGCGCATGTCCACCTCCAGCTGCGGCCCGGAACGAACATCCCGATGTTCCATGCTCTCGCGCATGTCATCGTGACGGAAGGCCTGTGTGATGCGGAGGCTCTTCGCGAACGCATTGATGAGTTTGAGGAGTTCCAACGGTTCATCGGGGAATGGACTCCGGAGCGGGCGGCCGGGATCACGGGGGTGGAGGCGGAGCGCATCCGCGAGGCGGCGCGCGTTTACGCGGGGGAATCTCCTGCGATGTGCTTCCACGGGCTGGGCGTGACAGAGCACACTCAGGGAACCGACGGAGTGATGGCCCTGGTGAACCTCGCCCTGCTGACCGGGAACTTTGGAAAGCCCGGCTCCGGAGTCAATCCGCTGCGGGGCCAGAACAACGTGCAGGGTTCGGCGCACATGGGCTGCGAGCCCGGAAACCTGACCGGCTTTGTGCCGCTCGAGGTCGGACGTGCGACTTTTGAGGCGGTGTGGAAAGCCCCGGTTCCCCGGACCCCCGGACTCAACCTGCTGCAAATGGTCGATGCCGCGGCCGAGGACGGGTTCGACGCCCTGTGGGCGATCGGATACGACGTGGCCCTCACCAACGCTGATATGAACGCGACCAGAAGGGCGCTTGGACGGCTGAAGTTTGTCGTCGTTCAGGATTTGTTCATGAACGAGCTGGGGCGGGAGTTTGGGCACGTCTTCCTGCCGGCGTGTTCGTCCTTCGAGAAGGAAGGCACTTTCATGAACTCGGAGCGCCGGGTGCAGCGCGTCCGCAAAGCGTTCGAGCCCGTGGGCGGCTCACTACCGGACTGGCAGATCCTCTGCCGTCTCGCGGATGCCATGGGTTTTGGCGAGCAGTTCGCCTTTAACTCCAGCGAGGAAATCTGGAAGGAGGTTCGCTCGCTGTGGCCGGCGGGCGCCGGAATCAGCTACGCACGGTTGGAGCGGGGAGGCCTCCAGTGGCCGTGTCCCACCGAAAACCACCCGGGCACCGCCATTCTGCACGCGGAAGCCTTTCCGCATGGCAAACGTGCGGCCCTCAAAAGAATCTCGTTCACTCCAACGCCCGAAACAACCGACGGACAGTTTCCCTTTGTCCTCACCACAGGGCGCACCCTGTACCAGTTCAACGCGGGCACCATGACGATGCGGACTCTGGACGCCCTGTTGCGCGAGGCCGACACGCTCGACATGTCGCCCCGGGACGCCTCGCGACTGGGACTCTCGACGGGCGACCATGTCCGGGTGCGGAGCCGACACGGCGAGACGGTCCTGCCTCTGCGCACGGCCGAAGGGATCAAGCCCGGGGAGCTCTTCGCCACTTTTCATACGGTCAAAGCGAACTTAAACCTGCTCACCAGCCCGCTCCGGGACAACGCCGTGTCCACGCCCGAGTACAAGGTCGTCGCCGTCACGGTCGAAAAGATTGCGCCGTATGTCTGAAATATTTGGATTCGATTGCTACTCCCCCAGGGAGATTGCCGCGCGCATCGAAGGCACGGGCGTCACCAAGGTGAACCTGCCGCTTCTTCAACAGGTGATGCTCGGGGTCCTTGCGGGAGCCTTCATCGGGCTCGGAGCGATGACGTCGACCGTTGTCGCAAGCGATCACTCGCTGAGCTTTGCGATTGCACGGATTCTGGGGGGAGTGGCTTTTTCGCTGGGGCTCATCCTGGTGGTGGTTGCGGGGGCCGAGCTTTTTACAGGCAACAACCTGATCGTGATGAGTGTCGTCGCGGGCCGCACGCCCGTTGGGAAGTTTCTGCGGCACATGACTGTCATTTATGTGGCGAACTTTGCCGGCGCGGTGGGACTGGCCGCCCTGGTCACGCTGTCCGGGGAATGGCGGCTTGGAGCCAACGCCGTGGCCCTGGCGACCCTCAGGATCGCGTCTGAAAAGTGTGCGATGTCCTTCGGGGAGGCCTTTTTCAAGGGCGTCCTGTGCAACATGCTCGTCTGTCTGGCGGTGTGGCTGAGCATGGCCGGAAGGTCGGTGACGGACAAGGTGCTCGCGGTGGTCTTTCCGGTGACCGCCTTTGTGGCGTGCGGTTTCGAGCACAGCATTGCAAACATGTACTTCATCCCGGCGGGCATATTCATTGCGATGGTGGAGCGGTTGATGGTTCCGTCGTTCATCGCATCCCCGTCCTGGATGGGTTTGATCAAAAATCTGGTTCCCGTGACGCTTGGAAACATCCTCGGCGGGGCCGGCTTGGTGGGGCTCGTTTACTGGATTGCCTACCGCCGCCGAGCGGAGGCCTCGCAGGCGGGCGGACCTGTCTGACCTGTCTCCGCCTTTAAAATGACCAGCCAGCGAAACGTTGCGACTCCGTGGCACGTCGGCGGGCTGCCGGAAGTCCTGGGGAGTGTGGGGAGCTCTGCGTCAGGGCTCTCCAACGAGGAGGCGCGGATCCGGCTGGAAACGGACGGGGCGAACGCCCTCCCGGAAAAGCCGGGCGCCACCACACTGCAGGTCCTGCTAAAGCAGTTCAGGAGTCCGCTCCTCTACATTTTATTTGTGGCCCTGCTTCTGGCCGGGCTGCAATCCGCGTGGCGGGACGCCGCCGTGATTGCCTCGGTGATTTTGGTCAACGCCCTCGTCGGCTGTTATCACGAACAGAAGGCCGGCAGGGCGGTGGAGGCTTTACGGAAACGGGCCGTGCTGAGCGCAAGGGTGGTGCGCGGGGGCAAAGAGGCG
This sequence comes from Chthoniobacteraceae bacterium, assembly GCA_947449735.1. Lineage (GTDB taxonomy): Bacteria > Verrucomicrobiota > Verrucomicrobiia > Chthoniobacterales > Chthoniobacteraceae > Chth-196. Next base: position 6,687 of record CANFTB010000039.1, on the reverse strand, counting down.
CTGGTATTGGCCGGCGATCTTGTCCGGGGGGACGTCTTGCTGCTGTCGCCGGGCGACGCCGTCGCGGCGGATGCGCGTCTCATGGAAAGTGTGTCGCTTGAGACGGCCGAGGCCATGCTGACTGGAGAGTCCACTCCTGTGCAGAAGGAGGCCGTCTCGCTTCCCCTTGAGACGAGGCTTGCAGACCAAAGGAACATGGTTTTTGCCGGGACCTTCGTCACCTCGGGGAGGGCGCGGGCGGTCGTCGTGGCCACTGGCACACACACGGCCATCGGGCAGATCGCCCGCCTGACCGCAGAGGCATGCGAGCCGCCGACGCCGCTTGAGCGGAAGGTGGCCGGGCTGGGCAGGGGACTGCTGGGGGTTGCGGCCTGCGTGTTTGTGCTGGTGCTGTTGGTCGGCCTGGTTAGGGGGGTGCGGGTCGCGGAACTGTTGATGGTGGCGATGAGCCAGATGGTGTCGATCGTTCCCGAGGGCCTGCCGGTCGCGATCACAATCGCACTCGCCGTCGGGGGGCAGCGCATGGCGCGCAGAGGCGTCATTGTTCGCCGCCTCTCCGCAGTCGAGACGCTCGGGTCCACGACCGTGATCTGTACCGACAAAACCGGGACCCTTACCCGGAACGAAATGACGGTCAGGAGCCTGTGGCTTCCGGACGGGCGGACCATTTCGGTGGAGGGTTCTGGATACGCACCGGCCGGGGGATTGGTGGAGGGCGGGTCCCGAGTGGTGGAGCCGGATCCCGCGCTCCGTGGTCTTCTGGAGGCCTGCGTCCTGTGCAACGACGCACAGCTCGTGCTGCCCCGGAAAGTGGACGGTGACTGGGGTCTGTTGGGGGATCCGACAGAGGGCGCTTTGCTCACCGTCGCTTTGAAGGCCGGCATGCAGCCGGAGAAGATCCGGAGTGAGAGTCCGAGGCTCGGGGAGCAACCCTTTGATTCGGCAACAAGGGTGATGTGGACGTGGCACAACGGCCCCACGGGGGACGTCTTTGGAATCATCAAGGGGGCGCCGGAAGCGGTGCTGCCCCTGTGCGGCAGAACCGCTCCCCCGGGTGAATCGGGGGCGCTGGCGGTTGTGACTGAAATGTCCTGCAGTGGGATGAGAGTGCTCGCGATCGCCGTGGTGCGCGGGGATTTGAGGCCGGACGTTGTCGATCTGAAATCGCTAGAAGGACGCGCGACCCTGCTGGGGGTGGTCGGGCAGATCGATCCTCCGAGGGAAGACGCAAGGGAAGCGATCGCCAACTGCAAGGCGGCGGGCATCCGGTTGATGATGCTGACAGGCGACCATCCGCTGGCGGGCCTTGCAATCGCCCGCGAACTGGGGATCGCGACGGCGGCCGATTGCGCGATCGACGGCTCTCAGCTCGACGCGATGAGCGGGGCTGATCTGCGGGAAAGACTGAATTCGGTCGCGGTGTTCAGCCGCGTGGAACCCTCGCAAAAGCTGCGGATCGTCACGGCGCTGCAGGCGGGCGGCGAAGTCGTCGCGATGACCGGCGACGGGGTGAACGACGCTCCCGCGCTCGCACAAGCGGACGTGGGCGTGGCGATGGGCGAGAGCGGCACGGATGTCGCCAAGGACGCCGCCAGCATCGTGATCACGGACGACCGGTTTTCGACTATCGTCGCGGCCGTGGAACAGGGGCGCGTTGTCTATTGGAACCTGAAAAAGGTGATCCTGTTCCTGCTGGTCACCTCGCTGGACGAGATACTTGTGCTGTTGCTGGCGATGGTTTCGGGGTTTCATTCGCCCCTCTCGGCGGTGCAGATCCTGTGGATCAACATCGTCACGGAAACCACCCTGACTGCAAATCTGGTGCTGGAACCTAAGGACGGGCAGGAGCTGAGCCGTCCACCGGTTTCCACGCAAAGCCGTCTCGTGGACTCGCGGATGCGCCGGAGGGTCTTGGTCCTCGTTCCGGCGGCGGTGGTTGCGACGTTGGGGTGGTTTGTCTGGCGACAGAGGAGCGGGGTGCCTCAGGCGGCGGCCGGCTCTGAGACGTTCACGGTGCTTGCGATGTGCCAGTGGTTTAACGCGTTGAACTGCCAGTCTGAAACCCGGTCGGTCTTCAAGCTGGGGATCCTTGAAAATCCCTGGCTTTTGGGGGGGCTGGGTCTGAGCGTGGCGCTTCAAGCCGCGGTCATCTATTCACCGGCGTTGAACAGCGTGTTTCACACCGTACCCATACCGGTGTCCACCTTGTTCACCCTCGTCGGAGTTGCCAGTCTCGTGCTGTGGGTGGAGGAATGCCGGAAGCTGCTGCAAAAGGCGCGCAGCTGAAGCGGGGAACCCCGGCCGGAGCTAGGTGCTCCGACTGTGAGACTTCCGTCCCCTAGCGGGGAAGGTGCTGCGCCACATCGTTGGCGATCAGCAGCGGCCAGTTCGGATTGCCGAACAGCGCCGGTTGCTTCTGCCGCAGTTCCTGAACTTTCGCCACAAACGCCTGGTTAAACGGCGAGCCCGGGGTCGCCAGCGCAGGATACTGCTTGATCGCCGCGGCCTCCGCCTGCTTGGGATCGGTGAACTTCGGCTGCACCGCGTTTTGGGCCGCGGCGGGAGCCTTCGGATCCCGCACGTCAAAACACGTGAGCATTTCCTGGTCGCGAAGGTACAGCCGTCCGTCCGCGACGACGGGGTGCGTCCAGACCTTGCCGTCCGGCTTGCGCTGGCTGGTTTGGGGGTCGAGTTTGAAGCGGGAGTGCTCCTTCCAGCCGGCGGGCGAGGCCTCGATGAGCGCCACCGTTCCCGAGCTCTCCTCAAGCAGATACAGCATGCCGTCGGCGCAGTGCACCGCTCCCTTGCCAAGGCTCTTGTCCGCCCATTTCACTTCCCCGGACTTCCAGTCCTGGCAGGTCCAGCCGCCCTTGTCCGAGTAGCCGTAGAGGAACCCCTTGTGCAGGATCACCCCGCCGTGGTGGTTCACCATGTTGGTGTTCGTCCAGCCGTCCTCCACCTTGTTCTGCGCGCCGATGTGGACCAGCTTGCAGCCCACCCCGTACCCGCTGGCCACGTAGACGTCCCCATTGGAAAAAATGGGCGTCGGGATGACCGCCGTGCGTCCCGTCCAGTCCGACATCCAGAGCTTGCGGCCGTCCTTCGCGTCGAACCCGCCGAAATGCTGCATCGTCAGGGCGATGTACTGGCGGGAACCGCTGTGGTTGACGGCGATGACCGAGGAATACTGCGCCCCGTCGGTCCAGTCGGCGGTCTGCCACGCTTTTGCGCCGGTCTTTTTGTCGAGCGCCAGAAGCGTGCCCTGGGATCCGCCCGGCGTGCAGACCACCTTGTCGCCGTCCACCAAAACGCTCTCCGTGTAGCCCCAACCGGGAACCTTTCCGCCAAAGTCCTTCATCGCCGCCGTCCAAACCATCTTACCGTCGGCCGCGCTGGCGCAGATGACCACGCCCTGTCCGCTCATGGCGTAGACGCGGTCGCCGTCGACACTGGGCGTGCCGCGGGGGCCGTCGCCCCATTTGTTGGTGAGAATCGGACCAACCGGCGTGGACCACTTGAGTTCACCGGTGGCCGCGTTGAAGGCCAGAAGAAGCTCGGTGTCCTCCTTGAGACCCATCGTGTAGAGGGTCCCGGCAACGATGGAATAGCCGGAATATCCGAGGCCCGCCTTGTCGCTGGTCCAGACTTTGGTCGGACCGCTTGCCGGCCAGGTCTTGAGAAGGCCTGTTTCCTTGGAAATGTCGTCGAAGTCGGCCCCCCTCCAGCGGGGCCAGTCCGCCGCCTTTGCGGGACATGCGGCGAGCAGGGGAAAAACGGCGAGGAGCGAGGGAAGGAGGCGGGTGGTTTTCATGGAGGACGCTGGGTGTCCCCTCTGTATTACGCGGAATTCAGGTCAATCTCAAGAAGGGTGTCGTTCGGATGGGTTTGTGAGATGCAGACGGCGCCGGGTTCCGGTCCGAGGACGAATTCGAGTCCCGGATGGGTCGGGTTGAGGCAGAAAACCTGCCGGATGCCCTCCGCTGTGGAGCGCACGCCGCAGGGCTCTATCAGCCTGAGCTGCCGCAGTTCGTTGAACTGGGCCCTGACGGCTTCCATCGGCAATTCCAGAAGGGCGGCAGCCTGCCCGAGCGTCAGCGACTCCTCCTCCTGCAACAGCCTGATGCAGCGCATGCGGAAGGCCGCGCAGGGCTGCAGGTTTTCAAACCCGCCCCCGTCGCCGGCCTGCACAAGGGACGTTTCCGGGAGCTTCACGATTCGCAGGGCAGGGGAGGATGGGTCCTTGTCCGGCGCCTGCGAGGGGTGCAGGGCGTCCGCGATTCTCTTGAGAAAGGAGCGGATGTTGGCAGCTTGGCGGTTTTTCTCTCTGGTGTTCATTGGCGTTTACTCGGCTGCTTTTTACTCGGCTTGTCTCTCAGGGATCGTCCCCCGCCCCCCTAGTGGACGCCCCTAGGCGGGCTAGGGGTGCTTTTTAATCCCTCAGGACGGGGGTCTCTCTCTGGCGGGCCCCTCCGGTTCGCCTCCTTTGCCCCCTCTGAAGCTGTACCCCGAAATATGCTACTTGTTGCCTCGGAGCGGTCCCTCCCTTAGAAAGACTCTCCCGAATAAAACGCCCAAATTTTCCGATGAACCCCAAAAATCCCATGACCGAGCTGGAACGGATCCGCCACTCCGCCGCCCACGTTCTGGCAACCGCTATCTCCCGAATTTGGCCGGACGCCCAGTTTGCCGCAGGTCCGCCTGTGGAAAACGGCTTTTATTACGACGTGCAGCTGGGGCACCGGATTTCTCCGGAGGACTTCGGCCGGATCGAGGAGGAGATGGGGCGCGAGATCAAGGCGAACCATGTGTTTGAGCGCCGGGTGGTGAGCCGCGCCGAGGCGATGGAAATGGCAACCCAGGGACGCCTGGCCGCGCTTGCCGACAGGCAGGAGGCGAGCCGCTTCAAGCTGGACATCCTGACCGGGATTCCGGAGGACGAGGAGATCTCGCTGTATACGAACGGCGAGTTCATCGACTTGTGCGCGGGCCCGCACGTGATGCGCACGGGCAACATTGGCGCTTTCAAACTCACCCACGTGGCCAGCGCCTATTACAAGGGGGACGAGCGCAACCCGCAGTTGCAGCGCATTTACGGGACGGCGTTTAAAAAGAAGGCAGAGATGGAGGCCTACTTCACGATGCTCGAGGAGGCCAAGCGGCGCGACCATCGGAAGCTCGGCCGCGAGATGGACCTTTTTGCGTTCGACGACGACGTCGGGCCCGGGCTCCCGCTGTGGCTTCCCAACGGAACGGTGCTCATCGAGGAGCTCGAGAAGCTGGCGAAGGAGTCCGAGTTTGCCGCGGGCTACCAGCGTGTGCGCACGCCGCACCTCGCGCGTGAAAACATGTACCTCACGAGCGGACACCTCCCGTACTACGAGGAGAGCATGTTCCCTCCGATGGAACTGTCCGACAAGAACGCCGAGGGCGGTGCCGGCGGCGTTTCAGACCGGTACTATTTGAAGGCGATGAACTGCCCGCACCACCACAAGATCTTCAAGGCGGTGCCGCACAGCTACCGGGACCTGCCTCTGCGCTTGGCGGAGTACGGGACATGCTATCGGTACGAGCAGTCGGGCGAGCTGCTGGGGTTGATGCGGGTGCGCTCGATGCAGATGAACGACGCGCACATCTACTGCACGCCGGCGCAGTTTGAGGAAGAGTTCATGGCGGTGAACGAGATGTACTTGAAGTACTTCAAGATATTCGGCCTGAAGGACTATTTGATGCGCTTTTCCACGCACGACCCGGCGCGGCTCGGGGAGAAGTTTGTGAACGACCCCGAGATGTGGAAGCAGACGGAGGAAATGGTGCGCGGGGTGCTGCAGAAGTCGGGGATCAACTACGTGGAGGTGCCGAACGAGGCGGCCTTTTACGGGCCGAAGATCGACGTGCAGGTGTGGAGCGCGATCGGGCGCGAGTTTACGATCGCGACGAACCAGGTGGACTTCGCGGTGCCGGCGCGGTTCGGGCTGGTTTACAAGGACCGGGACAACACGGAAAAGACGCCGCTTTGCATCCACCGCGCGCCGCTGGGGACGCACGAACGGTTCATCGGGTTTTTGATCGAGCACTACGCTGGGAATTTCCCGCTGTGGCTGGCGCCGGAGCAGGTGCGCATTTTGCCGATCGGCGACGAGCCGGAACTGGTGGAGGCGGCGTCCGCGTTGCGGGCGGAACTGCGCGGCCACGGGGTGCGGGCGGAGGTGGACGCGAGTTCGGACAAGATCAACGGGAAGGTGTTGCGCGCGGAGGAGGCGAAGGTGCACACGATGCTCGTTCTGGGGCGCCGGGATCTGGAGGCGGGGGCCTTGAGCGTGCGGGTGCACGGGAAGGGCAACCTGGGGGCGAAGCCGCGGGGCGAGGTGGTGGCTGACCTGCTGGCGTCAATCCGCGAGCGGAGGGGCAACGAGGCGTGAGCCCCGGGTGGGGGGTTCGCGGCAGGTGATGCGGGGCCGTCCCGGTGAAGGCAGGCCGTCCCGGTGAAGCGGGGCGTTTGTGTGGGCGCAAGTTTGCGCGCATATTTGCGCCTTGAGGCGCCGGCGGGGTTGGCTAGAGTGGGCAGGCCGGCCGGAAGGTGGTCCGGCGTTTAGTAATGGAGGGATGGTAGAGTGGTTTATTGCACCGGTCTTGAAAACCGGAGAACCGAAAGGTTCCGCGGGTTCGAATCCCGCTCCCTCCGCCACT
>CANFTB010000038.1 GCA_947449735.1 Chthoniobacteraceae bacterium | reverse complement strand
GGCCTCCAGCCAGCAGTGTTGCTGCTTCACGCAGCTTTTTGATGATCTCTTCAGGGGTGTGGCGTTTGCGTTTCATCTTGAGAGTTGGGCGACGCTTACGCGCCGCCGACTCTCATAACAACTGGATCAAGTTTTGGGGAGCACGCCAGGCGCGCTCAGAATAAACCGGGAAACCGTCCGCGGCCCATCCCAAGAGAAGCATTCTTTCGGAGTCGCCGCCGTGCAATTGGGCGAGTCCGGTGGGGTGTGCGTGGTAATGGTAGGAGCCGTTGGGCTGGACGTGCGCGTGGTGTTCGTCGAGTCCCAAGTCGAGGAACCCTGTGGCCGCCTCGTAGCGCCAGTTAGGGTCGTTGTTCCATGTTTCCGCCGTGCCAGGTTCAAAAGGAACTCCATTCACCGCGACGCCCCACCACCAGCCTCCGCGCCGAACCGGGCTGGGTTCTGGAACGGGATGCAGGGGCATTTTGAAACGGTAGCTCTGAGTCGAAACCGTGTTCGGGTTGCCTCGCCGCGGAAAAGCGCCCGGCGCGTGGTCTGGCCATCCGTTGGATTCCACCACCCGGAAGCCGCTCTCCTCGCTGATGCGCACGGAGTTTTTAGAGGCGGTTTCTCCCGGGGTATTTCCCGGAAAGAGGATTCCGGCGGCGAGGCACAATCCCAGGACGGCCGGCAGAGTGTTCCATGTCATCGGGTTCATTGGAAAGGAGGGGGCGGCCGTGGCGCGTCAGGGCAGTCTTCTGGGTGCTTCGGGAAGGTTGTCCGCGTAGGCGGCCTCAGTGCGTTTTAGTTCGCCGACGGTTGCAAATCTGAGGCTCTCGAGGTGGGATTGTTGGGTTGGATCGGCCGCGAGGTTTTTCAGTTCCTCTGGGTCGTTTTGGAGGTCGTAGAGTTCCTCTGGAACTCCCGGCTTGAGGTATCGGATGTACTTGTACCTGCCGGCGTTCAGGGCGGCGTACCACGGGACGTTGTGATGTTCGGCGCGTTCGGGAGAAGCCGAGACAACCCGGTTCACGTCGCTACCGAAGTGGTCGCCCGTGGCCTCAAAGAAGCAGGGATGCGGCCAAGGCGCCTTCTCGGGATCGCGAAGCAGGGGGCCGAGGTCCCTGCCGTGTGTCTTCCATGGAATGGGAACGCCCGCTGCCGCGCTGAAGGTCGCGACGAGGTCCGCGGCGTTCACCGGCTTCCGGCACACCTTGTCTTGGGGAAGCGTACCCGGTTGGGAGACGATGAGCGGGCCGCGGTAGTTTGCGTCGTAGGGGGCGAGTTTCGTGCGGAACCCGTGTTCCCCCATGGCGAAGCCCTGGTCGGCGGTGAAAACTACCAGCGTGTTTTCAAGCTGCCCGCTCGCTTTGAGAGCCTGCAACACTTTGCCAACCCCTTCGTCCAAGGCCTCGACGCACTCAAGCACTTGGTGAATATAGTCGGCGTAGGTCTTCTGGTTTTTTCCCGAGTCGTCCCCGAACGACTCTCCGCTTTTGGTGGTGACCAGCATGCCGAGGTTGTTTTTCGCCCAGGATTGCGTGGCGTTGAGGTAGTCTGGTTTTCCTGGGCGGGGGGGGAGAATGTCGGAGGGCACGCGGACGGCGTCAGAGCTGTGGGCGCCCTTGTGGCGTTTCTCGGGCGTGGTTGGGCCGTGGATGGCGCCGTAGCAGAGCCAGAGGTACCAGGGTTTGTCTGCGGGGCGGTTTTTTCCCTGAATGTAATCGCAGGCCCAGGCGGTGTAATTGTCGGTGGAGTATCCGGGGGTCATCCGCTCCTCGCCGTTGAAGGCGAGCAGCTGGTCGCTGTAGTAGTTGCCAGCGTTTTCAGGGTGAAGCGGACGATTCCAGACGACCTGATAGTCCCAGTCGCGGCCGAAGCCGGAGTCGATGCCGGTGTGCCACTTGCCGATGTGGGCGGTGTGGTAGCCGTTTGCGCGGAAAACGGAGGGCCAGAACGGACTTTTTTCCGGATCGTAGGTGCTGGCTGGATATTTGCCCTCCATGCGCATGGACTCAACGCCGTGGGGGTGGCGCCCTGTGAGCAGCGTGGCGCGAGAGGGCATGCACCAGGCGCCCATGTAGGAGTGGGTGAAACGGACACCTGAGCGGGCAAGGGCGTCGATGGAAGGCGTATGCGCTCCTGGGAGGGCCTCCGGGTAGCAGGACACGGTCTTGTAGGACTGGTCGTCGCTAAGGATGAACAAAATGTTGGGTCGCTCCCGGGTTGCGGCACAGACGGGGAGGGAGCTTGCGAGAAGGATTGCGAGGAATGGGACGCGCATAGTCTGGGCTGAGGTGAATGGGGAGATCTTGAGGGGAGGCTCGCGATTGGGGGATTGAACTCAATCTCAATTTCGGTGCGGGCTGGGGAGGACGGTTTTTTTCAACTTTTACAAGGCCTGTCCCGTCCCGTTTCCGTAGCGATTGGGGGAGGCACACGGATGAAAAAAAACCAATGGAGCCGGAAGGTTGCGGGGGCGGGCATGGGATTTTTGCTTTTGCTGTTTGGGGTTTTGGGATGGGGCTGGGTGGCCTGCGCTGGGGAGGGCGCATCGGCGCAGGCGCTCAGGGGTGGCCTGCCTGTGGGCGTTGGAGATGGTGCGGGGGCCGCGGGGGAGGCGGAGCGGGGGCGGTTCGCGGCGCGGCTTCGGCGTGCGCCTCCCGGGCGGCTTTGGATTGGACGTTACGAGGCGTGGTGCGGCACCCCCCCGCGGGCCGACTTCACCCCTCGGGTCGACTTCACCCCTGGGGGGGGCGGGGCCGCTCGGGTGCTGCCTGCGGCCCTGAGCTTGGCGGGGGAGCTGCAGTGGGCGAGGGTGTTAGGGAGGGGAGCACCGCCGTCCCTAGAGCAGGCTGCGGGGTATTTTAAGGAGGCGCTTGGCGAGGAGATGATTGTGGACGGGCCGCAGCGCTACCGGTTTGAGCGCCGGACGGGTTTTTCGTGGGGGACGTCGTGGAGGCGAGCGCTGCTGTTGGGGATGGATCAGGGGCTTTCCCTGGAGTGGTGGGCGAACGACGATTTCGGGGTGAGCGAGCTGAGGGAGTTTTTCGAGGCGCCGTTTTTTGACCTTTCGGAGTCCCTGCTCCTGCACAGCTGGCTGAGCGAGGGTGGTTGGCATGAGGCTTTTTTCCAGGGGTACAGTCTTCGGATGGGGGTGCTGTCCCACGACGAGTATGTGTACGTGTGGATGCGCTGGCTGGACGCGCCTCCGTTTTCAGGCTGAGAGCTGTTTGAACGGGTCGCGGCGGGGCGACACGTGCGCCACGAGTGTGCGGCATAGAAAAACAGAAAAGGGAGGGGGCTGCCGGCGGGGAGTGCGATTAGGCCTGTTGAAGGAGCGTTTGCGCGCCCGGGGGGCGAGGGGAGTGCCCTGGTGCCCAAGTTCCGCCTGGACCTACCCTTTGGGGCGCTTTGGGCGCCCTTCAGTTGGGGATTGCGCGGTGCGGGCTGCGCCTTTGAAAAAAGGCGGCGGCGGCGGCGCTAGTATGTTCCGCCAAGGTCTCCAGGGGTTCGTTGCGGAGGTCTGCAATGCACTCGGCGATGAGGCGGGTGTGCGCCGGTTCGCAGCGTTTCCCCCGGTGCGGCACCGGCGCCAGAAAGGGGCAGTCGGTTTCCAAAAAAAACGAACCCGCCGGGAGTCGGGCGGCGGTGTCGCGCACCAAGGCGGCGTTTTTGAAAGTAACGATACCTGTGAAAGACACGCAGAAACCAAGGTCCAAAAGGGAGTGGGCCTGCTCGAGGGAGCCGCCGAAGCAGTGGAAAACCGCGCCGAGTCGCCCGCTGTAGGGGCGGAGGATGGCGAGGGTGTCGTCCCAGGAGTCGCGCTGGTGGACCACGACATTGAGGCCGGATTGGCAGGCCAACTCGAGCTGTTGCTCGAAGAAAAGCGCCTGCCTGGAGCGGTTGTTTTCCCACGCCGAACGGGCCGCGGAGGCCTCGGGCGCCTCCTTGCTGCGGTGGTAGTCAAGGCCAGTTTCTCCGATGGCAACGACCTCGGGCAGCGATGCCAGGGGCGTGAGGTGGGAGAGAATGTCGTCGGGGGATTCATCCACGTAGCAGGGGTGGACCCCGATCGTGGCGCGGATCATCGGATGGGCTTGCGCCAGCGCGACGGCCCGGGTGCTGCCCTCAACCGAGGTGCTGATCGTCAGGATTCGGGAAATGCCCGCAGCCGAGGCCCTGGAGAGAACCTCCTCCAACTCCCCAGCGTATTCGGGAAAGTCGAGGTGCGCGTGCGTGTCGGTGAGCATCGCCGGCGCTGATTACCACTCAATGAGCGAACCGGCCCAGGTCAGTCCCCCGCCGAACACAACTAGTAGCACGTGCTCGCCCCGTTTCATGCGTCCCGTCCGGTTCGCCTCGTCGAGAGCGATCGCCACGGCCGCCGCACTGGTGTTGCCGAAGCGGTCCAGGTTGATGAGGAAACGGTCTAGGGGGACCTTCATTCGGTCTGCGATCGCCTCGATGATCCGGAGGTTTGCTTGGTGCGGAATGAAGCACGCGATGTCGGCCGCGGTGAGGCCGCAGGTCTCCAACACGCGGTTTCCCGCGTCAAGCATGGCGGTGACCGCCTGCTTGTAGGTTTCCTTGCCGTTCATCTTGATGGTGTTGAGTCCTAGATGCGCGTTTTCGGCGGTGACCGGGTTTAGGCTGGCCCCACCCGGGATGTAGAGGATCTCGGCGTACCCCCCGTCGCTCCCCATGTGGGTGTGACGGATGCCTTGCGCGCCCGGCCTGTGTCGCAGGATCGCGGCGCCGGCCCCGTCGCCAAAAAGCACGCAGGTGTTCCGGTCCGTCCAGTTGACAATCGAGGAAAGTTTTTCAGCGCCGACCACCAGCACGGTTTTCTGAGCGCCGGTGGCGATGAACTGCCGCGCGATCTCCAGCGCGTAAAGGAAACCAGAGCACGCTGCACTCACGTCGAAGCAGACCGCCCGGGTCGCGCCGATCTTGGTCTGTACAAAACACGCCGTGGACGGAAAGAACATGTCGGGGGTGACCGTGGCCACAATGATCATGTCGATTTCTTCGGGGGTGACCCCGGCGTTTTCCATGGCGGCCTTGGCGGCTTCCGCGGCCATGTCGCTGGTCGACTGTTCCGGCGCGGCGATTCTGCGCTCCTTGATGCCCGTGCGCGAGGTGATCCACTCGTCGTTTGTTTCGACCAACCGCTCGAGATCGGCGTTGGTCAGGACTTTTTGCGGCACGTACGAGCCGGTGCCAAGGATTGAGGCGCTAAGGTTTGTCACTCGGGGTGGCGGTTGGGGAAGCGCAGAGGGCGTTGTATCTCTCCACTTCCTGGATGATGTGAGGATTGACCTGGGTGCGAATGGATTCCGCTCCCTGGCGGATCGCGTTTTTGATCGCCACGGGCGAGCTGCCTCCGTGGGCGATGATGCAGCTGCCGTTGATGCCGAGAAGGGGCATGCCGCCGTACTCGTCGGGATTGATTTTCTTTTTGATGGCGCGGAAAGCGTCCCTCGCGAGCCATGCGCCTGCCTTGCGGATCGGCGTCTTGATCAGTTCGCTTTTGAGCCAGTGCAGCACGGCCGTGGCCGTCGCCTCGATCGTCTTCAGCAACACGTTGCCCAAAAAGCCGTCGCAAACGACCACCTCCACCGGGTTCTCAAAGATGTCGTGCCCCTCGACGTTCCCGCGGAAGTTCAGTTTCGAGTTTTTGAGCAGGTCAAACACCTCCTTGGTGAACTCGTTTCCCTTGGAGTCTTCCGTGCCGATCGACATCAACCCGATGGACGGATTTGCGTATCCCAGAACGTGCTTCGAATAGGCAGCGCCCATGATCGCGTTCTGGACTAGCTGGCTTGGCGTCGGATCAGTGTTCGCCCCGGCGTCGATGAGGATGAATGCATTCGTTTCCGTCGGCATCACCGCGCCAATGGCAGGGCGGTCGATTCCCCGGAGGGTGCGCAACTTTATGAGGGAGGACGCAACTGCAGCCCCCGTATGACCGGCGCTGACCACTGCCTCCGCTTCACCGGACTTCACCAGATCCACGCACCGGCTGATGGACGAATCTTTCTTGCTCCGCACAGAGTTTGTCGCTCCGTCGCTCATTTCCACCACCTGCGAGGCGTGGACGATTTGGACGCGTGAATCGGAGAAGGAAAGCCGCTTCAGCTCCGTTTGGATGCGCTCCTCGTCTCCGACCAGAAACAGCTTGGAAATCGTGTCATACTCCCGCAGCGCCAGCATCGCGCCTTCCACAATGTGCCCTGGGGCGTGATCTCCGCCCATGGCGTCGAGGGCAATTTTCATGAAAAGATCCGGAGATTGGGTGTAGGGTTTGGGGTACTGGAGGGATTCACCGCCCTAGGATAGACAGGGCGTGGCAGGCTGTGCGCCAAAAAAATTCAGCCGCCCGCGCATGACACGGGGCGGCTGGATCTCGAAAGAAACCTGAAGCTCTAGAGGCCCGCGACCGTCAACACCTGCCGCCCGCGGTAGTATCCGCAGGAGGCGCAGGCGCGGTGGGAACGCGAAGCGGCGCCGCAGTTGGCGCAGCGGCTCAGTGTGGATGCGTGCCAGCGGTTCGCCGCCTTGCGAGTGCGCAGGCGCATCTTGGACATTTTTCTCTTTGGAACTCCCATAAAATAAAATCGAGGCTGAGGTTAAAGCTTGAGGCGGTCCAACTCGTCCCACACCGGTTTAGGTTTTTCGTCCTGAACAGGTTCCTCGGTCAGCTTGTGCATTCCGGGACAGGAGTTCAGGCCGTTCCAATCGCAGTGCGGGTGGGCGGGAAGGGCGAGGACAATGTCTTCTCGAAGCACGTCTGTCAAGTCTACCTCTTCAGAAGAGCCAAGTTCCACCTGACAGGCAAAGTCCGGAATCAGGATCGCATACTCGAAGTTTTCGAGACATTTCGTACAAGTCAGCTGGAACGCACTACGCAGCTGGCCGGTCGCAAACAGCCCGCCATCACTCAGTCCTACGTCCAGTATGTACGAAAGCCCCGCCGACGGCTTCACCATCGGGTCTTGCAGTTCCAACACACTGGAGGGGTCTTCGCCTTCGATGTGCTTGCCTTCCGGCGGGATTTGAAGGGTGTGGATTTTCATTGGAATTGTGTTTGATGCGCTACAGAAACGTTCGATTACTAGAAGTTTCTGGCTAGGGGGCGGTAATCGGTGGGCTGGCGCAGATCAGGCTTTGAGAGCGGAAGGCGTTCTTCCAAAACGTTTGGCGAGCGCTTCCTCCACGCATCTTGGCACGAACCGGCCCACTTCGCCACCCAGGCGCGCGACTTCTTTCACCATTCTCGAGGAGATGTAGCTGTATTCCTCGCAGGGCATCAGAAACAGGGCCTCAAGTTCCGGTTCCAGGCTGCGGTTCATCAGCGCCATTTGAAATTCAAACTCGAAATCCGACACAGCCCGCAACCCGCGGATGACCGCCTTTGCGTGCTGTGCGCGCGCAAACTCCACCAACAGGCCCTCGAAGCTTGTGACCTTCACATTCGTGAGGTGCCGGGTGGACTCTTCTAGCAGCGCCACCCTTTCCTGCGTCGAAAACAAAGCCGCCTTCGATTCGTTATGCGCGACCGCGACAACCACTTCCTCGAACAGCCTTGCGGCGCGGGCCAGCACGTCTAGGTGGCCGTTTGTGATCGGATCAAAAGATCCTGGATAGAGGGCTCGAAGCATTCTGTGTTACAGTGGGGACTGATTAAAGTGGTGGGTGAGGTCCGCGCGTTCCTATCTTGCACCCGCCAGCACCCCTCCCACCAGGAGGGCGAAGAGAAACGCTGCGATGATGGGCGGCGCCAGTACACTGACCGCTGTTCGAAGAAAGGACGCATGGTGGGCGCTCGCCAGCGCCCTGAGGTTGATGTACAACGACCACGCGCTCACTGCCGTCACCGACAAAAATAGCGCAGGCACCGAGGCCATGGGATCGCCCACCGCGTTGGTCAGGGTTACAGCGGCGAGCGGAACGCCCCACAATACCGATCCCCCTCCCTGGGCGTAGCAGAGGCAGCGGAATGTGGTTGGAAATTCAAACGCCGACCGCGCCAGATACTTCATTGAAAAGTGCAGCACCATGGCTTTGACAACCATGACGATCGGTAAAAGCAGGGTGGAGGTGGCAATGGAGGAGAAAATGGCCGCCCCTCCCGCCTCCATTTTGAGCATGCTCCTGAGTGCGGTCACCAGGGGCGAGCCGTTCACCGGCACCTGCCTAACCGTCAGGAATACGAGGCAGTTACCGATCAACTCCGTGAGAACGAGAAAGCTCAGAGGCAAACCCCACCCGCCATTGTGAGCCAGATTGCGGAACGTGCTTTGCGGTTCGAAAAGGATCTCCTTCAAGCTGATCAGCAGCGCAGCGGGCGCCTTCTCCGGGGTAAAGTGCTCCCATTCGGGCCTCGCATCCTTTGAGATTTGCTGTTGCTGCGGGCTCTCGCTGCTTCCGATTGCGGCCGTTCCTTCTGCCGGCTCCGCAGGAAATCCCTCGGGCGTCGCAGGCCGGTCGGTTTCTGCCTCCGTCTTCGCCGGAGCTTTTGAAGTGGCCTCGATAGCCTGCTCAGTAATCTTGGTTTCCTTCAGAACGGGAAGCGAAGCCGGCGCCTTGGTGTGCATGCCCGGCAGCGAAGAAAGGCCCTTGATCGTATTCAGTGGCGCCCAGTCCTCCATACCGTCACTCCAGACCAGCGAGTCGGTCGCAATCTTACCCTCGTCCCTGAGACGACGCAGATCGCTCTCCAGAATGGGGCCCTTGGGCTGGCCGTTGGATTCGTAGTACCATTTCATAAAGGGTGGGCGGTGCGTGTTGCGGTACTTATCGGACGGGTTTGTGAGAAACTCAATCCTGATGCCCTTGCTTGCAAACGCCGGTAATCCGATTAGAGCAGGTCGGGTGTCCTCCGCCAGTCCTGTTCATCATTTTAACGTTCCTTCCGAGCGCGCCGGAACCCGACTGGACCAGTTTCTCTGTGTCTTGCTTCCTGAGCACTCCCGTTCCCAGCTGCAGGAATGGACGCGATGCGGAGCGGTGTTGGTCGACGGCGCGGTGCCCTCCAAGCCGGGGGTGAAACTGCGGGGTGGTGAGTCCATCCGCGTAGAACCTCCGGCCCCCGTGCCCTCAAGCGCTCAGCCGGAGGATCTTCCCCTGACAGTGTTGCACGAGGACGCCGACCTCATCGTGATCGACAAGGCCGCGGGCATGGTCGTGCACCCCGCGGTGGGTAACTGGACTGGCACCCTCGTCAATGCACTGCTTCATCACTGCGAAGACCTCTCAGTGGAGGGAGGGGAGGAGCGCCCCGGCATCGTGCATCGCCTCGACAAGGAGACCTCAGGGTGCTTGGTAGTTGCGAAGAACGACCAGTCGCATCGCGCACTTTCCGCCCAGTTTGCAGGGCGCGAGGTGCGAAAAGTTTACCTCGCAGTGGCTCTCGGCCGGTTCCGGGAACTTAAAGGGTCCGTCCAGGTTCCCATTGGACGCCATCCCGTGCACCGACAGAAGATGGCCGTGATGCCTGAGGGTAAGGGGCGTGAAGCGCGCACGGACTGGCGGGTCCTGGCCGAAATCGAGCGCCACGGACAGGCCCTGACCGTAGTGCAGTGCCGGCTTTTCACGGGGCGGACCCACCAGATCAGGGTCCACATGGCGCACACCGGACATGGACTTCTCGGGGACGCCGTCTACGGGCGCAAGTTGTATGCGAAGAGGCACATGCTCCATGCGTGGCAGATCGGATTCACGCATCCCGGAAGCGGACGTTGGATGCAGTTTACGAGCTCCGTTCCCGACGATTTCTTGGAGCTCGGCGTCCAGGCCTCCGAGCCGCTGGATTAGGGCATAGGAAAAACCCCGGTATCTTCTCGGCTACTTGCTCTTGTTCAGGATTTTCCTGATGTCGTCCACGGTGAGGACGTGTCCCGTGGTCACTCCGCCCTTTGGGGCGTCTTCGGGCTTGTAAACCCGTTTTGCCCGCTCCGCCTCGGGGCCAAGGTAAGACCGTTCCCCGTCGCGCAAGCTCTTCTCAAGGGCAGCAGGATTGGCAGGGGAGGTGTACGGACCGGACGCGTACTCTCCTTTCCCAGAGTTGAACGCCCTGTTCAAGGCGTTCGTAGTCGGAACGTAAGCAGCGCTGGAGGAGAAGGACTTCTGGGCGGCCCGGCTTTCGGACGTGAGGAATTCCGGAGTGTAGAACGACCGCGCGTCGGCGTTCGTTTTGGTGACAAACGAACGGGCCGCGAAGGGCGTCACGGACACTGTTTTCAAAGCGGTAGCTGAGCCGGTGCCGTAGGTGCTTGTCTTGAGTTGGAAGGACTTCTTGAGATCCCATTCCACCAGGCGCTTTTCCCCCTCGGTTTCCGGCCCCCTGACCTCGGCTCTCGCATCCATTCCGATCAGGCAGAATGCCAGAACGGGGGCGCTTGCTAGAATGAGGGCCGACAATCGCATCTGGGAGGAGGCTGCCGTTTCTAGTCGGCGGATGCAAGATTACTCTGAATAACGCGTCGGGTTTCATCCGGAAAAATGCGCAGACTCGAAGTCGCTTAACACCAGGTGTCCACCAGAGACCCGGGCGGGAGCAAGGCGATGGTTTTCCTCCCCGGTGAACGCAATCGCGGCGCCAGTTTTTTCGCGGCTTGTCAGAGCCCTCGCCAAAAGCATCGTCGTTATCTATCGTTCCGGGCTTTCACCTCAATTCCCGTCATGTTGATTCTCCGCGGCTCCCAAGCTCTCTCCGACTCCCGTCTCGATTCACTCAGGCAGTCCTTGGTGACGGCGGGCCTGCCTGTCAGGAAGCTGGGAGCCACGTTCGAGCATCTGGTCGCCGTGCGCGAAACGCTGACTCCCGGCGCGAGTTCTGTGCTGGAGAGGCTTCTTTCATACGGTCCAACGCGTTCCTCCAATCCGGTTTCCGGCACAACGTTTGTGGTTGCTCCGAGGCCGGGGACGATTTCTCCCTGGTCCTCGAAGGCCACGGACATCGCCCACATCTGCGGGCTCGATTCTGTGGAGCGCATCGAACGGGTGGTGGAGTTTTCCGTGGACTGCGGGGAGGCGGTTCTTAACGAAGAGCATTCGAGAGTTTTGCAGGCCCACCTGCACGACCGGATGACCCAGGCGGTTTTTTCGGATCTGGAATCCCTGAAGGACCTGTTCGTCCGTGAGTCCCCGAGACCGCTGCGGGCGGTTCCCCTTCTTCAAGCCGGCCGGGCCGCCCTTGAGGCGGCAAACGTCGAGCTGGGCCTTGCCTTGGCGGAGGATGAGATCGACTATCTCCTGAAGAGCTTTCAAGCACTGGGGCGTGATCCGCACGATATTGAGCTGATGATGTTTGCACAGGCCAACTCGGAGCACTGCAGGCACAAAATCTTCAACGCGACCTGGGAGATCGACGGCGAGCAGCAGGACCTCTCGCTCTTCCAGATGATCCGCAACACTCACAACCTCCACAAGGGAGGCGTGCTGTCCGCCTACAAGGACAACGCAGCGGTGTTCACCGGCTCGCGCGGGGGACGCTTTTACGCAGACCCGGTTACCGGCGAGTACGCCTCCCACGAGGAGTGGGTGCACGTGTTGTGCAAAGTTGAAACACACAACCATCCCACTGCCATTTCGCCCTATCCCGGGGCCGCGACCGGATCGGGCGGGGAGATTCGCGACGAGGGAGCGACCGGGCGCGGATCCAAACCGAAAGCGGGGCTGACGGGTTTTTCGGTTTCCAATTTGCGCCTCCCGGGGGCGGTGCAGCCTTGGGAAAAGGACAACGGAAAGCCGGACCGTATCGTCTCTGCATTGGAAATCATGAAGGAAGGGCCGCTCGGGGCCGCCGCTTTCAATAATGAATTTGGACGGCCGGCGCTCGCCGGATATTTCCGCACCTACGAGGCGGAAGTGCCTGCTGCGGAGGGTACGGAACTGCGTGGGTACCACAAGCCTATCATGCTCGCCGGTGGTCTTGGCAACATCCGGGCGGAACACGTTGCGAAGGGCGTGGTGTCCCCGGGAGACGCACTGATCGTGCTGGGCGGACCCGCCATGCTCATCGGTCTGGGTGGTGGCGCCGCCAGTTCTGTTGCGAGCGGCACGGGCAACGCCGACCTCGATTTTGCAAGCGTCCAGCGCGACAACGCCGAGATGGAGCGGCGCTGCCAGGAGGTCATCGACCGCTGCTGGGCCATGGGCGAGGACAACCCGATCCTGTTTATCCATGACGTCGGCGCCGGCGGAATTTCCAACGCGCTGCCGGAGTTGGTGAACGACGCGGGCAGGGGAGGGCGCTTCGAGCTGAGAAAGGTTCCCAACGCCGAGCCGGGAATGAGTCCAGTGGAGATTTGGTGCAACGAGTCGCAGGAGCGCTACGTGCTTGCCGTATCGGCCTCGAGCGTGGAACGTTTCGCCCAGCTCTGCGACCGCGAGCGCTGCCCGTTCGCTGTCGTTGGAGAGGCGACAGAGGAGCGCCACTTGGTGCTCGAAGACGGACACTTCAAAAACACCCCGATCGACCTGCCTCTCGAAACGTTGCTCGGGAAGCCTCCGCGCATGCACCGCAAGGCGCACGCCAAGGTTCGGGGCTTGAAGCCTTTAACCCTGGACGGAATCTCCCTGCCAGAGGCCGCACTCCGGGTGCTGGGGCATCCCGCCGTGGCCGACAAGGGATTCCTGATCACCATTGGCGACCGCACAATCACGGGTCTAGTGGCGCGGGACCAGATGGTTGGTCCGTGGCAGGTTCCAGTCGCGGACTGTGCCGTGACGGCAACGGCGTTTGACGTGTTCACCGGTGAGGCGATGTCGATGGGCGAACGCACTCCGGTCGCTGTGAACAGCGCGGCAGCCTCCGCCCGTCTGGCAGTGGGCGAGGCGCTTACGAACCTTGCGGCGGCGCGCATCGGCGACCTCGGGAGCGTCAGTCTGTCCGCAAACTGGATGGCGGCGGCCTCTCTTGAGGGCGACGGCGCCGATTTGTACGCCGCCGTACGCGCCGTGGGCATGGAACTGTGCCCCGCGCTGGGAATCAACATTCCCGTGGGCAAGGATTCGATGAGCATGAGTACCGTCTGGGAGCAGGACGGCGCACCGAGGCGTCTGAGTGCGCCCGTTTCGCTGATCGTTTCCGCCTTTGCTCCCTGCGAGGATGTGCGGCGCACGCTGACTCCCCTGCTTTCCGAGGAGCCCTCGACCGTTCTGTTGCTAGTCGACCTGGGGCGGGGGCAGAACCGGCTTGGTGGCTCCATTCTTGCGCAGGTGCTCTGCCAGACAGGGGTGGACGCGCCTGACGTCGATCATCCCGCCGATCTCAAGGGCTTTTGGAACGCCATCCAGGAGCTGTCCTCGGAGGGTTTGATTCTGGCCTATCACGACCGCTCTGACGGAGGGCTTTTTGCCGCGGCTGTCGAAATGGCTTTTGCCTCTCGCGTGGGCTTGGAGCTCAGCCTGCCGGAGGGGGTTGATGAGTTTGCTTCGCTCTTTTCTGAGGAACTCGGTGCGTTGCTGCAAGTCCGGGAGTCCGATGTGCAACGGGTGCTTTCCGTTCTGGAGAAGCACAACCTGCTGGAGGCCGCATCGTCTGTCGGGCAGCCGTCCGGGCGCAACGGCCTGGTGTCCATTCATGTCGGCGACACGTGTGTTTTTGACGAACCTCTCCATGAGCTGCGCAGGGTGTGGTCTGACGTCACCCACCGCATCGCCGCGTTGCGCGACAATCCCGCGTGCGCAGATCAGGAGATGGAGTACCGGCTCGATCCGGAGGATCCGGGCATCTCGCCCAAGGTGACCTTCGACATTGGTTTTGGTGCGGACCTTGAGGGCCGCGCGCCCCTTGCCGTGCTCCGCGAGCAGGGAGTGAACGGGCAGGTCGAAATGGCCGCGGCCTTCACACGCGCAGGATTCCGGGCGGTGGACGTGCACATGAGCGACATCCTCTCCGGACGCATCCGCTTGGAGGAGTTCCGGGGGCTCGTCGCCTGCGGGGGGTTCAGTTACGGGGACGTGCTCGGGGCTGGGGAGGGCTGGGCCAAAAGCATCCTCTTCAACGCAAAGGCCAGGGCCGAGTTCGAGGCGTTCTTTGCTAGGAAGGACACCTTTGCCCTTGGGGTCTGCAACGGCTGCCAGATGATGAGTAACCTCAGGGATCTCATTCCAGGAGCCGGACACTGGCCGAGGTTTGTTCAGAATCAGTCGGAACGCTTCGAAGCCAGGTTTGTCTCCCTCAAAATCGAGGAAAGCCCCAGCATCCTGTTCAAAGGAATGGCCGGCTCTGTGCTGCCTGTCGCCGTGGCCCACGGCGAGGGATTCACGGAGTTCGCGAGCGAATCCGCCCGCCAGTCCGCCTCGGCGTCCGGCCTGGTTTCCGCCCGCTACGTGGACAATCACCACAAACCCACCGAACGGTACCCCCTCAACCCCAACGGTTCACCCGAGGGCATGACTTCCTTCACCTCCGTCGACGGACGTGCGACTATTCTCATGCCACACCCCGAACGCGTGTTCAGGACGGCCCAGCTCAGCTGGGCTCCCGCGGACTGGCCGGAGGACTCGCCGTGGATGCGCTTCTTCCGCAACGCGCGCACCTGGGTTGGCTAGCCCGCGCGGCTTGAGGAAGGGCCGCGAGGACGCTGTGAGAAGTTTTTGAGCCGTCAGCGGCCCCGGTGTGGCGCGGTTACTCGCCGCGGCCGCCGTATGTCAGATTGCCTGTTTTGGATACCGCGACTGGGAGCGTGATGGGCTCGCTGCTTCCGGCTTTGAAGGTTTCCACGTGCATCAGTGCGCGGCCTGGTGAGTCGGTCTGAAGATTCTCCACGCGAACAAATTCCGTGTTCATGCGCCATTGTCCCGTAGAAGCAATTTTTAGAATGCGCTGCTGGATGTTTGGGAGCTCAGTCCATTTGCCATTCTGCCCTTTCAGGTAGAGGTGCACGATGCTGGTTTTCGTAACGGGTTGCTCATTCAACGCCACAAGCCAGCCGTCCTCGAGCTGGAATGGCTTCGCTTCCGTCGGGCGCTCGGAGGGGCCAAGGAGCCCTTTGCCGAAGGGCAGGGTAAACTTTTGTCCGTTGGGGAAGGTGATGATGGTTCCGTCGTCTGTCTTGTCCACCGTCATCGAGCCTCTCGTCGCCGGCTTTTCCTCGGCCGCCAGGCGAGCCTGGGGAACCGCGGTCTTTGGATCGGCGGCTGCCGGCGCAGCTGACATGCACAGCCTGTCGGCGAGGAGTTCTGCCTCCGTGTTCCCTGCGGCATGGCCCACGACCTTTGAGTTCGGGCCGTCCAGTTTAACCACCACCAGCGTGTCGAACGGCTTCTGGGAGCGGTTGGGGTTTTCCGAGTTCATTCGGAAAATAAGTGCGTACGGGGTAAACTGGTTGCCTTTGCGGAAGCCCCTCCACTGGACAACCGAATTGGCTTTCGAGGGCCTCTGCCCCTTGCACTGTTCAAAGGTGTCGCCGCCGAGCAACACGATCTGGCCGTTGTACTTCAAGTCGATCCAGGAACGCTCGTCCCCAATCTGGAAAATGATCTGGTAGCCCCCGAATCCCGGGCACAAGGCGCTCCCGGAGCTCTCCCCGCGGTTCACCAGTTTGTACTTTTTAGTGTCGGTTGAGGTAAATTCGGAAGTGGGGCCTGATGCCGCGTGGGCCGACATCACTATGCAGCTAGAGGCTGCGACAATCCAGAGGGGGCGGAATGAATGCATGCGCCCATACTATGTGTAAACCGGCGAGCTTGTAACCATGGAAAACAGCGCAGAACGCATAACTCCTGCTGCAGGAGCGCGCCGCTCCAGTGAATCTGTTGAGCGTCTGCGGCGGCGGCAAACGGGACCGGGGCGGGACAGTTAGTCCAGGTCGTCGTCCTGAGCTCCGCCGCGCTTGGCTGTGAGTCCACGGAGTTTCCCCTCGATGAAGGCGCTGATGTCTCCGTCCATCACGCCCTGGATGTCGCTTGTTTGCACCCCGGTGCGCAGGTCCTTCACCATCTGGTAGGGCTGAAAGACGTACGAGCGGATCTGGGAGCCAAAGGCGACCTCCGCTTTCTCTCCGTACTGGCGCTCGATCTCGGCGCTGCGCTTGTCGGCTTCAAGCTGGTGGAGCTTTGCAGACAACATTCTCATGGCGAGGTGTTTGTTCTGCATCTGCGAACGCTCGCTCTGGCAGGCCGCGATGATGCCGGACGGCTTGTGCCGGATCCGAACCGCGGTCTCCACCTTGTTCACGTTCTGGCCGCCCTTGCCGCCAGCGCGGTACGTGTCCACTTCGATGTCCACCTCGTTGATCTCAATTGGCGCGCTTTCCGGCAGTTCGGGAACAACGTCCACACCCGCAAAAGAGGTGTGCCTGCGCTTGTTTGAATCAAAGGGGGAGATCCGAACCAGACGGTGCACGCCCCGCTCGGTCGCCAGGTATCCAAACGCGTATTCACCTGTGACACGGATCGTTGCCGACTTGATCCCGACTTCGTCCCCAGCCTGGATGTCGATGATGGAGGTTTGATAGCCGTTTCGCTCGCACCATCTCTGGTACATACGCAAAAGCATGTCCGCCCAGTCGCAGGCCTCGGTTCCCCCTGCACCCGACTGGACTGAAAGAAACGCTGCGTTGCGGTCGTTCGGTCCGGAAAGCAGCATCTTGAGTTCGAATTCCTCAAGAGCCTTCGTAAAAGTCTTCAGCTCTGCATCCACCTCGAGAGCCGCCTGGTTCTGGTCTTCCTCCAGAGTCGCAAGCTCGACGAGCACCGCGAGATCCGCCGACTGTCTTTGTAGCGACAGCATCGGGTTGATCTTGTTGCGGAGTAGGGAAACTTCCTCGACCAATTGCTGGGCTCGATCCTTATTGTTCCAGAAATCAGGAGCGCTCATGGCCTCCTCGACCTCCGTCAGGCGGTTCTGCAGCTTAGGCAGGTCAAAGATACCTCCGCAGTTCGTCAACGCGGTTGGCGAGACTGCCGAGGTCCAGAGAAGAGAGTTCGAGGGACATTGTTTTTAAAGAAGAGGTTATATCAGACAACGGACCTGGCGTGGATCAATGGCTACGCGCTCCCCGGGAGCAGGCGCACACTCACGATTCCGGTCTCCGGGGTAGTGCAACCGGAACCGCAGGAAGACTTCAACGCTTCAACGCTTCAACGCTTCAACGAATCGAAACGGATGATTGTCTCGCCTTCCTGCATGAGGTCCAGCCGTTCCCTCGCCACAAGGCTCAGATACTCCGGATTCGTGCGCAGGAGCCGCTCTTCACGCTCGTGTCTCGTCACCAGGGACCTTTTTTCAGCAACCTTTGCCTCGAGCGCCTGGATCTCGGCCTGAATGTCGTTCTTCTTGGAAGTCTCTGGAAGGTAACGGACTGCAAGCGTGCCAACGACGAGGAGAACAATTGACGAAGCCAGCGCCCGGTTCAGGGAAACCCAGACCGGACGGGCAGCGTTGATTTGGTTGTCGAAAAAGCGGTCGCTCACAAAATCAGGCAGCGTTATTAGCGCATCTTACCGCCATAAACTGCGTTGTCACCCAATTGTTCTTCAATTCTGAGCAGTTGGTTGTACTTGGCCACGCGGTCCGTCCGGCACAGCGACCCCGTCTTGATCTGTCCCGCGTTCGTCGCAACCGAGATGTCTGCGATTGTTGTGTCTTCGGTTTCGCCCGAGCGGTGGGAAATGACCGCGGTGTAGCGGTTTTCTTTCGCGAGTTCGATAGAGTCCAGCGTCTCCGTCAGGGTGCCGATCTGGTTTACCTTCACCAGGATCGAATTTGCCACGCCCTTCTCGATCCCCTTGCGCAGGAAGTTCACGTTGGTCACGAACAGGTCGTCTCCAACCAGCTGGGTGTTGTGGCCCATTGCGTCAGTGAGGGCCTTCCATCCGTCCCAGTCGTTCTCGGCGCAGCCGTCCTCGATGGAAATAATGGGGTAGTGCTTCTGGAGATCCTGGTAGTAGGCAACCAGTTCCGCCGCGGTCCGGCGCGACTGGTCGCTCTTCTTGAAGACGTACTGCTTGGAGGCGGCGTCGAAAAACTCCGAGGATGCCACGTCCAGGGCGATGAAGATTTCTTCGCCGAGCTTGTATCCTGCCTTTTTGCAAGCTTCTGCGATCGTTTCCAATGCATCCGAAGCGCTCTTTAGATTGGGCGCAAACCCGCCTTCGTCGCCGATCGCCGTCGAGAGCCCGCGGCCCTTCAGCACGCCCTTGAGCGCGTGGAAGATCTCCGTTCCGGCGCGCAGCGCTTCCGAGAAGGTTTCAAACTTCTTGGGCACGATCATGAATTCCTGGAAGTCAATCGGGGCGTCCGAGTGGGCGCCTCCGTTGAGAATGTTCATCATGGGAACCGGGAGCACCTTCGCGTTTGGTCCGCCGATGTACTTGAACAGCGGCACCTCAAGCTGGTTTGCCGCCGCATGCGCGGTGGCCAGGGAAACTGCCAGAAGCGCGTTGGCCCCGAGGTTCGCCTTGTTGGGAGTGCCGTCCAGAGCCAGAAGGGCCTTGTCGACGGAAACCTGGTCCAGCGCGTCGAACCCCTCGATTTCGGGGGCGATGATCTCCTCGACGTTGTGGACGGCCTTGGAAACCCCTTTGCCGAGGTACTTCGCCTTGTCTCCGTCCCGCAGTTCGACCGCCTCGTGTTCGCCGGTGCTGGCGCCGCTCGGAACCGCTGCGCGGCCAACGGCGCCGCCGTTCAGTTCCACGTCGACTTCCACCGTGGGGTTGCCCCGGGAGTCGATGATTTGACGCGCTATGATGCTGGAGATCGCTGTAAGTGACATATGAAATCTGAAGATTGCTGAAGAAACGTTAAAAATCGGGACGGAAGTTGCCCTCCCCAAGGGGGGAGTGGCAATTCAAAATCAGTTTTTTAACCACGCTCCGATCGAAATGATCTCTACAAGGCGGTCTCCCGACTCAGTGGAAAGGTTTACCTTTTCACCCTTGTGGTGGCCTATCAGGGACTGCGCAAGCGCGGCCTTGTAGGAAATGATGTTCTTTTCCAGCTCCGTGTCCCACGCTCCCAGAATGTGGTATGCCTCGTCCTTTTGCGTCGCGTCGTCGCGGATCGTCACAGAGGTGCCGATGGAAACCTGAGCCGTGTCGGGGTTTGCAAAGTCGGTTCCACGCGCCACACGGATGTCGTGCTCCAAATCCGCGCGGCGGCGGCCCAGCATCCGCTGCATCTCCTTCGCCGCCTTGAACTCGGCGTTTTCCTTCAAGTCGCCATGGCTTGCGGCTTCCTGGATGTCGCGAGAGTTTTCCGGAATCTTCTTGTTCACGAGGTCCTCGTATTCCGCCTGTTTCTTTTGAAGGCTCTCCCACGAAACGACCAGGCCCTCGGCCTTCTCTTCCTTCTCCGAGGATCCTGACTCGGAGCGGTCGCCTGAAATCAGAGCGACGAGCTCGGGGTAGGCGCGCACAAAGCTCATGAGCAGAGAGCGCTTGTTGAGGTCTTCGAAAACTGGGGTCAGTAGCAACTTGCGCATCGCCTCCCGCACCTCCTCGATCTCCTTGTCCACGATGAGATCGGGCAGCAGTTCTTTGTCGTTGATCAGCAGGTCGTGCAGCTTCCTATCGCGGTTCTCGTTGAACTGGTCGCGCTCGAGTGCTGACAGCATAGCGCTCATTACGCGGGGATGCAGCAGGGAGCGGAACTCGCTCTTATCGCGGCTGCGCTCGCGCTTGTCGCAGAGCCAGGTCAGCGCTGCCGAGGAAATGGAATGGTTTCGAATGGAGCGGTCCAGCGCCGCAAAAAGCTCCGGGGTGCGCCCGCGTTCCTGAAGAAGGCGCGCTGCTTCCGTCACAAGACGCGTGCTTCCCCTGGCGACCAGCGTCAGGGCTCGGTTGGACCAGTCCTCCCCGAAGGCATCCTGGAGCGAGGAAAGCGCCCGCTTGACCTTGGCCGCGGGAATCTCCTCAAGAAGCGTCGTCAGATTGCGCTGTTCCTCCAGAAGGATCGCGGGGAGTGTGAGGGCTTCCGCTCCCGCCTGCAGATCCTTGCAACGCTCCACAAGTTCATCGCGCACAGCGATCAACGTCAGACATTCGGCTGTGCGAAGCTTCAGGTTGCGCCTCGCGGACTCCTCCATCTCATGGATGATTGGTTGGATCTGCGCCGCGGGATTCGAAAATTCCTCGATGTCGCGCAGGATCTTGTCTACTGCCGCGATCTGGTCTTTCACTTGCCTCGCCTGCTGGAAGGCGAGGAGGTGCTGGTCGGCCCGGGAGACCGCTTCCGAGCGGAAGACCATCGGCTCGGTCTTCTTTGTGGGCAGCGAGAAATGGCCGTTTTTCTTCAACTGCTTCTTGGTCTCGTCCCACCACTTCTTGAAATCCGCCTCTTTGAACACTGCGGGAACGAGAATCTTGGTGAATTCGTCCTGCGAAAGTCGGTTGCCGTAGTCTGAAAGGACGGAACCGGCGAACTTCACGGAATCGGCCTGGGCCTCGGCTCGAACCGCGGCCGGGTTCCCGGCGATGCGTGCCAAAACATGATCGGGGGCAAGGACCTTCAGTGATTCCACAGCGTACTGGAACTGCATTCCGTGGCCGGGTTTGGTTGTGAAGTCGATGACCACCTGGTTCAGCAGGAAATCGTGCTTGGCAATCCTGCCAAAGCCCCAGCTTTTGTGAACGATGCACGTGCCCTCGCCGAGGTTTGCGAGTAGGGTAGCTGTGGCCTCGGAAATTTTACCGGCCTCGACGGCCATCTGAATCTCAGTCTCAGGAATCATAGAATGGGTTAGCATAAACGCCCGAGTTCTTCGGGGAAAGGGGCGAATAGAGAAACTCTCTTCTCTGTGGATTTTTATCGAGTTTATTTAACCAATCAATGCACCAAAACAATCTAGCTACAGAGGTTTTTAAGGTCAAAGGCATGCATTGCGCTGCCTGTGCTGCGCGCCTCGAAAAGGTTCTTTTAGCCGTTCAGGGCGTTCAAAAAGCTTCCGTAAACTTCGCCTCCGGATCCGCAAACGTGCATTTCGACGCCCAGAAGGCAAACCGCCCGGCCCTTGTTTCAGTCATCCACGAGGCAGGGTTCGAGGCCTCGCTGCCCTCCGAATCCGCGGAACTTGAGCAGCAGGAACAGGCGCTTGAACTTTCCCTCGGAGCCAGACGCTGGATCTGGGCTGCTGTCGGGTTCGTCCCCCTAATGTTCGGGTCCATGGGCGCCCACCTTTGGCCGCACTCAATCTTCGCTGCGGAGTTTCCCGGGCGGGCAGCCGCTGAGGCGCTGCTCTCTGGAGCGGTGGTTTTTGGCGCGGGTTCCGGGATTTTGCGCGCCGCCTGGGACGCGCTTGCGCGCCGAGGCGCCGATATGAACGTGCTGATCGGATTCGGCGCTGTCCTCGCCTGGTTCGGAAGTGTCGCTGCCTGGCTCTCAGGAATTCCCTCGCACCAGGGGGCTTATTTCGAGGCTGCCGCTGGAATTGTGACATTTGCACTCTTCGGACGATGGCTGGAGCTCCGGAACCGGTTCAAGGCCGGCGCCGCTATTCTCGAAATTGCCCGGTTGCAGCCCGGCGCCGCGAAAGTCGAAGTGGATGGCGCCGTCCTCCCCGTCCCTGTCGGCGACGTTCCTGCCGGCGCAACCGTGAGGGTGGCTCCGGGCGAACGCATTCCGGTGGATGGGATCATCTTGGAGGGCAGAACGACTGTCGACGAGAGTTGGGTGAGCGGCGAGTCCGAGCCCGTGAAAAAAGTGGCCGGCGACCGGGTGACGGGGGCGACTCTGAACGGCGCTGGGGCACTCCGG
This sequence comes from Chthoniobacteraceae bacterium, assembly GCA_947449735.1. Lineage (GTDB taxonomy): Bacteria > Verrucomicrobiota > Verrucomicrobiia > Chthoniobacterales > Chthoniobacteraceae > Chth-196. The sequence continues at coordinate 25,737 of CANFTB010000038.1, read as the reverse complement.
ATCAAAGTGGAAAACGCAGGCAGGGAGGCGTTTCTAAGCCAGGTGCTGGCGATCGTAAGGGCGGCTCAGGCAGGCAAGCCGCCGGTGCAGCGACTTGCGGACAAGGTGGCTGGTTGGTTCTCCCTCGCAGTGGTGGCATCCGCGTTGATGACTGGATTGGTCTGGTGGAGTTTTGGTCCGGAGGAGGGGAGGGTGCAGGCCGCTTTTTGGCACGCGCTTGCTGTTCTGGTCGTGGCCTGTCCCTGTGCTTTGGGACTCGCGACACCGGTCGCCGTATTGGCTGCCACGGGGCGGGGCGCCCAGATGGGAGTCCTTTTCCGCAATGGCGCCGTTTTGGAGACGCTCTCCAACGTCCGCGTCATCGGCTTCGACAAGACAGGGACGTTAACCCGGGGGAAACCCGAGGTTGTCGAGTGGTGGGAGCGAAAATCATTTGAGGGGCTACTCATCGCATCCGTGGCCGCGGCGGAGAGCCAGAGCGCCCATCCGGTTGCCCTCGCCGTGGTGGCCGCCGCCCGTGAACTGGGGCGGTCAATGCCTGAGGCACATGAGGTTGAGGCGGTTCCGGGAATGGGGATCCGGGCCGAGGTGGACGGCACCCCGCTGCTTATCGGGCGCGCCGACTGGCTGGAATCCTGCGGAGTTGTCCTTCCTGAGACGTCGCCGGAGGAACGTTCCGGCCGGATCTGGGTGGCTTCCGGGGGCGACTTCGCCGGCTGGTTTCGCGTCGCCGACCGTGTGCGGTCCGAAGCCGCACACGTGGTGGCGGAGCTCAAAAAACGCGGGGTTGAGTCCGTGCTCATTTCGGGTGACCAGGCTTCCGTGGCTGCCGGCATCGCAGCTGAGACGTCCATCGAGAGAGTGTTTGCCCCGGTGCCTCCGGTAGAGAAGTTGGAGATCGTCAGGAATTTGCAAAAGACAGGCGTGACGGCGATGGTAGGAGACGGCGTCAACGACACGCCCGCACTGGCCCAGGCGGACGTGGGATTCGCAATGGGCGGGGGGACCGCCGCCGCTCGTCAGACCGCTGACGTCACTCTGATGCGGGACGACTTGCGCTCCATTCTCGACGCGATGGATCTCGCCAGAGCCACGCTTTCTGTCATCCGCCAGAACCTGGCCCTGGCCTTCGGATACAACATCCTCGCCATACCCATCGCCGCAGGGGTGTTTGAACTGTGGATGGGGTGGGCGCCCGGTCCGGCGGCGGCCTCCGCCGCGATGGCGCTTTCGTCAGTGAGCGTTGTTTTTAACGCTTTGCGCTTGAGGGCTTTCGTGCGTGTGCGCTGATCCACTTCCCCTTCCGTGTGACACGTTCCACGCGAATGCCTTGCTTGCCAAAAGCCCTCAGGACCTCCTCCTCCTGTTCGCGCAGCACCCCGGACAGGAGCAAGTGGCCGCCTGGAGCCACCGCCGCCGCTATCACCGGCGCGGCTTCGATCAATACGCCGCTGAATAGGTTCGCCGCCACGACCTCCCAGGTCCTATCCGGTGACCACTTCAATACATCCGATCGTTTCAACTGGATGCCCTTGAGCCTGTTGTTCGCTACGTTTTCCTTCGCCGTCCGCAACGCCAGGGCGTCAAAATCTGTCCCCAAAACGTGAGCCGCGCCCAGCACCTTGGCCGCCATGGCAAGGATGGCAGACCCCGTTCCGAGGTCCAAAAAGTCCCATTTCCCGCCTGAAAACTCGCCGGCGATGTCTGCTACGTGGCGGAGGCACATCGCCGTCGTGGCGTGCTCCCCCGTTCCAAACGCGAGTCCCGCCGGGATCCAGAGGGCAGGTGCCTTCCCAAGCTTTTGAGCGGCATCGCGTTCCTCTGGTGTGCTGACCACGCTGAACTTGCCCCGCACGCGAATCGGGGCGCGCTGCGGCGGATTGGTGGCGGTGAGCCATGTGGCCTCGCTGATCCTGCCGCCGTACGAGTCCTTCAACTTTTCCGCCTCCTTGCTGGTGAGGCCGTGCGCTTGGATTTGCGCGGACGTGGAACCGACGTTCTGGGTTACCATGACCCGCATAGGCCCCAGAAAAGAAAGGGTTTCAAACCACTCTTCCGTGGTCGAGGCGGGGGCGCGGCGGCTCCAGGTGAATCGGTGGGCGGCGAGTTTAGGCATGGATTCGGATCAGTTTTTGCGGAACACGATGATGTGTTGCTGTGGAAGAACGTCGAAGGTTTTTTCCCATTTCAGGTCGGGGAAGATGGCGAACTCCGTCTTCGCCTGGGCCTCGCTCATTTTGTGCACCTTTTTGATGTTCACCTTCGGATCCTCCGCCCTGAATTCCACGAGGACAATGCGGCCTCCGGACTTCAATGACTTCACCATCGCCTGCGCCATTTCGAAGGGCTGGTCGAACTCGTGGTAGACATCGACCATCAGGATGGTGTCGACGGTGCCCGCGGCGAGCTTGGGGTCCGAAGTCGTTCCCAAGACGGAAACCACGTTGGCAACCTCCCGGCGCGCCATGTTGCGCTGGAGCAGGTCGAGCATTTCCGGCTGAATGTCCACCGCTAGGACCTTGCCTCCGGTGCCCACGGCCTTTGCCATGCGCCAGGAAAAGTAGCCTGAACCTGCGCCGATATCGGCAACTGTCTCACCTTGTTTTAGTTGCATGGCCTCGATCAGGAGGTCCGTGCGCTCCTCTTCCTCGCGCTCGGGCCGCTCCAGCCATCCGGCTGCCTGGTGCCCCATCACGTGCGCGATCTCTCTACCGAGGTAGAATTTTCCAATTCCGTTTGGATCGTGCTCGGCCCGCGTCTCGTAGGGAGGGGGAACCGGAGCTGCTTTCAATAGCGGAGCTGCGAGAAGGATGGAGAAGATCAGGAGGGGACGCATCCCTGCGGTTGAATCGGAGTCGGCCTCACAGGTCGAGAACGAATCTGAGCAAAGGGGGGAGGGTGGCCTTCGGAGGCGCGCATTTTACTTTTGCCCCCGGGCCCCGGGCCTTTCAACCTGTGCGGCGTGATTGAACGATACACCCTTCCTGAAATGAGCGCGGTCTGGACCGACCAGCGCAAGTATGAGATCTGGCTTGAGATTGAAGTAGCAGCCTGCGAGGCAATGGCTTCCCAGGGTTTGATCCCGGAGGAGGACGCCCGGGAGATCCGCGCCAAGGGGCGGTTCGACGTCGCCGAGATTCTGGAAATCGAAAAGCGCACGCACCATGACGTGATCGCGTTCCTCGAAAATGTGGCGTCTTATGTGGGGCCCGCAGCCCGTTGGATGCACCAGGGACTGACCTCCTCCGACGTTTTGGACACCACCTTGGCGGTGCAGATGGCGGAAGCTTCCGACCTCTTGCTCGGTGACCTCCGCTCGCTGCTGGACGTCGTGGCCAGGCGGGCAAAAGAGTTCAAGTCGACTCCGATGATCGGGCGGAGCCACGGTATTCATGCCGAGCCGGTGACTTTCGGGTTGAAGCTCGCCTTGATGTGGGACGAGTTCCGCAGGGCGCTGCAGCGTTTGGAGGAAATCCAGCCGCGCATCCGCGTGGGCAAACTGAGCGGTGCGGTGGGCACGCATGCGCATCTGGATCCGCAGGTGGAGGAGGCAGTCTGCTCGCGGCTCGGGTTGAAGGCCGCAGTGCTCAGCACGCAGGTGGTCCAGCGCGACCGCCATGCAGAGTTTCAGACCGTGCTCGCCTTGATTGCCTCGAGCGTTGACCGCTGGGCCACGGAATTCCGGCACCTGCAGCGCACCGAAGTGTTGGAGGTTGAGGAGTATTTTAGCGCCGGGCAGAAGGGTTCTTCGGCGATGCCGCACAAACGCAACCCGATCACTGGCGAGAAGTTGAGTGGTCTGGCCCGGGTGGTGCGCTCCAACGCGATGGCCGCATTGGAAAACGTTCCGCTCTGGCACGAGCGCGACATTTCCCATTCCTCGGTGGAGCGGATCATCATGCCGGACTCCACCATCCTGCTGAACTACATGCTGGTAACGTTGCGTAAGCTCGTCGACAGGCTGCTGGTCTACCCGGAAAACATGGACCGCAACATGAAGCTCACCAAGGGTCTGTACTACAGCCAGAGCGTGCTCCTCGAACTCACCCGCAAGGGCCTCGAGCGCAAGGCCGCCTACGAGGCCGTCCAGCGGGCGGCGATGAAGACCTGGCAGGGCGAAGTGTCACTGCAGGACAATCTGGAGGCGGAGCCGGACGTCATTTCCGTGCTCTCCCGCACCGACATCGACAGATTGTGTTCGCTGGCGATTCATTTCCAGCACGTTGACGATACCTTCCGCCGGCTCGGTTTGGAGTAGGAGCGCTGCCCTTTGGTTCGCGTGGGATCGGGGCGGGGTGTCTGCCCCGTTCCGTCCCTCGACCGGATGCGTCGGTCTTTCTTCAGGTGTTTGTTTTTCGCGGTTTAACTGTGGGGCAGTCATCTCCGTCCGCGGCGGGGCGGTCTAGGTTAAAACGCCGGATGCCCTGAGCACGGTTTCGTGCACGGCAATGTCGTGGGCTGCGTTCCAGTCGAGTTTTTTGGAACCACGAATCACCTGCGCGAGGTCGATAAACTCCGCGTCGTAACGGCCCTGGGGAACCGGAAGGGCGACGCTGTTCATGCCCTTCTTCCACGGTCCCCTGGCCTCATCAAGCCAGAGGGTGGCTTTGCCGGATTCGAGGGGAAGAATCTCCATGGCCCCCCGGGTTCCCGCAATCTGGAAGCGTCGCCGGGGTCCTCCAAACGGATCGGCATGGTTGCAGCGAACTGTCACCGAAGCGTTTGGGTAGACGAGCACTGCGGCTTGGTTGTCCGCCACGGAGTCCTTGGAACGCGTTGGCGTGGAAATCGGAATGACCTGACGCGGTTTCCCTAAAAGGGTGAGGGTGGCGTCGATCACATGGCAGGCCAGCTCAAACATTCCCGAGCCCGGCAGCGCGCCGATCACCTTGCGGGTGTGTTCATCCGCCAGTTTTCCCATCATCGCATCGACTTCAAGAATGTCTCCGAACCAGCCTTCCCGGTGTCCTCGAAACAGCATTTGGAAGGCCGGGTTGTAGCGGAGCATGTAACCCATCTGGACCGTGAGACTACGTTGTTCGGCCTCGAGTCGCATGGACTTGAACTCCCCGTGCTCGAGCGCTCCGGGCTTGTCCAGATGGACGTGCTTTCCCGCCCTGATGGCTCTTGCGGCGGCGGCGCACGCATCCTCAATCCGGGTTTCCACCGCAACGGCCTGCAGCCCGGGGAGGGCTAGAAGCTCTCTTTCCGTCATCTCCGGAAGACCCGAGTACGTGGTGGAAGCGCCCTCCAAGGGGCCCGTAACGCCCGCCACGTCATACAAGTCCGAAAGCCGCCGGAGGGCCTCCATCTTGCCTGCGGCGTGCGAGTGCTGTGTTCCGATCTGTGCGATCTTGATCCTGGGTTCGGCCGCGAACATTCCCGACGCGGCACCCAGCATGACTGAGGTGAGGAACGCACGTCTGGGAATCATGGCGGATGCTGTTTCTACCAGGTGCACAGGCTGTTGACTGCGTCCGCAGAGCCGTCCCGGAGCCAGCCGTCAAGCTGGGCCGGGTCCTTGAGTTGCTGGCCGCGCACCCGCGGAACTGCCAGGAATCCGGCGCTGACGTCGGGCAGGGCGGTGAGGTCACTCCAGAGTTTTTCAAACTGCGAGACCGGAAACACATCCTCCTGACCGCGTCCCCATCGCTTTTTGACGTCCTTGATCGTGATGTAGGTGGGCAGCCTGCCTGCGAGTTCGCGAATCGCAGCCGCGATGACGGGTTCGTTCTCCGAGAGAATGTCCTCCCTCGTTAGCTTGAACAGAGCAAGGATTTGGTCCACGTCGATCCACGTGGTCATCGTATTGTAGTAGCGCAGCTTGAATTCGTCCTCCTCGCGGGGCATCGCCAGGCCTTCGACGATCCTTGGCTGTCCATTGACTCTCGCCAGGCCCCCTCCGCGATCCTCGAGTCGTCGGGCGATCACCTCGAAATTGAGGCATTTGCCGCTCCTGAGGTGGTGGCCCAGCAGGGCGGGGTCCACGGACACGCCGCAGGTGTCGATGTTGTGCAGCAGCAGGGTGGTGAGGTTCGGGTGCTCCCGGAGCAGGCGCGCAAGAACGCCGTTTCGAAACAGGTTGGGCAGTTCGTAGAAGTGGCCGACGGGGTGGAGGCACTGCAGCGGGAGGTTGTCGGTGTAGTCCGCGCCCTCTCCCTGGGATTGCGCCCAGTTGCCCAGGGCAGTGCGCAGGCTCTCGCGCACCTTCTGCTGCTGTTCATCGAGCGTTTGTTGCGGCATCTCCTCCCACAAAAAGCGCAGGTCGCGCACGGTGGGGATCATGCGAAGCCCGACGCTGCGGCCTTTCGAAAGCATCACGCTGCCCTCGTAATTGTAATGGCTGGCAGCCGTCAGAAAATCGGAGATGGGGCCATGCGTCAGGTAGCTCGTTGTAAATACGTGGGGCAGCGGCGTTCCGCTGATCCCGGCCGTGAGTCTGGATTTGGCAAGATGCAGCTCTACGAAGGTTCTGTGGCGGCCCTCGAATTTGCAGAAGGGATGAAGCGCTTTGCAGACGCCTGCTCCCTGCGTCCAACGGGAACCGGCGCCGGCGGCGAGAGTGATGACTGCGACCCGGCCCTCCTTGAGTGCCTCGAGTCCCTGCTGGTTTAACGAACGCACGTCGTCCCTACCGGAGAGTGCTGGCCATGAGGTGGTGTTGACTAGATCGCTGTCGGAGACGTCTTCGATCGTGGTGTCAGCGCGCAGTCTGTTCTGGGCCAGTCCGATGCGGCCGTCGCGCAGGTCCTCGCGTACGCGCTCGTGCTGGGCCCTGTCGAAACCGTTGGCCTGCAGCAGATCCTGAATGGAATCGGCGCCGCGTGACTGGGAAGCGCCCCGAGGTAGGAGGGCGTCGAAGAGAGCCTGGACGGTCCCGCCAAACTCGGGCTGTGTTCTGGCTGCGGCACCCAGCCTGTCGAGTTCCGCGCGGCGGGCGGGAGGAAGGGCGTGGCGGTCCCTCCGCACGAGCGAGGGAACCGTCAGTGCGTAATAGCTGGGAGGCATGAGCGCCTCGTCCCCGGGGACAAGTTCGGCGAAGGTGCCGTTTTCGTTGATTTCGTAGCTGAAGACCACGGGCTCCATGGCGAAGGGGAGTGCGTGTTGTAGCTCCCTCTTGGTGAGAGACATGATCTCCTGCAGTTTCGCCTGTGCTTCGCGTTTGCGCTCGGGGGCGACGATGAACCCCATGCCTCCTCCGGACATGCCTCCGAGCATCCAGAACCCCCAGAAATCGCCGCCGAAGGCCTCCTCCGCGCGCCGTATGAGCGCCTCGGTGTAAAAGTTCGTGGCCCATGGAATGATCGCCTGAATCGGACCCCTGAAATTGCGCGTGGTAACCTCGCCAAGGGCTCGGATGTCCCCCTCCTTTAAAGCCGCAAGGATACCATCGAGAATTCCAAGTGCCTCCTGGCGTCCCGTCCATTCAGCCTCGGATCGTAGTAGGTATTTTTCAGTGACCATCTCGAGAATGGGCCCGACATTCTGCGCCATGCCACCGTGCACGAGCACGAGGGATTCCTGAAGTTTGCGCCGCGTATCCGCCGAGACCTCTTCAAGTCCAAGGACCGTGTGTCTTGGCATCAGGCGGCCCCTGCTCACCATCCATTCGGGGTCTCCCTCCGCGGCCCGAACGCCCTCGATGAGCTTCATTCCGGGCCACACGCCTCCGGAGTCCTGCCAGCCTCCTCCTGAGCCTCCAAGCCATTCGCCCAGAAGGGCTCGCGCGAGAACCATGCGGCGCTCGTTTTCCTGCAAGGTGCCCGTGAGGGATGAGGCCTGTCCGGTGGCCCGCATGCAGACGCTAATCAGGGAGCCCAGAAGGTTGGTTGAAACCGCGAGTCTCGAGCCCTTGGGTATGTCGGAAACAAGAGACGCTACTTCGAGCCCCCTGCCGGAACCGACAATTTTGGCGAGCAGTTCGCTCAGGTCCTGGCCCGAGCCTTCCACTCCCGGCGGAACGATGCCGGCGGCAATGACCGCCGCTTTGAGCAGGCCGAGGTAGTCTTTTGCAAAGTCGAAGACCTCGGCGAGTGAGGTCAGGTCCGCCGTCGCGCCCAAGTCCACAGAAGTGAGCCTGAGCACCGGTTCGTCCAGCACCCGCAGCCACGCACTGACAGGCGGTCGTGGCTGTTCGTCGCGCCCGAACACTCCGAGGTTCACCGACACGTTGAGAACGCGGGCTCCCTCGGGGAAGTCCATTCCGAGGAAGAAGATGTCACTCCATGCGGAGTGGGTGAGGTCCATCCGCACCGGAGTCTGTTCGCGGAGAATTGGATAGGATCCGTCGGCGCTGCGTTCGAGCAATTCTGTGCGGATCCGAAGGGGATGGTCCTGGGGATGCCCCATTCGGAACATCCATTGGTTGCCCCGGACGGAACGCACGGAGTGCCGGACCTGGTTTGCGAGCGTCTGGAAAGCGAGCCGCTGGTATGCGGACGCCAGCGCAGAAGAGACAGCGTCGCTCGGCCCCTGCTTGGACTGGATTTTCCGGAAGGAATCCACCGCTTCTTCGAACCGTCTGGCAAGCAGTTGTTCGTATCCGTGAAAGGGAATGAGGCCGGCTGCTTCACCCTCTGATGGGCTTGCAGCCGCGAGTTTCTTCGGGAGGTAAAACCGGTGGATCGCCGCCAAGAAAAACAGCGCACGAGCCTTGTCGTAGAGATTGTCGCTGCCTTCGCGAAACCGCTCGAGAGCGTCGCACGCCCCGACGAGTTCTGCCGCCGAGCAGGAGGCGCAGGCGGTTTCCAGCGGAAGATCACGCAGGGCGGGATCCTCGGAAGTGATAATGCTGACGAGATCGGGAAGTTTCATTGGCCCTTGGGCTTCTGCCTGAAGATCGGGGAGGTGGGGAGGCGGCTCTTCAAAGAGATCAGGCTTCGTTGCGAGCCAGCATCTCGACCAGGCCGCTGAGCACTTCGTCTCTATCGTTGCCGTTCAGGGCGAGCGCGAGCTGAGCGGTGAGAAGGCCGTATTTGAGCCCCATGTCGAAGCGGCGTCCCTGCAGCTCGACGGCCAGGTAGCGCTCGCGCGCCGCCATCCGTGCGAGGGCTGGCGTGAGATGAATGCCTCCTTTTCCTCCGGCGCGGGCGACATCCTCCTCGAGCTGCTCGAGGATGCTGTCCGTGAGAATGTGCATTCCAAAAAAGCACAGGTAGTGACCGGCGCGGAGGCCGGGGACGATGAGGCGCTGCTCCGCTTCCGTGGGCGTCGGCTTTTCAATGAGTTCGGAAATGTCGTAAAGGCCGCGGCGCCCGGCCACCAGGCGGCCTCCGACTGTTCCGTACAGAGGGAGCTTGCTCTCGTGCGTGGCTTGCACTGCGGACACCGCGCAGTTTTCAGCCTTTGCAACGGCGGCAAGTTGCTGTGCGCAGCGCTCCGGGCGGCCGCTCACATAAAGATGGTCGCCCACCATGAGCAGGAAGGGGGCCCCGGAAAGTGCCGGGCGCGCACTCCATACGGCGTGGCCGTAGCCGAGCGGTTCCTTCTGTTCCACGAAGGCGAGCCTAGGGGCGTAGACTCCGGCGGCATGGGTGAAGGCGGCCACCTCGCCGGGGGCGACGACGACGACAATCCTTTCAATTCCAGCCTGTAGGATCTCTTCGATCAGAATTTGAAGGGCGGTCTTCGCCGAGCCGTCCCTGTCGACTAGCGTCTGCAGGGGGAGGCGGCGCTGGGAGTGTCCTGCCGCTGTAATGAGTGCTTGCTTGATCTCCACGCGAAAATTCTGGGTTAAGGTTCTGGCCGTCCGTAAATGTTTAATGCTCCACGGGGAGCGTGCCATGTCAAACCTGCCTTGGGCGCCGGGGTGCTCCGGTTCTGAGGTCAGGCAGCTGCGTGTCCCAACATCCTTCGCCAGAGTGTTGGCGGGTGGTAAGTGCCGGCCGATGCCAAAAACTTTAAAAAATCGTGTCCAATCCCGCGGTTTTCGAACCTTAGTCTCTTAAGAATGGCTTTGCCCCCCCTGGAAACACAGCCCGACCCTGAGCCCTACCTTCGTCTGCTTGCCCAGCACGAGCGCTGGCTGGCGACCTATGTTTACAGCCTTGTGGCTCGCAGCCACGACGCAGATGACATTCTTCAGGAGGTGAAGGTGACTCTCTGGAAGCAGTTTCCAAAATTCGAGCAAGGCACCAATTTTCGTGCGTGGGTGCGGACGGTTGCAACACACCAGGTGCTCAACCATCGCCGCGCGGCCCGCAAGCACGAAGGTGTGTCCGTGGAGGATGACTTCATTGAGGCGATCGCGGCGGAGATCGACCGGCAGTCCGACGCACTGGACCGCAAGGCGGACGCGTTGCGGTTCTGCGTTCATAAACATTGTGATTGAAGGCGGCGCGCTGGCCGAGTTTGTGCGTCAGGACACCAACGGGCTGGTTAGTTTTGTGATCGTGCGTGAAACCGGGGAAATGGACCCAAACGGACTTGCGCACGGGTTCGCTTCAAAGGAGCATCCAAGCGTCCGTCCTCCCACCCTCAGACTCAAGCTGCACCCCCGGCCATGAAGACGCTCGCCCCCTTTTTGTTATTGCTAGTGTCCGCCGTCCCGCATTACGGGGCTGGTGAAGACGCCGGTCGCGCGGCGTCGACCTTTTTTGAGAACGAGGTCCGGCCCATTTTGGCCAATCGTTGCTTTGAGTGTCATGGCGAGAAGAAGCAGAAGGGCGGCCTGCGTGTGGACCAGTTGGCCTTTTTGAAGACGGGCGGTGACACCGGTCCGGCGCTTGTGCCAGGCAAGCCGGAGGAGTCTCCCCTGATCGAGGCAGTGCGATACGGCAAGCAGGACTTCCAGATGCCACCGAAGGAGAAGCTGCCCGAAAAGGAGGTGGCGGTGCTCGAGAAGTGGGTGAAGCTGGGGGCGCCGTGGCCGGAGTCAAACGCATCCAAGGTTGTGATGATGGAGGGGGGATTCACTCCGGAGCAGCGCAATTTCTGGTGTTTTCAACCCCTCTCGAACCCCCTGCCGCCGAAAGCGCAAGGTGAGTGGGCCCTGACGAACATCGACAGGTTTGTGGCGGCGAAGCACGCCGAGCTCGGGTTTAAGCCATCGAGAAGGGCGGACACGCACGAGCTGTTGCGCCGCCTGACGTTCGATCTCCACGGACTGCCCCCCACCGAGGCGCAGTTGCAGGCGTTCGCAGGGGAGCAAAGCCCGGCTAGCTACGAGCGGTTTGTGGACGAGCTGCTGGCCAGCCCTCGTTACGGGGAGCGCTGGGCGCAGCACTGGATCGATCTCGTGCGGTATGCCGAGAGCGACGGCTACAACGCCGACGAATACAGGCCCGCAGTCTGGCCGTATCGCGACTGGGTTATTGAGAGTCTCAACGCCGACAAGCCATACGACCGCTTCGTGCGAGAGCAGCTGGCCGGCGACGAGATCGAGCCCGGAAACCCCAACGTGCTCATCGCAACCTCCTACCTCCGGAATCCCATCTATGAGTGGAACCAGGTGGACGTGCGCAGCCAGTGGGACATCATCCTTACCGACATCACAGATACCACGGGCGAGCTGTTTCTCGGGCTCAGCTTCGGGTGCGCCCGGTGTCACAACCACAAATTCGACCCGATCTTGCAAAAGGACTACTTCCGCCTCCGGGCGTTCTTTGCTCCGGTGCAGTGGAGGGATGACCTAAAGCTCGCAACGGATTCCGAGAAGGAGGAGCACGCCCGCAAACAGGCCGAATGGGAGGCTGCGACGGCGGATGTGAGGGCGAAGTTGGACGCATTGCTGGAGCCGATGATCGGGAAGAGCGTGGCTCGCGCCACGCGGCGTTTTAACGACGAGTTCCAAGTGATGATGCGAAAGGAGGAGGTTGAGCGCGACCCGCTGGAGCGCCAGCTTTCCAATCTGTGCATGAGGCAGTTGACCCGCGCCCGACGGACCTTTGATCCGGTGAAGAGCCTTAAATCGGATGCCGACAAGGCAAGGTACGCGGAGCTTTCCGAGGAGCTCAAGAAGCACGAGCATCTCAAGCCCGGCCCGTTGATGGAGGCGTTTGTGGCGACGGATGTGGGCCCTCAGGCGCCCCCAACGCGCTTCAAGACCCGGAAGGGCGAGCAGGAGGTCGCGCCCGGTTTTTTAACGCTTCTGGAGCCCGGTGATCCCGCGATCCCGCCGGTCGGAAATTCTACCGGCAGAAGGACTGCGCTTGCAAACTGGATCACCCGGCCGGACAACCAACTCTCAACGCGTGTGATTGTGAACAGGGTCTGGCAGTATCATTTCGGCCGCGGGCTCGTGGCGACTTCCAGCGACTTTGGCAAGCTTGGGGAACCGCCCTCGCATCCTGAGTTGCTGGACTGGCTGGCACGCCGTTTTGTCGCGGACGGCTGGAGCTTAAAGAAGCTCCATAAAGCAATTTTAATGTCCGCTACCTACCAGCAAACGTCTCGGACGAGCGCTGATGATCCCGCGCTGAAGTCTGATCCGGGCAACAAGTATCTGTGGCGATTCAGCCCGCGCCGCCTCGATGCCGAGCAGGTGAGGGACGCCATGTTGTTTACGAGCGGCGAACTGGATTTCACGGCCGGCGGTCCTGCCGTGGACGGAAATCTTTTGAGACGGTCCGTTTACACAATCAAGAAGCGGAACAGTCAGAACGAGCTGCTGAGGAGCCTTGATGCGCCTGCTGGTTTTTCGAGCACCTCCGAGCGCCAGAGCACGACGACCCCGACGCAGGCCTTGTTTTTACTCAACGGCGACTGGCCCTTGAACCGCGCGCGCAAGGTAGCCTCTCGGGTGAAGTCCGTTGACGAGGCCTGGAACGCGGTGTTGGGGAGGCCGCCCACAGCGGGCGAGCGCTCCAACGCGGCGGCTTTTCTTGACAAGCGTCTGGCGGGCTCAGGCTGGAGGGAGCCATCTCCCGTGGAGCGTTCGTCGGAGGCGGGAGCCTTTCACGAGAAGACCGAGCACGAGCGTTTGCTTGCAAATAACGCGCCGAAGGAGGGTGACGATTTTACGGTTGAGGCCGTGCTGCGGCTTGATTCCGTGGATGCTGCCGCCGGCGTGCGGACCATCGCCTCGCGCTGGAGCGGGGGGAAGGACAGCATCGAGGCGTTTGGTTGGAGTCTTGGTGTGACCGGTGAGAAGTCGCGCTTCAAGCCGCGCAACTTGATCATGCAACTGGTCGGCGAGGATGAAAATTCAAACATCGGGTTTGAGATTGTGGCCTCGAATCTGAGGATCGTTCCGGGACACCGGCATCACGTAGTGGCTGTCGTGTCCTGTTCGGAGAGGTGTGTGCGGTTCAGCGTGAGAGACTTGGATGACCCATCCGAGGAAATTCAAAAGGCGGAGGTTCCGCATGCGATCCGTTCGAAGTTAGGGGCCGGTGTTTCGGGGCTGACTTTGGGCGGGCTCGGCAAACGGACGACCAACCAGCTTTGGGACGGATTGATCGAAGCGCTGCGAGTGGTTCCAGGCGATATCGCCGAGGCCGATGTTTCCGCGGATTTTCGAGCCTGGAAAGCGGGTCCTGTGCAATGGATTGCCACCGCCGGGGAGGGGGCAGGATGGGAGTGGAATGGGGATGGCAAGGGCGCCGAGGGCGGCGACGCTTTCCGTCAGGCGATGAACGACATCTGCCAGGTGCTTCTGAACAGCAACGAGTTTCTATACCTTCATTAACCTGCTTAACACTCCATGTCCTGTCAACGATTCGACCAGCCCTCCTCCCGGCGGGAGTTCCTGCAAAACGCCGGTTGTGGTTTTGGCGCCGTGGCGCTGTCGGCTCTGATGCAGCAGCCGCTTCTGGCATCCGCTGGAGCGGGCAGCGGATCTTCATTCAAGATCCCCCAGCACAAGCCGCGCGCCAAGAATGTCATCTTTTTGTTCATGGAGGGCGGGCCCAGTCATCTGGATACCTTTGACTACAAGCCCTTGCTGAATGAACTGGCCGGGCAGCGGCTTCCGGAAAGTTTTAAAAGACCGATCACCGCAATGGGAGAGGCGAACTCACCCCTTCTTGAATGCAAGCGCACCTGGAAGCAGCGCGGTCAAAGCGGCCTCTGGATCTCCGATTGGTTTGAGCACGTGGCGGCGCACGCGGATGACCTCGCCGTGATCCGCTCCTGCGCATCGAGCGGAATCAACCACGCGGGAGGAGTTTGCTCGATGAACACGGGATCTGTTTTTGGCGGCCGTCCCTCTCTTGGATCGTGGGTGAGCTACGGACTCGGAACCGAGAATGAAAACCTTCCTGCGTTTGTCGTCATCAAGGACAGTGAAGGCACCGTGGTGAACGGAGTGAGGAATTGGGGGGCCGGTTTCATGCCCGCCACCTACCAGGGTGTGGAGTTCAACGGCGAGGGTGTGCCGATCAAGCATCTCGACAATCCCAAGGGTGTTTCGGCCCAGCGCCAGCGCGAGAAGCTCGACTTGCTTGGTGCGATCAACAGCGAGTTTGACTCAACCCGGACTGAAAACACCGAGTTGGAGGCACGCATCCGCGGCTACGAGCTCGCGTACCGGATGCAGGCGGAGGCTCCCCAAGCAGTTGATTTGAGCAAGGAGAGCGAGGCGACGAGAAGCTTGTACGGGATGGACCGGGAGGAGACCGCCGTTTTCGGGCGCAACTGTCTCCTTGCCAGGCGTTTGATTGAGAACGGCGTGCGCTTTGTTCAGCTGTACAGCGGCGCGGGCAGCAAGTGGGACAGCCATGCGGGGATCGAGAAGGCGCACGGCAAGTTGTGCCAATCCGTGGACAAGCCGATCGCGGGTCTTTTGAGTGATTTAAAGGCGAGGGGGCTTCTTGAGGAGACGCTCGTGATCTGGGGGGGAGAGTTTGGCCGGACCCCGATGAGTGAGGCGGGTGATGGACGGGATCACAATCCAACGGGGTTCACGATGTGGATGGCGGGTGGCGGGGTTCCGGGCGGCCGGACGATCGGTTCAACCGACGAGCTGGGGCTTTACGCGGTCGAGGACCGTCTGCATGTTCATGACTTGCATTCGAGCATTCTGCACCTGCTCGGACTGGACCACACGAAGTTGATCTATTCACACAAGGGACGGCCCGAGCGGATCGACCAGAACGAGGGGCATGTTTTGGCGAAAATTTAAACCGGTGTTTGCTGTATTGCATCCCGGTGCAATCGGTTGTGATCTGTTTGAATGAACTGGTTTTTGACTCTCTCGTGCCTGTCAGTGGTGGCCGTTGGCAGTATTTATGGCGCTCCGCCCAAGGTGAAGGTGGCCTGTGTCGGCGACAGCATCACGCAAGGCGTGGGAGCGTCAGGAGACAAGTCCTATCCCAAACAACTAGCTGATCTTCTTGGGGATGGATACGAGGTGGGAAACTTCGGGAACAGCGGTTCAACGATGCTCCGAAGCGGAGACAAGCCCTATCATCTCCAGCCCCAATATCAGGCGATGATCGCGATGAAGGCGGATATCTATGTGATCAAGCTGGGAACCAACGATACAAAGCCCCACAACTGGGTAAAGCGCTCGGAGTTCAAGCCGAGTGCGGTCTCGCTGGTGGACTCCATTCGTGCAGTGAATGCGGATGCGAAGATTTTCGTGTGCCTGCCGGTGCCCGCATTTCCTGACAATTTCGGAATCACCGATGAAGTGATCCGCACCGGAGTCATTCCGTTGTTGAGGGAGGTTGCCTCGGAGAAAGGCCTTGGGGTGATAGACCTCTACAAGGCTTTGGAGGGCCGCGCGGAGATGGTTCCAGACCGCGTGCATCCGAATGCTGATGGCTACAGGGTGATTAGCGAGACGGTGCGCGGATACATCGCGCCGGTAAAGTGACCTGATCTCGGCAGACTACCCTTTCGGGATGATGCTTCTCCGGAAGCGCCGGAGTGGGGCCTTGCGGGGCAGCATGCTGCGGGGGCGTGCTCCCTGTTGCAGGGCTTAAGGTGTAAATTCGTGGGACTTAAGGTCCTCGACGTCGACGAACTCCAGTGCAGAGAGATGGCAGGCTTCGAGAATGACTTTCGGCGCGCATCCGGCGTCCAACGCTTCCTTCCAGCGTTCCACGCAAAGACACCAGCGGTCGTCATTTTTGAGACCTGGAAATGCGTATTCGGGGCGGGGGGTGGAGAGGTCGTTTCCCCGTGACTTCGAGAATTGCAGAAACTCGTCCGTGACGACTGCGCAAACGGTGTGTAGTCCTGAATCTTCCGCGCCGGTGCGGCAGAACCCGTCCCGGTAAAAACCCGTGAGCGGACTTGTGCAGCAGCATTGCAGGGGGAGGCCGAGGACGTTTGTTCGCATCTGTGAAAGGTTGTTCGTGAAAGCGCGGTTGCGGCAAGCCGCAAGTAACGAAGGGCGGCGCAAGGAGGTTGCGTTTACAAAAGATTTACCCCGGATCCACATGTGCATTACATGGATTAGCGATGCTGAGACTTGGTAGTGGTCCAGTTTGCAAATGTGGTTGTCTCGTTTTAGTTCCTCCTATGAAGACTCTTAATTTGTCCCTTCTCGCTCTGAGCCTCGGTTTGGCTCTTAACGTTTCCGCTTCTGGTCAAAAGTCCGATCATCCTCCGTCTCCTGAGGAACGGCTGACCAGGATGAAGGCGGACTTGGGTTTGAGTGAGGCCCAGGTCGCGAAGATCAAGCCGGCGATGGAGGCGAATGCTGCCAAGGGAAAGGCCCTTCACGACGACACCTCCTTAAGCGAGGAGCAAAAGAAGGAGAAGGTCCGTGAGATTAGAAAGGCTGGCGCGGACGCCATTATGGCCGAGCTGACTCCGGAGCAGAAAAAGAAGTTTGAAGAGCATCTGAAGCAGCATCGCAAGGATGGCCCTCCAGGGGGCGCTGGTGGTGGTGGCCCGAAGGGCGGCGGTAGAAAGCCTGGAGCGAAGTCTGAGTAACTTTCCGCATTTGATTGACCCAGCTGGACGGACGGCGGATGGTGCCGGCCGTTCTTATGCAAAAGTCGTCTGTGCTGAGGCCGCTGCGTCGTTCCGTACGCGACGCGCGTGAACTGGAGCGCTGGTTGAGTTACAGAGCCGACTGGCTTTCGAAGCTGGCGCCTTCAGGTCATTTTCTTCAACTGTTTGACAGTATTCCTGGGGTGGCGTTTTTCGCCAAGGACCGTGATGGCCGCCTTCTGTTTGCCAGTAAGTGGCTTCTGGAACGTTATGGAATGGCGAGCGAGCTCGAGATACTGGGGTACAAGGATCACGACATCAACCCGGGCAGCATGGCGGATGCCTATGTGAGCGACGATAGGATGCTTCTCTCGGGGGGCGCTGAGAAGTTGGAGCGCATGGAGTTGTGGTGGGATCTGCAGGGGTTGCCGGACTGGCACCTTGTGACCAAGGTGCCGGTGCGCGATTCCGCGGGGGAGTGTGTCGGGGTGGCGGGAATTCTGAGGGAACCGGAGGAGGCGGAGCGCCTCCTGCCTGTGTTTCAGACGGTTGCCAAGGCCGTCGAGGTGATCCGGCGGGATTATGCAAAAGCACTCCGGATCGAGGAGGTGGCGCAGGCCTGCGGTCAATCCATCCGGCAGTTGCAGCGTCGATTCCAGTCGGCGTTCGGGCTGACGCCCCAAGAGTTTTTAATCAAGACGCGGGTGCTGGCGGCGACGCGTCTCCTCGAGAACAGGGGGATTTCTGTTGCGCAGGTTGCTGAGGCGAGCGGATTTGCCGATCAAAATCTGTTCACCCAGCATTTCAGGCGGCGAACGGGCATGTCGCCGGCCGCCTACCGACGCCGTCTTGGTGGAGGTCCGTCTGTTGAGTGAGGTGTCGCATTTTTGGGGGTTATTTGTCGTCGAATGATGGAGCGGGCGGGGTACTCTTTTGTCGGTCAAAAATTTTACCCCTTCATGAACTCTGAAATTTCCACATTGCCCGCCGGCCGTCCGGGTGTTTCACACCTGCTGCAAAAGCGCTTCTCCCACGTGGTGTTTGACTTTGATGGAACGCTTTCGTGGCTTCGCCACGGCTGGCCGGAGATGATGTTCGGGGTGTTCGCCTCCCATCTTCCTGAGGGCGTGGATGCAACGTCGCCCGGGATTCGCGATGATCTTTTTGGAATCATCATGGGCTTGAATGGAATGCCCACCATCATGCAGATGCGCAGGTTTTCGGAATACGCCGCTTCTCTCGGCCGTGCTGGGCTCGATCCGGAGCTCATGAGGCAGGAGTTCCAGCGCACGCTCGACGGCCACATCCTCGAACGCAGCAGAAACATCCAGAGCGGAGCGGTGCCGGGTGACGCTTATGTGGTCGCCGGTGCAAGGGCGCTGCTCGGGGCGTTGAAGGAGGGCGGTGCGCGCCTGTATATTCTGAGCTCCACGGTTGAGCACAGGGTGAGGGAGGAAGCCGAGCTCCTAGGCTTGGCGCATTTTTTTGAAGGGCGCATTTTTGGGAGTCCTCTGGATCCGTCTGGATTCACGAAGAGGGCGGTTTTTGAACGGATTCTGGAGGAGGATGGCGTTGATGGCTGTCGGTTGCTGGCCTTTGGAGACGGGCCGGTGGAGATCGCAGAGGCGAAGCGCCTCGGCGGGGCCGCGGTGGCGGTTTGCACCGACGAGGCTGTGAACGGATCCGGAGTGTGCGATCCTCGAAAGAGGGAGCAGCTTCTTGGGGCCGGCGCTGATGTTGCGGTGCCTGATTTCAACGGGGTCGCCGAGTGGGCCGCCCCGTTGATTGGATGATGGGCGCAAGGCGATGAGCGCGGGAGTTTGAATTCAATCAATAAATGAACAAGTTTTCCATCCAACCTCTGGATCTGGCGCGGCTTAAAACTGAGCCCCTGTCTCTTCGCAAAAGCCTGACCCGGTGCGAGGAGATCCTGCTTCAGCCCGAGTCTGAGCCTGCTCCTCTTTCCGGAAGCGTGCTTTCCCAGATTGCGGGGGCTGCGCGGGCCGTCAGGGAGGCGAAATCCAGGGGCGCCAGTGTCATGTTGCTATATGGAGCGCATTTGCTTCGGAACGGAGCGGCTCCGATTTTGGAGCGGTTGATGGGCGACGGGTGGGTGACGCATCTGGCGACAAACGGCGCGGGGACGATCCATGACTGGGAATATTCGTGGTTGGGAGCCAGCACCGAAGGGGTCGAGGCGAATGTGGCGACAGGAACATTCGGTTGCTGGGAGGAAACCGGTTTTTACCTGCACCTGGCTCTCATGGCCGGCGCCCTGGATGGCCTCGGCTATGGCCGTTCGCTTGGAAGGTTTATCGCGGCGGACGGCGCCGCCCTCCCTTCGCCCGGTGAGCTTCGTGAACTGATAGTGTCCGCGCCCGAGAACCGGCTCACCCCGGCCCGTGCTGATTTGTTGCATCTCATGCTGGAGCGGGGCCTGGAGGGCGGGCGTATGGAGGTCTTCCACCGCTGGAAGGAGGCCTCGATCTTGGCGGCCGCCTGGAGACACGGCGTGCCGCTTACTGTGCACCCGGGAATCGGCTACGACATCGTTGCCAACCATCCCGTCTTCAACGGCGGCGTTCTCGGACGCGGTGGAGATTGGGATTTCAAGTTGTTTGGGGGTTCCGTGGCGAACCTCGAGGGGGGCGTCGTTTTGTCCGTGGGGTCGGCGATCATGGGCCCGCAGGTGTTTGAAAAGAGTTTGAGTTGCGTGAACAACCTCCGCCTGCAGGAGGGGAGGCCGGCCGTCTCCGGGCACTCTATCTACGTGGTGGACCTGCAGGATGGCGGAGGCTGGGACTGGTCCCAGGGGGAGCCCCCGAAGACTAACGCCGCCTACTACCTGCGTTTTTGCAAGAGTTTCTCCCGCATGGGGGCCCCGATGCACTACCTCCAGTGCGACAATGCCGCGTTCATCCATCACCTGCACCGAGCACTGGCGGAACATTGAACCTCCCAATCGACCTGCCTCAGCATGACGACAAGGATGAGCTCCCTTCCGGGCTGCCGGTTTTTCATCCGCAGCCACCGTCGCTTTTAGCCCTCCCATGCGTTTCTTATGAATTCCAGCCGCACCCAGGAACTGTTGTATTCATTTTCCAGCCTGCGCATCGCGGTCGTCGGCGACTTCTGCCTCGACCGCTACCTTGAAATCGATGCGGCACACCGCGAAATCTCCATCGAAACGGGCCTGCCCGTCTACAAGGTCGACCGGGTGCGCTCCCAGCCTGGGGCGGCGGGGACCGTCCTCAACAATCTGGCTGCGATGGGCGTAGGAACCGTGGTTCCCGTTGGTTTTTGCGGGGACGACGGGGAGGGGTTTGAGCTGGAGCGCGCCCTTGCCTCGGTGTCGTGCGTGGACATGAGTTGTTTTGTGCGTAGCCCGGAGCGGCGGACCTTCACCTACTGCAAACCTTTGTTGCTGGCTCCCGACCAGCTTCCAAGGGAATTGAACCGACTGGATTCGAAAAACTGGACCCCCACCCCCGACGTCGTTTCCCGCCGCGTCGCCGCGTTTGTGCATTCTCTGGCCGGGGCTGTTGACGCCGTGGCCGTGATGAACCAGGTGGACGTTCCTGGAACGGGCGTTGTCACCGAGGAGGTTCTTGCCGCGCTTTCCCGAATCTCCGGTTCGGCGCCTGTAGTCGCGGATTCGCGCAGCGGCTTTTCGAGCTTCCCTCCGATGATCTTCAAGATGAACCGCGCCGAGTTGTGCTCTCTTAAGGCGCTCGGTGGCGAGCCACCGGTGTCCGCTCTGAAGGCCGCGGTCGCCTCCGTTTCTGCCGCCAGCGGCCGCGCCGCCTTTGTGACGCTCGCCGACGAAGGCATTCTCGGCTGCGCTCCGGGCGCCGCACCCTGCTGGGTTCCGTCCCTTCCGGTGCGCGGTCCCATCGACGTCGTGGGCGCCGGCGACTCTGTGACGGCTGCGCTTTCAGCCGCTCTGGCTGCCGGTGCGGCGATTGAGGAGGCCATGGCGCTCTCGATGCTCGCGGCTTCCGTCACCGTGCATCAGTTGGGCACTACTGGAACCGCCTCTAGCGAGGCAATGCTGGCGTTGGCAGCTTCCGCTTGGTGATTGCTCGCAAGGCTTGGCTTCGGTCCGGCGGTGGTTCTCTGAGCGAGGCGGCCGCGTTTGTTTTTCACCGCCCCATTTCGGCTTCTGCTTTGGCCACCACCTCCCGCACTTTGAGGAGGGCGTCGGGCTCGAGTGAGATACTGTTGATGCCTTCTCGGACGAGAAACCTCGCAAAATCCGGGTAGTCGCTCGGGGCCTGCCCGCAGATGCTCACCGGACGGCCCGCGCTCCGGGCGGTTTTGAGAAACTGGGAGATGGTTCTTTCGACTGCCGGGTTGCGCTCGTCGAATAGGGAAGCCAGGCGGCTCGAGTCTCGGTCGACCCCTAGCGTGAGCTGGGTGAGGTCGTTGGACCCGATGGAGAAGCCGTCGAAGAGTTCGCAGAAGTCGCGGGCGAGGATCACGTTGCTCGGAATCTCGCACATCATCCAGACCTCCAGCCCGTGCTTTCCTCGCTCCAGTCCGTTTCCAGCCATCTCCTGGAGCACCCGCCGCGCCTCGTCCGGCGTCCGGCAGAACGGGATCATCACGCGCAGGTTTCTGAGGCCCATGCCCTCCCTCACCCTACGCACCGCCGCGCATTCCAGGGCGAAAGCGGCTCTGAAATCGGGATGGCAGTAGCGGCTCGCTCCGCGGAACCCCAGCATGGGGTTTTCCTCCGTGGGTTCGTACGTCTCGCCCCCCAGGAGGTGGGCGTACTCGTTGGACTTCAGGTCGCTGAAGCGCAAAAGCGCCGGCCTGGGATAAAATGCCGCGGCGATCTGTCCAATTCCCTCGGAAAGTTTGGTGATGAAGAAGTCCTCTTTGTCGGGGTATCCCGAGGTGAGGGCGTCGATCTGGTGCCGAAGCGCCTGCGGAAGTTTCCGGTGGTTGATGAGTGCCATCGGGTGGATCCCGATTTCGCCGGCGAGCAGGAACTCCTCCCGGATCAGCCCGACGCCGTCGGAGGGCAGGGGGGCCAGGCGGAAGGCGGTCGCCGGGTTAGACACATTTAGGCAGAGCTGGGTTTGCAGTTCCTTCCCGCTGAAGACGGGTATGTTTTCCGTGTGAAACTTCAGGATGCCGTCGTAGACGGTGCCGCACTCCCCGTCGGCGCAGCTGATCGTCACACTCTGCGTGTCAGCCAGCCGGCGGGTTGCGTCCCGGGCGCCTACGATCGCGGGGACCCCCAATTCACGGCTGACGATCGCGGCGTGACATGTGCGCCCCCCACGTTCCGTGACGATTCCGGAAGCCATTTTCATCACGGGTTCCCAGTCTGGATCGGTGCGTTCCGCGACCAGAATGTCCCCCTTGCAGAAGGCCCCCATGTCCGAGGGACTCTCAAGGATGCGCACGCGCCCTACCGCGATTTTGGTGCCGATGCTCACCCCCTGGACCAGGACGCGTCCGGTGCAGTCCAGTACGAAGCGCTGCTCCTCGAGCGAATTGTGCCGCGCGTGGACAGTTTCCGGCCTGGCCTGCAGGATGGCGGGGTCGCGCCCGTTCCCCTCCCATGCCCACTCGATGTCCATCGGGGTGGGCGCTCCCCTGAGCCTGCTGTAGTGAGCTTCAATCCCGCATCCCCACCGGGCCAGCTTGAGCAGCGTGGCGTCGTCCAGAACGGGCCTGTTTCGGAGCGCTGCGGGCACCGCCTCCTCCCGAACGCCGCCCCCTGCGGCAGCGACTGAACGCACTTCGCGGCTGCCCGCCGTGCGGTGGAGTACCGCGCACGGGGCTGTGTTTAGGGTCGGCTTGAAAACCACGTATTCATCCGGCGTGACACTGCCCTGCACCAGGGGTTCGCCAAGTCCGTGGACCGCATTGACGAGCACGATGTCCCTGAACCCCGTTTCGGTGTCCAGCGTGAACAGGACGCCGGAGGCTCCTTCGCTCACATCCACCATCTCCTGCACCCCCACGGACAGAGCGACCTCCTTGTCTCCAAAGCCGTGTTCGAAGCGGTAGTGAATGGCGCGGTCCGTGTACAGGGATGCAAAACAACGGTGGCAGGCCTGCAGTAGGGACGCCTCGCCGGTGACGTTGAGGAATGTTTCCTGTGCGCCGGCAAAACTCGCGTCCGGAAGATCTTCCGCGGTCGCGCTGCTACGAACGGCAACGCTGAGGGGGCCTCTGCCGGCGCCCCCCGAACTCGCGGCACCGGCCTGCATCACACGGTAGGCTTCGCAGATTTCCGCAGAGAGGGCGGGGGGGAGGGGATGTCCCAGCACGGCATCCCTGAGCACGGCACCCGCGTTTTTCAGGGTTTGCAAGTCGACGGTTTTGAGGTCCCGAACCAGACCTCTGAGGGTGGTTTCAACCAGAAGGGTCAGGCCGCTTTGCTCCAGATACCACCGGAACGCGGCCGTCGGAATGGCGAACCCTCTGGGCACCCGGATGCCCAGTTCCTTTGCTGCCCGGGTGAGTTCCCCAAGCGAGGCGTTCTTTCCGCCCACTGAGGAAAGATCCGCCATGCAGAGGCTTTCGAACCATCGGATACGCCCTGCCGGTGGCAGAGCCGGAGAGGTGCCTGCAACCGAGGCCACGGCCTCGGTGGCGGTGAGGCTTTTCGCGGGCGGAATTGTCCGAGGCGGCTGGTTGGCGGAAGGGTGGTCTGTGGATGCGGGTTTTTGTAGCGTAGCCATGGCGCGCGGGGGCCCGCATGAGCCGTGCATTGGGCGGTGCGGTTCCGGCCGCCTCTGGGACGGATCTCCATCCTCTCCTCACCCTGCTACAGCCCCTGACGGGGAAACTCCCTGTGTCCGCTCGCTACGGAACCCGGCATGCAAAAGGTTTTCCCGAAATCAACAATTCTGCTGCCGTCGCTCGGCAGGCTTCATCGCCTGGCAGGTTCTGTCATCGCCGGCATCGGCCTGCTCACTCCTTCCGGCAGTCCGACTGCTGTCAGTCCGCTAGCGTCTCCAAAAGACGCTTGTGGATGTTGTCAAAACCGCCGTTTGAGAACACCGCGATCACGTCGCCCTCTTTGGCAAGGGCTTTCAGGCGTTCGAGGATCTGCGGAACGCCATCCTCGTAAAACGCGGGCCTGCCCTTCGCCGCGATGGTCTCTACGACCTTCGCCGGGTCGAGACGGTTGTCTTCAGGCAGTTGTTCCAGGCGGGCGACTTTGGAAAGGATGACGGCGTCCGCCTCCGCGAGGGCTTCGGGCAGGGAGTCTTGGAAAACGGCCCTGCGGGTAGTGTTGGATCGGGGCTCGAAGACGGCCCAGATTTTGCGGCCGGGGTACTGGTGGCGCAGGGCCTGGATGGTCTGCTGGAGGGCGGTGGGATGGTGGCCGAAGTCGTCAATGACTGTGATGCCCTTGACTGTGCCGCAGACTTCCTGTCGGCGGCGGACGCCTTCGAAGGAGGCTAGGGCGGCCTGGATGGCGGGGATGGGCACGCCGTAGAACTCGGCGGCGGCGACGGCCATGGCGGCGTTGCGCACATTGAACTCGCCCGGGATCTGGATCTGAAACGTGTTTTTAACAAGCGTAAACTCAGCGCCGCTTCCGTAGCGGGTGTTGAGGATCCGATGCGTGGCATGTTCAGAAAATCCAACGGAGAAGACGGGGGCGCGGGAAGCGGTGGTGACCTCGAGTGCGGCGGGGACGTCTGCGTTGACGAAGACTGCGCCGTTTTCCGGCACGAGCTGGACGAGGCGCCTGAAGCTGGTCTGGATTTCCTTCAGGTCGGTGAAGATGTCCGCGTGGTCGAATTCCAGGTTGTTGATCAAAACAACCTCGGGCAGGTAGTGGAGGAATTTGGAGCGTTTGTCGAAAAAAGCGGTGTCGTATTCATCCCCCTCGAGGACGACGTGGGTGCTTTCATGCAGCGAACAACCCTGGCCGAGGTTGTGGGCGATGCCGCCGATCAGGTACGCGGGGGCGAGTCCTGCGGACTGGAGGATCCAGGTGAGGAGGGAGGAGGTGGTGGTTTTGCCGTGGGTGCCGGCCACGACGGCGTTTCTGCGGCCGCTGAGGAAAAACTGTCTGAGGGCTTCTGGGAGGGAGATATAGCGGAGGCGCCGGTTCAGGACGGCTTCGAGCTCGGGGTTGCCGCGGGAGATGGCGTTTCCGACGACGATGAGGTCCGCGGCGGCCGGGATGTTTTCCGGACGGAAGCCCGAGGCGATGGAGATGCCGCGCTCCTCCAAAAATGTGCTCATGGGTGGGTAGACGTTCGCGTCAGATCCTGTGACGGTGAAGCCCTGGGCGCGGAGGGCGGCGGCGACGGCGCCCATGGCGGTGCCGCAGATACCGATAAAATGGAGATGGCTAAGGGGAGTCTGCATGAGGGGCGGGCTGGTTGACTGGAGGCGCTTTTGACAAATCGCGGTGCACTTTAGGGGCTTTGAAGCCACTTGCATTTAGAAAATGCGCTCAGTTTGGGGTTGGGAAGTCTGGATTGGAGGGAATGCGAAGATTTAGGGGAGGTTCGTCTGGAGGGCGGGCTTTATTGGAGGTTCGAGGGGAAAAAAAAGGGGGCGATGAATCGAGAACAAACTTAACGACTGACCTTGGGTGATTGATGCGGTGTTCCAACCACCGGGAAAAGGGGGAAAGCTGAATTCAAGGGAGCGTCTGAGCATGTGATCTGGGAGGTACGCGGTGGTTTTGTGCTACTTGAGCCAATACTGGCGGGAGAGGCGTGGTGGAGGGCAATTCGTGCAGCGTATCATTGGTGCGCAGAGCTCCAACGAGGGTTTTGTGTCGGGGAGCGGGCGAGCGCCGGGATGGCTGAACGGCATCCAAGCTCTAGAGAAGGTGGCGTGTCTGGGGCGTGTCTGGGGCGTGTCTGGGGCGTGTCTGGGGCGTGTCTGGGGCGTGTCTGGGGCGTGTCTGGGGCGTGTCTGGGG
>CANFTB010000037.1 GCA_947449735.1 Chthoniobacteraceae bacterium | reverse complement strand
CGGAGAAAAATCATATAAACCAATAAATCAAAATTATTTATCCCCCTCCGCGGCTCCGTGTCTCCGCGTGAACTTCTGTTTTCGGGTTTAAAAAACTTCCCGCGCCCGGTTCCAAAGAACAGCCTCCAAATGGGGATTGTCTTTTCCCACGCTCCCCCAGTTTACTCCACTCCCCGCCATGGAAGCCGCCCCAACCTACCACCAGCAAATCGACGTCAGCTGGGCCTTTCCGGTCGCCTTTACCCAGAATCTCTTCGACCCGGCCAACCCGGTCCTTGTGCAGACAGTTTCCCGCCTTCAGGAGAAACGCAGGCACCGCGCCATCGTCTACGCCGATTCGAGAATCCTGGAGCGCGACCCCTCGCTTAAACAGCGGGTGGCCGCGTATTTTGAAGCGCACGGCGCCACCCTGCAGCTCGCCGCCGAAGTGCAGCCGGTTCCGGGAGGCGAGGCGTGCAAGAACGACCTGCGCTACGCCGAGTCCGTCATGCGCCAGCTCCTCGAGCTGCGCATGGACCGCCAGTCCTACGTCCTGGCCATCGGCGGGGGCGCCGTGCTCGACGCCATCGGTTTTGCGGCCGCGCTGGTGCACCGCGGACTGCGCCTCATCCGTGTGCCGACGACGGTGCTCGGGCAGAACGACGCGGGGGTCGGCGTGAAAAACGCCGTCAATTACATGGGAAAGAACGCCCTCGGCACCTTCGCCCCGCCCTTCGCCGTGCTAAACGATTTCGAGTTCCTGCGTTCCCTACCCGACCGGGACTGGCTGAGCGGCGTCGCCGAGGCCTTCAAGGTGGCCATCATCCGGGACCGCAACTTTTTCGACGACCTCTGCAAGGCGGCGCCGCTGTATCCGGCAAGGGACTTCGACGCCATGACGGACCTCGTCGCCCGTTGCGCGGCGATGCATCTGGACCACATCCGCACAAACGGCGACCCGTTTGAGTACGGAACAGCGCGGCCGCTGGACTTCGGCCACTGGTCGGCCCACAAGCTGGAGCTGCTTTCGGACTTCGCAGTGTCGCACGGCGAGGCCGTGGCCACTGGCGTGCTGCTCGACTCAATCTACGCCTGCGGCAAGGGCTGGATCACCTCGGACGAACTCGCGCGGATCGACGCCGGCCTGCGCCAGAGCGGCTTCGCCCTGTGGTTTGGCGAGCTGAACCTCCGGGATACCAAGGGAGAGCGCCTTGTGTTCGGCGGACTGCGAGACTTTCAGGAGCATCTGGGAGGCGAGCTTTGCGTGACCTTCCCCCGCGGCATCGGGGCGCGTTTCGAGGCCAACAGCATTGACCTCGACGCCATGGATGCGGCGCTGGTGGAGCTCGAAAAGCGGTTCCAAAATCACCGCCTTGCGCGATCCGCGGCCTGAGCCCCGACTCTAGCGGGGCCTCACTTCTGCGTTGACACCCCCGCGCGGGACTGGTGCCCTTCTCAATGCTCGGGATGATCCCCTTAAATCGGGTGAAATCTCCAAAGCTCCCCCCAACCTCCACCCCCCAGAACCACGGCCACACTTCATTCATCCTCGAAGAGACCCGGTCCAATCAAATCCTGATTCCCGGACCGCTCCACTCCGCGAGGCTGGCAAACAAGCGCGGTGCTTTATTTCCACCCCTCAACCCAAAACAACACAACAATGAGTAGTCAAAACAACAACGAAGGCATTGTTCCCAATGCACAAAGGCTCCTGTGGGCCGGCTTCATGGCCATCCTCGCGGCTGGCGTCGGATTCGCCCTGCGCGGCGGGATCTTCGGCCTCTGGGCCAAGGAATACGGCTTCACCGCCACCCAGCTCGGCGCCATCGGCGGCGCAGGATTCACGGGCTTTTGCTTCGGAATCATCATCGGCGGCGTGATCGTCGACAAACTAGGCTACGGCAAGCTCGTCGCCCTCGCACTGCTCGGCCACATCCTCTCCGCTGTGGTGACCTTTGGAGCAAGCACTCCCGAGAACGCCTACACTTTCCTCTACTGGGGCATGTTCATTTTCGCCTACGCGAATGGAACCCTCGAAGCCGTGGCAAATCCGCTCGTCGCCACGGTGTTTCCCCAGAAGCGCATGCACTACCTCAACATCCTTCACGCCTCCTGGCCCCTCGGCATGGTGGTCGGCGCTTTCGCCAGCTACATCCTCGGCACGGTGATGGGACTTGGATGGAAGGGCCAGCTCGCCTTCTACCTCGTACCGACAGCCGCCTACGCGGTCATGTTCATGGGCCAGCACTTTCCGAAGTCTGAAGCCGCCGAAAAAGGCGCCAGCCTCGGCGAAATGTTCAAGGACGTCGGGATCCTCGGCGCCCTCGTCGCCTGCTACCTCGTTTCCGTCTTCCTCGGCGGCGTGATCGGCAACCCCACCGTCGGACTCGTCATCGGCGGCGTTCTGGTTGTCGCGGTCGGTCTCATCACCCGCTTCTCCTTCGGCTCCATCCTGCTCTTCGTCCTGTTCGTCACCCACGCACTCGTCGGCGCGGTCGAACTCGGAACCGACGGCTGGATCGAAAGCATCACCGGCAATCTCTTCACCGCAGGCCAGGGAAAAGCCCTGTTTATCTGGACCTCGGCGATCATGTTCGGTCTGCGCTTCTGCGCCCACTTCATTGAAACCCGCCTGGGCTTCACCCCCATCAGCCTGTTGCTGACCTCGTCCGTTCTGGCCACCATCGGCCTCACGCTCGCCAGCGGCATGCAGACCTTCACCGTGGCCCTCGTCGCCCTCGGCATCTACGCCCTTGGAAAGACCTTCTTCTGGCCCACGATGCTCGCCGTGGTCGGCGACCGCTTCCCCCGCTCCGGCGCCGTCGCCATGTCCATCATGGGGGGCATCGGGATGCTCTCCGCGGGTCTTCTGGGCGGCCCCGGCCTTGGATACTCCAAGGACCGCTACGCCTCCGAAGCACTGAAGACAGAGAACGCCGCCCTCTACGAGTCCTCCAAGTCGGCTACGGAATCCAAGTTCCTGTTCCTCGCTGGGATCAACGCCATCGATGGGAAGAAGCTCGAAGAAGCCAAGACTGCCGTCAAAGAGGAGAAAGCCTCTGAAGACCAGAAGGCGATCGTGAAGGCCAACCAGGCCGGCGACCGCGCCACGCTGAAGGCTGACTCCTTCATCCCGCTGAGCATGGCGGCGATCTACCTTCTGCTGATGTTCTATTTCAAGGCCATCGGCGGCTACCGCCCGATCAGCCTGCAGGAAGCGCACAAATCAGCCGCTCCGGCTAAGGCGTAAGCTTCAAAGCGCTGCATAAAAAAAGACCGCGGGTCCAAAAGGCCCGCGGTTTTTTTGTGCCTCTCAAACAAGGCCAAAGATTCCGCCGGTTTTCTCACCTTCCTTCAAAAAACAGGGCATAAGACGTTTTAGAAATCGCGCTCAAACCTTGGGTTGACCTTCCCGACACTTTTCCCCTGAACTACATTTCCCACCGGGTGTGTCCCGCCAGAGCGCCCTCCACCCGGCCCCACCCCACCCCTGATGCGCTCCCTCCCCTTTTCCGCACTCCTCCTAGCCTGCGCCAGCCTTGCACCCGCGAACGCGGCCCCAGTCTGGTCCTTCGACGGCGGCGCCCGCCCTGACCTCGCCTCCTCCGGCAATGTCCAGCTCAACCAAGCCGGCCCGCGCCGCCCAAACTACCCGCGGTTTGAGGAAAAAAACCAGGCCGCCACCTTCGACGGCAAAGGCGCACACCTGACCCTCAACGATCCCGGCGCCGCCAGTTTCCTCGACTTTACAAACGGCGACCAGATCACCCTCGAAGCATGGGTGAAGCCCGACGGACTGCGCGGCGGCGAGACCCCCTACATCATCGGCAAGGGACGCACCGATCCAAAGTCCGACACCCCGGGCAACCAAAACTGGGCCCTCCGCCTGCGCGTCCTCCGCGACACCGCCAGCCTCAACTTCCTCTTCGCCACACCCGCGGACAAGGGGGTGAAGTGGCACCGCTGGACGACCGCCACGGGCTTTCCCAACGACGGCCGCTGGCACCATGTCGCGGTGCTTTACGCATTCGGCAAACCGGAAAGCATCGCAGGCTGGATCGACGGCAAGGAGGTGTCTGGCGCTTGGGACATGGACGGCGCGACCACCGACACACCCGTGGTGGACGACGCGCCCGTCTGGATCGGCTCCTCCCAGGGAGGCTCGGCCTCCAGCAGCTTCCGCGGTGCGCTGGACGAAGTCCGCATCCACCGCTCCCTCGTGCCATCCTCGGAACTGGCGGACCGCTTCGCCACCACGCTCCCGCCGGCCGCGCCCTCGGAAATCGCGCAAGTCGAGCCTCCCGCAAACAACGACAGCCCCAGCGGCGCCAAGCCTCCAAAGCCCCCCGAGGTCGAGCGGGTGGCTCCGCAGGCCGACTGGACCGGCGTGGCCGCAGGCAAAGTCCTCGTGGAACTTTGCGAAGACTGGAAACCCACCAGCAACGTCTGGCCGGACAAGCCTCCCGCCGCGACGGACTCCTACACCGCCCGCGCGCTCGGCTTTACGCGCGTGCCGCAAAAATACGTCGACACCGGCGTCCGCGCCGAGCGCGGTAACCCCTACTTTCTGCGGGCCCTCGCAAAGGTGAAGCTCCCCCCCGGCAAGCACAGGCTCCTCCTGCGCGGCCGCGGCGCCGCCGCCCTTTTCATCGACGACAAGCTCGTCCTCAAGACTGCCTTCCCACCCGGAGCCACGGACAACAAACCCGTCAAAGAGCAGGACAACTTCCTGGACCTCGGCGGCGACTTCCGTTTCGCTCCGCCGGGCAACCGCGATGCGTGGGCCGAGTTCGAATCCAAAGGGGGCGAACACCGCGTCGTCCTCGAATCCATCGTGGGATTCGTGATCAATGAAAAAGGCGCGCGCCGCCGGCCCGAACTCGGCGAGACTATAGCCGCCATCTCTCCCGAGGGCCGGACCGACTGGCAGTTGCTCTCCCCGGCCTCCGACGCCCCGGCCTACAACCACTCCGGCTGGGAGGCCTACGCCGCGCAGGAGGAAAGCCGCCTCGACCAGATCGACACCGAGGCCCGCGCCACCGCGCGCTCGCTCCAAAGCAGCTATTGGCAAAAGCGCCGACAGGCCGCGCGCGACTGGCTCGCAGGCACACCGGAGACGCCTGTTCCAGCGCTCCCGGCAGGCTTCCCCGCGAACAATCCGGTCGACCATTTCATCGCCGAGAAACTCGTCGTTTATAAGGGCCAGATGAAGTCGGTTAAAACCGGCGGCATCGAATTTTACTCCAAAGTCTTCCCTATCCTCGAAGCCAACTGCCTCGAATGCCATCAGGGCGGCAAACCCAAGGGAGGACTGCACCTCGACTCCCGGGCCGGCGCGCTCAAGGGGGGCAAAACCGAAGGTGCGTCGATCGCGCCGGCTGATGCCGCCAAGAGCCCCCTGCTTGCGCGCATCAAATCGACCGATCCCGACGATATGATGCCTCCCAAGGGAAACCGCCTTCCTGCTGCCGAAGTCGCGCTCCTCGAACAGTGGATCAAAGAAGGCGCGGCATGGCCCGACTACCGCACTCTTCCGACGCAGCTCACCCCGCCCAACGACGACCTCGCGTTCCTGCGCCGTGTGACGCTCGACACCGTCGGCGTCCCGCCCACGCAGGAGGAAATCGCGGCGTTCTCGGCCGACCCCGCCGCGGACAAGCGCGCCAAAACCATTGAGCGTCTGCTCCAAGACCGCCGCGCCGCCGACCACGGCATGGGCTACTGGCAGGATATCCTTGCTGAAAACCCAAACATCCTGAACCCCACGCTTAACAACTCCGGGCCGTTCCGCTGGTGGATCTACGAGTCGCTCATCGACCGCAAGCCGCTTGACCTGATGGTGACAGAGCTTCTGCGCCTCAAAGGCAGCTCCGCTGCGGGCGGGCCGGCAGGCTTCGGCATCGCCTCGCAAAATGACGTCCCCATGGCCGCCAAAGCCACGATCGTCACCACGGCGTTTTTGGGAATGGAAACCAAATGCGCCCGCTGCCACGACGCCCCGGCGCACACCGCCAAACAGGAGCAGGTCTTTGCCCTCGCCGCCCTGCTCACCACCAAGCCCGTCAAGGTGCCCCAGACCAGCAGCGTTTCCATGGCAAAGCTCCGCGAAGGCGGACGCAAGCCGCTCATCGAAGTCACGCTCGAACCCGGCGCCTCGGTCGAACCACGCTGGCCCTTCCCGGAGTTCGCCGATGAAAAAATCGCAAACGAACTCGCGCAGGATCCGGAGGACACGCGCGACCGGCTCGCTGCTCTGATCACTGCCCCTCAAAACGAACGGTTCCCCCAGGTCATGGCCAACCGCATCTGGGCCAGGCTCATGGGCCGCGGCCTCGTCGACCAGCCGTGGGACTGGGAACGCTCCAAAAACTCGCACCCCGAACTGCTCCGCTGGATGGGACGCGAGCTCGTGCGCAGCGGCTACGACGCCGCTCACATCGCCCGCCTCATCCTCAACTCCCACGCCTACCAGCGCGCAACGGACCCCACGCAGAAGACCACCAGTCCGCTGTACGCCGCGCCCGCTCCCCGCCGCCTCTCCGCCGAACAAGTCGTCGACTCCCTCTTCGCTGCGACCGGCAAGCCCTTCCGCACCGAGGAAGCCAGCCTCGACATCGACAGCATCCGCGAGCAGGCAAACTCCCTCACCCTCGGCCATCCGCGCCGCGCCTGGATGCTCACCTCCACCTCCAACGAGCGCGACCGCCCGGCCCTCGCGCTTCCGCGCATTCAGGCCGTCTGCGACGTGCTCGCCGCCTTCGGTTGGCGCGCGAGCCGCCCCGATCCCGTCACCGAAAGGGAGTCCGCCGCCAACTCCCTCCAACCGGCCATCCTCAGCAACGGCGTCATGGGCACTTGGATCACGCGCCTCAGCGAAGACCACGGAGTCACCAGGCTGGCCCTCGAAGCAGCCAGTCCGGAGGCCTTCACAGACGCCCTCTTCCTGCGCATCCTGACACGTAAGCCGAACGCGGAGGAGCGGGCCAAATACACCCGGCATCTCACCGCGGGCTTCGCGGACCGCGTCCTCACGCCGCCCGCAAAGCCAGCGGAATTCCCGCGTAAACCCGCCTACTACGTCTCCTGGTCAAACCACCTCAACGACATGGCGACCACCGTCCGCATGCAGGAGGAAGCCGCCGCGCGCAAGGGCGATCCCGCCACCGAACGCCTCAGCGAGGACTGGCGCCGCCGCGCGGAAGACGTCGTCTGGGCGCTCGTCAACTCCCCCGAATTTCTATTTAATTAACCCCATGGACCGCAGATCCTTCATCACCGCGCTCGGCCTCGCCCCGTTCGCCTCCCCCCTGTTTGGCCCGTCCCTGCGCGCCAACCCCCAAAGCACCGGCCCCAGAGGCAAGGCGGAGCACTGCATTTTCATCTGGCTCGGTGGAGGCATGAGCCATGTCGACACGTTTGACCCCAAGGCGCTTGGAGACAACAAGGCCACGAAAAAGGTCGCCGGTTCGCTGTACCCTTCCATTGAAACGTCAGTCCCCGGCGTCCGCATCTGCGAACACCTCCCGCGCACCGCGCGCCTCATGGAACACGTCACGGCGGTCCGTTCGGCCAACCACAAGGTCATCGACGAACACGCCTTCGCCACCAACCTCGTGCATACCGGCCGCATGATCAGCGGCAACGCCGTTTATCCGTCCATCGGCTCCATCATCGCGCACCGCCGCGGCGCGGCCGATCCCTCCGTCCCGGCCTACATGCTGATCGGCTACCCGAATGTCAGCCGCGGCCCCGGCTTTCTCGGCATCAAGGACGGCTACATTTACCTCGTAGACACCGAGACCGGCCCCAACGGCTTCACCACACCGGCAGACGTTCTTCCCCAGCAAAAGGACAGCCGCCTCGAACTCCTCGGCGCACTCGGAGGCCGCGTCCCCGAGGGATCAGTACTCGCCGAATACGCGGAGGCTCAGAAGGAAGCATTCCGGCTCGCAGGCCCCGGATTCATGAGGCATTTCGACCTCAAACAGGAGGCGCCAGAGGTGCGCGCGTCCTACGGCGGCGAGTTCGGCCAGCGCTGTCTCTTGGCGCGCAGACTCGTACAGGGCGGAGTGCGCTTTGTGGAGGTTTCGCACAACCTGAACTTCATCAACGGCGCCGGTTGGGACGTCCACAACGACGGCATCAACAACCAGCACGTGCTCATCCGCGAACTCGACAACGCGCTCGCCGGCCTCATCGACGACCTCAAGCGCACCGGAATGCTGGACAAGACGCTCATCGTCATCGGCACCGAGTTCGGGCGCCCGCCCGAGTTCGATGCCAAGGGCGGCCGCGGCCACCAGGGCACCGCGTTCTCCATGGTGCTCGCCGGCGGCGGCCTCAAGCATTGCGGCGCCTACGGAGTGACGGACGACCTCGCAAAGAAGGTTCTCGAAAACCCGGTCAGCATCCCAGATTTCCACGCTACCATCCTCGCCGCACTGCAGGTGGATACCACGAGCGATCTCATGGCCGCGTCGCGTCCGGTGCCGGTGACAGACGGAGGCACGCCGATCCAAGCGCTGTTCTAAGAACGGCAGCCACAGCCTCGGGGTCCCGGACGCGTCTCTCCTACTTGAGACGCGTCGAACAGGCCTATGCCGTTGTGAGCGCGTAGTCCTGAAGATCGTCCAAAAACGGGAGCCGGCTCCGGTAGTCCCGCAGCGCCTCCAAATCCAGTTCCGCGCGGATCAGACACTCCCGGTCGCCGGCGTCGGCGATGATCTCACCCAAGGGACTCACTATGATGCTCCGCCCGGAATAGTGAAGGTTGGGATCGCTTCCGATCCGGTTCACCCCAGCCACGTAGCACTGGTTCTCAATGGCGCGCGCCTGGAGCAGCGTCACCCAGTGGGATAGGCGCGCATCGGGCCAGCTCGCGATGAAAGTCATCAACTGCACACGCCGCGCTCCCGCCTGGCGTTGAATCTCTGGAAACCGCAGGTCGTAACAGATGAACGGTGCGACGCTGCACCCGGCCCAGTCGAAAATCACCGGTGCCGTCCCCGGCGCAAAATGAGCGGCCTCGCCGCCGGGGGCAAACGGACGCATCTTGCAGTATCGCGAAACCTCGACTCCTGCAGGTGAATACACCACAGCCTCGTTCCTCCCCTTTCCTTCGCCATCCAAGTTCACAACCCCGCCCATCAAGTACACCCCCAGCTCCGCGGCCAGGCGTTCCAGAAACCCCTCTGCTTCCCGGGCTGCGCTGTCCGCGATCAGCGCGGTGTTGAGGCTGAACCCGCAGGTGAACATTTCAGGCAGCAACACCAGGGAACCCTTCGGAATGTCACCCCCGCGCAACAGAGCGCCCACGCGGGCGAGGTTTGCGTCCCGGTCCTCCCACGCGATGTCGTGCTGGCAGCATATCACTTGCATAAATATATCGGTCCCTTCGTTCCTGATTCGCCCTTTTAATGAAGGACTTCCCATCTGGGGGTAAAGATTGAAACACAGGACCTGATCACACACAGGCTTACACTCAGATCCACACACCGAGCTAAAGCACTGCGCTTGGGCTGCGCCCGCTTATCTGGCGGTCCCACTCTGCTCTGAAATGCAGACCAGTTCCTTCAAGCTCCGGTGGTAAATGCGTCCCTTGTCGCAGCTGATCGAATTGAGGCTCCAGGTCTCGCCGTTTGGACCTAGGTCGTTCACTCCGAGAAGTGCACGCTCGTCTAGAACGGCGGCCTTTGAATCAATCACGTAGGTGATTCCGATCATGGTCGTGACGTAAATCGCGTCGTTCACCACGACTGGGCTTCCCCAGAACGCGGGGATCTCCCAACCGTCCGTCCGGGAGCGGTCTTCCGCGGCGATGTCACGGCCGGCGCTGTTGAGCGTGGAAGTGCGTTGCGCAACGCCGTACACGCGCTCGTCCGGAACGCCGGGCTTCCGAAGCACCGTCACAGGCACCTCAAAGTACTCCACCTTGCCCGATTCAATGTGCACCCGCGCGATGCAGTGCGACGGACCGGCCCGCCCCTTTGGCGCGTGCCGGTTGCGCCGGTGCGCGGTGCTTGTCAGAAAATAGTGGTATCCATTCGCCACGATGTTGCAGTGCCAGGCGGGCTGGACCCGGATCACCTCACCCTCAGGCAGCGGGCTACGAGGGGACAGCTCCCGCATTTCACGCAGATTCACACTCGCATGCAGGACATGGGTTTTGGTGGCAGGGTCCCATTGTCGGTAGTCGACCCCCTTGATCAACGACTGCTCGCGCTCAAGCTTTCCGGTGCGGCTGTCAAAGACGAGGTGCGACTCCTCGGGATTCAAACGGAACCAATACGCATGCCTGGCGTCCCAGTGCATCGTGTACAGGGCCTGCCATGCCTGAACGTCCGGAGTGCCAGGCTCCGCCATCGCCTTGCCATCCGAATTCGTGTCGGGCACATAGCGCCACAAGGACTTCCCTTCACTCCCCGGCGCGAGCGATACAAGCGACAAACCGACAGGAGTTTCCGGCACATCATGATGACCGCCCCGCCCCGTCAGCACCGCGGGAAGTCCGTCCGCGGTCTTGCCAAACACGGAGGTGCAGTAGGTCGTGGTGGCGTCAGCGGCAATCCAGCGCGTCTTACCAGTCAGCGCGTCGATACCGCGCAAATAATTCCAGCCGAATTTGTCCGCAGGCCTTCCATCGAGAGGCTCCACGTTGATGATGACACCATCAAACAGCATGGGCTCGTGCTGCTTGTTAAACGGATACGGCTTGCCCCAAGGCTCAAAAGAACGCCTCCAAACCTCGCGTCCATCGAAATCCCAGCACCCCATTTCCCCGCTGTTGTTGGTGAACCAGACAAATTTGCCGTCGGTCACCGGAGTCGGAGAGGTGGAATCACTGTAGGCGTACAAAACCGGGCTAGGCGTAGGGCCTTTGAGCTTCACGGACCACAAAATCTCGCCGGTTTGTGCGTGCACACAATGCCCGAGGATGTTGGCCGAAAACTTCTCCCCCTCCTGCAGCGTGTCGAAGGTCGTCAGAAAAACCCTGTCTCCCCAGACCGCGATACCGCTTTGGCCTCCATTGGGCAAGGGGCGGCGCCAAAGAATGTTCTCGTTCAACGTGACACTCCACTGTTTGGGCACACTTGGACCGTTGATGCTCCAACTGCCGTCGGGGCCGGCAGCCTGGGGCCATCCCCTGCTGACCGCTTTATCCGCTTTGTCTGCAGCCGGAAGACTTGTAGCGCCGCAAAAAACCACGCCTGCAACAACCGCCAACGTCCGGTTCAAAAACATGCCGATCACAATTTCAACGTGTAGTGTCGGACCGCATT
This sequence comes from Chthoniobacteraceae bacterium, assembly GCA_947449735.1. Classification (GTDB taxonomy): domain Bacteria; phylum Verrucomicrobiota; class Verrucomicrobiia; order Chthoniobacterales; family Chthoniobacteraceae; genus Chth-196. The sequence continues at coordinate 36,348 of CANFTB010000037.1, read as the reverse complement.
CTGCGACCAAAGTTTCTGCTGATCGGCTGCGGAACGCGTATTGATGATCTGCTTCAAAAACGCAACCCACCGACCGAACTCTCCCCCCAACAAACACACAGGCCAGTCGCCGCCAAACACCACTCGGTCAGGCCCGAAGGCATCCAGGCAATGGTTCACGGCAGGAGCCAGATCGGAGGCATCGCCCCCTTGGGGAAGGCTCGCAATCACGCCGCTGATCTTGCCAATCACGTTCCGGTTTTTGGCAATCGCCTCGACCGACCGCTTCCATTCGTCAGCGGTGTGCTTTGGCTTTTCCTCTCCGTCGCGCGCCGGACGGAACGCTTTCAAATCTGGGTTTCCGCAGTGATCCAACACGAACCGCGTGTCGGGACACAGGGAGACGAGTTTCGCGGCGTCCATCAGATCGACCGCGCGCAGGCACAGGTCAAAGCTCATGCCCTGCGCACCCAAAAGCCTAACGCCTTTGACAAATCTTTCCTGAAGGCAATATCCAGACGGCGTCTTGTCGCCATGAAGCACCTGCCGCACGCCCTTTACCAGGGGATTTCCTTTGAAACGGCCGATGTACGGCGCAAATTCAGGTGATGCCACGCTGCCGCCGATGACCGCACCAATGGTCGGAGAGGCGCCCGAATGAATCAAAGACAGGATGGCTTCAGCCTCTTTCGCATGCTCCTCAGCAGCCACGTCCACCTCCATGTAGACGGCCCTCACATTAAATCCGCGGGTGGCCGCCTTGTAGTCCTCGGTGGTGTAACTCCGATTCAAAATTTTCGGCACGCCATCAAGCCACGGGAGCTTCTGGGACGACAAGTCCCAGAGATGCTGATGCGTGTCGATGATGAGCGATTCATCCGAGGGCGCTGCGTGCCCTTGGGAGAACAATCCTTTCGAAAGCACCGGGGCGAGTGCCATGCGTGCTGCGTTGCCAAGAAACAAACGTCGGTTCATAGGGGGTAAGCTGAAAAGCAAACTGCTAGTTTGGGCAAGCTTGTCAAGCAGTTGTGCACCCTAGGGTCGCACGATGGATGCGAGGGAGGCTGTCAGCGCTGCAAAATGAGGAGGAGGCGCAAGTCCAGCATCCCCGCCCTGTTCGCATCACTTCACCCATAATCGGGCTATTGCTCCGCTCGCGAGTTCTTTGCCCTCGCCGTCAATTTCTACCGTCACTTTTCCCAAATTGCCCTGCATCTTGGCCGCAGTGATCGTGCCCTCTACAGGGGCGCTAATGGGCTTGCGATCGACTCCCGCTGGAGCGAGCCGCACCCTACGCCCCGCCACAAGCGAACGGGCGATGTCGATGCCTTCCCAGAACAGAGTCAGGCTCACTTCAGAGGTCTGTTTCGAGTCAACATATCCTGGGGCGCCATCTTCGGCGAGTCTGGCTGCTTCCAGCGCTTTCTGAGCGGCTTGAAATTTCAACAAGCTCGCTTCATCCAGAAAGACGTTCCAGCACATCTGGACCTTGCCCTTGCCCACGCCGTGCGTTTCAGTGCGTATGGGTTCCCCCACTTTGATGTCCGCAAACCCAGCCGGTTCGCCGTTTTTCCAATACTTCGTTTCGGAATCTGTTGAGATCACGATGCCCTTTTCACGCACGAAACTCTTGTCGGCGTTCGCCTGGGTGACGATCAGCTCACCTTTGGCTGGGTCGATGCCGTCCACATAGAAGTATTCCCTGTGGCCGTACATCATATTCATCTGATCCTGAATATACGTCAGCCAGGTCCATTGCCCGTCCTCGGCCTCGTGCATCCGAAAAATGGCGCGCACCCCGATTCGGAAATCCTGAAGGTCGCCAAAGGAGGCATGGTGCAGGAGTTCGGCATATGGCAGCACCTTGAAATGCATCATCTCGTCTGTTCCTTCCTTTCGAAAGGTGCCGGTCCGTGACCGTAAATCGACGCTGACGAGTTCACCCCAAATCCGCCGCATGGCATCGGTGGGAACAATGACTTGTCCAGGCGTGATCTTGAGAACGGGCTTGTTCGGAGGCGGCGTCTCTGCGGCGAGGAGTGAGCTTGCAGCCAGAACTGTAAAAAAGACGACGTGGGGGCGTTTCATGACGATGAATAGGTTTCGGCATTTCAGAGCGAAATGACCAGTGGATGGGTGGGTTCAGTTCCTATCGTCCGAAGATCGGGGCGTTGTTTTCACGGCCCTCCCAGCGCTGTTCATTGGGAAGAGTAAGGACAGTCCATCCGTGCGCGAAGACCCGGACGACCTTTTTCGGACGGAATCCTTCAAGCAGCAGGTTGGGACGGATTTCGAGTTCCATGCCGATCGCCCCGGGATGCGTCGGCACTTTGTGGATGGATTTCAACGGTCCACGCTGCCGGTCGTTTACCATGTCGAACGTTGCGAGGCTGTCCAAGGCCACGACCATGGAAACCACATGCCGCTCCTTTTCCTCGCCGATCTCTTCAGTGACATGAAGCGGTTCGAGGAGTGCGGAATCGACGTTTGAAAACAAGGTCACCTTGACCAACTGCTTTTCATTGTCGACGGCAGTCACCCAACCGGGAAGACCGCGCTCCCTGATGTGGCGATGATGCACTTTGAGTTGGTGGTCTGCCGCTTGGGTTTGGGATTCGTCATCCAGCCAGATCTCCAGGAGGCGGCCGGGTCCGAACAATGTTGCCCAGGTCAGGTTGAATCGGATGATCTGTCCCTGCACGAGCGAAGCAATGGGCTCAAAGCCGTGGGCTTTCCATACGCGGGTGAATTCGAGCAGATCGAACTGCTTTGGTTTTCCCGACTCCTTTCCCGACTCCAGCAACTGGGCCGTGAGCTTCATTGTCTCAAGGTCGACCGATTCAATCCTCCACGTATGGCTAAGCCGCTTTTGATAGGAAAAGTCGTCTTCCAATAGGAAGCAGCGAGTGAAGTCGGCTTCCGGGGTGACCCGCCCGAAATAGGCTTCTATAGGCTTGGATTTGTCCTTCGGATTCTTCTGAAAAAACTGCCCGTGCAGGTGCGTTCCCATCGGGATGTCTTCCAGCGCAGCAAGCGCACCGTGGTAGTATACGGACCCATAGGGAAGCATCGCCGCAGCGAGGGGAAGGTCCCAGTGGCTGCGGGGCTGTCCGTCCGTTCTGTCGGCTCGCAACACAAACGCACGGTCCAGTTGGTTGTAAGTAGACAGCTCGCCTGCGATATGGTGGCCCGCATCCGCCGGTGGAAACTCGCCGTCGACGAGTTGGAACCACGGCGTTTTTTCATCCCCGGCTACGTCGGTGCGGTAGACGGGGTTGTCCGCCGCAGCCGCGTTGAGTGCCAGAAGCCAAAGGGCGATAAGGCCGCCCGCCGCGGCTTGAAAACGACCGGAACGTGACATGGTTAGAGCACTTCGGACAGGGTCCGGACACTGTCGTTGAAACGATCCGTCTGCACGCCTACGGCGTGGCTCATCGTGAGCAGCAGGTTGCTCAGGCGAGCGTTTTCGTCGACGGGCCGCCCGCAAAGCTTGTAGTGCGCCAACGCGTCGGACACGTCGTACTTGCCGATTTTTGGGAGGTTAAAGTCGACGTGTGAACCGTGCTTGAAACCGAGCGAGCGTCCGCCGGCGAGCAAGAGGGGTAGGTTTGCGTTGCCGTGGCTGTGGCCGTAGCACATCCCGCTGCCCCACAAGACCTGAGTGGTATCGAGCAGCGGCCGTCCGCTTTCCTGAATATCGGACAACCGGTCCAGGAAGTAGCTGAACTGTTCGACGAGGAACGTGTCGGTCTCCGTGAGCCGGCGTAACTGTTCGGGGTCGCCGTTGTGGTGGGAAAGTTCGTGACGGGTTTGGACGACTCCGATTTCCGGGATCGCCAGGCCGTGGGACTCGCTTCCAAGCATGCAGGTGATGACACGGGTCGAATCCGTCTGGAGCGCGAGCAGCATCAAATCATAGAACAGCCGGTAGTATTCGCCGGCCTGTTTCATATCCACTTTGCGGGTGAGCTGGCCGCTCAAACCGTCCTCGATCTTCGGTTTGGGAACGTCCAGCCAGGATTTGGCGCGTTCGGTGCGGACTTCGAGCTCGCGCACGGCGGTGAGGTACTCGTCGAGCTTGGTCTGGTCGTTGCTGCCAACTTTGCGGGCCATTTCGCGTGCGTCTTCAATGACGAGATCAAGAATGCTGCCGCGCCGGTTGAGTCGTTGCTGGATGACTTCCTTGCTGTCCTTTTCAACGCCGAAAAGCCGGTTGAAGATCGCCTGTGTGCTGCGTTCGACCGGCAGTTGGATGCCTTCCTGCGTCCATCCGAGCGAGTGCCCCGTCACGGCAAGTTCTAGAGACGGAAAGCGTGTCGCGGGGCCCTGGGTCTCCGCGATCAGTTGGTCGGCGGAAACGGTGTTGCGGAAAGGACCGCCGTCGGCGGGAACGTTTGCGCCTGTGAGCCAGACCTTGTCGCAGTTGTGGTGCTTCCCGAGCACCATAGGGTGATGCAGGCCGCTGATTGGGGTGAAGTTGGCCCGGTGTTTTTCGAGAGCCTTCATGGAGAGCGGCATTTCATAGTCCGCTCCAGCCTTCTGGATCTGCCAGGTCAGGGTGTTGACCCCGTTTGGAATGTAGAGGAAGACGCTGCGCTTGGGGGCGGAAGGTTCCACCTTTCCTGCCTTTTCCGCAACGGCCGCCATTGCGGGACGCATGCAGTCCAGGAGCGGCAATGCGATGGTGGCGCCAATGCCACGCAGCGCCTGCCGGCGGTTGATCTGCCATTTGTTGCTTTGAATGTTCATGGGGCGGGACTGGGGTTAGCGTTGCTGGAAAAGGTCGGACGTAATAAAGGCTTCAACGATGGAACGTACGCGGTACTCGGCGGCTTTCGATCGATCCGCGATGGCTGCGAGCCGTTCCTCATCTTCGAAACTGATGGTGCGCCGAAGGCCGTAAGTGGCAAGTTTGCGAATAAATGCGCGATTGAAAGTGTCGAGGTCCCCAGCGAGCAGTTGCTTGAATTCCTCGGGGGTGCGGTAGGCGCGGCCGTCCGGCAAAACGCCGCTCGGATCGACCTTAGGGTCGTCGCCCACGCCTTGTTGGACCACCTCGTTTGTTCGCCAGCGGCCGATCGCGTCAAAGTTGTCGAACGCGAGTCCGAGCGGGTCGATTTTGCTGTGGCAGGCTGCGCAGTTTTCGTTCGCCTTGTGGGCCTCCAGTTTCATGCGCAGGGTGGCCTTCGGAGAGTCCACCGGATTGGGCGCGATCGGTTCGACGTTGGCCGGCGGCGGCGGCGGGGATTTGCCGAAAATGGATTCCGAGAGCCAGACACCGCGGTGCACGGGACGGTGCCGCGTTCCGTCCGAGGACAGGGAAAGGACGGCCGCCTGAGTCAGCAACCCGCCGCGGTGGGATTCCAAAGGCAGAAACACCTTTTGGAAACGGTCCTCCTGGACGCCTTCAATGCCGTAATGGCGGGCGATCTTGGGGTTCAACATCGTCCAGTCGCTTTGGAGAAACTCGCGGAGAGGCAGGTTGCGCCGGAGGGTTTCCTCAAAGAACGCGAGCGTTTCGCCCACCATGCTTTGCTCCAGATGCTTGTCGTAGTCTGGGTAGAGCTTCTTGTCCGGGGCGAACATGCCGACTTTGCGCAGTTGCAGCCACTGGTTTGCGAAGGACTGCGCAAAACGGCTCGCGCGCGGGTCGGCGAGGAGGCGCGACGTCTGCTTCTTGAGCTCGGAACGGTCCCTGAGACGGCCCTGCTGTGCCAGTTGGAGCAGCTCGGCATCTGGCGACGTGCTCCAGAGCATGTAGGAAAGACGGGAGGCGATCTCCCAGTCGTTGAGCGAGTCGCGTGGTTCGGTCTCCGACCCTTCGTGCAGGAACAAAAAATTCTGAGAGCAAAGGATGGCAGTCATCCCGGACTGGAGTGCGGTGCGCAGGTTGGATCCCGAGGTGCGTTCCCTCTCCACGATGCCCGAGAACTTGTCGACCTCAGCGTCGGTTGCCGGTCGGCGGAACGCGCGGGTGGCAAGATTGCGTATCGCCCCGCGTATCTGTTCGGCATCGGCTTTATCGGTGAGCGTCAAGTCTGTCCGTAGGGCGGATTCGTCTTCTGTGATAATCGGGCCCTTCCATTTCACCTCGTCGATGATGAGAAACGAGTAGAGGGGTGTGCCCTGTTCGTCGGTAAGCTTGAGCTGCCAAGGGATGCGCCCCTCTTTAAGGCTCACAAACGGACGGTTGCCGTGGCGACCCGAACGCGGAATGTTCGAGGGGCCGGAAAGGTTGTTGTAGACTTGGATGTTTGTGCCGCCCGCGGGCAGGTGGGTGCGGAACGTGAGTGTGACGGGCTTGCCCTCCGGCGCGACGACGTCTTGTTCAAAGAGCACCCGGTCGAGCGTCTCTTCGTAAAATTTCAGGCGCGGAGCGGCGGCCCCCGGCTTTTGAAGTCCCGAAAGGGTGATCGAACATTCGTACACCCCGGAAGACTTCAGCGTCCCAATGCCGGCGCCGCGGAATATGTCGCCCGGCCAGAGGTCGTACCGGACTTTATCAAGCAGGCCGTTTTCCTGAAGGTAATCGCGGTATTTTCCAGTGACGTCTTTTTCCAGCACAGCACGGCGGCCGATTTCCAGAGGGGCTGGATCCTTCTCGGGAAAAGCTTCGTTCAGAATGCGCTCGGCGAACTGGAAATATTTTTCCATCTGGCTCGAGGAGAGGGTTAGAACCGAGCCGATGCGTTCGAATCCGTGCCATTCCGGATCCTCAAGCAGGCCGCCGGGATCGTTGGCGTCGACACGGACTCCCAGAATATCGTAGATGCTGTTGACGTATTCCTCGCGGGTGAGGCGGTGGAACGACACCTTGTCGCGGCGCGCCATTCTCGAGGCTTCCCCCTCCTTGATCCGGGAGGAAAGCCATTCGACCACCTGGGCACTCTCGGCGGCCCCCGGCTTTTTCTTTTCCTTTTTCGGAGGCATCTCGCCGGAACTGATCCGGCTCATGATTTCAGCCCACATGGGGGTGTCCTTGAGGCCGACCTCCCGGGAGAGGCTGTCTATGCGGAAATCTCCTTTTTGCTCTTTGGCGTCATGGCAGCGCAGGCAGTAGACCTCTAAGTAAGGCTGAAGCTGCTTCTGAAAATCGGGCGCCTGGGCGGATAGTTGCCTGGGGGCGAGCCCGAGCAGCCCTGCGAGGACGGGGGCAAGGCATGAGAGAACCTGGCGCACGGAACTGGCGGTTCTCATAGGGGAAAAGGCGGAGGTGGGGTGGAGCATTCCTTACAGAGTGATGACTCCCGCAGAGATGCGTTTCTGAGGATAAACTTTGCTATAATTTCCGAGCGCGACCTCGGCACACAGGAGTTTTGTCGGTTCGCGAGGAATCTCTGGGCCGATCACTGCCACGATGCCGACACAGGAATCAAGCACCGCGCCCGGAGAAGACGCGGGTGACACGGTCCGATTTGTCGAACCGGTCCAGTTTCAGGGCGTGCCGACGGGCGCCTTCTCCCGCCTGGCAAAATCCGCCAGCAGGCTGCATAGCGCGTTCAGCGCCGGCAAGGCGTCGGGACCCTCCGCGATAAGAAGTACGCGTGTGCCAAAAACCAAGTCAGCGCCCATCAGCTCCAATATACTCCCCGCTTTCACTATCTTAGAGCCGACTTGAATGCGGACATCGGCGCGAAACTTCCGCACCGTACGCACAAACTCAGCCGCTGGACGCGCATGCAGACCAAGCGGGTTGAGGATTTGCACCTCCCTTGTCATATCCCAAGATACCGCTCCCATGGGGCGCCGCAACCGATTAGGCGCACCCGAGCCGTAAAAAACATCCTCCAAACAGGGCTCCTCCCCCACCGCCACTCCCTACGGTGGGGGAGCCCCGCCGGGCGCCCACAAAAAAGGGGGGAACGCGTTTCCGCATCCCCCCCTTAAAACAACTCAGCTCTGCAGCGAGAGCCCGGCTTTGAGCCCTTAGAAAGCGTTGTGCCTGTAGGCGCCCATCTCAGGCGCGTCCGGATTCACCTCGGGACCGAAATAGCGCAGCACCACGAGAGGCTCCGTTTCGCTGAGGTTTTCGAACGTCACGCCGGCCTTGGCGCCCGCTTCCGTGCAGAAATACTCGTCTTCGGTGAGCTCAGTGAAGCGGATCAGCTTCGGGCTGTTCAACGGATGGCCGTTGATCTTGCCCACACCCTGCACGCAAATGAGGCCGTAGGCTCCATTATCGTGGATGGTGCACTTCACCCCAGGCTCGACGGTGAGCTCCTTGGCGGTGAAGAGCTGCTCCTTTTTGATGCGTCCGTAGACAATCCACCGGTCGACGTAGCCGGCGCTGCGGGTGTCGGCCACTGGGACGGGTTCGAGGTAATGGTTGTCCTTGAAGTTGGGATCCAGATTGCCGTCCCAGTCCAGCTGGTCGACGATGAAGTCGATGTCCTTGTGATGAGCGGCGGGCATGTCTTTGACAAGGAGCTCCCACGGAACGTAACGCCCTTCGACAAGGTTCTGGTACATGCCGAACACGTCGCTGCCCCACTGGGGCTCGTAAGTGCAGAGGGACCCCGGGGCGTGGAGCACGCACGGCGGAATCAGCCATCCTGTGCCGGGCTTGAGGCGGTAGGCGCGGGAGAGGTCGAGAATTCCGTTATCGCCCTTGTTCCAGTCGGCGATGCATTTGCGGACCTGGTCCTTGGTCGTGCCGGGTTCCAGTCCCATGAACGTGTAGGGGAAGTTGTTACCCACGTTGTTGTGCTGGGGCGGGAAATAGTAGGATTCCGGCTTCCCTTCCTGCCCCACGAGCTTGGCCTGCGCGGCGCTCTGGTGCATGTGATGGGGAATGGGCCCCATGTTGTCGAAGAACTTTGAGTAAACGGGCCACTTGTGGTACTTGTTCCAGATGGAATCGCCGATCAGCAGGGAGCCGCATTCGGCCACGGCTTCCTGAAGGGTGAACCGGTTTTTGCCGGCGACCACGTAGGAGAGGCCTTCGTCCTCGGTGCGGTTGTCGTTGGCGGCGGGAGTGGTGGAGGCAAACCAGCGTTCATCGATGCCCCCGCGGTTCAAACCGAAGGCGTAAAGGTCGTCCGGATGGAGTTTGAGGCGCTTGCCGGGCTGCAAAAAAGAGCGAGGCACCCAGCAGGGAGCGAGGCGCAGGAGGCCGCCCGTGGCTTCCAGTTGGGATTCGACCGCGGAGCGGACGTTCGATTTCAAGGTGTGAAGGGAAGTGACGTGGTTCATGGGATTGCTTTTCGCTGCAGCGATGCAGGCGGGGATTCATCCATGGGGAGGAAAAGGAATCAATGTTTTTGACCTGCAAATCACCCCTGTCATTGGAGCGCGCACGGAATGAGCCTCGGATTTGGAATACGATTCGGGTTCAGCTTGTGTCAGAAGACGCATTGATTAGATTCGAGCTTTTTCTGCGCATCCCGACTTTTTTATGAAACCGAACGCCGTCCTCTACGACAACGAGTGTTCGTTTTGCACCTTCCAAATGAAGTTGCTGAGCTGGATGGATTGGGGCAACCGTTTTGCCCTGATTCCGGCAGCCGACCCCCGGGTGGCCGCGCTCGCCCCCTCGCTGTCGGCGGCGCAATTAAACGAGGCCATTCACTGCGTGACCCCCTCGGGGGAAATCCACAGGGGCGCCCGCGCCATCCGCTTTATTTCGCTCAGACTGCCTCTCCTCCTTCCCTTGTGCGTCCTCCTCTGGCTGCCAGGAGTGATTTATATCGCCGAACGCGTCTACGCCTGGATCAGCAGGAACAGGCAGACGATCAGCCGTCTTTTTGGCTGCAAAGGCGCCTGCGCTTTGATGCCCGATCGCGCGGGTATTGGCATGCCGGGGGGGGCGGCAGGCGGAGCGAATCCAAAGGAGGCAAAGCCGTAGCACTTCTGAGAACCGAACATTGAGGAGGGCCACCGTCCCAAGCCTCGAAGAGATTTTTTATGAACAAACCAACCCTACTTGTCATGGCGGCCGGAATGGGCAGCCGTTACGGCGGCCTCAAACAGATCGACCCGATGGGCCCCCATGGAGAGACGATCCTGGATTACTCTGTCTTCGACGCCCTTCGCGCCGGTTTTGGAAAAGTGGTCTTCATCATTCGCCCGGACTTCGAGCAGGCGTTCCGCGAGAACATCTCCGCCAAGTTCGCCAACCGAATCGAGGTGGACTACGCTTTTCAAACTCTGGAGCGCCTCCCAGCGGGATTCGAAATCCCTCCCGGACGTGAAAAACCCTGGGGCACGACGCACGCCATTTTGTGCGCCCGGGAGCAGGTGCGGGAGCCCTTTGCGGTCATCAACGCAGACGACTTCTACGGGCGCCACTCGTTTGCCGTCCTGAAAGAGTACCTTTCGAATCTTCCCCTGGATTCCAACGCGTACTCGATGGTCGGATTTACTCTGAAAAACACGCTCTCGGAAAACGGAACAGTGGCGCGGGGCGTGTGCAAAACAACAGCCGACGGTTTTCTTCAGGAAATCCAGGAAATGACGAGCATTGAGAAGACCCACTCCGGAGCACGGAATGTCAGCGCCGACGGTCAAACGTTGGAACTGAGCGGAGAGGAACCGGTTTCGATGAACATGTGGGGCTTCTCCCCTAACCTGTTCTCCCAACTGGACGGGATCTTCGAATCCTTTTTAAAAACACAGGGGGCTCAGCTTAAAAGCGAATGCTACATCCCGCTTTCCGTAGGCGAACTCGTGCGGGACGGAAAGGCCAGCTGCAAAGTTCTCCCCACGGAATCGTCCTGGTTTGGGGTGACCTACCGTGAGGACAAACCCCGGGTGCAGGCCAGTATTGCGACCATGACCGCCTCGGGCGAATACCCGGACGGTCTCTGGAGCTAGGTCTGCCGTCCCCAGACCTTCAACCGCCTGCCGTTTGACGTGCAGGAGGAAGCTCCGCGCTTTAACACCCCGCCCCCTGATTGGGCGGGGTTTTATTGAGCTTGAGCCCCATGAAGGCGCCTCAAACGCCCCGGGTTTTACCCCTTTCGCGCCTCAGCGACACCCCCGGGAAGGCAGGCGCCGCATCCGTTCACAAAGAAGTCGTTGCCCTTGTCGTCCACGAGGATGAAGGCCGGAAAATTCTCCACCTCGATCTTCCAGACAGCCTCCATCCCCAGCTCGGGGTACTCCAGCACCTCGACCTTTTTGATGTTTTCCTTGGCCAGAATCGCAGCCGGCCCCCCGATACTGCCAAGGTAAAAGCCCCCGTGCTTTTTGCAGGCGGCGGTCACCTGGCTGCTGCGGTTTCCCTTGGCAAGCATCACCATGGAGCCGCCCAGTGACTGGAAAAGGTCGACATAACTGTCCATGCGCCCGGCTGTGGTCGGTCCGAAGCTGCCGGAAGCGTAGCCAGCCGGGGTCTTGGCCGGGCCCGCGTAATACACCGGATGCTGCTTCAGGTACTCCGGGAGCCCCTGCCCGGCGTCCACGCGCTCCTTGAGCTTTGCGTGCGCAATATCCCGGGCGACCACCAGCGGACCGCTCAAAAGCAGGCGCGTCGTGACCGGGTACTTGGAGAGCTCCCTGCGGATTTCGTCCATAGGCAGGTTCAGGTCGATATGCACGGCAGCGTCCCCCTTCATCAAGCGGGCCTTTTCGGGAATAAAGCGTCCGGGGTTGGTTTCCATCTGTTCCAGCCAGATGCCGTCCTGGTTGATCTTGGCCTTGATATTCCGGTCGGCCGAACAGGACACGCCGACGCCCACCGGACAACTTGCCCCGTGGCGCGGAAGGCGGATCACGCGCACATCCAGCGCGAAGTACTTTCCGCCAAACTGGGCGCCGATTCCGGTGGTCTGGGCGTGGTGCAGCGCCAGCTTCTCGGCTTCGAGGTCGCGGAACGCCCTGCCGTGGGCGTCACCGGAGGTCGGCAGATGGTCGAGATATTTGGCGGAGGCGAGCTTGACCGTTTTCAAGCAGGCCTCGGCGCTGGTGCCGCCGATCACAAAAACGAGGTGGTAGGGTGGGCACGCGGCCGTGCCCAGGGCGCTCATTTTCTCAAGGAAAAACTTCTCGAGCGACTTGGGGTTGAGCAGCGCCTTGGTCTCCTGAAAGAGGAAGGTCTTGTTGGCAGACCCCCCGCCCTTTGCCACAAACAGGAACTCGTAGGAATCGCCCTCGGTGGCGTAAAGGTCGATCTGGGCCGGCAGGTTCGTGCCGGTGTTGACCTCCTTGTACATGTCCAGGGCGGCGGTCTGTGAGTAGCGGAGGTTCTCCTGGGTGTAGCATTCGTAGATCCCGCGGGAGAGCCATTCGGCGTCGTTCCCGCCGGTCCAAACACGCTGTCCCTTCTTGCCGACCACGGTGGCGGTGCCGGTATCCTGGCAGAATGGGAGAATCCCCTGCGCGGCGATTTCAGCGTTTTTGAGGAGGGTGAGCGCCACGTAGCGGTCGTTTTCCGAAGCCTCGGGGTCCTCGAGAATGGCGGCCACCTGCTTGAGGTGTGCTTCGCGTAGCATGAACGAGCAGTCATGCATGGCGGCGCGTGAGAGGAAGGCGAGGGCTGAGGGCTCGACTTTCAAAATCTCCCTTCCTTCAAAAGAGCTAACGCTGACGCCCTCCTTGGACAGCAGCCTGTAGCTGGTTTCAGAATGCGCCAGGGGAAACGGGTCTTGGTAGGAAAATTCCGGAGTAGCCATCGGGCCTATGGTGCAGAGGACGGCGACGCTTGGGCCATCAAAAAACGCGCTGGGGAGAGGAGTCCGCCGTTTGAATATTTCGCCCAGTGGCGCCCCCAGAATCACCCAGCCTCAACGCCCGGAGCCTACGGGTCACGGGCGCAGCACTTTTTCCAGCGCCTTGATGCGCCCCTCGTCGGGCAAACCGTCGGGCCCTAGCGTCGGCTGGAGCCAGCCTCCCTCGTCGTGCTCGTTCCAAGCGTAGACGATCATCGCGTTCGCAGGATTGATGTCGCGGTGGGCCCGGGTCCACCTGACCGCTTCAAAAATATGCGAAGCCACCTCCCCCGGCGTGCCTGTCACTGCATCCACCAGCGGCCGCTGCTGTTCAAAGGGAGCCGGGTCGGGCGCGGGCTGGACCTTGAGGTCCTTGATCCATTCCGGGGGACGTTCGTTTCTGGGCCGCGTGTCCCAGCCCGCACTGGCGAGAGTCACACAAGGAATGCGGCGCCTTTCCCACTCGTCCCACAGGCGTTGTTTAAGCAGGCGCCCCTGCTCCGCGTAACTGGGTTGCTCCATGCTGTAGGCGCCCCCGCGGGCGTACGCCGAGAGCGCATCAAACCCCAGTTCGACCCTGTCTTTCGCGTCCTGCTCGAGGTTCCACCCCATCAGCACCAGGTACGGCGTCATGAGCCCCGCGGCCACGGTCTGACGCCTCAATTCGTCCCAGTCGGCCCGCGTCAGAACCCGGGGCTTGATGTACACGAAAAGCAGCGGTCGTCCGCCGAGCACCGTCTGGTAGTCCGGGGAACGGAAATGTTCCACCAGACTGGCCCACGCCTTCGTTCCGATTCGATCGAGCCGCCCCCCTTCCTCCAATAGGCAGTAGCGGACCCCTTTTTTGTCGGAGGCTGCGAGGTAGCGCTTCAAGCCGATGCCGAGGTCGGGCGACTCCTGCCAGTAGTTGAGGAAGGCCCAGTAGTTCAGTCCGGCCTGTGCGGCATAGGCAATTTCCCGCTCCATGATCCCGGCCGAATCTCCGTTGATGCTCACCTTGTCCCCGCCCAGGAGACGGGCAAACCAGGGCAGTCGGAAGTGGTACTTGGGCTGCCCCAGCGATCGCTCGACGGCCTGTACCACACCACCCGTTCCGTACCAGGCGTCCCACCTTATGGCGCCCAAAATGGGCGCATCTGCCCCGTGTCCCTCGCCGGGCACAACTGAAATGGGCAGGCCGTGCCGGTTCGCCAGAAGAAGAATGCGCTCCCGCAAAATGTCGGCTTCAAGGCGATGGCCTACGTCGTTCGGGTGCATCCCGTCGGAAAGAAACGCCTCCACGCCCACACCACGTTTCCGCGCCTCTTCCACAAACACCCGCTGGATATCCAGCAACTCCGCCCCCTCGTCCCTCGCGACCCGGCGGGCGGCTTCGCAATACGGTTCGAGCGGGGCGTTGAAACCGTCGGGATTCTCCGGATTGTACGGGGGCTTTCCGTAGGTCTCCTTCAGTTTGGACGTCCAGCGCAGCGGATTTGGGGTCATCAACACCACAGAGGTCTTGCGGGCCTTCAGTGTCTGGATGAAATACCGCAGGTTCGTCTCGTAGCGCTCCAACGGAACCCGCGGCTCGGTGGCTGGCGGCGTCCTCCACACATCCACCGCAGAGTCGTTGATTCCAAACTGAATCACGGCGATCTGCGGTGCATGACTCAGCACATCCTGTTCGAAGCGCTTTTTCGCCAACTCGGTCGTGTTTCCACCCACGCCGGCATTGATGACCCGGACACTCCGTAACTCCTCTTGCAAGATGGCGGAATAGACTTTGGTCGAACCGCGTAATGCCGTGGTCGAGTCACCGAATGCCACCAGCGTCACGGCCGCCGTTTCCTGCGGACCGGCGCCTTGCATGGGCGACACCAAGACAAGCAGCGATGGGGTAAGATTAAGAAGAAGACGCTTCATAGAGGGTGCCGCGCTGCCGAGGAACAAAACTGCGGTACCCGGCACTTCATTGCAATCGCCCCACGAGCAGACGCATCTCATGGTTGCCTGTGAATGGCATCGGCAAACGAGTGCCTCGCAGTGTACTGAATGGGTTCCACCCCCATGATTAGACCCCTCCTTTTCATCCTTGTTCTCGGCGCCGCGATGGCACACGGGGCCAATTTTCCTGAGCAATACCAGAGCGCCCTGCGGCTTTATGAGGCAGGCAAGTTTTCCGAGGCCAAGACGATGTTCGATGCGTTGAGCGACACCCACCCAAGTCCGCAGGCGCTCGACCGCTGCCTAATGAGTGCATCCTACTGCGAGAACCAGCTCAAGGCGCCCGACAAAGCCGATGCGCTTTCGGCGAAGATCCAGGACCCAAAGCTGCGCACGTTCTGCCGCGCCCACCTGCTCAACTTGCGAACCCAATACTCGGAGGTAGTCGCCCTGCTCAAGGACGAAGATTTCGATACATGGCCCGACTCACTGATCTTCGACGCCTTGCTCTGTCGCGGCAATGCTTCGAGCCGAACGCGTGATGCAGCGGGGGCCGAAAAGGACTATCGCGCCGCACTCGGCCACACGCTGGTGGATTACAAAAAAGCGATTGCGCACCTGCGTCTGGGGGCACTCCATACAGGACAGGAGGCCCTGGACTGCCTCGAGGAGGTGATGAACCTCAAGGAGCCGGGACCGACAATGCGCTATCAGGCCGTCGCAGCCCGCGCGAAGATCCTTGCAAGCGACGGGAAGGAAGGGCCGGCCCTTGCGGAGTTCGAACGGCTCAGCGACCTGACCAAGCAACCGCACTGGACGATGGTGCAAATGGGCCGCGCGGCGACATGCGAGGCGCTTGGTTTACTGGACAAGGCGCGTGCCTGCTACGAAGCCGTTGTCGCATCGGCCAACGCGCCTGCCGACCTGCTGTCGGCGGCGAAAACGAAGCTGCACGCCAAACGCTAACCCCGCGTCGCATACCTCAAACACCCCTCATGAACTTCCAGATCTCTCTCCATCGCGCCTCGTGCTCGTCAGCATTTGCGCCCCTGTTCCTGCTCCTGAGCGTCCTTGCTTGCCGCGATGCGAGAGCGGTCGACCTTGTCACACAGGGGAAGCCTGTCGCCGACATCGTCATCGCCCCCGGCGCCATGAAAGCCATGCGCACCACGGCCGAGGAGCTGCAACGTCATCTGTTCGCAATGTCCGGCGCAACCCTAGGGATTGTCGAAGAACCTTCGAACGCGCCCAACCATGTCTTTGTCGGCGAGAGCGCGCACACTAGAAAACTCGGCATCACCACGGACGACATCCGGCTCGATGGATACAAGATTGTCGCAGGGGACCACCATCTGGCACTCGTCGGCCGCGACGTGTTTCATTCGCTAAACCACTTCAGCAAGTACATCGACCGCGAGCACCGGCTCAGCCCGGAGGCTTGGGAATCGATGACGGGGCAAAAGTGGCGCACACCCACGTTTTATGGAGAGAATGAGTACAGCAAGGACTGCGGCTTCCATCTCAAGGACGGCACAGGAACCCTCTACGCCGTATTCGCACTCCTAGAGCAGCTCGGCATGCGCTGGTACATGCCGGATGAAGAACTCGGCCTGATCCGCCCGCACCACGAGAACATAAGCATTCCGACGCAATCGGTGAAGAAGGAGCCGGAGTTCGGACAACGCAGGTTCGCCGACAACCAGCCGGGCACGTTCCGGCAGGAGATGATGTGGTACAAGTCGATGGGCGTCGGCACCAGCAAGGTGATCCCGATCTACCATGCCGTGGGACGCCTCACCTTCTTCGGCAAGCAAACCGACCCCGCCTATTTCGGCATCATCAACGGCAAGCCGAGCTACCAATCCCCCAGGCTGTCCAGCGAGAAGCTGCGAGCGGACTTCATCACCTCGCTTGAGTTCACCCGGAAGCTCTATCCCGGCATCGAATACGACTGCCTCGGCCAGCCCGACGGCTGGTCGGCGATGGACAGCTCCGACATTGCTGCCGGCTGGGAACAAACGGACCGCGGCATTTATGGAAACTTCAGCAACTACGCCTGGGACTTCAACCTCGACGTTGCGAAGCGCATCAGCGAACGGCATCCCGGGCGTAAATTCAGCGTGATGGCCTACAGCGGCACCACGATGCCGCCGACCAACATCCAGAAAATTCCCGACACCTTCCTCGTCGGCCTCATGCAGCACAGCACCGGGTGGATGCTTCCCCCATGGAACGGCGACCTCCAACTGCGCAAGGAGTGGCTTGCGCGGGTAAAGGACGGCCGCGAGCAGCTGCTGATCATGGACCATTATCTCGAGCAGGCCCCCATCCGCTCCACCCCTCCGGTGCCGGTCTTGTTCACCAAGATTCTGCGGGAGAACCTCCATGCCGCCTACGACCACATTGTCGGTTACGACATCGAGGTCCCATGGATTCCGAGCTCCGAGCCGAATCCTAGAGCTGCATCGGCCCTGCGGCGGCCGGGCCTCTCGCACCTCATGATCTACCTGCACGCCCGCATGATGTGGGACAGGGACCTCGACCTGAAGGCGGTGCTCGGCGAGTACTACCGCCTCTTCTTCGGGCCCGCACATGCCGAAATGCAACGGTTCCACGAGTTCGCCGAAGCCGTGTGGTCTAGGCCCGAACCCCGCGAGGTCACCGCAAGCGGCGGGTTCCTCAAACCGGCCGACGTCGACCAGTTCTTCGCCCTGCTCGCAGAGGCAAAGGGCAAAGCTGGCGACGGGATTTACGCCAAGCGGATTGGATTGTTTGAGAGTGAAATGCAGCCGCTCAAGGGCCTGTTCGCCAATCTCCAGCGTAACAACGGCAACATCACAGGCTATTACGCCCGGCACCCCCACAAGATCGACGGCGACCTCACCAAACCCTTCTGGACCGAGCCCGAAGGCCGCGTGTTCACCCCCCTCAACGACATGTTCACCGGTGAGACTCCCCATCACACCGCCACCAAAGTCGCTTTCCGCTGGCTCCCGGACGACAGCGGTCTGGTAGTCGGCATCGAGTGCATCGAGCCGAAAATGTACCGCCTCCGCGACGCCTGCCGCGAGCGCGACAGCTATGCGATCTTCCAGGATGACAACGTGGAGATCCGCTTGGAGACCGCAAAGGGGATCCGCCCGTTCATCGTCGTGAACCCCAATGGCACAGTCCTTGACGAGTGCATCACCACGCGCACCGAAGACCTCGCCAGCTTCTACACGGTCCGGAACGTTGCGGTAAAGAAAGCGGCCGACCGTTGGTTTGTGGAGGCCCTGATCGAGGCGAAACCGATCGAAGGCGAGGTTCCCAGCAAAGGCTTCCCGTGGGGCGTCAACATCTGCCGCCAGCGCATGGCGGGCAACACCCCCGAGTTCTACATGCTCTTCCCCAGCGGAACCAAATTCAAAGATCCGAAGGCCATGGGCAACCTCGTGATGCGCCACTAAGGTGCGGGGAGTTCCGCATCACTGAAAAACGAAACGTTTGGAGAGGTTGTCTGCGAACCCGCCGCACGAACGACACATGTCATGTTGCCTCAAAAGTGAATGACTGATGGGCAGCAACCTTGGAGACGCCAACACTGACAACAACTCAAACGCGACGTTCGCATACAAACGCGCATTTCCATCCCGCAGCTTGCGGCCGCTTTTAGAAGGCGCCTTGGCTTTCGTGCGCGGTGGGCACGGAGGTTCATCCAACGAACTGACTGCGCTTTTTCTGTGATGAGCGGGTTTACGCCACGATCTCCTTCAGCACTCCCGTGCTGTCACCGTGACGCTCGGCTTCGATGCCAATGCCGCGCAGCATGCTCAGCCACGCGTTACAAAGCGGCGTGTCCTTTGGTGCAACAATGCTGTGGCCGAGCTTGAGGCCAGCGCCGCGGCCGCTGATGATAGTCGGGCAGTTGGAGAGTTCATGACCCGTGCGGATGTTGCTGCCATAGGCGAGAGCGATGTTGTCGAAAAGAGTGCTGCCGTCCGCTTCCTTTGTTTCTTTGAGCTTATCGAGGAATCCCGCGAGTAGTTCGCTCTGTGCGATATCGCGGCGCTGCGAGGCGTCGAGCTTCTCCCCGAGCGTACTGTGGTAGTGGCTCATGTCGTGTGGATGCACCTTGATGTCCAGGGAGGTGAGCAGCGTCCAAACGGGCTGTCGGAACGTCATCACACGCGTGCTGTCCGTCTGCATGGCGGCGATCATGATGTCGTAGATGATCTTGATTTCCTCACGCCCGTTGCCCTCAGCGGTGGAGGCGGGTTCTGTGATGGGAGCTTTGGGGCGCGGGACTTCCATCCATTGCTCCTCCTTGCCAAGGCGCGTTTCGATGTCCCGAATGCCCTGGAAGTATTCGTCTAGCTTGGCGGTGTCGCTCTTCGCGAGGACCCGCTGGAGAGACTTGGCGTTGTCGAGCACCGCGTCGAGCACGCTGCGTTTCTGCGCGAGCATGGCCTTCTGCTGAGCAAGCGGGGTGGTGTCCCTTGCGAAAAGACGGTGGAAGGCGGCGACGCCGCCGTTTTGGCCGCCGATCGGTTTCCCGCTCATGTCCCAGGCCAGCGAGAGCCCGGGACCGTGGCCGCTCATGTCTGATTTTTCACTATGGTTGAATTGAAGCGAGGCGAACCGCGTCTGCAGGCCGAGCTGCGCGGCGGCTACCTGGTCGGCGCTGATACTGTTGTGAAAGCTCTGGCCCGGCTGCGCATACCGGTTGGCCCCCGTTAGCCACATGGAGCTGCCCCAGTGGCCTTCGTTGGAGTATTTGTTCCAAAGCCCCTGCACAACGCTGAAGTCCTTTTTGTGCCGTTCAAGCGGCTTGAGGCCGGCGGGCAGTTCGTAATCCGCTCCTGGGTTTTTGATGTCGGGATACCACGTGCTCTCCGTGACGCCCCAGCCAAAGCCGAGGAAGATCAGGCGCTTCGGCGGCGTCGCAGCAGGCGCTGCGGACGCAAAGCGGCGGAAGCCCAGTGATTCAAGGAAGGGCAGCGCGATGAGGGCGGTGGTGGATTGTAGGAAGTGACGCCGTGTTTTCATGATTCGAACTGGGTGAGTCTCAGTGGACGGGATTACTTGGTGTGAAACTCCTTGCTGGCGACGATCGCATGGATGAATTCGCGCAGGCCGAGGTTCCTTCCCTTCGCCGCGTCAAGCATGTCCTCGATAAGCGGCTCGTCACGGAAGCCGATCGGTCTGCCAAGTGTATATTCGAGCAGTGTTTGACTGAATGCGCGTGCAAAGGCGTCGGGCTTTGACGCGATGATGTCGCGCAGCTCGAAATAATCTTTGAAAAAAGGACCTTTGTAGAGAGCGGCGCTGGCTTCTATGTTCCAGGTCTTCTTCGCGTTCGGCACTGGCTTTCCTTTTTCGTCCATGACCTGATAGCTGTCCTCCGTGCGCCACTGGCCGACGGCGTCGAAGTTTTCCAAGCCGAAGCCAACAGGGTCGATCTTGCGGTGGCAGCTCGCGCATTGGGCGGACTCCTGGTGCTGCTGCAGACGCTCACGGGTGGTCAGCACCTTGCCCGCGAGACGCGCGATCTGCGGGATATTTGCGGGCGCGGGCGGCGGTGGATCGTTCATGAGCTTGCGCAGCACCCACGCGCCCCGTTCGACGGGACTGGTGCGCTCACCATTACCGCCCATGAAGTGAATGGCCGCCATCCCGAGCAGTCCGCCGCGTGGCGAGCCCGCAGGCAGGCTCACTTTCTGGAAGGCGTCGCCCTCAGCGCCTGGGATGCCATAGAAAACGGCGAGCAGTTGGTTGACGATCACGTAGTCGGCCTTCAGCAGGTCGCTGAGGGGCGCGTTGTGCTTTAGTAGATGGGCAAAGGTCGCGAAAACCTCATTGCGCGCGTTCTGCTTCGTGCTGTCGTCGAAGCGCGGATACATAGAGCGGTTCACCTGGAAAAAATCAATTCGGTCCATGCCCAGCCATTGATGCACAAAGTCATGCACGAAATTCTGCGATCGCTCGTCTTCGAGGAGCCGCATGGTTTGCACAGCCAACACTTCGGGCTTGAGCAATTCGCCGCTTTTGCCGAGCGCGAGCAGCGTTTCATCCGGTGGGCCGCTCCAGAGAAAATAGGAGAGCCGGTTCGCCAACTCGATGCCGGTGAGTGCGTGGCGCTCTCCCTCTTGCGCCGGTTCTGCGAGGTACAGGAACATCGGCGAGGCAAGCACGACGGAGAGCGTCTCCTTCAGGGCGGCGCTGTGCTTCGCCCCGTCCTTGCATTTGGTATCGTAAATGGCTGTGAGTTTGTCCACGAAGCTTGCGGGCGGCTCCATGCCGCGAAAGGCGGCGGCGCTGAAACGCTCAACGGCAGTGCGCACCTCCGCCGCAGTGACGGTGCCCGTGTCGCCCGGCAGAATGCCGAGCGCCGCGAGGCCCGGAGCGTTCTCTGAGGGATCTTTCACGCGCTCGATCTCCATCCAGTCCACCCAAAGCACCCCCTCCAGACCGAGACCATTGCGCTTCAGTGCCTCGCCGTTTGTGCGATCAATTTGCGCCCAATTGTCCCAAATCCCTTTTTCGCGGATGAAAAGCATGCGGTCCCCCCCCTCGGTCATGGCTTTCGTGAGGGTAAAAGGAACCTCAATCACCTGCGGCTTCTCCAGGGTGCCGGTGACGGCGAAGCTGGCGAACGGCTTGCCGAGCCGCGGATGCGTACCGATATCGAGAAACTTCCGCTCCTGCGGCGCGTCCTTCGTTGCGGCGATGCGCGCACGGAAGATGAACTTACCGCTGGCCCATTCGGTGGGCACTGGCATTTGCAAATAGCCCAGCCCCAGCACTGCGTAGTGCACGGTGTAGGCTCCGAGGTATGCCCCTGAATCTAGATGAGGAAGGGTGAGGTAATACTCGTGATACCTCTGCCAGGGGTCACGGGAGGCATAGTAGGCCAAGTCCGCGCTGTTCTGATCCTCGTCTTTTTTGAATCCAAAGCTCTGCGGGGAAGGCGCACCCGGGATCTGCGGCCACGATTGCAAGAAAGTGAGCTCGCTCTTCGCCGTCTTGCGGATCTCTGCCACCACGGCGGCGTTCTCAGGCTTCGCGGCGGCTTCGTTGAAAGCCATCATCCAGGCATTCGCATTGGCACGTTCGTCACTTTGCCGCTTCACAAATTCCGCCACCTTCGCGTTTCCTTGCTCCGTCTCGTAGTGGACTTTGTTGGCACCCTTGGCGGTGATGCTGCCGACCTGGCGGTTGCTCTCGACACGTACGACAACCTGCTCAGATTCCTTGGACTTTTTGTTCGCCGGCTTGCGCTCGATTTCAATCCAGTCCACCCAGAGCGCCAGCTCGGGGCCGATGCCGCTCTTCGACTTGCCCGCGTTGAAAATCTCCCGGGTGCGCAAATAGTGGTCGTTCGTGCCCTTTTCTCGGATGAAAATCTGCCGGTCGAGGTTGTTGTTATGCTCCTTCGTGAGCGTGAACGGAATTTCGATCACCTCCGGCTCTTCGATGGTGCCCCTGACAGCGTGCGTGCTCAGCGGCTGGCCGTTGCGCGGATTCGTGCCGAACTCAATGTAGCGCCGCTCCGGCGTTGACTGCGGCGTGTGACCGAGCCGCACCCGCACGGTGTAATCGCCAATCGGCCAGTTGTAGGGGACGAGGATCGTGAAATTGTCATTCCCGAGATCGCTGGCGCTGATGGTGAGATACGCCCCGGTGTCGAGATGCGGCTGCTTGAGGTAACTCTCGTGATACCGACGCATGTAGCCGATGCCCGTCTCGCCGCGGTAGCCGAGTGCCCGGTTTGCCTTGTCCGCATTGTTTTCCACGGTCGTGAACCCGAATTCCTCCGGCGCGGGCGCACCTTGGATCTTCGCCCACTCGCGCCGGAAAAAATTTTCATCCTTCACCCGGCCGCGAATCTCCGCCACCACGGCGGCATTCTCCGGCTTCGCCGCGGCTTCCTCCACAGCCTTCGCCCACTTCGTGGCGCGCTCCAAGGCATCGAGCTGTTCCTGATAGTTTTTGCGGATGCGCACATTGTTATCCTCAGCCTCGACATGCAGGCTGCGCTGCTCCCCCGCCGCTGCGAAGCGGGTGAATGCCTCGTCGAGGGCCTGAAGGCCGAGCGATTGATACTGTTCGAACTGGTTGGCCGACATGAAGAGGTTCGAACCAAAGGTGTCGAAGCCGCCCGTGCCCGCGTCGCCAGGCAGCTCTGCCACATTGATGTCCACCCCTAGCAGTTCGCGCAGCGTGTTCTTGTATTCGCGCCGGTTCAGTCGCCGCATGGTGATGACACCGTTCTGATCCCCCAGGCTGCGCCTCGCGGCTACCATCACATTGGAGAGATCGTCGAGGAAGTCCGTCTTCGCCGCATTTGGCGGCTGCTTCTCGTCCTCCGGCGGCATCTCGCCCGAGTTCATTTGATTCAGCACCTTCTGCCATCGCTCCGCCGTCTCGATGTTCGTTATCGAGAATGGCAGGTCATCCAGGCGGACCTTGCCCTTCTGCTTCTCGGGTCCGTGGCATCCGATGCAGTAGTCTTTGAAGAGCATGCGATGCTTTGCATCCATCGCAGACGGGGTTGCGACGGTTGCGAGCGCAGCCTTCGTGGCGAGCAGCAGCCCGGCAAGAGCGGTGAGGGTTCGTTTCATCGTGGGATTACAGAGATTTGTGGTTCATCGCGGCCTCCGGGAATGGCGTTTGATGTCAACCGGGGCCGGTGACTTCGCACGTCACTCGATTTCCCAGAGCTTGACGTTGTCGTAATCCACCGACCCGCCGACTTTTTCGATCGCGTAAAAGTAGGGAGTCCCTTTTACGGCGCCGGCCTCGGCGCAGTCTGCCTTGAGCACCTGTCCGTTGCTGAGCTGCACCACGACCTGCTCGCCTCGGATTTCGATCAGCACGCGGACGAATTCACCGGGTTGAATCTTCAGCGGAAGCGCTGCCTGAAGCGGCTGAAACTTGGAGCGGTCTTTGATCATCAGGCGCGCCTCTTTGTAAAGCTTCCCTGCGCCGGGAAGCTCAAACGCCACCTCAACGTACGGTGGAAGGATCATCATCCCTGTCCCGATCGGAGGAAACGTCCCTGCTGGATAGGAGATGCCACCCTTTTCCGGAACAGGTTGTCCCGGCTTGATGCCGAAGGGCTTCCGCATAAACTGCACCTGGACGTAATCCGCATGATCGGTCCGAAAATCGAACTGGAGCATGCCGTCCTTTAACTCAAAAGCCCGCTGCGCCGCTAGATCCAGCCCCCACGCGGTGGTGAGGCCTATGACGGGATGATGATCCTCCCCTACCTTCTGTTGCTGATGCAGGACGCCATCCGTGACCGAGTAGTCCCCGAAGCCTTTCATGACACCCTCGGACGGAGGTTTTTCAAAATCTGCCGATGCAATCAGTTTGCCTCGCTTTCCCAGAATGGGCTGGGGATCAGGAAGGCTGTCCGCAACCACGGTGTCGCACAGGCCGAGTAGACCGACGGAGAGAAGAATAGAGGGGTTTATCAGGGAGAAGCGCGGGAGGTTTTTGTTCATAAGATCGCATGAGGTGAGGGGAACTAGGGCAGCGGAGCGCGGCGGCCCAGCGTGAGCCGCACATCATCCAGATAGTGCCCGTCGAAGGTGACGGGGCGCCGGGAGAGGCTTGACTGTACGGCAAGATGTATCAGCAGAAACTCCGTGTGGGCCGGTAGCCGCAGTTCCGCACTCACAGGCTGCCACGTCTTCGGATCGCGATCCAAGCGCGCGCGGTGATTGCACGCCATCGCGAGCGACTCCCTGATCACATTGGCGTCCTGTTTCTCCCGCAGAACCAACGCCGTCTCGGCATCCAGCGCATGAAGAAAGACCGCACAATCGAAGCCCGCACCCTCTGGAAACGGAACGGCATTAAACCCCGCAGACAACTGCGCCACCGCTCCGCCATCGCCAAACTCGCGGCGATAAGCCCGCACATCCACCAGTCGATACACGTCGCTCATATAGCTGCCCTCGGGGTTCACCTTGCCCTCATAGTCCGCGCGCAGAAAGCGCAGCATCTGTTTCCCGCTCGACGGCTTCACGCCCTGCTGCTCGCCGACGATCTCCGTGAAATCCCCGCTCCATTTTCCAATCTCCCGCGGCATTCCCGTGACCTCCGGCGCAGGGCCGCTTTCAAAGCTATCCTGCAACAGCGTCAGCACCCTCCCGAGCGAAGGCCCGACATACGCGAACACGATTGAGGTGCAAAACATCCCAAACACAATCCCCGCCGCCGCGGCAATGAGCGGACGCCCGGAGAGCCAGGTCGTCCGAGCGGGCCTTGCCGGGAACGCAACCTCCCCAAGAGCGATGCCGCCACCGCCAAGCGTCGCGTCTATGTTGGCGTAACGGGCAAAGAGGCGGCGAGTGGTTGGATCGCAGCGTAACTTGTCCTGGAGTTCTTCGCGATCCGCTTCGGCTGCGTCGCCGTCGATGTAGCGGCGGATGAGTTCGAGGCTTTCGTGTCCTGACTTCATGTTAACCCCTCCTGGGCAAGGATGCGTTGTGTGCAGTTCATCAACGCAAGGCGGATGCGGTGCAGCGCCTTGTAAAAAGACATGGGCGAGCGGCCTGCCTCCGCCGCAAGAGCATCGACCCGGGCGCCCGGCGCATAAGCTGCGTCCAGCAGCTTCCGTTGAGCAGGATCGAGCTTCTCCACGCAGGATTCAAGCGCCCGGCGCTCAGCCTCATAAGCGTCGGCATGCTCCGTCACCTCGTCCGCGAGCAGTTCCAATACATCCGCGTCAAAGACCAGACGATCCCGAGTGCGATCCCGCTTCCACGCCATCGCCTTGAATCTGGCCACGCCGAATGCCCACGGTCGGAAGTTCGAGGGGTCGTCGAGATCTCCGAGCCGCTGCCACAGCAATACTGCCACTTCTTGCATCACCTCCCGGGCATCCTCCCGCGAAGGGACCAGGGTCCGCACAAAGCCCAGTAAGGCCTCCTCCTGACTCACGTAAAGCCGGAGGAACTGATCGTGCTTTATGTCTTCCGGAGGTCTCATCACTTAAACATTCCGCGAACGGCATCCATTTGCCGAAAAATGTTTTCAATGCGCAAAAATAGCCACCAAACCTGCCGGTGGGAGAATGGCCAGTTTTTTGAGGCCTTGCCAGCAAGCGCTGCGGTTTCTTGCCCACACAACGGGGGCCCCAAACGGACTAAACGGCAGCCTTCGCCTGCGCCGGTTGCGGGGGTTCGGCTGCCTTCCACAGCGTGCGCTGTAGTTGGGTTAAGACCTCCGAGTCCCGCACCTTCTGTCCCAGCTCATCGGTGATGTAGAAGCTGTCGATCGCAGCCCCCTTCTCCGTGTTGACGCGGGACAGCGCGATCTCAAGGCCTTCGTCTCCGAACGCCTTCAGAAGCGAATGCAGCAACCCGAGACGGTCCGGGGTTTGCACATCCACCACCGTGTAGGTGGGGTGGTTGCTGTTGTCTATGGAGATCCTGGTCGGAAAATCCAATGCCTCGCTCAGCTGAAAGCCGCGCTTTCCAATCGACCGGTTTAAGAGGGGGCCGAAATCGAATACCTCCTCCTCGAGCGCCGTTCGCAGAACCTTTTCAGCCGCCTCCATCGCGTCGGTGTCCGTCACCGCTTCAAAATCGCGGGTGCACACCCGGAAGATGTCCAGCACGAGGCTGTCGGTTCGGGTGAAGGCGTCGGCGCCCAAAATATTGAACCCCGCTACGGACAGCGAACCCGCAATGCGGGACAGCAATGCGTGACGGTCCCAGCCGCAGAACCAGAACTCCGTGTGGCCCCGGTTGGGGTGCGGGGTCCATTTGATCGCCGGCGCGAGCGCGAGGTCCGGGCTGCGCTCGCGGCTTTCCAAAAACTTGCGGAACAGCTTGATGTGGCCCGCCATGGATTCCGCAGAGTGCGTCAGGTAGTAGCGATCCGGCATCGCCTGGAAATGGACGTCGATTTCCTGCTCCCAGTCCCCCTTGGCCTTGAGAAGACGCGACACCCCGGCCCGCAGGTCGTCCCGCTCCACCTTCCGCTGCCGGAAAAACTCGGCGTCGTCGGAAAGGAAAAGCTTGGTGGACCGGTAGAGCTGCCACACCAGCGACTCCTTCCAGTCGCTCCAGGTCGAGTCATCCCCGACCCCCTGCCCGTCCGCCAGAGTGAGGAGCATGAGGGCGTCCAGATTCGGCTGGGTGCCCACCAAGGCGGCGAATTCCTCGACGGTGGCGTCGTCCTCGATGTTGCGGCTCTGGGCCATGCTCGAGAGGGTCGAATGGTGGTCGACCAAAAAGATCAACATCTTGCGCTGCGCCGAGGAAAGCTGGAGGCGCACGGCGACCCGCTGGGCGGCGATAGCGCTGGCCTCGGCGTGGTGGCGGACGTTGGCCGCCTTGCCGGTGTCGTGGAGCAGGAGCGCCAGATAGAGCACGGCCGGATCCTCCAGTTTGTGGAAGAGTTTGCGGTATCCCTGCAGCTTGGGGTCCTCGGTATCAATGAGCGCGTCCAGCTTTTCGATGCACACCAGAGTGTGCTCGTCGGCCGTGTAGCGGTGGAAAAACTCGTGCTGCACAAGGCAGGTGAGCTCGCCAAACTCGGGCATGTAACGCCCCAGAAAGTCGACCTGGTGCATCGCCCTGAGGACGGCGCCCGTCTGGCCCTTGTGGGAGAGGATGGCCAAGAACGCCTCCCGGTTGGCCTTTGCGTACTGGAAGGTGCGGTCCACCAAATGCAGGCGGCGGCGGATGAGCTGCTGCAGCTCGGGGCTGACGCGTTCATCGCGCTTCTGCTGGTAGTGGAACAGACGCATCAGCCGGGCCGGGTCCTGACTGAAAATCGCTCGATTTTCAGGGTAGATCCGGCCGTTCATGCTGTAAAAGCCGTCGAAATGCTCCTGCTTCGGAGGACGCGACAGCCGGAGCAGCTTGAGCAGAGCCGCCCTCTTGTTCGGCTGCGGAGTGATCACGCACATGCGCTCGCACAGGAGCTCGGTGATGTTAAAGATCACCCGGGCGTTTTGGTAATAATCCCGCATCAAAGCCTCGGTGCGTCTGAGGATGCTCTTCTCGGTGTACTCCAGGTTGTTCGCCAGAACCAGCTGCTGGCTGATGACGATCACGTCGACGCCCCGCTGGTTGTGGTAGTGCAGTTCGTTGCGGACTTTCAGGAGAAAATCGTAGGCGCGGTCGAGTTGGCGGCGCTCGGTTTCGTTCAGGAGCTTTTTCTCGACGAGGCCGGCGGTGGAGCGCACTCGCTCCTGGAAGAAGGCGATCCAAAGAAGGTTCTGGTAGTCGCGCAGGCCGCCGCAGCCGTTCTTGATATTCGGCTCCTGCATGTAAACCGTCCCACCGAACTTGGCGTGTCGCTCCGACTGGTCCTGAACCCGCTGGCCGATGTATTCGTCCTCGTGCTTGTCCACGCACGCCTTCACGAACTGTCGCTGGAACTTTTGGAAAAGCGCCTCGTCCCCGGCCACCAGGCGGGCCTCCAGCAGAGAGGTCTTGGAGAGCATGTCTTTGTTCGCCTCCTGGACGGCCTCCTCGATGGAGCGGGTGCTGTGCCCCACCTTGAAGCCGACGTCCCAGAGCGTGTACAGGATCTTCTCCACGATCCCGGCCAGCTCGGCGGCGGCGGCGGGATCCGTCGAAGGCTCATGCAAAAACATCAAATCAACGTCACTAAAGGGGTTCAGCTCCCCCCGCCCGTAGCCTCCGATCGCCACCAGCGCGAGCTTGAGCCCAGAGCGCGCCGGGGCCCCGTCCAGCTTGCGCGCGGCCTGCAGAAGGTGCCGCAGGACAATATCCACGACCGTGGCCCTTTGGGCGCAAATCTCCCGTCCCCCGCCGCCGCTGCGGTGCCGGAGCCGGATCCTGTGGTTCTCCAGCTTTATGAACTTTTGGTATAGCTTCAGCAACTCCTCGGCACGCAAGTTCCCTTTGGAGAACAACTCCTGTTCAGCATGGGCGAGTACCTTTTCTCTGTGACGCATGGCGGATTGCAACCACTAGAAAGGAAGTCGGAAGGAAATCAAAGTCCCAACTCCCCCCCTTGTGCAGGATTCGAGGAAAACTTTGCCCAGGCTCGAGGGAAAACTTGCGCCTCCTGTGGCCCCTGTTTTGCTCACCCCAAAAGGATTGTAGCGTTTTCCCCATGCCGCCCCCATCTCACCCAGATCCCGACCGCCACCAGCTTCTGATCGTCGACGACGACCAGAAGCTTTGCCGCCTCATCGCCGGGTATCTGGACCCGCTGGGTTACGAGGTCACCGCAGTGCACACCGGCCCGGAGGGACTGGAGCGCGCCTTGTCCGCCACCTGGCACGCGGTGCTCTTGGATATGATGCTCCCAGGCATGGACGGTTTCGAGGTTCTCAAAAGAATTCGCCAAAAAAGCGAGGTGCCCGTTTTGATGCTGACCAACCGTGGCGACGAGGCGGACCGGATTGTGGGGCTGGAAATGGGCGCGGACGATTACCTTCCCAAAACATGCTCCAGCCGCGAAATGCTGGCGCGTCTGCGAGCCGTGGCCCGGCGCTCCAACCGCCAACTCCCGACGGAGGCCGCGGACGGCGACATTCACGTCGGTCTTCTGCGCATTCAACCGGCGTCGTACACAGCTTCCCTCGGGGACAAGCCGCTCCATTTAACCCCCGTGGAGTACGACCTGCTTCTCTGTCTGGCGCGTGCGGTGGGCAGAGTAAAAACACGAGACCAGCTGCTGGAGGAAATTCGCGAGCGCAACTACGAGGTGTTCGACCGCTCCATCGACGTCCACATATCCGCGCTGCGCAAAAAGCTGGGGGACGACCCGAAGCACCCGCGGTTCATACGGACCGTCCGGACGGCGGGTTACGCATTAATGCATCCGGATGCCGAATGACAAGCCAGAGGCCGGTGGACCGACTGTAGACGGCGCGCACACCGCGCCCGCCCTGCGCTCGCCTGGTCTGCCCGTTTCCCCAGAGGGAGCGCAGCCCAGGGGGCTGTCCGTGTCGCTGCAAATCATGGGCTGGTTCTTTCTGAATCTGCTCATCGTGGCTGTGCTCGCCGCGCTCCTCTTTACCTCCCACGTCAGCCCGCTCCTGAATGTGATCATCAGCGGACGCACCGGCGACCGTCTCGACGCTCTGGCGGCCGACGTCGGGGAACGCATCAGCGGCATTCCCAGCGACAAGTGGGGCGAGGTACTCAATGGCTATTCGCGCCGTTACAAAATGGACTTCGCCCTCACGCGGCGCGACGGCGATCTTCACGCGGGGAATGTGCCCGCCATTCCCGAGTCCGTCATCGCGAGAATCCGGGAATTTCCGGGTCTGCGACCGCCGCCCCCGCCGCCAGCTCCCGCGCTTGCTCAGGGAAATGAGTTCAACGGAGAGTCCGAAAGAACCAAGCGCCCCGCAGCCCCGCCCCTGGCGACCAACCAAATCCTGCCTTCCGACGCCCCGTTCAGAGGAGGACCGGACTTTCCACGCAGAGCGGACGCTTTGCGCGCGGAGGAGGAGGAGATCCGCCGTCCGGAGCGGCCCCGTGGCGAGCAACAGCCCAGAGAGGACCTGCAGCTCAACCCGAGCAATTTCCGGTTCATCGTCCACGAAGGCAATCTTTACTGGATCGGGGTCCGGGTGCGCTCCACGGACGAGGCGGGGCGTTTGCGCGGGCCGACCACCCTGCTTCTAGCGTCACAGTCCCTGCTCTCGGGCGGGGTGCTGTTGGATCCCTCGACGATCTGGTTCATGGCTGCGGTCCTGCTGGGCTCCGCCCTTTTTTGGATTCCCCTTGTCCGGCGCATTACGGTGCCATTGCGGAAGATGCGGGACGCCGCCGGCCAAATGTCCCGGGGCAACTTTCAAACCCGGCTTACCATAGAGCGCGGGGATGAAATCGGCAGCTTGGCGCAGTCGTTGAACCATCTCGGCACCCGCCTGAACGAATTCGTCACCGGCCAGAAGCGCTTTCTGGGGGACATCGCCCACGAACTGGGCTCCCCGCTCGCACGGATGCAGTTCGGCCTTGGCATCATCGAACAGCAGGCCCCCCCTGCATTGCAGCCGCTTCTGGAGGACGTCCGGGAGGAGGTGGGGCAAATGAGCGCGCTACTCGCCGAAATCCACCAATTCACCAAGGCGGGCCTCCATTCGGAGCTGCACCTTGAAAACGTCCTGCTGGAGGGAGTCCTAAGGCAGGCCGTCGCCCAGGAAAACGTCCCCGAGACCATCGTCCGCAGCCAGATCCCGCCCGGAACGACGGTGCGGGCGGACCCCCGTTATCTTCAGCGGGCCATTGCCAACATCCTCCGCAACTCCCTGCGCTACGCCGAAGATTCCGGGACCCTCTGGATCGACTCCAAGCGTTCGGGAGAACGCCTGATCCTCTCCCTCGCGGACGAAGGCCCCGGCGTGCCGGCCGACCTTCTGCACCGCCTGTGCGACCCTTTTTTCAGAACGGAAAGCGCCAGAACCCGCGAAACCGGCGGAGTCGGTCTCGGGCTCGCGATCGTGAAGCGCTGCGTGGAGGCGTGCGGCGGCACGATCAACATCCGCAACCGCTCCCCTCACGGCCTGATCGTGGAACTCACGCTCCAACTCCCCGAGGCCCCGTCGTAGCCCCCGTGAACCCGAGACCCCTCCCAAGCCTTATCGCAAACCCATACACCCGACCCGACGTAGAGCCGTAAACCCACGCATCTCTATGCCTACACAAGTAAACCCTGACAGCAAAAGGGGTAAATCTGGCTGAACTTATAAAGCATCTGTAGTCCCGGTTTTTCAGGGCACACTTCTACGATGCCACCGGACGCCAACTCACGCCCGCGCGCGACCGTCGGGAATGGAGCCAGAACCAAGGTCCGTTTTTCGAAGCAAATTCCGTTAAATCGGCGGCAGGGCGGCAGCTTCCCAGTGAAACCGAATCGTTCCCCCCTCTGGACACCGACCTTCGCTCCTCCCAAATGAAGCTCCCCTGCTCCCTTTTTGCTCTCGCGCTACTGACTCCATTAGGGGTTTACGCAGCGGAGAAGAATGAAGCCGCCATGATGAATGAGCGGCACCGGGTCCTCTTAAAAGACAACTGTGAGGGATGCCATGGCGCCGAAAAACAAAAGGGCAAGTTCCGGGTGGATGATCTCTCGTTCAGTCCAAATGACCTTCAAACGGCCGAACGCTGGCAAAAAATACTCGATGCGCTCAATTCCGGTGAAATGCCCCCTGAAAAGGAGAAACAACCCGGGACGAAGGAAAAAGCTGATTTTTTAGACGATCTGGCCCATGTGCTGGTGAGCGCCCGCCGTCATCTCAGCGACCAGCATGGAGTCATCACCCTGCGCCGCCTCAACCAAAGGGAATACAAGAATACGCTACGCACCCTGCTCGGAGCAGATGTGGATGTGAGCGAACTGCCGTCAGACATTGATGCCGCGCGTTTTGACACGGTTGGGGCCGGCCTCTTCATGTCTAGCAACCAAGTCGAGCAGTATGAGTCGATTGCGATGAAAGCTTTGGAGGAGGCTTTTGCGCTCCGTGCTGCGGCTGGTGTGCAGAAGAAGTTTCGGTACGAGGTGGAAGAGACCAATCAGAAGTTGAAGGAGTCCATCGACAGCGAACTAGAGAAACATGAGCGGGCTTCCCGCTGGGTGAAGGCCCTGGAGGAAGCTGCCAGCAAGCCCGAGAACGCTGAGATTGTGGCGGAACTGCGCAAGGGCTCCAAAAACGATGGCGTCTTTCGCCGGTCCTGGAACAAGATCCCAGGGGCGCCGGCCCCTGAGGAATTCGGATTTACCACGAATGAAAACAATGCGGACCAAGCCAACCGCGCGTTTAGCCGGGGACCTTCGACGTTTGCTTATCAGAAACGCTACCTTGAGCAACCGGCCTTGGACACCGGCGCTTATTTGACCATCCAAGACCAGGATGGAGGGCTAAACTCCGCCCTGTTCGTGAGCATTCCAGGAGATTTCCCCCCGGGCGACTACCTCATACGCGTCCGGGCGGGCGCCACTCCCCAAGCCACCCCGGAACGCCGGTTTTTGGATTTCGGCTTCAAAGGGCGGAGCCGTCCGGTGAGTAGTTGTCATGAGGTTACCGGCACCGTGGAGGCCCCGGAAATTATCGAGATTCCCTTTCACCGGACGTGGGTGCAGCGGGATCAAAACGCTTACCGCTTGTGCGTACGCGAAAAGGGAACGGCGGACAGTAACGAGCAAATCAAACTGAAGCTCGATCAGGGCAAGAAGTTAAACGGTGTGGCTCCGGATTTTGCGATTTGGGTCGACTGGATTGAAATCGAACGGGTGCCTGAAACCGAGGCGGAAACCCCGCCGGGAATCCGCGCTCTGAGCATCTCCCTTGATGACAAGACACCTGCTCCGAAGACCCCCGAATTGCGGGATGCTTTGGAACGCTTTGCCATCGAGGCTTTCCGCGGGAACAAACCTTCGGAACGCTACATCGACCGGCTCATCCATCTTTACGAAGACGCCCGCGCCGCAGGAACCAAACACAGCGTGGCACTCAAAGAGACGCTGTCGGTGGTGCTTGCTTCGCCCAAGTTTCTTTACCGGGCCGAACCCTCGGCGACCGAGGCGCGTCGGAAACTTCAGGGACATGAAATGGCCACACGTCTGTCCTATTTCCTGTGGGGAGCGCCGCCCGATGCCACCCTTCGCGCTCTTGCAGAAAACGGAGAATTGCTCCAACCGGACGTACTCGCCCAGCAGACGGAGCGACTGCTAAACGACCGGCGTTCGAGGGAGTTCATAAAAGCCTTTGCCCGCCAGTGGCTGAATATGGACCGTCTGGATTTCTTCCAGTTCAGTGCCGAGCTTTATCCCAAGTTCGATTTTGGCACAAAGTGGGCCGCTCGTGAGGAGATCTACGAAACGCTGGCTTATCTCCTCCGGGAAAACGCCAGCATTCGGGATCTTCTGAAAGCTGACTACGTCGTGATCAACAGCCTCCTTGCGAGCTACTACGGTATCGAAGGCATCCAGGGAGACGTTTTCCGGAAAGTTCCCCTCCCCACAGATTCGCCCAGGGGCGGATTGCTAGGAATGGCGGCCGTTCTAGCCATGGGCAGCAATGGCGAACACACCAGTCCCGTGGAACGCGGAGCCTGGGTGCTCCGAAAGGTTCTCAACGATCCGCCGCCTCCGGCTCCCGCCAATGTGCCGGCGCTCACGCGTCTGGCCGGAAAGGTGCTTACCACTCGCGAACGGGTGTCAGCGCATCAGGAGGATGCGCAATGCGCTAGCTGTCATCGTAAGATTGATCCCATTGGGTTCGGGCTCGAGAACTTTGATGCAGTCGGACTCTGGCGAACAGAGGACTCTTTCCAGGCTCGCGACAACGACGGAAAACCTCTCCCAAACGCGAAAAAGAGCTGGGTCATCGATCCGGCAGGCGCCTTCCACCGGGGGCCGGCCTTCCGCGATTTTCATGAAATGCGGGACGTTGTCGCCTCCCGGACGGATGCCTTTGCACGGGGCATCACCTCGTCTCTCATCGAATTCGGCCTCGGCCGGCCGTGCGGCTTCAGTGACGATGCGCTCGTTGAATCGATCGTCCAGAAGGCCCAAAAACACAATTTCGGGCTGAGGGAATTCCTCCACGCCCTGGTCCAGAGCGAAGCGTTTCAAAACAAGTAAACTCCCTATGAACAACAACCTTTCCCGTCGTCATTTTCTGCGTTCCGGCACTTCCCTGATCGCCCTCCCTTTCCTCGAATCCCTCGGCTTCCGCCGGTTTGCCTCTGCTGCCACCGCAGCCGCGAATCCGAAGCGTCTCCTTTTTATGGGGCTGGGCTGGGGGCTTACCACGGAGACCTGGTTCCCGGATCCGACGCAACCGGGTGCCGATTATGAGATCTCCAAAGGATTGGAACCCCTGGCCCGTCACAAGGCTGACTTCACGGTCCTGCAGGGTTTGACGCACCGATTTGTAAACGCAGGACATCAAGGCAGCACATTTTGGCTCACGGGCGCCAACCAGTTCGCCGTCCCCGGGAAGAGTTTTCACAATACAATTTCAGCCGATCAGGTCGCGGCAGAGCACTTCGGATTGCAGACCCGCTTCACGTCGCTCCAGTTGGATTGCAGCACCTACGCTGGTAATTCCGGCCACGGACCGGGGCTGTCCCTCGGCTGGGATGCGAGTGGCAAGCCGATTGCCGGTCACAAAACTCCCGTGGAAGCTTTTCACCGTCTTTTCTCTGGCGAAAACACATCGCTTGAAAAACGCAAAGCGCTCCTCAAGCGGCGGCACAGCGTCATGGATACCGTCCTTGAAGATGCGCACGACCTTCAGCGCGGTCTCGGCAAAAACGACACGGCAAAGCTGGAGGAGTATTTTGACGGAATCCGAGACATCGAGACCCGCCTCAGTAAGGACGAGCAGTGGTTGGAGATACCGCGTCCCAAAGCGCCGATAGCGGAGCCGAAACCGGGGCTTGCGGGTTATGAAGAGATCAAGTTGATGTACGACATCATGCTGGCGGCATTACAAACCGACAGCACACGAGTGATCGGTTACCGGCAACCGGTGGACACCCTGCTCACGAGTCTCGACATCAAGGTAGCTCCGCACGACATGAGCCATTACCACTCAACGATGGCGGAGAAATTTGACGCGTCCCAGAGACGAGACATCGCAAATAGCGAATTACTTGCGGGGTTGATTGATAGGCTCAAGGCGACCAAGGAGGCTGACGGCAGCAGCCTCTTGGACCACACGACCATCGCGTACGGAACCAACACACGAACCGAACACAACGGAGACAACTGTCCCACCCTGCTCGCCGGACACGGGGCCGGACTCAAAATGGGACAGAGTCTAGTGCTGCCCAAGGGGACACCTTTGTGCAACGCCTGGCTGACCCTGCTGAAGGGAGCAGGCGTTCCCGTGGAGCGACATGGGGATAGCACTGGGGTCATTAAAGAGCTCATCGTTTAAGTGCGGGTCTCGGTTTGGAGGCTGTGCCGCCTGGCCTACCTGAAGGTGACCCACTTCGGGAAATAAAGTCTGCTTCCGCAGGGAGGCCGAAGAGGAAGAAATTCCATTAAATCAGCAACGAGGCGGCTGCTATCAAAGGAAGGGCTCGATCCTTGAATGGGGCCCCTACTCCCCCCCCTTATGAAAAGTATCTTTGTGTCCACCCTACTCGTCTGCGCCAACCTGTTCTTGAATGGGGCGGGTTTTGCGGCGGGTGAAGCGGCTCCGACAGCTGCCCTCAAGCCGGTCCCTCCGCACCCATACAATCCGTTTGGTACGCCGGGCGAGACCTCGCCCGAGTTGCTCTCGGCATTGAACAAAATGAGCGAGACGGGGATTATCCCGGAGCGTCGGAACTCACTGCATCTCTTTCGTTGGTCCGGCAAAGTTGACGAACTTGAACCTGGCTCGGAATGAAATCCGGGGGCCGGGTCTTGTGTCTTTGGCGAAGCTGAATTTGAAATCGCTGGAGGTGACGTTTAACAGTCTGGCCGATCAGACGATCCAACATTTGCCGCAGTTGCGAAGTTTGGAGCACTTGAATGTCTCCTATAACACGGGGATCACGGACTCGGGCACTCGAAGCGGGACGATGCAAGGAATGACGCATCTAAAGAAGCTGGAACTACGCGGACTTAAAAAGGTGACGGATGCGAGTTACGAGGACCTGGTGAAATTTTGGTATTTAACGAACCTTGGAATTCGGGAAACGACGACGAGCGTGGAGTGTGTTGAGCGTCTCAAGACGGCGATGCCCAAGACTGTGGTATTTAAGTAAGAGTCTGTGGGAAATGGGCTTCGAAGTGCACTGTCGTGAATATCCAGCTCAAAGAACTCTATTAGGTCGTTGAAGGCGAGGCTCTCGGAGCCGGTGGG
>CANFTB010000036.1 GCA_947449735.1 Chthoniobacteraceae bacterium | reverse complement strand
GCACATACAAGACACGGAGCCGCGGAGGGGGATAAATAATTTTGATTTATTGGTTTATATGATTTTTCTCCGCGCCCTCCGCGGCCCCGCGTGCGATCCCTTCTTCTCTTGTGCTTCGGCGTTCGGGTTTAAATAAAAAAGGCCTTCCATTCAGGGCGCCGTTGCACACGGCATGGGTTCTCCCCACAATCATGGAACGAAGGCGCGGGGAACCTTTGGATCCGCGCCCCACCTCACCCATGTTTCGCTACCCCTTTGCCGCAGTCGTCGGAATGGAGCGCGCCAAGCGTTCCCTGCTCCTGCATGCCGTGGACCCGCGCATCGGCGGCACCCTCCTGCTGGGCCACCGCGGTTGCGCCAAAAGCACCCTCGCCCGCGGGTTTGCCGAATTGCTCGCCGACCCGCAAACCACTCCCTCACCCTTTATCGAGGTGCCGCTAGGCGTCAGCGAAGACCGTCTGTTGGGTTCCATTCAAGCCGACCACCTCGTCCGCACCGGTGAATGGAAGCCGCAAGCCGGTCTTCTCGAAAAAGCCGACGGCGGCGTCCTCTACATCGACGAAATCAACCTCCTGCCCGACGCCCTCGCCGACCTGCTCTTGGACTCCGCAGCGTCCCAAGTCCACCATCTCGAAAGGGACGGCCTCTCCCGCAAAGTCCGCACCCGTTACATTCTGGTGGGCACGATGAACCCCGAGGAGGGTGACCTGCGCCCCCAGCTTTCCGACCGTTTCGCCCACGGGGTGGTGGTCGAGGACTGTTTTTCCGCCCGGGAACGCGTGGAAATCGGCCGACGCCGCATGGCCTTCGATGACGCGCCAGAGGCCTTTCTTTCGGAATGGGAAGGCGCAACCCTGGACCTCAAGCAGCAGGTCCTTGCGGCGCGCGCCCAACTGTTGCAGGTCGCGACCCCGGAAAGCCTCCGGCTTTCCATCGCCGAACGGGGGCAGGATGCGGGGTTGGAAGGCATGCGGGCGGAACTCGCCATTCTGCGAACGGCCCGCGCCGCTGCCGCCCTGCGCGGCGCGTCGAATGTCAGCGAAGACGACCTGGAGGAGGCCTGGGACCTTTGCCTGGGCCACCGGCTTTCGACACCCCCTCCCAACCGTCCCCCGGACGGCAATCCACAGCAAAGCACGGCGAAATCCGACTCAAGGCCCGCGGGCGACTCCCAAGCCTCCGCCGCATCCTCCCCGACTCCAAAAGAAGCGCTTCCCTCCCCCTTGCCCCTGTCTCCCATGCAAAAACCACGCGTAATCTCCCTTCCAGTCCCGCTACATCCGCCGCGGCACGAAACCGCCGCCCTGCACTCGAAAATCACAGCCAGACTGGCCACCTCCCGCCTTCAAAGCGGCCCCGTGCAATGGCACGCATCCCTGACGGCCTCCGTGCAGAACGGTTGGCAGCCGGGAGCCCCGGGCTGGCGCTGGATCCGCTCCAGTCCGAATCCGGTTCGCCGTCTTTGGGCCTTGCTGGACGCCAGCCGCTCGAGCGGCGCGGCGCGCTTTTTGGCTGAGGCGCGCAACCAACTGGGGGCCTATGTGAAGACCTTCAAGCGCGTCAGCCTGCTGCTGATGAAGGACGGCCAAGTCTCCTGGCTCATCAAACGCGCCACGCCTCAAAGCGCCCTGCATGCGTTGGAAACGATCCCGGCCGCGTCCGGCAAAAGCCCACTGCAAACCGCGCTTGCGGCGCTGAACCGCGCTGTGCTGGCAGGCGGCCCGACCGGCAAGGACGCCGTTCTAATCTGTTCCGACGGCCTGCCCACGCTGGCGCCCGGCCAGACCTCGGCCCAAGCCTGCGGAGCCATGCATTCCCTGCTCAAAAGAATGGTCAGAACCCAGCCTTGCCCCCCCTTGTGGCTGAGCCCAAAAGGTTCGCGCCCGCTCCAGTCCTGGCTTTCCAAACTTCTGGAGGGAAGCGGTATTCGCTGGATTCAGGCGGGTTCCTAGCTTAAGGTTCGTTTCAGTTCTAACAGCATTACCAAACCGCTGTCATAGTCGAATTAAAGAGCTTTATGAAACGTTTGAACCCCGGTGTTAAACAAGTCTCTGCACTTCTCCTTGCGAGCGTTCTGATCGTCGCGGGATCCTCAACAGCCAGCGCCCGGCCCAGCACAAGCATCGGCGTTTCGGTTTCCACGGGGTACAGCCCGAGCTTTTCAGGGAATTACTATTCCGGACCGTCTTACTGCAGACCCTATCCCTACTACGGTCCTGCACCCCGTTACTACTCCAGTCCTGTGTACGTCACCCCGCCACCGGTGATTTACAGCGCGCCTCCCGTCGTTTACACGACCCCGCCCGTTTACTACGGCGCCCCCGTCTCGCAGCCTCCGACGGTTTACCCGCAATATTCCCAGCAAAGTGCCATTCCTCGCGCGCTCCCGGCATCCAGTCCCCAGATGGCCCAGGTGCAGGAAAACCTCCGGCAGAAGGGTTACTACAGGGGCTCGGTCGATGGTCTGACGGGGCCCTCCACCCGGGCCGCCATCCGAGCTTATCAAGTAGATCGTGGACTGCAGGTGACCGGCCGTATCGACTCCGAGCTGCTTGAAGACTTGGGGCTGTGAGGCTGGAGCCTCACTCCCACGACAGGCTGGAGCCTCACTCCCACGACAGGCTGGAGCCTCACTCGGTAGACCAACGGGCACATGACCGCGGGGAAGCCGGTGCCAAAAACGCCCATCTAGACAAGTCACAGTCGACGGACCTTCTGGCCTCCGTCTCGCGTTCCTTCTACCTTTCCCTGCGGTTTTTGCCCGTCGCAATCCGAGAGCCCCTAGGCCTAGGCTACCTCCTCGCCAGAGCCAGCGACACCATCGCGGACGCCGCAACCGCGCCGCTCAAGGCACGCATCGAAGCGCTGGATGCGTTCAGCAACGCGCTCATTGACCGCGACCACGAGCCGCTCGCGAACTCATTTCAAACCCTCAGCTGCACCTCCCCCAGCGAGGCCCGACTCCTCAAAAACGCAGACGCGCTCTTGTCCTGTTATCACGCCCTTCCGCCGGCCCTTCGCGAGGAAACCCTCTCCGTCCTGTCCACCATCACCAGGGGGCAACGCGGCGACCTCATCCGCTTCGGCTACGCATCCGAGGCTGTGCCACAGGCCATGCAAACGGCCGCCGATACCGAGTCTTACACCTACGCGGTCGCAGGTTGCGTGGGCGAGTTCTGGACCCGGGTCTGCGCAATCCAATTGCCGGAGTTCGCCAAACTTCCCGTTCCGACCCTCCTAGAGCTCGGCCGCAACTTCGGCAAGGGACTCCAACTCGTCAACATCCTCAGGGATCTGCCTGCAGACCTTCGGGCGGGCCGCTGCTACCTTCCCCTGGAAGAACTCCAAGCCGAAAACCTGACTCCCGCGGACCTGCTGCGGGAACCCGCCCGGGCCCGTTCCATTTTGGACCGCTGGCTTTCAAAGGCCGAGTCCTGGCTGAACGACGGCGAAGCCTATGTCCGCGGCATTCGCGGCTGGAGACTCCGATTCAGCGTGGCCCTCCCCAGACGTCTCGGCCTCGAAACGCTCTCCTTGCTCCGGCGCACTCCCCCTCTGGAGACCCAAAACAGGGTCCGCGTCACCCGCCTGACCGTCCTCCGTTGCGCGATCGCCTCCGCTTGGGAGGCCGCCTTCCGGCGATAGAAAAACAGCGGAACCGCTCGGTCC
Source organism: Chthoniobacteraceae bacterium (assembly GCA_947449735.1). Lineage (GTDB taxonomy): Bacteria > Verrucomicrobiota > Verrucomicrobiia > Chthoniobacterales > Chthoniobacteraceae > Chth-196. The sequence continues at coordinate 46,187 of CANFTB010000036.1, read as the reverse complement.
CAAAAATTTCACGCGGCGCGGAGGCTTTACCCTCCACGCCGCGTGAACCTTCAACAGGCTGCCGCGGCGCTTTCTTGAAAAGCGCCGCGGCGTCACCTCAAACCTACGGAGTCCTCAGCTGCGAGACTGGGATCACCTGCTTCGGCTGACCCGGGGTGGTCCACAGCAAACGCGCCGTAGCACTCTGCGCTTTTTCGTAATACTCCAACCGGACGTCCACGCTAGCCCCGGCCCCGAGCGACAACGTGACCGAGTTCTCTGTCATCGCGTGGTCTGTCCAGTTGTTGATCACCAATTGACCATTCAACCAGAGGCGGACCCCGTCATCAGACTGCACGAAGAACGTGGTCGATCCAGCCGCCCTAGTTGTCAAACGTCCCGTCCAGCGGACGGAGAAGTTATCAGCGGGCAGCTTAGGATCGGGACTTCCCAAACCCCAGTTGAAGTCCACGGCGGGGTCCACCCGGACCATCCGCAGACCCGACAACGCGTTGCTTCCAAAATACTCCCCAGTCAAACCTGGTGCATTTGTGGAATTCAACTCGTACTCGCCAACCACCGCCTTCGCAGCAGTTCCGCCGGAACCCCCGCCAAGGAAGGCACCCGCATAAACCAACTGCGGCAGTCCGGCCAGTTCTAGCGACGCGCCGTTCGTGTACGTCTTGTCGTCGGTCGAATACGCGAGGAGGATTTTGTCTCCCTTGCGTTCGACCAACAGCCAGGCGTTCGGCAACGACAGCGTGCCAGCCACAAGCGAGGTAGTGACTGCACCGCCCACGGTCGAGCGACTCCACAGAGACAAGGATCCATCCACACCCCATTGCAACGCTGCAAAACGGTCGGCCGCACCCATGCCCTCGCGGAGCATCAATGCCACCGAGGATGAACCGCTCAAGGCGCGCAACCGAACCGCCATCTGGAAATCTCCAGAGTGCGCCTCGTTGAGGAAGCCCCCCTGCTCCAAGGCTCCGGCCTTCAGGCCGGCACCCGTTGCAGAGAACTCCCGCGCTCCATCAGCCATCAGACTGACGGTGGGGGCCACCGCTGAGCCCAATGCCACCGGCGTCAACGCAGGACGCAGCGCCGAACTGGGGACGATCTGTTTGCCCACAGAAGGCCCGGACCAAAGCAGCTTGCAAACTGCCTGACCACCCGACTCGAAGTACTCCAGTTTCACCTCGACCGGAACTCCGGCGAGAAGATCCACCGTCCCCGAGTTCTCGGTCACGGCATGCGGCGTCCAGTCGGTGATCAACTGCTTCCCATTCACCCAAAGGCGCACGCCGTCGTCCGCCTGAGTGTAGAAGGTAAACTGCCCCGAGGTGGGCGCCACCACGTAGCCGCTCCAGCGCACAGAGGTATTATCCCCCGCAAGCGCCGGATGCGCCGTGCCATTGCCCCAGTCGAAGTTCACCACTTCATCCACCCTTGCCGCCACAGGCAGCGTCAGATTGGTGGACGCGTAATAAACCCCCAGCAACCCGGCTTGAGTCGGCGTCGAACCAGAACTCACGACCGCCTGCAAGGACCACTGGTCTACCACCGCGCGCACCACGCCATCCGGTGCTCCGCCTGTCGTCATCGCGCCTACCTGCAGGGACGCCCCAAGTCCGGCCACCGTGTACACCGCCACCGGCTGGAAGCCCGTGCCATTGCTCGAGACAAGGACACGAACGCTGTCGCCGATGCGCTCCAACTGCAGCCATGCATCGGGGAACGCCGCAGGAACGCCCGGAGCCGTCTCCGAATAAGCCCCGTTCGCCACCAGACGAGCCCCAGTTTGCACCTGTGCAGAGGGTGTAACGGCACCAAGCACGCAACGGTCCCCAGGCTGAGTCCCCTCGCGGAGCACGAGCCCGGCACGCGCGGCAGCCGTTCCGGCAAGACCGCGCACACGCAACATCACGCGGAAATCACCGGTGACCGTCACAGCCTCCATGCGCAGGGCATCAGCCGCACCCGCCACAGAACCTCCCGTTCCATTGAGCTCCCAGCTGCCGTCGGCAAGAATCCTCGAGGATCCTGTCGCAACGCCAATTTGAACAGCGCCCATTCCACTGGAAACGAGGTTGTTCGCGATCGCGGTACTTTTCACGGTAACCGCCACCACGGCGCTCGCCGTCGCAGCCCCGTCACTGATGGTGTAGGTAAACTGGTCCGCACCCGTAAACCCAACCTGCGGCTGGTATACCACGCTACTACCCAGCAACGTCGCACTCCCATGCGCCGGCACCCCCACGGCACTGACTACCAATGCCTGCGGACCCGAATCCGGATCGGAGTCGTTCGCCAAAACAGGCACCGTCACGGCAACGCTCTCATTCGTACTGGCAGAGTCATTGACGGCAACCGGCGCGAGGTTGACCACCACCGGAGGAGGAGTCGGCGGAGCCACCCCACCCGTGAACGGCGCCGTGCTCAAGCACGCCGACGGAATCACCTCCTTCGTCAAACTCGGACTCGACCAACGAAGCTGCGCCTGTGCGCCGCCCGTCCGCTCATAGTACTCCATCTTGATGTCGCACAGCGCACCCGCCACCAGGTTGATGCTGCCCGAAACCTCCGCGGGAGCATGGTCGCTCCAGTTGTCGGCGATCAGCGCGCCATTCACCCACAAGCGCACCCCGTCGTCCGAGGTCGCGTAGAAGGTGTAGCTCTCTGTGAACCGCGGCGTCACCGCCCCGGACCACCGCACCGAGAAGCCGTCCACCGGAATCCCCGTAGCCGGCGACCCCAGCAGCCAGTCGAAGTTCACCGTCGAATCCAACCGGGTCATCAGCGGCACGGTCAAATCGGCAGCGCCGAAGTACTCTCCCTTCAACCCAGCCCAACGCGTCGGATCCGGCGCCGCAACCGTGACGGTCACAGTCGCTGTGGCGGATGCGTCTCCGTCGGTGATCGTGTAGGTAAACGTATCGGTTCCACTAAACCCGGCCGCCGGCGTATACTCGATACGCGTGTCAGTCAGAACCGCAGTCCCGTGTCCGGGCGTGCCAACCGCTGAAATCTTCAACGGTAGGGGCGAGGCGTCCGCGTCCGAATCGTTCAGCAGCACATTGATCAACGTGGAAGAGCCCTGCGGCGTCCAGGCCGTGTCTTTCACCGCGACAGGCACCCGGTTTGCAGGAGGCACCACCGTGACCAGCGCGCCAAGGGTCAACGCATCGAACGGGACCACCTCGCGCACCTGCGTCGGACTGTTCCAAAACAACGAGATCTGAGCGCCGCCACCCCCCTGGAAGTACTCCAGTTTGATGTCATAGAGCTGCCCAGCTTCGAGCTGAATGCTTCCAGTGTCCACGGTCCCCGGATGCGGGTTCCAATTGTTCACCAGCACCTTGCCGTTCACCCACAAACGCACCCCGTCATCGGACAGCGTCGAGAAGGTATACAGTTCGCTGTATTTCGCGCGCAACTTGCCCGTCCAGCGAATCGAGAAACCACCCGCATCCACCGCCGGGTCCGGGGCATTGGTCCCCCAGTTGTTATCGATGTACGGATCCACCCGCGAAAAGGCGAGTGCGGTGAGATCGGCGTTGTTGAAATACTCGGCGAACAGTCCGTGCGTATCCACACTCAGCGGCTGCACCGTCGCCAGAACATTCACGGCCACGGTGGCGGTGGATGTGGAAGCGCCGTCACTCACGGTATACGTGAACTGATCCTGCCCGCTCAGCGCCTGAGCCGCCGTGTAAACAAGCTGGTCGCCCACGATTGCCACACGCCCGAGTTTCGGTTCGCTAATCGAGACGATCGAAAGCGCGAACGGTCCGCCGTCGGCGTTCGTATCGTTGGCAAGCACCGGAATCGTGACACTTCCTCCGCGATAACAGGTGGCGGAATCTCCCACAGCCACGGGCGCTGTATTCGATGCCACAGCCACGCCGGAGCGGTAGATCTCGATCTCCCGGAGGTTCAACTGATGTTCCCCCCCTTGGGCTCCGGCATCTTTGAGGTCCTTGTTGGAAGCCCCACCCCAGGTGACATCATTCACCAGAAGGCGGATCTTGGCTGTCGTGACGGGCGCGAAGCTGTGCGTGAATACGCAGCGTTCACTGTAGAAGCTGTCCACAGAAGTGCGGTTCGTCTGCGTGTAGGCACGCAGCGTGTTCACCGGCTCCTGAATGCGCTCGATGGAAACCCACTGCCCGCCCTGTTCCACCTGCAGCTCGTAATCGAGGATCGATCCGTCCCACTGCCAGGGAATCCCCGCATACACCACCACACGGTCGATCTGGGTGGCCGCAGGCAGGCGCACTTCAAACCACGCTGGGTAGGTCGCGTTGTTGCTTTCCCAGATGCGGTCGTCGTTCCCCTGATTCCAGTACCAGGTGTCCAGCTTCCCGTTGATCACCTTGCTCGGGGGGTTGTTGATCCCCGGATTGATCGGATGCACGCTCGATCCCGAGGCCGCCGCCGTCACGCCGCCCTGCTGGGCGAGGTTCGTTCCCCAATCGAGAGGGGCTACGGAAAGCGTACCCGTGTACTCCACGTACGTGGGCAGCTCGCTGACCGGCAGGGTCACCTTGCCGTTCACCAAGGCCACCGTCCGTTCTTTGCCAAATGGCGAAACCACTTTGATCGAGGCCGCATTTGGCACGCTCACATCCAGCTGCCCCCGGGTGTCTCCCGAGGTCATCAGCGCCGCCATCTGTTTGCCCGGCCCGCTGAACACACTTCCCACAAACAGCTTGTTCCCGGGATTTCCGAAGTTCAGAGAGCTCTCAAACCGCGTCCCGTAAAGCTCCTCCGACCACACTCTCAGCAGAACACCCACCGGGTTGATGGACCCGTCCTCGTTCTGCACCCAACGCGGTTCGTCCCAGAAGCCGCCGTTCCTGTCATACCAGTAATGGTTGTGCTCCTTGGGAACGCCGTACTGCTCGTAAACCATCATCTGCAGCATCGTCCAGCGACCCTGCATCCTCGGCTGATAAGCACCGTACACCGGCCCCAGAAACCCCTGCTCCGTCTGCCACTTTTCCAGCCCTGTCAGGTTGTAACGGCTCAGCCACCCGTTCACCTGGTCCATCGACATCCGGGTCAGGTTCAAGTCGCCGTTCACACAGTTGTAGGCGTGAAAAGAGAAGGCATCGATGTACTTGCCGCCGCCCGCACGGAAAAATTCGTCGTTCCAGCCGGCCATCGGCGGCCCGACCGTCACCGCTCCCGGCGCGATCACCTTCAGCGTGGGATCCACGCTTTTCACCAAGGCGTAGAAAGGCGCCAGTTCGTTCTGCACGAACGCCGTCGCGCCGGTGCTGAAATTGGGCTCGTTCCGCGGCTCCCAATACTTCACGGAACCCTTGAAGTGCTCCACGATCTTGCGCACGCCGGCTAGGTCCCACGTTCCGTTCGGGAATACGATCAAGAGCTCGCGCTTCCGATAGGGATCGAAAGGCATGTAGTATTTCTGATCCAACGCAATCTCCGCGTCCAAGCGAGGGATCTCGCTATCCGCTGAGCCGGCGTTGTCGACCTTGTGACGCTGGGGGCCGTAGCCCATCACGCCTCTGGTGATTTCATCGATCAGGCCCTCGCCGCCAAACGTCCCGGGAGCCGGCATCTTGGGAAAGTTCGGATCGTCCCTCAGGATGCAGAACATGCCGCTCCCCACGGAATTTCCGAAGGGCATGCCCTGGTCGCCCCCGTAAAAGTTGACCTTGTACCATCCGGGCTCGCTCACTCCCGGAACGAGGACCGTTCCGTTCAGCGCCCCCTGCTCCACAATGTTTCCGTAGTAATCCCGGATCACGTATTTGGAGGCTCCAGGCCCGCTCAGCTTCAATGCGACGGCCTCCCCCTTGTAAAACACATGCCCGCGGCGGTTGGACTGCATGTTCACCAAGGTGGAAGGCCCCTGCCATTGCCACCCGGCCAGAACACTGGTCGGAAAAACATGGGCGAGAGCCAGGGTGAGAAGCAGCAAAAGCGCTGGTAACCGTCGCAAGAGCGGCGGAAACCAAGCGAAGATGCGGCACGACAGGTCGGGGCGGTCTTTCATATGAGGTGGTGACCACAAACGGCGGGGGAGCCGGGTGCGGGCAGGCAAGAGACTCGCTTTTTTCCAGCCGTCAAACGGGACAGCCCACTTTATAGGAAAATGGTAATTTGCTCCCCGGCGCTTGTCCGGGCCACCGACTTCCCGGCAGTTTCGTCTCTCCGCGTGACCCATGGCGCTTTCTGCGCTATGCTGCCAGACGACCATGCTCCCCAAGATTCTCAATTCCCTCCTCATCGTCCTCGAGGTCCTGTTCATTTTTAACCTCCTGATCGTCGTCCACGAGCTCGGCCACTTCCTCGCCGCACGCTGGCGCGGCCTGGTCATCGACGAATTCGGAATCTGGTTTGGAACGCCCATCTGGCGTAAAAAAATCGGCGACGTCTGGTTTTCCCTCGGCAGCATCCCCGCCGGCGGCTTCGTCAAGCTCCCCCAGCTCGCCCCCATGGAGGCGATCGAGGGCGAAACCGAGGAACGCGAAGCCCCGCTGCCCCCCATCCGCCCCCTCGACAAGATCATCGTCGCCCTCGCGGGCCCTGTATTCTCCTTCCTGCTGGCCGTCGTCATGGCCGGAGTCGTCTGGGCGGTCGGCAAACCCGTCCACGAGTTCGACCAGACCACCACCATCGGCTACGTCAAACCCGGCGGCCCGGCCGAACGCGCCGGCCTGCTCCCGGGAGACCGCATTCTGGAAGTCGATGGCAAACCCGTCGACCGCTTCACCGGCCCGCTCCACTCCGTCACTTGGCGCATCGTCCGATCCGAAGGCGAAACCATCGCCTTCAAAATCGACCGGGACGGCAAGGTGTTCACCCTGGATTCCGGCTGGGAGCGGGAGACCAGCCCCGGTTGGAAGCGCAAAAGCCTGCGCAAAGTCCACATCGGGCAGCGCCTCAACCCCTCCGTGGGCAAAATCACACCGAAATCCCCCGCGGCCGAGGCCGGCTTTCAAGACGGCGATCTGGTGACGGCGGTCAACGAAACGCCCATCCTCGACCTCACGAAGTTTTACGATGTGCTGGAAAAAACCGCGGGCGCCCCTGCAAAAATCACCGTTCGCAGGGGGGAGGAATCCAAAACCCTCACCCTGTCCGTGCCCGCCCCCGCAGACAGCACCAAGAATCCCGTGCTCGGCATCGCCTGGGGACGCCTGACCCTCACCCATCCCAGCCCCACCGAGCAGGTGGCGGACGCCGTCATGACCATCCGCAACATGCTCGACGCGCTGCTTTCCCCCAAAAGCGACGTCAAGGCCCAGCACTTCAGCGGACCCGTCGGCATCCTCAAGGCCTACTACAACCTGTTTGAATCCGAACAGGGCTGGCGCCTCGCGCTCGCCTTCTCCGTGTTCTTCAACGTCAACCTCGCCCTCTTCAACATGCTGCCCTTCCCCGTCCTCGACGGCGGGCACATCGCGCTCGCCACACTGGAGTCGGTACGGCGGAAACCGATCGGCGGCCGTTTTCTCGAAGGAGTCCAGACCGCCTGCGCCATCACCGTCATGTGCTTCCTCGCCTACGTCACCTTTTTTGATGTGAGCGATTTCTTCTCGGGCAAGAAAGCGTCCCAGCCCGCGCCCGCCTCCCAGACGGCCCCAGACCCGGCCCAGACGCCCCAGCCTGCGCCCGCACCCCGATAGAAAGGGGATCTCACCCGGAGCCGCCGAGGGCGCGGATGGCGCGGAGAGAAATCGTTTAAACCAATGAATCAGAATTATTTAATCCTCTCCGCGGCTCCGTGCCTCCGCGTGAACTTCCGTTTTCGGGTGAAGTGGACCCCCTAGGTTCGATAATCCAGCAGCAATGAATTACTGCCCCTCTCTGTACTCCGCCTCCCGCAGGCCCACACGCGAAGTCTCCGTCGGAAACGTCGGGATCGGCGGCGCCCACCCCATCCGCGTCCAGTCCATGCTGACCTGCGACACCATGGATACCGCGGCCTGCATCCAGCAGACCCTTGAGCTGGTCGAAGTCGGCTGCGAGATCGTCCGGATCACCGCCCCCACGGTCAAGGACGCCGCAAACCTCGAGCACATCGTCGCCGGCCTGCGTGCCGTGGGCTGCCAGGTTCCCATCGTCGCGGACATCCATTTCAAGCCCGAGGCTGCGCTGGAAGCCGCCAAATGGGTCGAAAAAGTACGCATCAACCCCGGCAATTATGCCGACAAAAAGCGCTTCGACGTTCGCGAATACACCGACGCCGAATATTCCGGGGAACTGGACCGCATCCGCGAACGCTTTGTCCCGCTGGTCACCCTCTGCCAGCAAAGACGGGTGGCCATGCGCATCGGCACCAACCACGGCTCGCTTTCCGACCGGATCATGAACCGCTACGGGGATTCCCCCCTGGGCATGGTCGAAAGCGCGCTCGAGTTCGCGCGGATCGCCCGGGATTGCGGCTACCACGACTTCGTTTTCTCCATGAAGGCCAGCAATCCCAAGGTCATGGTTGCGGCCTACCGCCTGCTCGTGGCGCGTATGGATGCTCTCGGCCCTGACTGGAACTACCCCGTGCACCTCGGCGTCACGGAAGCAGGGGACGGTGAAGACGGCCGGATTAAAAGCGCCATCGGCATCGGCAGCCTTTTGGCAGACGGCATCGGCGATACGGTCCGGGTTTCCCTCACGGAGGACTCCGTGCACGAAATTCCGGTCGCCTCGGCGCTCGTCCAAACCGTTGCCGTGGGAGGCAACGCCCCGCAGCCGGCTTCCGCAGCCCCGACGGACGAGCCAGCGCCTTCGCACAACCCCTTTGAATACCGCAGGCGCGAATCCGCCGGCGTGTCCGTCCAGAATTTCGCCCTAGGGGGAACGGAACTCATCCGTGTGGCGCTGCCCTCTGCCCTTCAAGACGCCCTCCTCAAGAGAATCGCCGAGGGGCACGACCCGGGGGAATACCGGCCGGAACTGGCGGCGGAAACCCTGCCAGTGACGACCGTTGATCCGCGCGACGCGAACGCCTTCGCCTCGCTCAAGGCCGAATCCTCCCCGCGGCTCGTAACCGTTCCGGACGGGATTCCGATGGAGCCGGTGCACGCCTTCCGCCTGCTGGCGGCGGGAATCGAAAGCCGCCACCCGATCTTGCTCAAGGACACGCTCGCCCCTGAGAAAAGACCCGCTTCAGCACTGGAAGCCCTGCTGCGCTCCAGCGCCGTGCTGGGCAGTCTGATCTGTGACGGCATCGGTGACGCCATTCTCCTGCGCAATGAACCTTCGCCGGGGGCTGCGCTGCGGCTCGGCTACAACATCCTGCAGGCGGCGGGCGCCCGGATTTTCAAAACCGATTACGTGGCCTGCCCCAGTTGCGGCCGCACCCTGTTCAACCTTCAGGAAACCACGGCTAAAATCAAAGCCGCCACGGCCCACCTGAAGGGTGTGAAGATCGCCATCATGGGGTGCATCGTGAACGGACCCGGTGAAATGGCGGACGCGGATTTCGGCTACGTCGGGGGCGCCCCGAACAAAATCAACCTGTACGTCGGGAAAAATGCGGTGAAGTTCAACATTCCGGAAGGCGAGGCGGTGGCCCGCCTGAAGGACTTGATTGCGGAACACGGAAAATGGGTGGATCCGGCGTAAAGCTAGTGGCCGCGGGACGCCGGAGGCTAGGCGTGGAGGGCGGGAGGCTGGATGCTGGGAAAGCAGCCAGGAAGAAGCAGCTGAAGTTGAATTTTTTGCGTTCTTGCTAGAATTGAAAACTTAGCTTAGCTTGTCGGGGTAGGAGTCAGAATGGTGCAGCCGCGATTTTCCAATAGCGCCCGCACCCGCTAGGCCAATGTCAGTTGTTTGTGACGGGAACCCAGGTTTCCAGCAGGCTGCAGGTTACGGTCCCCTTGCTTGTGCGTGTGAAATACGATCAGGGGACAGCGGGTATGCGGAGGCGGATGGAGGATCCCTCGCCTGACGGCCCCGGCAGGGGAATATATCGTTGCGCCCCGGATTGCTGCCTCTGCTGAAACAGAAGGCGCCCGGTAGAGCGTGGCCAGTTGCTGTAAGCCGTGTTGCTTGTGAGAGCCGCGTTGATGACAGCCGTGTGGAAGGTTTGCGTATGTGCGCTCGCCGGTCCGCCAGCCCCCCCGCCGCTATCGCAACCCATAAACGCAGCATGAACATGCAAGACAACAAGTCGTCCGGGCGTCGCCGCGGACCCCGCCGCCGGCGCAACAGTGGAGAAGAAGGACAATCCTCCTACCAGCCCCAGCGCAGATACCAGGACAGCCCCTCCAAATATCAGGCCTCCGCGCCTGAACAGAAGCCTTCCTTCTTTCAGAAGATTCTGAGCTTCTTTGGATTTGGCCCCAAAAAGAAAACCTACCCGGCTTACGAAGGCGGCTCCCGCTCTTCCAACCCCGCCGGGCCGGCTTCCCAGAGTTCCTCCACCTCGGCCTCCGCCCAGCGGCCCCCAGCCACCCAAAGGCCGGCCCGCAAACCGGAAGCCGTGGAAGTCACCTCGCCGAAGCTGTATGTTGGCAACCTCTCTTTCGACGCAGCCGAGACCGACCTCACCGAGCTGTTCAACGGCGTCGGCATCGTCCGCACCGTGGAGATTGTCACCTACAAGGACACTGAGAAGTCCAAGGGCTTCGGATTCGTCTCGATGACCTCCATCGACGAAGCCAAGCGCGCCGTCTCCGAGCTCCACGACAAGGACTTCATGGGCCGCAAGCTCGTGGTGAGCGGGGCGAAAACAAACGACCGCGAATCTTAGGCCTCACTCCAAAGGACAGGTCTTAAAACTCAAACAGGGCGCCCTGCGATCAGGGCGCCCTGTTTTATTTTAAAGCAAAAGCCTAAGCACTTGAGAAAAGAGGATCTCACGCGGAGGCGCGGAGAGCGCGGAGCAAAATCCGACAAACCAATGAAGCAAACCCATTTATTTTCCTCCGCGGCTCCGAGCCTCCGCGGGAACTTCCATCTTCGGGTTTAAACTTCCTTCGCTTTTTACTTCCTCGAGCGGCACACACCGGCGCGCGCTCCATCCACTCTACCCTTCCAAACCGTCAAAAAAGGTGGCCCCACCTTTGCCGTCTAGCCGGACTTCCCGTTCCCTCGTTAGGTTAACGGGGGAGACCTGGAGCGAGCATCAGACTTCCAATAAAGGCATGTCATCAACCTGCCCACCCTGGCCTCCTGATTCAATAATATCGGATCGGGATTGCCGGCGTATACTCGAACAACGCAGGGCCATTTGTTTACCAAAAACTGTCAGCACTCAATCACGCTCCCGGGCCTCCCCGGAACACTTTGAGCTAAAATTTTAGAGATCCAGCGCCGCTTCCTAGCAGCTCCTGCCGCACTTCACACTTTCCGGCTCGAACTACAAGCTCCAGCACAGGGCCGGCGGGAAATTACTCCCTCGCCTGAACCCCCAGTTCACTGGTCACCCGCAGCTTTAACCGACCGTGCGCAGCGTTCACTTCGTCGGCCGTTAGAGTCCTATCAGCGGCCCGATATGTCAATGAATAGCCGAGCGACTTTGAGCCCGAAGGCACTCTTTCTCCCGTCGGATCCACAAACACGTCAAACAACGCCACCGCCTGCAACAACGGCTCTCCCCCACCCTCCAAAACCTCCACAACCCGGCCATGCGCCAAGCCTTCAGGGGCCACCAGCGCCATGTCCCGCGTCACCGAAGGAAACCTGGGCATTTCATGATACACAAGCTGCGCAGCGGCCCCCTCCAGCCAGCCATCCAGTTCAATCTCCGCCGCAAGCAGCCTTCCACTCACATCCATGGCACCCGCCTCAGAGGGCTTCACCTGGCCCGCCACTCCGACCACCACTCCGTCCCATAAAACCCGCGCACTCAGGCCCAGATTTCCGGAAGCCGCCTGCGCCTCGAAAGCCACCGTGCCGCCCAGCAGCGCGCTCAAGACTCCCTTCAGGTCAAACAGGTCGGCATCCTGCAATTCGGAAGCACGCCAGTTCGCATCGCTCCTCGGCCCAGCAAGCACCACCCCCAAGTGGGTGCGCTCCTCCCGGCCCTCCGCCGAAAACACCCGCCCCACTTCAAACAGCCGGATCGACCTCACCCCGGCACGCGCATTGCGCCCAGCAGCTTCAAACAAGCCCGGAACCAAGGCCGGCCTCAACACCACCTGATCTTCGTTCAACGGATTCTTCACCCGACGCACCGCCCCCTGCACAAAAGGCCCTTCCCCCATGCGTTCGGACACCAGCGTCAGACTCCGCGCCTCGTACAAACCCTGCGCCGTCGCCGCCCGCCGCAATTTCATCAACCGGTCGTACTTCAAATCCGCAGGTGAACTTCCGGTAAAACGGGCCCGCGTCGAAGGCGGAAAATGTTCGATCCCGACGAAACGGGCGATTTCTTCAATCAAATCCACCTCGCGGCACAGATCCGCCCGATGGGAGGGCACGTCCCAACCGTCATCGGAGCGGCTCAAGCCGAGCGCGCTCAATACCTGCAGCACGCGCGCCTCCGGCACAGGCGCACCCAAAAGCGCAGTGATCCGGTCGGGGCGCAAACGCACATGCCGGACGGGCGTCAGCCCCTCGAGGAGCGCGCCGGAATCCACCGCGGGATTCCCCTCGCTGGTCTGCAAGGAAAGCGTCGCCGCGCCGGCGAGCTTCCCAAGCAATTCGGCCGCCCGCTGCGAACCACGCAGCACCCCGGCCACATCCACCCCACGCTCAAACCGGTAACTCGAATCACTCGAAAGCCCAAGCAAGCGCGAAGTACGCCGGATCACGCTAGTTTCAAACACCGCACTCTCCAGAGTCACGCGCTCCGTGGAATCCGTGACCGCCGTCGCCGCTCCTCCCATGATCCCGGCAATCGCCACCGGCCCGGAATCATCCGCGATCACCAAATCCTGCGTGCCAAGCTTGTAAACCTTGCCGTCCAACGCGGCCAACTCCTCGCCGCCAACCGCCCAGCGCACCCGCAGCGCGCCGCGCAGTTTGTCCGTGTCAAACGCATGTAGCGGCTGGCCCGTCTCCATCAAAACCCAGTTCGTGATGTCCACCACGTTGTTGATGGACCGCAGGCCGATTGCCTCCAACCGCTGCCTCATCCAATCCGGCGACGCTCCCACGCGCACAGAACCAAAATGGCGCACCGTGTAAAAAGGACACCCGGCAAAATCCACCGCTGGAGCCGCACCCTCGGCCGACTCCGAGTGAAACGCATGCACCGGACGCCACCGCTGCCCGGTCAACGCAGCCACCTCGCGGGCCATCCCCTCGTGACTCAACAGATCCGAGCGGTTCGGCGTCACCTCCAGGTCCAACACGGTGTCGGCGGGAAACAACTTCGAAACAGGCGTTCCCGGCGCCACTGCCGCATCAAGGATCAGCAGCCCTTCCGACTCCTTGGCCAGGCCCAGCTCGTCGGCCCCGCACATCATTCCCTGAGATTCGACCCCGCGCAGTTTGCCGACCTTGATCTTAAAGTCGCCGGGCAACACCGCACCCGCCTGGGCGAGCAGCACCTTGTCGCCCACCTTGTAGTTCTTCGCCCCGCACACAATCTGCAGAGTCGCCCCCGAACCGTCGTCGACCTTGCACACAGAGAGACGGTCGGCGTTCGGGTGCTGCTCGGAGGATAAAATCTGCGCAGCCACCACATGCTCCATGGAAGCGCCGCGCGTCTCGATCCCCTCCACTTCCACCCCGGCCATGGTCAGGAGCGACGACAGCGCCTGAACGTCCTCCCTGAAATCCACAATTTCCCTCAACCAATTCAACGAAACCTTCATAATTGTCTCCAAAAAGCTGAACTAAAACTGCGACAAAAACCGCTGGTCTCCGTCGGTGAAATGCCGGATGTCAGGCACCCCCGACAGGATCATGGCCAGACGGTCCAGGCCGAATCCAAAGGCAAACCCAGTGTGCCGCTCAGGATCCAAAACCCGCTCGCCGCGCCGCGCGTTCACGGCTTCGAACACCGCCGGATCCACCATCCCGCAGCCCGCAATCTCCAGCCACCGTCCGCCGCCCAGAGCCGCCGCCTTGATGTCCACCTCGAAACTCGGCTCCGTAAACGGAAAGAAGTGCGGCCGGAACCGGAATTCAGCATCCTTTCCGAACAGCTCCCTGAAGAAGAACTCCAGCGTCCCCCTCAGGTCGCCCAGCGTGACGTCCTCGTCCACATACAGCCCCTCCATCTGGTTGAACTGGGCCAGATGCGTCGCATCGACCTCGTCCCTGCGGTAGGCCGCCCCGGGGGCGATGATCCTCACGGGCGGGGCCATTTGTTCCAGTGTCCTGATCTGGATCGTCGAGGTGTGCGTCCGGAGCAGGCGCCCGTCCGGCAGGTAAAAAGTGTCCGCCTCGTTCCGGGCCGGATGATCCGCCGGCGTGTTCAAGGCGTCAAAACAATGCCATTCCGTCTCGATGTCGGGGCCGTCCGCCAGGCAGAATCCCATCCTGCGGAAAATCTGCACCGTGCGGTCCAGCAGCTGGGTGATCGGGTGCATGGCTCCCGAGGGGAAAGCCATTCCGGGCAGGGAAACGTCCACGTTGCGGAACGCCCGGGCCTCGCGCTCCGAAACCAACGCGCCCTTGCGCTCCTCCAAAGCAGCGGTCACCGCCGTGCGCACCTCGTTCAAAACTTTGCCGATCCGCGGCTTTTCCTCCTTGGAAAGCTCGCGCATCCGCTCGGAAAAGGCCGTCAACTCGCCGCCACGCCCCAAAAGACGCACCCTCTCGGCTTCAATTTGGGATTCATCCGTACAGGAACGGATCGCCTCGAGGGCGGATACATTAAGAGATTGAATTTGGTCTTCCATCGGATGGCTGGCTGTAACGTTCAAAGAGACTGAGAGGAAAGTCAGAATGCCCGTCTCTGGTGCGGGTGCAAGTCTGGCCTGCATCAGCCCTCCCCGGCCGCGCGGGCGGTTATTGAAGGTAACTTCTAATTGCAAACCATGAACGATAAAGTTATCAAGCTAAGTTGAACGCCCCAGACGTCCACCTCGCTGAGACTTCTTATGATTGAACTGCCCGAACTTTACGAAATCGAAGAACAGTGGCCGGTTCTAGCCTCCATGGCGCTCATTGAGGTGCTTCTTTCCGTCGACAACCTTCTGGTCGTCCAGCGCGTCGCCGAGCATCTGCCTGAATCCCAGCGCAAGCTCGCCCTGCGCATCGGCGCCTTCGGCTCCTACTTCCTGCGAGCCCTCGCCCTCCTCGTCACCGCTCCGATCATTTCGAGCTACTTCGTCGCCAAAATTCTCGGCGCGCTCTACATGATCCACCTGATGGCGGCACACTTCACGACAAACCACACCGACGACGACCACTCCGAACTCAAGAGCTGGGGCTTCGGAAAAACCGTGCTCGGCGTGCTGGCTGTCGACTTCGCGCTAACCACCGACAACATCGTCGCCGCAGTCTCCCTGAGCAAAACCCTCTGGGTCGTCTGCTCCAGCGTCCTCTTTGGAATCATCTTCGTCCAGATCCTCGGCGGAATCACCGTCCGCGCCATCAGACGCCTCCCCGTCCTCCGCGACAGCGTCTACGTGCTCATCGGCTGGATCGGACTGCTGCTCCTTTCCGAAACGCTCTTCAAAAGCCTCAAAATTTCGCACCTGACCGACCTCCAGAAGTTCCAGGTGCTCATTTTCATCACCCTGCTGACGCTCATCTACGACGCCCTTCCTGAGAACAAGCGGTTCCAGTCTTTCTTCACGAAACTGGTTCTTCCCCTCCTCAAGCTCGTGAACGCGCCGCTGGGGATCCTGTTCTGGCCGATCCGCAAGCTGACCTCGCTTGCCTCTTGAAGCACGCCGGCAAACATACGCAGGACGGCGCCTCCATTGAAATCCGGGGCGCACGTCAGAACAACCTCAAGGGGTTCGACGTCTCCCTGCCCCTTGGAAAACTGATCGTCGTTTCCGGCCCCAGCGGCAGCGGAAAGTCCAGTTTCGCCTTCGACACCCTCTACGCCGAAGGCCAGCGCCGCTACGTCGAGACCTTCAGCCCCTACACCCGCCAGTTCCTCGACCGGATGGACAAACCGGCCGTTGATGAAATCCGCGGCATCCCCCCGGCAATCGCCATCGAACAGGTTAACGCTGTCAAATCGACACGCTCGACGGTCGGTTCCATCACCGACCTCAACGACTACCTCAAGCTGCTCCTGCCGCGCGTCGTGGAATGCTTTTGTCCCGGCTGCGGCGCGGCCGTCCATCCCGCCTCGGCCGCCTCCATCGCCCAATCCATCCAGTCCGCCCACAAAGGCCCCGTCCTGATCGCCTTTCCCCTGAGCGTTCCGGCGGACGCCAACCCGGCCGACTTCCTGGCCTTCGTCCAGCAGCAGGGCTACCAGCGCGTCTGGGCCGACGGCGAGGTCCTGCGCGTCGACGAACCCGCAAAATCGCTACCATCCCAAGTCTTCGTCATTCAGGACCGTCTCACTCCCGGGCCAGAAACCCAGGCCCGCCTTTCGGAAGCCGTAGAAACAGCGCTCCGTTTCGGCAAGGGCAAACTCGCCGCCATCGACGGAAAGCGCGTCCATCCTTTTGCGCGCGGATGGCATTGCGCCGCCTGTGTGCGCGACCTGCCCGAACCCACCTCGGGCCGCTTTTCTTTCAACCATCCTCAGGGCGCCTGCTCCGCCTGCAGGGGCTTCGGCCGCATCATCACGATCGACCTGATGCGGGCCATCCCAGACCCCTCGCTCAGCCTCGCCGACGGCGCGATCAAACCCTTCCAAACCGAAAGCGGCCAGGAATGCCAGCGCGACCTCCTGAAGGCCGCGACCAAACGCGGCGTTAAAACCAAGGTCCCCTTCTCAAAACTCCCCGCCGCGGACCAGGAGTGGATCCTCAAAGGCGACGCTCCGGGCGAAGATTCGGAGGAACTCTGGAAAGCCGGCCGCTGGTACGGCGTCCGAGGCTTCTTCAACTGGCTCGAGTCGAAGAGCTATAAAATGCACGTCCGGGTGCTACTGAGCCGATACCGCAACTACACCCTCTGCCCGGAATGCCACGGCGGTCGCTTCGCCCCCGAGACCCTCTACTTCAAATGGGACGGCCTCACCGCCCCGGACCTCCTGCGTCTTCCCGTCAAGGAACTCCACGCATTCATCACCGGGCGCAGGTCGAAACTTTCGCCAGACCCCACGGCCGACCTTCTGGCGGGCGAGGTCCTCTCTCGGCTCGGCTACCTCCTGGACGTCGGACTGGGCTACCTCACCATGGAACGGCCCACGCGCACCTTGAGCGGCGGAGAAACCGCCAGGGTCAACCTGACGACGTGCCTCGGAACCGCCCTCGTCAACACCCTGTTCGTGCTCGACGAACCCAGCATCGGGCTGCATCCCCGCGACACCACCCGCCTGCTGGACGTGCTTCACCGCCTCCGCGACCGGGGCAACACGCTCGTCGTCGTCGAACATGAAGAAGCCGTCCTGCGCGCCGCAGATCATTTCATCGAAATCGGCCCCGGTCGTGGAGAAGCCGGCGGGCACCTCGTCTACTCTGGCCCCGCCTCGGCAGTGCTCTCGGGCAAGACCAGCACGCTGACCGGCGACTATCTGACGGGACACAAATCCGTCCAGACACGCACCAAGCGCCGCAAACCCAAAGGGTGGATCCGCGTCGAAGGCGCCTCCGCCCACAACCTGAAAAACGTGGACGCCGGCTTTCCGTTGAATGTCCTGTGCTGCGTCACCGGAGTTTCAGGCTCAGGCAAAAGCACCCTCGTCCATCAGGTGCTCTACCGCCACCTCGCCCGAGCAAAGGGGATCGAACTCGAAGAACCCGAGGGGGACTGCAAGGCCGTCACAGGCGCGGAAAAGATCGGCCCCGTCCTGCTGGTCGACCAGACGCCCCTTTCCAAAACGCCCAGATCCAGCCCGGCCTTATATCTGGGGATCTTCGACGCTATCCGCGAACGCTTCGCCCAGACACCCGAGGCCAAAGCCGCCGGCCTCACGGCAAGCGCCTTTTCCTTCAACTCGGGCACGGGCCGCTGCGAACGCTGCAGCGGAAGCGGTTTTGAAAAGATCGAGATGCAGTTCCTGAGCGACGTCTTTGTCCGCTGCCCGGAATGCGAAGGCCGCCGCTACCAGCCGCATATTCGGAAGATCAAACTCAACGGCCAGTCCGTAGACGACGTCCTGCACCTGACCGTTTCCGAAGCCATCCCTTTCCTAGAGTCCGCAGGCCTTCCCAAGACGCTCGGCCCGCTGACCGCCCTCGAAGAAATCGGCCTAGGCTATCTGCGCCTCGGGCAGCCCCTCAACGGCCTCTCCGGCGGCGAAGCCCAGCGCTTGAAGCTCGTGGAACGCCTCCTTCAACGCTCCGAAAAAGGCGCCCTCCTCATTCTGGACGAACCCACGACAGGCCTCCATTTCGACGACATCAACCTGCTTGTCGCGGCCCTGAACAAGCTCGTGGACGCCGGCCACTCCGTCATCGTCATCGAACACAACCCGGAAGTCATTCGCGGCGCGGACTACATCATCGACCTCGGCCCCGAGGCGGGCGCGGAGGGCGGCACCCTACTCGCCTACGGCACACCCGAGGAGATCGCGGCATGCCCCGCCTCCCACACCGGCAGGTTCCTTGACGCCGGCCTCCGGCACGAGAGCGCGCCCAGGGTCGCCGAAGCGCCCCCTGTTTATCAAAACGCGCACTCCATCGAAATTACCGGCGCGCGGCAGCACAACTTGAAGAACATCGATGTTTCGATCCCGAGAAACTCGATGGTGGTGGTCACGGGACTGAGCGGTTCGGGCAAATCCTCACTCGCGTTCGACCTGCTCTTCGCCGAGGGCCAGCGGCGTTTCCTCGACAGCATGTCGCCCTATGCGCGGCAGTTTGCGACCCAGCTCGAAAGGCCCGACGTCGACAGGGTCTCGGGCCTCCCCCCCTCGGTCGCCATCGAACAACGGCTCACACGCGGCGGCGGCAAATCCACCGTCGCCACCGTCACGGAAGTCTACCACTTCCTGCGGCTGCTCTTCTCGAAAGTGGGAACCCAACACTGCCCGGCCTGCGATCTGCCTGTTGAAAAACAGACCACCGGAGAGTGCATCCGCAAGGCCGAGGAAATGGCGGAGTCCGGAACGGTGCGTGTCCTCGCGACCCTTATCAGGGCCCGGAAAGGCTTCCACACCGAGATCGCCAAATGGGCCGTCAAGCACGGCTTCGACCAGCTGCTGGTGGACGGGAAATGGGAAAGCGCGGACGCCTTCCCCAAGCTGGAGCGGTTCCGGGAACACACCATCGAAGTGCTGGTGGGGGACATCGCCAAAGGGAAGCCGGCGAAGAGCCTCGTGGAAAAAGCGCTCGAGATCGGACAGGGCACCGCCGTCCTGCTCGACTCCCGCAAAAAACGCCACGTGCTCAGCACCGAAAACAGCTGCCCCGGATGCGGCAGCTCCTTCGAAACGCTGGATCCCAGGCTGTTTTCCTTCAATAGCCCGCACGGCTGGTGCGAAGACTGCCACGGTTTCGGCGAAACCTGGGAGCCGACGGTGAATCCGCGCCTGGACACAGCCCTCGAGATCGAGCTCGACCAGGAACGCCAGCACGCCGCCCGCGAACCCGGCTCGGCCCCGCCCTGTAGTGCGTGCGCGGGCTCGCGCCTGAACCCGGTCGCGCGGGCCGTCCGTATTGCCGACCGTTCCATCGACTCCCTCGTGTCCCAAACGGCCGGCGAGGTGGCGCTCTGGACATCGAAAATCACATTTCAAGGCTCCAAAGCCCGCATCTCCGCCGACATCCTCCCCGAGATTTTTCAGCGCCTCCAGTTCCTGGGCGAAGTCGGCCTTTCCTATCTTGCACTCAACCGTTCCGCCCAAACGCTCAGCGGTGGCGAATCCCAGCGCATCCGCCTTGCGGCTCAGCTGGGATCCAACCTACGCGGTGTGCTTTACGTCCTCGACGAACCCACCATCGGACTCCACCCCCGCGACAACGCGGCGCTGCTCGACACCCTGGAAGCACTCAAATCCAAGGGCAACTCCCTGGTCATCGTCGAGCACGACGAGGACACCCTTCTGCGCGCCGACCACGTCATCGATCTCGGGCCCGGAGCCGGGCGGCACGGCGGTGAAATCATCGCCCAAGGCACCCTAGCGGACCTGCGGAAGTCGGAGCGTTCCGCAACAGGCGCCTGCCTCCGCTCGCCGCTCTCCCACCCGATGCGGGGGGAACGCAGGCCCCTCAAGGGGACGGCCGCCCCAGGCTGGCTCGAACTCAAGGGAGCCTCGCTCCACAACGTGCGGTCCATGAACGCGCGGATCCCCTTGGGCAGGCTCACCGTGCTCACCGGCATTTCGGGTTCAGGTAAAAGCACGTTCATGCGCGGGATTTTGAAACCCACGGTCAGCGCCTATCTGGCGGGAGCCAAAGGCAAGGCCAAGACAGCCGGCGGAGCCGCTCTCGTGCGCGAACTCGCCGGCGCGGACCAACTGGAGGCCGTTTACGAAGTCGACCAGTCGCCCATCGGCAAGACCTCGCGCTCCACGCCGGCCACCTATCTCGGCATCTTCGACGAGATCCGCACCCTCTTCGCGGGAACGCCTCCGGCAAGGATGCGCGGCTACGGAGCGGGCCGGTTTTCCTTCAACACGGAGGGAGGCCGCTGTGAGTCCTGCATGGGTCAAGGCACGCTGAAGATCGAAATGAACTTCCTGCCTCCGGCGCACATCACCTGCCCGGACTGCCTGGGCCGCAGGTACAATCCCGCCACCCTCGAGATCCCCTATCACGGCAAGACCATCGCCGACGTGCTGGGGATGCCGATGGAAGAGGCTGCCGCGTTTTTCGCCCCCCAAACCTCGATTGCCAGGCCGCTAAAACTGCTCTGCGAAACCGGCCTCGGATACCTCACGCTGGGCCAGGCGAGCCAGACGCTCAGCGGCGGCGAGGCCCAGCGATTGAAGCTTGTGAGCGAACTGGTGCGGGGCGTGGGACGGAGCGAAAACGCCCGGATGCGGAGCGCCAAGGCAGGAAAGTCGATGCTGTATCTTCTGGAGGAGCCGACGATCGGCCTGCACCAGGCGGATGTCCGGCAGCTTCTACTCGTCCTCCACAAGCTGGTAGACTCCGGACACACCGTCGTCGTCATCGAACACCATACAGCCGTCATCGCGGAGGCGGACTATCTCCTCGAGATCGGACCGGAGGCGGGGGCCGATGGAGGGCAACTCATCGCCTCGGGGACGCCCGAGGAGGTTGCGAAAACCAAGGGCAGCCGGATCGCGCCGTTTTTGAGCCCGCTCCTCGCCTCGAAAACAGGCGTGTCCAAAGCCCCGTCATCAAACACCGCTCCGGAGTCTGCGCCCGCACGAGCACGATCAAAGCCCCCCGGGAAGCCGCCAAAAAAACGCGCCTGACGGCCCCGTTTGATCCGAAAACGTAAACAATTGTTTACGTTTTGCCCCCGTCTCCACCGCCTCAAACCCGGGCCGCCCGGCGCATCTCGGTGAAAGTCACCCCCAGCTGGATTCCAAGCCGGTAAATATCCACCTTCTCACGCTGGCCGATCATCGCAATGGAAACCCCCGCGCAACCGGCGCGGCCGGTTCTTCCACTGCGGTGCGTGTACTGGTCTATTTTCTCAGGAAGCTGGTGGTGGATCACAAAGGCCAACCCCTCCACGTCTATCCCGCGGCTCGCCACATCCGTGGCCACCAAAAATTGAAAACGCCCCTTGCGGAACGAGCGCAAAACCTTGTCCCGCTCGAGCTGAGGCAGGTCGCCCTGAAGCACCCCCACCGCGCATCCCCCTTCCGAAAGAGTCTCCGCCAGCGCGATCGCCCCCGCCTTCGTCCGGCAGAAAATCACCCCGCGCCCCTCCCCCTGCCTTCTCAAAAACTCCAGAAGCCGCGTCGCCTTTTCCTTCACCGAACACACCATGAAACGGTGCTCGATGTCGCGGTTCACCAGATGCTTGCTGTCCACCTTCAGTACCTTCGCGTCGGCCGACATGTAATCCGTGATAAGACGCTGCACCCCGGTAGGGATGGTCGCAGAAAAAAGCCAGGTCGCCCGCCTCGAGGCGGTCCGCTCGCAAATCAAAGACACCTCGCCCTTGAACCCCATGGAGAGCATTTCGTCCGCCTCGTCCAAAATCAGAAGCTTCACCTTGTCGAGGGACAGCGCCCGGCGCCCCAGCAGGTCCACCAGCCGCCCCGGCGTCACCACCACGGCGTGCGTCGGCCGCTTCAACGCCTCCACCTGCCTGTCGATGTCATCGCCGCCCGTAAGCACCTCCACAAAGATTTTTTCAGAGCAATATTTGGTGAAGCGGAACAACTGCTTTCCAATCTGCTTGGCCAGCTCCCGGGTCGGAGCCACCACCACCGACTGGATCTCCGCCGCCCGGGGGTCCGTCTGCATCAACAGAGGCAATCCGAAGGCCGCAGTCTTGCCCGTTCCAGTCTGGGCCTGCGCGATGAAGTCCCCCCCTGTCCCCAACAAAATCGGGAGCGCCTGCTCCTGAATGGGCGTGGGCTCCCGAATCCCCAAATCCGCCAGTCCGCGGATCAAGTCGTCGCGCACCCCCAGCTTTTTAAACTTCTTTGACATCGGTTGAATTTACGTTGCCGCGCGGAAAAAGCCCTACTTTAAAGCAGTGAACGCGAGGCCCGCGTCCCTCAGGCACGCCCAAAGGTAAGTCCGGCGGCTGCGCTGCTGTTTCTCCCGCAAGCGAATCAGTCAATTCCAAGCTTCAAGCGCCCCTCCGGGGAAATGCGTTCCGGTCCCCAAGGCGGATCCCAAACCAGCTGCACATCCGCGTCCGCCACCCCGGGAAGCACCGAAATCCGCTGCCGGGCGTCCGCCGCCAGCGAAGGCCCCATCCCGCATCCCGGCGCGGTAAGCGTCATTTGCACCGTCACCTTCAGCGCCCCCTCCTGCCCGGCCACCTCCTCGGCCTTCATGTCGTAAATCAATCCAAGATCCACGATGTTGACCGGAATTTCAGGATCGTAGACTTCGCGAAGGGCGGCCCACACGAGTTCCTCCGAAAACGGGCCGTCGGCAACCTGCGCCTGGGCGACCGGTTCCATCCCCAGGGCGTCGGCGTCTTGGGATCCGATCCGGTAAAGCCCGCCCGTGGAAGCGTGGACGGTGTAAACGCCTCCCAGGGCCTGCGTAATGCTCACAATGGTTCCCTCGGGCAGCGTGACGGCGTGGCCGCTCGGAATCTGTGTCGCCTCTACGGCGCGTTTCAGGGGCAGAAATTCATTCATAAAAAGTTCCTTCAAACCTGCGGAGGCCGAGCCCTCAAAGCCGGGAGGAACCCCTGCATCTGGCCCGCCCGGCAAAATAAAAACCGGGCTACTCCTCGTCGCGGGTCACACGCCAGCGCGTTTCGGGGTAAAGATTGATGTTTTCGGAATCGATCTCGAAGCCGCAACTCTCCAGCAGAAAAGCCACCCCCTCCTTGGAATGCATGGTTTCGCGGAGACTGCGTGCAAACAACTCGACGTACTCCTTGTAGCTGTCCAAGGCCAGAATGCCGTCGGAAACGTACTTGGCCAGTTCCGCGTCATGGCTGTCGATCAGCTCCATCAAGGCCTTGCGCAACCGCAACCGCATCACGGGGTCCACAACCAACCGGAACGGGTTGGCGGAAGGGTCTGAGGGCACGGGGTCCCTCGAGATCTCAAAAGGAAGCGTGGCAAGGTTGTAGGTGGAGAGGGCGTCGTCGTCCATGGCGTTGGTTCCGGTGCCAAGTCTACCCGCGCCGGCCACCGCTGCAAGCGAGGTGAATCAGGTAATCCACAAGTTTTGCATAAAAGTGCGCCAAGCACGCCTCCCTGGACCTGAATCCAGCCCGTCCCAGTCCGGATGCACCCCGCCACCCCGAAGCCCAATGCCTTCTTTCTTCCCAGCCGCCCCCAAGCTAAGGTTCCCCCAAATGCCCGCCGCCATCCCTGAACTGCTCGCCCCCGCCGGAAACTGGGACTGCGTCCGCGCGGCCGTCGCCAATGGCGCGGACGCCGTTTACTTCGGTCTTCCCCGGTTCAACGCCAGGATGCGGGCCGACAACTTTTCAGAAGCGGACCTTCCGGAGGTTGTCCGCTTCTGCCACCGCGCCGGAGTGAAGGCCTACGTGGCCCTGAACACACTGATCTTCACGAGCGAATTAGAAGACGCCGCGGACGCCCTCCGGTTGGTCAGCCGCAGCGGGGTAGACGCCATCATTGTTCAGGACGTTGGACTGGTGCGTCTGGCGGCGCTGGTGGCGCCGGATCTTGCAGTCCATTCCTCCACCCAGATGACCATCACGTCTCCTGAGGGCGTTGAGTTTGCCTCTGAACTCGGGGTCAAACGCGTGGTGCTCGGCCGCGAGGTTTCCCTCAGGGAAATGGAACGCTTCAAGACGGAAGCCGGAGACTCCATGCCTCTGGAGGTGTTCGTGCACGGCGCACTGTGCGTGGCCTATTCGGGCCAGTGCCTCACCAGCGAATCCCTAGGCCAGCGCAGCGCAAACCGGGGGGAATGCGCGCAGGCCTGCCGCATGCCCTACGAGTTGATCGTGGACGGCGAAAGACGGGACCTTGGAGACAAGCGATACCTGCTTTCCCCCCAGGACCTCGCCGCCGTCGACCACATTCCAAAACTGATCGAGAGTGGCATCACCTCGTTCAAAATCGAAGGCCGCCTCAAGTCGCCGGAGTATGTCGCGGCCGTGTGCCAGGTTTACCGAAAAGCCATCGACGCGGTGCTCGAGGGCCATCCCGCGCCGGCCAGCAAACAGGACCGCTACCAGCTGGAGATGTCTTTTTCGCGGGGCCTTTTCCACGGCTGGATGGATGGGGTCGACCACCAACAACTGGTTCC
This sequence comes from Chthoniobacteraceae bacterium, assembly GCA_947449735.1. Classification (GTDB taxonomy): domain Bacteria; phylum Verrucomicrobiota; class Verrucomicrobiia; order Chthoniobacterales; family Chthoniobacteraceae; genus Chth-196. The sequence goes on along the minus strand of CANFTB010000036.1, from coordinate 21,414 downwards.
AGCAAGGTTCGGCAAAAAGCGAGGCCCCTTCGTCGGCCGCCTCCTCAGAGTCGGAAAGGATCACGTGGAGGTGGATGCAGAAACGCCCCTGCGCCCCGGGGACGGCATCGTATTCGACACCGGCGGGGATACCAATGCGGAACAGGGAGGCCGCATCTACGAGGTGCGCGGCCGGCAGTTGTTTTTCCAGCACGGGCATGTCCAGTTCAACAAACTAAAGACGGGCGACCGCATCTGGAAAACAGACGATCCGGCCCTGAACAAACGGCTGCAGCAGTCGTTTACAGGCCACATCACCCCCAGACGCCGCGCACCGGTCCATCTTCGAGTGGGCGGGGATGCCGGGGCGCCCCTTTGGGTGGAAGCCTTGGACGCGGAAGGACGCCTCCTTGCAAAAGCGGAGTCGACGGCCGTCTTGCAAGAGGCCCGCACAGCGCCGCTCAGCGAGGAGCGCCTCGCGGAACATCTGGGCCGCTTTGGAGAAGCCGCCTACCAACTGGAGCGTTTGGAAACGCAGTTTCAAGGCCCGGTGATCCTGCCCATTTCGGAGTTGAACCGTGTGCGCAGGTCCCTGCTGGAGGCTTTAGAGGAAAACACCCGGGCCGTTCGCCGCGAACATTTGACCCCGTGGCAGACCCTTCTAGAGCGCCCCGCGCATTCTGAAGCCTCGCCAGCGCCCGGCAACACGCCCACCAGCCCCGAGCTCACGGTCCTTTGCCGCACCGAAGACCAGCTCACCGCAGCCCTCCAGGCAGGCATCAGCCGCGTTTATTTGGACTTCGAAGACGTCCGCCGCTACAAGGACGCCGTATCCTCGGCGCGTGCGGACATCGCCAGATCCGGCGCCCAGACAACGCTCTGGCTGGCGACACCGCGCATCCAGAAGGCCGGCGAACAGGGCTTCTTCAGACTGATCGAAAATGCACGGCCGGACGGCATCCTGATCCGCAATCTCGGGGCGCTTCACTTTTTCCAACACTCCCGCGAAGGGGAGCCGTTGCGGCTGGCGGGCGATTTTTCACTGAACATCGCGAACCCTATCTCAGCCCGTGAGTTTTTGAGGCGCGGCTTGGAAAGCGTCACGATTTCGTACGACCTCACCGCGGATCAGGTGCTGGATTTGGCCGGCGCCATGCCGGAAGGCACTCAAGACGCACTCGAGATCACCTTGCACCAGCACATGCCCATGTTTCACATGGAGCACTGCGTCTTCGCCGCAGTACTTTCCAAGGGAAGCTCCTTTCTGGACTGCGGCCGTCCCTGTGAATCCCACCGGGTCCATCTCCGGGACCGGGTCGGCATGGAACATCCACTCAGGGCCGACGCCGGCTGCCGCAACACGCTCTTTAACGCGGTGCCCCAAACCGGAGCCCACTTTTACGAGGCGCTGGAGGCCGCCGGCATCGGGCGTTTTCGGGTGGAATTGCTGGAGCAGGACCTTGAAACGACCTCCCGGATGCTTTCCGCCTACCAGGAACTGCTGGCCGGCCGGCGCCCCGGTTCGTCCCTCTGGAAGGAATTTCACGCCCAGTCTCAGCTGGGAGTCACTAGGGGAACCCTCGCTGCGAGGGAGAGCTAGCCGCCGCCGCGTCAGTAGAAAAAGCCGCGCACCGGCCGGAAAAGCCGTTTAAATAAGCCGAAACCCCGTCCCTGACCGCCGCGACCCCTAAGTCTTATTTGCTTCCGAAGGTCATCCCTATGCTGACAGTCTGACCGGCCGCCACCCGGTCCTGAAAGCCATTCGCCTCCCGCCATGAACAATCGCATCTGGAAGTTTCTCACCTCCCTTAAAGTCACCGTGGTGCTACTGCTCTTGAGCACGCTTCTGGTGTTCTTGGGGACGCTGGCCCAGGTCAATGAAGGTCTCTGGGAAGCACAGGAACGCTGGTTTAAGAGCTTCTGGGTGCTCCGGAAGGCCGGCGACCTCTGGTGGGTTCCCCCGGTTTTCCCGGGCGGCTACACCATCGGTTTCTCAATGCTCATCAATCTGGTGGCTGCGCACATCAACCGTTTCCAGATGACCTGGAAAAAAGTGGGTATTCACCTGACACACGCCGGGATTATCCTGCTTCTGGTCGGACAGCTCGCCACGGACATGCTTTCGCGCGAAAGCTTCGTGAGCTTTGAAGAGGGCCAAACTCGCGCCTACTCCGAGGCGCATCGGTCCGTGGAACTGGTCGTGACTGCCGAACCCGGCCAGGACGGGAGGGAGCGCTACGTCTCCTTCACCGAAACCGCCCTCCGCCATAAGAAGCCCCTGCAGGCTCCTGACGTGCCCTTTGAATTGCGCGTCACCGAGTGGGGCGAAAATGCCGAGGTGCATTCCCACTCCACCCTCAAGGAAATCGGCACCCAGATGCTGACGGCGGTCGCCACCATGAAGTCCAAATACGGAAGCGCGGAAGCCCTTCCGGGCGAGGCGGAACGGGCCCTCGAGAGCGGCGGCCGCACCGCAATCTGGCTGGAGGCGCTCAAATCCGTCGGAGAAACGGACAAGGACATCGTTGCGGCAGCGAAACGCATCGCGGCAGATCCCGCCCGCGAAGGCGCGCTTCGCAAGGCCCTGCAGACCCGCTTCAGCTCCCAGATGCTCGAGGCTTTTGTGAACCGGCAGCCGACGATGGAGAAAATGCAGGCCGCCAAATATCTCGCCGGCGAACTGGGAGCGGACAAGGCCATTGCACTGGACGCCCTTCCCACCGCCACTCCGCAGGGAGCCGGCCAGCGCACCCTGCTGATTCCAAAGCCGGAGGCTCGCGGAATGGACGACCGGAATTTTCCGTACGCAAAAGTGGAGGCCCTTGAGCAGGGCAAATCGCTGGGCACCTGGTTGGTTTCGCCCTGGCTGGTGGCGCAGGAAATTCAGGCTGGAGGAAAAACCTTCCGCGTGGCGCTGCGCCCCGAGCGGTATACGCAGCCTTTTTCGCTGACGCTCGTGAAAACGACCCACGAAGTGTATCCCGGGACCCAGATCCCCAAAAACTTCCAAAGCAGGGTGCTGCTTGAAAACACGCAGAAGGGCGAGAAACGCGAGGTCGACATTTCGATGAACAACCCGCTCCGCTATGGCGGCCTGACCTTCTACCAGCATCAAATGGGCCGTACCGAACCCACCGGCGGCAAGGGGAACAGCCAGCTGCAGGTGGTCCGCAACCCGGGATGGATCACCCCCTATCTGGGCTGCATCATCGTCTCGCTCGGGATGGCGTGGCAGTTCCTCTACCATCTCGTCGGGTTCATCGCAAAGCCGCGCGCCCCCAAAAACGCCATCCCCTCCCAAGTCTGATCCCATGAAGAAAAAATTTCCCCTTCTCTTTGCGGCGGCCTGCCTTCTCTGGGTCCTTTCCTCCTGGCGCACTCCGTCGGACAAAAAAGGAGAGATCCCGGCAAACGCCTTCGGCAGACTGCCTGTGATCGCAAACGGCCGCGTGCAGCCCCTGGACTCTCTGGCGCGCAACAGCCTTCTGCAGATCCGTGAAAAACAAACGGTGGCCACCGCGCCGGGACAGTCCGGCTCGAAAACGATGTCGGCCGCCCAGTGGCTCTTGGAAGTGTTCTTCCAGCAGGACATGGCCGACACCCGCCCCGTCTTCAGGATCGTGCACACGGAGGTCAAGGGCCTGCTCGCCCTGCCGCTGGATCCGGTTCCGGAAAAGGGCATGGATGGAAAGCACTTTTCATGGAACCAGATGTCCCCAAAGCTCCCGGATCTGATGGAGGAAGCCCGCAGGGCGCAGGGCGTCAAACAAGAGCTCCACACGCCCTACGACCGGGCCCTGCTTCAACTTTGGAATGCCGTTTCCCTCTACAGGCGGCTGCAGTGCACGGTACAGGCGCGCGAATCGAAAAACTGGGAGCGTGAATTTCAGGAATTCATCGACGCCGTACCCGCGGGCCGCGAGGCGGCCAAAAACCAGCAGGCAGGCCAGCCGCTCGATCCCAAGGACACAGCCGCCTTGGAAAAGCTGATCTCGATGCTTCAACGCGCCTCCGAGCAGCAGAGCCTCACCCCTCCTCTGATCGTTCCCCCCACCCAGCCGGGCACCGGTCCCGAAGGCTGGACGCGCACCGACGAAGCCCTTTTCCGCATCGCACGCGGCGATACTGTCCCCGGTTCGTTGCGCGCCTACGCCTCCATGGGCACCGCGTACCGCAACGCGGACCCCGCCGCCTTCGGCGCGGCCGTGGAACGTTACCGCGAACAACTGGCGCCGCTCGGCTACTCTATGCTCACAAAGGGAGAACGGGAACAGGTGTTCAACCATCTGGAGCCCTTCTACAAGGCCACTGTCCTCTATGTTCTGGCAGGCCTCTGCGTGCTCGTATTCACCCTGGCCCCCGGGCGCCTGGAATGGTTGCGCGAAACCGGACGCCTCCTGACGCTCACCACCCTGCTGGTCCACTCCGCAGGGCTCGTTTACCGCATGGTTCTGGAGGGCCGCCCGCCTGTCACCAACCTCTACTCCTCGGCGGTCTTCATCGGCTGGGGCGCCTGCATTTTGGGACTTCTTCTGGAACGCTTTTGGAAAAACGGCATCGGTATCCTGGTGTCCTCCTCGGCTGGATTCCTCACGCTGATCATCGCCCACAACCTCGCACAGAGCGGGGACACCATGGAAATGATGCGCGCGGTGCTGGACACCAATTTCTGGCTGGCCACCCACGTCGTGGTGGTGACGTTGGGCTACTCGGCAACCTTCGTCGCAGGACTCCTCGCCGTCTTGTACGTCGTCCTCGGCGTGTTCACCAAGTCCCTGAATCCGGACAAGGCCAAATCCTTGGTGAAGATGGTATACGGAATCATCTGCTTCGCCGCCCTCTTCAGCTTCATCGGAACGGTTCTGGGCGGCATCTGGGCGGACCAGTCCTGGGGCCGCTTCTGGGGCTGGGATGCGAAGGAGAACGGCGCCCTGATGATCGTCCTCTGGAACGCCCTGTTCCTGCACGCCCGCTGGGGCGGTCTGGCCAGGGAACGCGGCCTCATGGCGCTGGCCATCGGCGGCAACATCATCACGGCCTGGTCCTGGTTCGGGGTGAACATGCTCGGCATCGGCCTGCACTCCTACGGGTTCATGTCCGCCGCCTTCACCTGGCTCATGCTCTTCGTCGTCAGCCAGCTGGCCTTGATCGGCTTCGCCGCGCTGCCAAAGCGTTTCTGGCGCAGCAACGAAGCGGCGGCGTAACCCACGCTTCGGACGGACTTCCTTCCGTCCCTCCCAGTGAGCTTTTCTTTTACCGCGGTTTGCCCACCTCCGCCAACTGGGCGGCGGTTCTATCCAGAGCGTTCAAGGAAACCAGACGGCCTTCAGTGTCCAGAAGCCAGGCAGTCGGCGCGGCGTTGATTCCCTGCCTGCGCACCGCGGGACCTTCCCAGCCCAATCCGTCCCACGACAGGCGCCAACCCTCGCCGTGGCTTTTTCTCATCCGCTCCAAGGAACTCGCGTCGGTGTCTAGACTGACCCCTATGCGATGCACCTCGGGATACGCCTTCAGAGCCTCGTTGAGCACATCCCAGGCAACCAGAGAGGGCAGGGAGTTTTCACTAAAAAAAAGAAGCAGCACCGGCTTTCCTCGGAGCGACTCCAGCTTGATTTCCCCGCCGCCGGCTTCCGGCAGAGCCGGGGCCAAGACCTGCCCCATGAGGGCCACCTTTTTCAAATCGTCTGCAATGCGCATCTTCAACTGCGGCTCGAGCGCCAGTTTCTCCGCGTCTTCGAGAACGGATTTTTTCAACTGGGGCTCCCTGTCCAGCTGGGTCGCCACCTCCACAAGCAAACGGGCCGCCCTGGGATCCTCTGGAAAGCGCTTCTGAAACCCCCTTGCAGCGGACAATAGTTCATCCCGTTGCGCCTTGTCAGGGAACCGATTCTGCCGCATCCGCTGGGTGATCCGAGCAAAAGCCACATGGGCTTTCTGGGTGCCCGTGGCGCTCGCTTCAAGCGTGTCCAAGATATACTTCGCCTGCTTGAGCTGTTCACCGCCGCCCTCCATTCCCAAGGCCAAGAGAACCTGGGCAAGCCTGAGCTTTGCCTCGAACGCGTGCGCCTCGGATCCGGACGTTCCCAAGTACCGGCGGAGCGCCTCGTCCTGCGCCTTTAAGTGAGAGAGATAAACCTCTTTCGCCGTCTTGCCCCCCTGCCCCCCATCCGCCTGAGGCGTACGATCCAAACGCAACACCTCAGTCCACGCCGCGTCAGCAGGAGACTTCACCGGTGGAGGCGCCGCCTCCAAAGAGCACGTCACGCCCGCCCACAAACCTCCGATGCCAAGCAGACAGCGAAACCTTCTCCTCATCAGATGTTATCGAAAACCGGCTGGCTAACGGCCGTTTACCGGCCGGAGCTTGCGCTCAAAGACCCACTCCAAGCCGCGCGCCAGCCGTTCCTCGATGTAATCGGCGTGACCATCTGGCGACTCATAGAACTCCACCCGAGTGTAAGGCTTGATCAAATCCCTCAACACCCTGGCCCCCTTTTGCGCCCCAAATTCGTCCTTTTCCGCTCCATCCAAATAAATCTTGTGATACGGCATGAACAAATGCGGATTCCGGCGGGCGATCACCACGGTGTCCTCCTCCAGCCAGTTCTGCCATACTTCCTCCTGCCAGCGGCCGGATTCGTCATAAAGCCAGTGAAAAAGCCCGGGCTCCGTCGGCCCCTTCGGCGCATAAGCAGCGGACAACCCCAGCATCATTTGAATCAAACCGCTCCCAGGCCGGATGAACTCCCCGGGCGGAGCGACGTAGGAACGCATCTGCTTCGCCGTGACACTGCGGACTAGGTGCTCCTGGGCAAAGCCTTTGTGCGTCACCTCAAAATCCGTGTCCGGAGAAAGAGCCACCACGGCGCCAAACCGCTCCGGCGCCATCATTGCCAACCGCAACGCCCCGAAGCCGCCGCTTGAATGCCCCGCGATGATCCGATCCCGGGGAGTCGCCGGTGTGCCAAAATGCTTCTCCAACTGCGGGATCACCTCATCCAGAACATAGTCCGCGTAATTTCCCTGTGCCGGTGAGTTCAAATACTGGCTTCCCCCCCACCGGTTACGGCAGTCCGGGATCACCATGCGCAGTGCCAGCCCGCTGTCAGCAAGCTGCTGAAAAACCTCGGCAAACTTGTCTCCGTTAGGCCCCAAAAAATCCTCCGACGACCCCGAGTAACCCGTCAGGTAGTACACGGTCAGCAGTTTCGAGGAAAACTTTGGCAGACGCGGCGTGAAGACCGCCACGCGGCGCTGCACAGGATCTCCCAGTGGATTGCCCTCAAGCGTTTTGCCCGGAACCGTGATCGCCTCGAAATGCGGCGACGCCTCGAGAACCGGCAACCGCACTGCAAAGGTAAGGCAAACCCACAGCGATAAAAGAAGCGGCCTGCTCCATTTTTTTGCGCTCTGCCGGACCCGTCTCGCAGCACGCACACTGAATTCAATTACATCATTCATTTCCAATTTTCGATAAACTCAGCACTCGTTCTGGACCGCCGAAATCGCCCTCTAGAAAAGCTTGGGAAGATGACCGCCGATGCGACGCCAAAAAGAAGGACCCTTTTTGAGTGCCGCCAACTCCTGGGCCAGCCTTTCACGGGGCACCACCTTGCTCCCCAGAACCGCGATGCGATCCACCGGCACGTCATTGCTATCCGCCGTCCCCGATCCCAACGTCTGCAGCGTGTCCATTCCTTGAATCACCCTGCCGAACACGGTGTCGGTCCCGTCCAGTTCGGGAAGCGCTTTCAAGGCAAAGTAAAACTGGCTGCCGTTGGAAACTCTGCCGGGGTTGACGTTGTCCGACAAACGCCCCATCGCCACGCATCCCTCCGTATGTTTCCGCTTAATCTCCGAAGCAAGGGTATAGCCGGGACCGCCGGTTCCCAAGTCCATGGCGTCCTTCCGACGGCTGTTAGGGTCGCCCATTTGCAATAGCGCGTTTGGCAGCAACCGGTGAACGCTGGTCTTCAGGTAAAAACCGCTGCCCATCAATTTTTTGAAATTGGCGGCATGCCTCGGCGCGTCTCCTTCAAACAGCTCAATCACCACCGGCGGCAGAGGCTCCCCCCGCTTCTCCAACTGCAGCAGAACCACGTCGTCCGCCTTCATCTGGCCGAAAGCGGCCGCGCACATCACTGTTCCCAAGAGCAATCTATAGTTCATAACAACGGACTTCATACTGAACGTAACTTTGCCGAAGAACCAGATCGCGATTGGACAAGATTCATCCGCGACGCTCCACCTCAATGCCTCCGGCCGTCAGAAACCTCTCCGCGTCCTGTCCCCGGCGCACATAACCCAGCGCCCAAAAACCACCCTTTCCATCAGCCGCCACGCTTGTGATTTCGCCGGCCCTGGCCGCACCGTCCAACGTCCTCAACTCATCCCCCTTGCCCGGCAATGCCGCCGAGACGCCATGAAAGCGAAAGAGCGACCGGTTCACATGCCCCACGCTTTTGAGACGGGAAATCACCTCCTGACCAATGTAGCAGCCCTTGTGATAGTCAATGTGTGTTTTTTCCAGTCCGGCCTCCGGAGGCAGCGTCTCCTCGTCCAATTCCGCCCCCCAGCCCGGGATTCCCCGGAAAACACGCAACGCCTCCCAGTCTGCACCCCCAGCGACCAACCCTCCAAGGGCCGACCGAACCGCCTCCATCCGTTCCAAGGGCAACAAAACATCCCATCCCTCGGCTCCCAGCCGGTCGGCGCGGACCGCAGGAAATTCGCCTAAAACCGGATGCCCGTATGGCTGCAGTCCGACGCAATGCAAAATTCCCTGGCGCCCCGTATGGTCTTCGATCACGACGTCATCGGCCACAATGTACCGCTCCAGACGCGCAGCCAGCACCTCCCTGAGCTCCGGCGCGGCATCCACCCACAATGTCTCGCCCGACTGGGTCACCCAAATCTCCGCCTGCAGGCGGCCCTTGGCGCTGGTCACGCACGCAGGCAAAGCCAGACCGGGCTTCAGCTTCTTCAAATCCTGACTCACCTGGCCGTTCAGATACCGCAGGCGGTCGGCGCCCGAAAGACAGAGCAGTGTGCGCCCTGAAAGGTCAAACACCATGGGGGGCAGCACGTCGCCGGAGATTTCAGATTCATTGAAAGACATGGCATCCGAACCTGCACTAGGAGACGCACTCTGCGCAATGGGCAGAACCCTGTTTTTGGCAGCCCGACCGTCCCACGCACACAGCTGGCGGAATCAATCCCCTCCCGAGCAGCCCGGACATCCGACGGCCGTATCGGGTGAGAGATCAGCCGTTGGCAGCCGGAACCGAAGCCCTCACCTTCATGAGAACACGGCCGGGCTCCAGCCTCAGCGCTTCGGCACGCTGCAACAAAATGTGCTCCTTTCGCAGGGCTGCCTGTAATTTTTTGAAAGGACCTTCCTCTATTTTTTTTATCCAAAAGGCCCCCAAACGCACTCTCCCCAAGCTGGCGGAAAACGCCTTCGCCTGAAGCTTACCCGCCTGCAAGCCCACCGAGTAGCTCATGTTCAGATGCAAATCCAACCCCCGCCACCGGTACACGGTCAGGACATGGCATTTCTCGCTCTCCAAGCGGACTGCGGCGCGGCTGAATACGAAACCCGTGTCGTTTTTCTTGCCGGATTGGAGCACCTGGGCCAGATGGTTGTTCACCTCTTCCAGACTAAACTCCAGAGACGTCGGCTGGGGATTGGCAAGGGCCCCGGCAACCAGCGGAGCGATCACCCGCGGTTTTACATTCGAAACGACCTCGGGTGCGGGGTCTGGCTCCCGAACCAGCTGGATTCCCAGCGCGAGAAGCGGCGCCAGCACCAACCCGCCTATCAACCAGCGCTGAAAGGCGCGCGACCATAGCCGCGGCCCCGGGGCGTCGGGCGACTTTTTCGGCTCGGGCTTTGCCTTGGCGCGCTGGGGGCGGGAAGCCATGCGTTAATCGCCGGACTTCGGCTTGGATTTTGCCTTCCCCTTGCCTTCGCTGGAGGGGCTTTTCCCGGAATCGGCTTTAGGGCTCCCACTCCCTCCCGACTTTGAAGATTCGGCGGAACCGCTGCCTGAGGCGGAAGCGGTGTCGTTCTTTGCACCCGACTTGTAATTCTCGGAACGGTAGTCCGTGATATAAAAGCCGGATCCCTTGAAAATCAAACCTGCGCCCGTTCCGATCTGACGTTGCACCTTGCCCTTGCCCCACGTCTTTCGACAGCAGGCGGATTCCGGGCAGGTTTTGAGGGGTTCATCCTTCATGGATTGAAAGAACTCGAAAGTCTGATGGCACTTTTCGCAGGAGTAATCGTAATTCGGCATAACCCTAAAAGGTAAACTGGACTAAAGCTAAACCCGAAGGCTACCACAGACGTGGCCGTTCGCAACGCTCCAAGCGCTTGCGTCCGCCGTGCACACCGATTCAACATCAACTTAAACAACTCCATGGACCGCGCCGAAGCCATTCAACAGCTGAAAACAGAGTGCAACCAGGCCAGCGCTGGCGTGACCCGCATGCACCCGCTGGTGGCGGCCCTCAAGGACGGCCCGACCGAAAGCGAAGTGTTCCGGGCGCTTTTCGAACTCACCAAGCAGGTTGAAACGGTCAAAAAGCATCTGATGAAACTGGAGCGCCGCGACGACAGCGAGCTCGTTTAGTCCCCCCCCAAAATCGGTTGCCCTCCTTTGCAAGGCTCCGCTGCAGGCGGCGGACAAGAACAACGAAACCCTAGGCGTGCGCCGGCGTTCCACCTCCCGGCCCGTCCTGTCTCTTGATTGGTTTAGTCCTGTAGGCTCGAATAGGCTCCCCTATCCCCATTCCCCCCTTCTTATGCGCCCCGTTTTTTCACTGCTGTTCGCCTCCCTGTCCCTCGCCTCAGCCGCCTCAGCGGCGCAACCAAACGTCATCGTGTTCCTCGCGGATGACCTCGGCTACGGAGACCTGGGCTGCTTTGGACACCCCCGGATCAAAACTCCAAACCTTGACTCCTTTGCCAAACAAGGAGCCCGGCTCACCCAATGCTACGCCGCCAGCGCGGTGTGCAGTCCCTCACGGTCGGCCATCCTCACTGGACGCACGCCCCACCGTAACGGGGTCTACACTTGGATCGCCGAAGGCGCAGAAGTCCACCTGCGCACCTCCGAAACTACCCTGCCCTCTCTTCTCAAAAACATCGGATACACCACCTGCCACTCCGGCAAGTGGCATCTGAACGGCCTCTTTAACAGCCCCGCCCAACCCCAGCCTGACAAACATGGCTACGATTGGTGGATGGCCACTCAGAACAACGCATCGCCCTCCCACGAAAATCCCGTGAATTTCGTGCGCAACGGCACCGAGGTCGGCCCAACACAGGGTTACTCAGCACACTTGGTGGTCGAAGAGGCCCTGGCCTGGCTCAAAGACAAGCGCGACCCGGCCAAGCCTTTCTTTCTCGCAGTTTGGCCCCACGAACCGCATTACCCGATCAAATCGGACCCAAAATACAAGACGCTCTACCCCGATCTGTCCGACGACATCCAAAGGGAACACCATGCGAACGTGACCCAGATGGACGACGCGTTCGGCCGTCTGATGCGTTCCCTCGATGACCTCAAGCTCTCGGAGGACACCTTCGTGTTTTTCACCTCCGACAACGGCCCCGAGGGCGACGGCATCAAATCTCCGGGACGCGGGTCCAGCGGCGGCCTGCGGGGACGCAAGCGCGACCTTCATGAGGGAGGCATCCGCGTTCCCGGAATCGTCCGCTGGCCGGGTAAAATCAAGCCAGACGCCACCGTGGATGCGCCGGTCATCGGAAGCGACCTCCTCCCGACCGTGCTCGCCGTCGCCGGGGCAACGCCTCCCAAAGACAAGGTCCTCGATGGAGTGAACGTGCTCCCGCTTCTGGCCGGTGCCGTGACATCCGTCAAAAGGCCGCAGCCTCTTTTCTGGAGGCTCCACATGGCGCCCAATGCAAAAATCGCGATGCGCGTGGATGACTGGAAGATCCTGGCAAACGCCGAACTCACACAGTTCGAACTCTACAACCTCGCCAAGGACCCGAAAGAAACCACGGACATGAAGGAAACCGACCCGGAACGGTTTGCCGCTTTGCGCACACAGTTGACTGCGCACAACGCCGCGGTGGAGGCAGAGGGACCGGACTGGTGGAAGCGCCTCGCCCCCAGCGGAGGAAAGGCGAAAAACAATCCTCCGGGCAAGTCCGAGTCCAACTAGCCCAACGCCCCTTCCTTGGAGGGGCAAAGTCCGGCGAACCGTCTCAACGAGGCAAGTCCCGGGGAGCCGCTCTACTGCTTCAAAGCTTCATCGACCCTGTCGACAATCGCATCGGAAATCATTTTATAGGCGGGACTCGACCAGTGGTACTCATCGCCCGCTGCGAGTTCCAGCCTTTCGGCGAGAGGGGTGTACATGTCGATGACTCCGACGCCCTCCTCTTTCATCACCTGTTCGGCAATGCGGTTGATGCGCAACACGACCGGGTTTTTGTCTCCCAAGGCTTCAACAGGCTTGCCGGCCTCGCTGCGCCGGGCGGTGTGAGGCGTGGTTGAAATCCAAAAAAGTCTGGCCTGTGGCGCCCCAGACTTGAAGCCGCGCACGATGGCTCGGGTGGTGTCCGCGATCTGAGCATCGGTGGCCTTTTCCGGGGTCCATGAAAGCGAATGCAACCCGTTGTTGAAGAATATGAATTTGAAATCGGCCACCGCGGCCCCCTGCTGAATCACCGCGTCCACCTTAGGATCAATACCGCCCACGAAATGAGTCCAGTGATAGGCATGGACCTTGCCCTCCAGCGCGGGCAGAAGGTGCTGGCGGTAACCGCCTGAGATCGAGTCCCCGTAAAAGAGCAATTTGGGGCGGCTGCCGTCGACGACGGAGGGAGCGTCGATCATCCAGTTCTTGCCGGCGATGGCGCCGCGCGGCTCGGCGCCCGGCTTCTCTTTGGGCGACGTGTAGGTGAAGTCGGGACCGTACACCCTCAAGGCCCTGATATCGGCGCTGGCGAAGGGCTTTTCACGGGGAAGAAGCTTTCTGCCAACCCACATGGGCTCGTCATTGGGGAGCAGCAGAGTCAGATACCTGCCCCCCGGAACGTCGTCCAAGTAATACGAGGCGCTGCCGTTGCGCACGGTCACGGTGAAAGTGTAGGGGGTGTTCGGCTGAAATTTCATCCGGATGCCGCCGATGTGCATGCCGTTGATGATCGGCCTGTAGACCCTCCAGGAGTCGGGCTTGCCGTAGATGCAGGTCAGGCCGAGCCCGGTATCTTCGCCGTCCTTGTTCTGTTTCAGAAGCACGTTGAGGCTCGTGTCTTCGAGCGGCTCGGTGAAAGAGACGGTGACTTGCACCGTGAAGTTTTTTTGATCGGGAAAAGCCGAGGCCGGAACACCGAAATAATTTCCGCCGCCGACGGTTACGGTGCCGCTTTCGGCGCGGGCGGCGCCGTGATTGAGTTCGTCCGGAATCTTTTCCTTTGCCAGGTCCCAGAGAGGCGCCTGCGCGTAGAGACCAGAGGTGACCGTGAATACCAAAATCCAGAGGAGGGCCCGTTTCATTGAGAACAGACTTAAGAGCCAACTGCGCTCTCGAGTCGAGCCCCTTGGCCAAAAACCACTGGCGGCTGACTTTCCCGCTGTTGGGCTTCAGCCGTTCTTCGGCGCGCGGTTAGTTCAATCGAAGCCTGCCTTGCGAATGATGGGCAGCGCCCGAGGTCTACCGGTTGCAAAAGGATAGCAGGCTTGGTTGGCCCCCCCGCAGGGGCACCGGGTAACTTTTGCAAAGCCCGCTCGAATGCTTCGATTACTGGGAACTTTGAAAAGCACGGCGGCGCGAAGAACATCCGCTGGGCGGCACGCACCGCTTTTTTGGCGCGCATCTCGTTCGTCTCGAATGCTTTTTGCAAAAATGAGCCGTGTTGCCACCTTACTCGACATTTATCCAGATTAGGGAGGATTTGATTCCGTCTTGCAAATTCCGCGTCCTCGCGCAAAGTACCAATCTTCGGTCACCGCATGCGGGTATAGCTTAGTGGTAAAGCTCCAGCCTTCCAAGCTGGCTAGGAGGGTTCGATTCCCTCTACCCGCTCCATCTTTTTAACGTCCTCTCCGGCCTGTAATTACTCTGAAAAGAGCACCTTACAGGCCTTTTTGTTGCCCTGATCTCAAGGGCCACCACGGGACAGCGAGGGTCACCAATGCACGCCAAATGACAAAAAACATGTAAGTCCATGTTAGTTGAGGCGGGCGATGTAAGTGGGTGTACGTTAAAAAATGAAGGTCACCCAGATTCGCTACAAGTCAGGGTCGCTCGGGTGGAAGGCCGATCTCGGCTACATCAACGAAAAGCGCGTGGTCCGATTTTTCCCGACAAAGGAGGACGCCGATAACTATCTCCGCGAAGCCAGGGGTACTCTGAAAACCGAGGGCACGGATGGGGCGATGGTTTCGCCGGCTGACAGGATTCTGTTTTCGAGTTGGAAAGAGCGTCTGGAATCGGCCGGTTCAAGTATCGAAGAGGCCGCTGGTATTTTCCTCAAATGGCGGGACCGCCTCGCGCTTGCCGGAGGGACAATTGAGCAAGCTAGTACGTTTTTCCTGACGCATCACAGTGGACTTAAGAAGGCTCCGGACGTCTACCAACTTGGGCGTGATTACCTTGAAGCGATGCTTTCCGGAGGCGATTCAGCCCTTAACACTCTGAAGACCGTCGAAGACCTCAAAAGGCCAAATCTCGCGAGCTTCTTTCGGTTCTTGGACAATCGGAAAATCGACCAAATCGCGGACATTACCCGAGAGCACGTCGAGGACTGGATCGAAGCCGGCGGCGGAGCCTCGGAAACGAAAAAGAACCGGATCAGAACCATTCGGCATTTTTTGGAATGGGTTCGCCGGAACAAATATATCTCCATCAACCCATTAATGGGGCGCGACAATACAATTGCGATTGGCGAGGAGAAGAAGGGTGACATTCTCAGCTACGGGGTGAAGGAAATGCGGGCACTCCTTCACCAAGCCCTCTTTGGGCAACATCGGTCCAAATTTAACCGTCACACCGAAGCGTTCGAGTATGTGTCCTATGCCCCGTTTTTAGGCTACTTGGCCGCGGCTTTGTTTTGTGGCCTGCGTCCGGAGGAGATCAACCGGACGTCCCTTTCAAACTTGGACCTTTTGGGGAGGCGATTGGTTGTCACGGGTAAAGCAAGTAAAACGAACAAACCTAGGGTGATCGAATTGTCCCCTGTGGCAACGGCGTGGTTTCGGTTGTGGCGTCAACGATGCCCCGAACAGACGGCTCTTATGCCCCCGACGTTTCCGGGCCGCTGGAGAGCGATTCGCGCGGCCGCTGGTATTCCTGCTCTCCATGACGGCTTACGCCACACCTTTGCGACGATGCACTACGCTGCGCACCAAAATGCCGCCCAATTACAGGCCGTGATGGGGCACGATGAATCACAGGACACTCTTTTCGCTCACTATCGCGCCGTAAAAACGACTGCGGGCGAATGGATCACAAAAGCGATGGCCCAACAGTTTTGGAGCCTGATGCCAACGGAAGTACGTGGCCCAAAAGCTGGCGCACCGCTTGCAAATCGGCGGCGGAGCGAATCACGAAGGAAGAAATAGGTGCGAGGGCCGGCGTGAAAACGGATGGATCCTGCCGGTTTGAAGGTGTAGGGCCGCGAGTACGGGGCCGCCAATTTCCGCGACCATGGTTACAGCGGTTAACACTCCAAACCTGCGTAACCCCATCAGCACCCTGCACCAGTCTCGGCGTCCCCATTCCAAGTGTTGCGCCTCGATTAATTCGGTTAACCTGGCCACCCGTTCGCCTGCTTCGTCCAACGCATTTAGCGTTTCCTCCAGCCAGCTCCTTGTCGACCGGATGCGGCATCACGAGTTCCCGCAAATAACGCATGTGCGCGGCCGTCCAAGAGGACTTTCTTCCGTATTAATAGCCGTGCCTCAAGAGAAAGCCCTTCAACTGCGAGCGCAGACGCCTCTACCCATTGACCGCATCCGTTCGTGCAAGGCACAAGTCCCGCATGGCCTCGTCGGCAGCGTCCGGAATGGGAATGCCTTCAAACTCTCCACTTCAGGGTGGCACTTCGGATCCGTTTCGAAGAGAACGCGCACTCGTTGCAAGTGGCGCTCAAGTTCATCCCTAAGACGTTCCGGCAGCATCACCACTCTGTCCTTTCCTCCCTTGCCGTTGCGAACGAGGATTTGCCCCCGCTCGAAATCGACGTCCTTAGTGCGCAGTCGCAGGGCTTCAAGTATCCTTAACCCCTTCCCATAAAGTACCTGTGCAATTAAGCCGCTCGTACCTTCCATGGACGTTAACAGGCGCAATGTTTCAACCTTCGATAAGACGTGAGGAAGCTTGCCGAGGCGTCGCGCACGGAGAGTATCGCCCAAATTTCCGAGGGCTGCAGCAGAACGTATTCAAAAAAAATAAAATTCCTGAGAACGCTTGGTTTTGAGTGCTGGCAGAGACGCAGCCTTCCACAGCCAGTCCTTCTAAAAAGGTTCGCACCTGGTCTTCCTCGAACTAAACGGGATTTCTTTCACCTTTGGCGCATGAAGCAATGAATCGGCCAATACAATGCAGGTAAGCCTCCTCAGTTCGCATGGCGTTGTGGCGCACACGCAGTACACATCTTGCCTTTTCAATGAGGGTAGCGGATCCCGTGTGCGTTGTAACCGGAGGTAAATCCGCACTCGTAGCGGGCGGCGGCTCATTAGTAGCCCGTGACACTTTTAGTCGAAAATGTGGACCAGAAAGAGCTCCGTCATGGGAAGTCCAGTGCCAGTGGTCTAACTCGGGAAAGAACAGATCAATCGCCTGTTGCGCCTGCTGGTAGCCGTAAGTTTCTGTATTTCCCCCCCGGTTGATCGAAGAGAGAAAAAGGGGGGGCGGAGCACTCAGGGCGTTCGCTAGTCAGAGGTCCGGCCTTCTTGCAGTAAGCAAGGAAACGTTCAATGTGGATACTCCACCAGTAAAGAGTTTTTGCTGGTGGGTTAAGACCTCGATTTGAGACCATACGACGCACCCAATCTTTGGGATGATCAGAAGTTGCCATAGCTGAGTCTCTGGGAAAAAGCGGAAGTCCTCATTTATGGATCGTGCTGGCCACGCGATCCGAATGGGCCAATTATTTACCCCACAAAACTGTGAAATCCCCCCGATTTCTCACCCTATCTTTCGGAATTACCCTGATAGCCCACAGATAGGAGGGCTAAACAGCGTTAGGCCCTTGTTTGCCACGCAACTCTCGTAAGATTCGTCCCATTTTAAGTCAAGCTACGAAATACAATCACAACCGCAACGCATTCAAATCTATAAAACAAACAATATATTTACACATGAGTCTCGAACAAGAAATCCAAAAGGCCCGAAAAAAGATTATATCTGACGGCTATGATATGTCTGTTGGTGAAATATTAAATCTATATAAAGATGGCGAACTAAAGATCGATCCATCCTTTCAACGTCTTTTCAGGTGGGACATAACAAGGAAGTCGAGATTCATCGAATCCATTCTCCTCGGAATACCAATACCGCCAATATTTGTGTTTCAGAATCCTGGAGGCACGTGGGAGCTGATTGACGGACTACAACGACTTTCGACCATATTAGAATTCTGCGGTGCACTAAAAGATTATGATGGCAACAAATTACCATCAATCCAATTAGACGGAACAAAATTCCTCCCAAGTCTAGCAAACAAAACTTGGGAGGAATGGAGTCCAGGGGATACAGCAATTGAAAAATCCCTTCAACTACAAATCAAAAGAGCACGCCTTCGAGTTGAAATATTATTAAAAGAAAGCGACAAACACGCTAAGTACGAGCTGTTTCAGCGTCTAAATACTGGAGGCGCCCAACTATCGGAACAAGAGGTAAGGAACTGTGTGGCTGTAATGATTAATCCAGAATTACACGATAGATTTAAAACTCTTTCTCAAAATTCAGATTTTGTGAAGTGTTGCAACCTTACGGAAACGGCAATCAAGAAACAACTAGGCATGGAACTAGCATTCCGATTAATTGCATTTCGTAATGTACAATACACAAACGGACTCGATGTTCATGAATATTTAGATAAGTCATTAGAGGAGCTTTCTGACAGCAAAACTATAAACTGGGAAAGCGAAACTAAAACGTTCGAATCAACATTCTCCTTGATCGCAGATTCTTTAGGCGAGGATGCGTTTAAGAAATGGGATGGCAACCAGTTTAAAGGCCAGTTTTTAATGTCTGTATTCGAGGTGATCGCTTTGGGTGTTTCAAAGAACATAGCGAAATATGAGGCTATAAAAAGAGATGCTGCAATAGAGCACATAAAAGAGCGATCCAGGCAGCTCTGGAAAAATGAGGTTTTTGAAAAAAACTCAGGGGCGGGCATACGAGGAACGACAAGACTGGCGAACCTTTTACCGATAGCCGAAATGTTTTTCAGCCGTGAGTAAAATAAGAACACTCAGCGATCTTCAGAACAACTTAGATCAAGAACACGCATGGAGGTTGCAGGAGATCGCGAATCTCAAAAATGTAGTAAGGAGCAACAATGGAATCAGTCAAAAAACTGCGGTTCGGGCAGCGGTACCGCTTCTGTATGCGCACTGGGAAGGCTTCATTAAACGCTCAGCCACATACTATTTGGAATTTATTAATAATCAAAATTTAAGATACAGCCAACTTAAAACTTGTTTTGTCCTATTTGGGTTCAAAGGAAATATCCACACTCTATCGAATTCCAATGCAGTAAACGCCTCTATTGCCACATTGGATTTTTTGCGGGAAGAACTAGAAACGAAAGCAAAGCTGAAAATAGACTCAGCGATCAAGACTGAATCAAATCTAAACTCCAAAGTTTTCAATAACATCATTCACTCTATCGGCCTTAGTCAGTCAACATATGAGGCCAGATACAATTTAATCGACGAAAGCCTATTACGTCGCAGAAACCATATCGCGCATGGGGAATACCTTGATCTTTCTGCTGAGGAACTTCGTTCTTTAGCCGATGAAGTGTTGATATTATTACGAACCTTTAAAACAGACATAGAAAATGCAGCAAGCCAAGCTTGCTATCTGCGAAACACCGCGACAATCGTCGCTTCCCAGGCTGAATAAATACCTCCCGTCTTGATATTTAGAGCGGCTTCCATGAACCCACGTTGGCCTAACAAATCACTGGCGTTAGGCGATTCTGTGCGCTATGGCTCAATTCCACATTTTTAGCTGTCGCCGTGTCGATTCTACGCACACAGACTTCGAGGTTCGTCTCACCCTCGGCAGCCTTGCCGTCGGTGACCGCTTCCGTTGCTACGACACACACCATCCGGTGGATTACCGTATTGAGCGCATCGACAATCACGACGAGACACAGACCCTCCACTGCGATGGCTGGATTGGCTTCGACGAGCAGTTCACAGAAGCGATTCTCGACACAGAGCAGAGTGACCGTCCGGCTGGCTTCCGCTACCCACCAATGCCCAAATGAACGAAACGCCTAACCAGGCGCTGCAGGGAACTCGCTCAGCTGTCACGCTGGCTGCTTCCTGCCGCCGCCTTTCCCCCGCCACGCAGCCAGCGAGCCAACTCTGCGAGTCGCTGAGCTTGGGGTCGTTAGGCAGAAAAAATGCGCGCCACACTCATTAAAACCGATGGACCTTGGCTCGAGGCCACCGTTGACACGGAATTCGGGACTTTCTTCGCGATGGACTGCATCACGTGTGATGAGCATGCGGTTCCTGCACCCAACAAAGAATTCGAAGCAGAACTGACCGCAACAATTCTTTCGGAGCCAGCTTGGGATGAGATTTTTAATAGCAATCCTGAAAAACTTATCGGGCTAGTTCAGCGGACTGGCTGGCAGTATTTCGGATATGGACGGATCGACTCTATCCGGCCCACCGTGACCGACTGCGGTATTCTTAAGGTTGAGGGAGCAATATCCACAAACGATGAACGAGTGATCGGGTCTGATGTTCGTGTGCCGATTGATCGGCTTGAGCTAAACAAAATATAATGAAAACTGAGCCTAACAAATCGCTAGAGCCAAGCACCCGTGCGGCTCATCTAGGACGTTCGGCAAAAAAAAACCAACACACATACTAAAATGTCATCCTGCACAGCACCTGTATATGGTCATCGCACCTCTAGCGCTGCTGAGGCTTGCCCTGCTTGTCGTGGTCGCTCTCGCGGCTACAGTTCATATTCATACGAGTCCTATTCACCTCCGTCTTATTCGCAGCCACAGGCCGTCCGAGCCAGTGGGGGTGGCGGCGGGTCGAGCGTGAGTAGCAGGCCTCGGTGGTCGCGGCCAAGTTCCACACTTGTTTATACAGCGACAGAGGTTCGCGCACTTACGCCGATTCGCGAGACGGTCGAAAAGCGGGCGTCACTGCCTGACCTCCGAGACATCTTTCTCTGTCACGCTTGGGATGATCGAAGCGGAGCCGCAAAAGAGCTTCATGATCACCTCGAATCGCTTGGCGTGAAAGTCTGGTTCAGTGAGAAGGATGTTGGCCTGGGGACTTCGTTACTACGCGAGATCGACAAAGGTTTGGCGAAATCAAGAATTGGCACTGTTTTGGTTACCCCTGCATTTTTGCGACGCGTCCAGGGAGAGGGTATTGCCGACAAAGAGCTTTCGGCACTTCTCGCGCGAGAACAGCTCGTTCCCATCGTTCATGGGACGACATACGATGCCCTCCGCGAAGTCAGTCCGTTGCTAGGTTCGCGAGCTGGCCTGAGCACAGCAGAAGCAGCTATGTCGATTGTCGCGGCTAAGCTAGCAGAACTCGTCGCGGTTCTAGCATGAAGAATGAAGCCGAACCAGGCGCTACAGCGAATGAACATGCTTGTCACGGATCGTGCTCCGAGCAGCACTCTCCGCGCCAGGCACTTTCATCGCTGAGCTTAAACGTTAGGCCTTTGTCCGTCAGACCGAGCCGTTCGGACGGTCAGCGGAGAAATCATCACGCGGAAATTGGCGGAAGAGTTCTGGGGATTCTTGCCAAAGCAAATTCGCGATCAGAAGAGCAGATAAGGAAGACGCCCTTTAATAACGAATTTTGACAAAGTCTGTTATTCGAGGTAGCGTTCTCCCATGAATGTTTCCCTCACGCCGGAAATGGAGAGGTGGGTCCAGCAGAAGGTCAGCAGCGGGTTCTACACCTCGGCCAGTGAGGTAATCCGCGAGGCCCTTCGTGAGTTGTTTTACCGTGAGACGCTCGAATCCAAAACGCTGGGCAATCTGCGAGATGCACTCCAAACGGGATGCACAGCGGCAGACCGGGGAGAATTACAGGAGTGGACACCTGCGGTTACCGAGGAACTGAAGATGTTGGCGAGGAAACGCCGCCAAGCATGAGGCTCGAACTCACGACTCCAGCAAGGGAGGACTTGCTGGATATTTGGGCGTATATCGCTGGCCATGACGAAACT
>CANFTB010000035.1 GCA_947449735.1 Chthoniobacteraceae bacterium | reverse complement strand
GACAGGCGGCGGCTCCATCGGGGGCACAGACCTGCGCGCCCTCAAGGCCTCCGTCATGAACGGCAACGGCTCCGTCGCGGGCACGGACTTTAAAACCATGCAGACAGGCGGCGGCTCCATCGGGGGCACAGACCTGCGCGCCCTCAAGGCCTCCGTCATGAACGGCAACGGCTCCGTCGCGGGCACGGACTTTAAAACCATGCAGACAGGCGGCGGCTCCATCGGGGGCACCGACTTTCGCGCCCTCAAGGCCTCCGTCATGAGCGGCAACGGCTCCGTCGCGGGCACAGACTTCAAGTCCATGCAGACAGGCGGCGGTTCCATTGCAGGCACAGACCTGCGCGCTCTCAAGGCGTCCGTCATCAACGGCAGCGGCTCCGTCGCGGGGACGAGTTTTAAAAACATGCAGACAAGCGCTGGATCTGTGGCAGGAACGGACTTGCGGACGATGAAGCCCACCGACTAGGGGCCTCTTCCAACTGGTTTCCGGGAGCAACCAAGGCGCGAGGGCCCCTCTCGGCATCCGCTTGGAGTGCTACTGTTTTTCAAGAGTATAGGCTCTCTTTGCCAGAAGACGCGGTGATCGAACTAGGGCCATCCCGTAGCCTGCTCCTTTGGATCCAGGCGAAAATACCAGTTTCCTCGATCGTCTTTCGCGGCAAGAATGGTTGCATCCATCCCATGCGCCGTTTTTTCTCCACACTGCTCGCTCTTCTGGTGCTAATCCTCCCTGCCTCGGCTATCGAGCTTGGCATCGACCGTCTTGAAAGCAGAGGCTTCGACACACTCAAAGGCAAGCGCGTCGGGCTCATCACCAACCAAACCGGGGTGAGTTCCTCGGGAAAACGCACCCGCGAAATCCTCGCGAAAGCGCCCGGAGTGAAGCTGGTCTGCCTGTTCACACCCGAGCACGGTTTGGACGGCAAAGAGTTGGCGGGAAAATACATCGCAAACCGAAAAGATCCCCTCACAGGACTGACCGCGCACTCACTTTACGGGCCAACGCGGAAGCCGACGCCTGAGATGCTCAAGGGGCTGGATGTGCTGGTGTACGACATGCAGGACATCGGGGTGCGCTCCTACACGTACATCTCCACGATGGCCCGGTGCATGGAGGCGGCGGCCGAAAGCAACCTGGAGTTCGTGGTGCTGGACCGCCCAAACCCCCTAGGGGGCGTCCGCGTCGAAGGACCGCCGGTCGAACCGCAATGGATTTCCTTCGTCGGCCAAATCCCCGTGCCCTACGTCCACGGCATGACCTGCGGGGAACTCGCACGGATGCTGAACGAAAAACAGTGGATGGCAGGCCGCTGCAAACTCACTGTTGTTAAAATGCAGGGCTGGGAACGAAGGATGGTTTGGAGGGACACGGGGCTGCCCTGGGTGCAAACCTCTCCAAACATTCCGAGGGCGGAATCTCCTGTATACTACGTTGCGACGGGGATCGTGGGCTCGCTCGCGGGCCTTGAAACGGGCGTCGGCGGTCCGACCCCCTTCGAGATCTGCGCGGGCAAAGGCGCCGATCCAGAGTCTTTTGCCAAATACGTCAATAATCTGAAGCTTCAAGGGGTGCAAGCCCGTCCGTACACTGGCAGCGGGTTCAGCGGGTGCCGTCTTTCGATCGCACCCGACGCCAAGGGGGACCTCTGTTACCTCGCTCTGGCGCTCCTTGCTGAGACCAACCGCGTTTCCAAGCCCGACCTCTTCGCCAAATCCGCACCGGACAAACTCGACATTTTTTTTAAGGTATACGGAAGCAGCGCCATCCGGGACCTTCTGAGGAAGGGAACTCCCGCACAGAAGATCGCGCAGGGTTGGACGCCGAGTTTGGACAAATTTAAATCCGAACGTTCCGGTTATCTTTTCTATTAAACCAGCAGCTGAGGAAAGCCTGCCCGCTTTCCAGCGGGACGCTCCAACCCAGATGCCTTACACCTCTTTTCCATAAGCTCCGGCAGGCTCAAAGAGCCCCCCAATCCGCTTCGTTTTCATGCGCATCGCTCTGTTCGGCGGCACATTTGACCCGGTCCACCACGGCCACCTCATGCTGGCGCAAGACGCCGTGGAACAACTGGGCCTGGACAAGCTCATTTTTCTTCCAGCGCAAGTCAACCCGCACAAGCTCCACACCGCCCCCAAGGCAGAAGCCGCCCACAGGTTGAAAATGCTCCGGGCGGCGGTGGCAGGGGAGGAACGCTTCGAGGTCAGCTCCATCGAACTGGCGAGGGAAGGTCCAAGCTACTCCGTGGATACGGTCCAGGCCCTGCAGGAAAACTGGCCGGAGGCCCGCTTTTTCTTCCTTTTGGGCGCGGACAACCTTCCGAAGCTGCCGACCTGGCACCGTTTTGACGATTTGCGGAAGCTCGTCGAATTCGTCTGTTTTGGACGAAACACAGAGAAAAACGCCGATTGGAATCCTCATTGCTCATCCACGCTCGAGCGACGGCTGGATATCTCTTCGACGGAAATCCGACAACGCATTGCCGCAGGGCTCTCGATCCGATACCTTGTCCCCGAATCTGTCCGAGCTTTCATATATGCCCACTCTCTCTACCAGTCCTCTCACGAGTGAAGCGATCGCGCTTCTGATCGCAGGCGCCGCCAAAAATAAAAAGGCGGAGGAAATCGTCGCTCTCAGCCTAAACGGCATTTCAACCTTCACGGACTACTACGTCATTTGCTCGGGAAATTCGGAGCCCCAACTGAAGGCCATCGCGGAGGAAATTCAAGAGGTCCTGCGCGAAGAGCATGGCATCCGGGCCCTTCGCGTGGACGGGCTGCCTTTTAGCCACTGGGTGGTCGCCGACTTTGGTTCGGTCATCGTTCATATTTTCCATGAATCAAAGCGTTCCGTGTACGCCTTGGAAGACCTTTGGAGCGACGCCCCACGTCTCTCCATTCCCGAATAAAACCATCCGCCTCCGGTGAGGACAGGCGCCATCGCGCAGGGCCTGTGATATAGTGTAGGAACCTCAAAGACCTCCCAGCCATGGCCCGCATCAAAGAGATTCCCGAAGCTCGGGAGGAGCAAGTTCACGCCCATTCTCACGCACATGAGTTCCGCGGTCTGATCCTTCTTGCCAGCGGTCTGGTTTTGTTTCTCTCCCTGATTTCTTACACCCCGCTCGACATCCCGAGCTGGTTTCCCCTCCAAAACACCCCCGCCCATCCCCCGCAGGCGCACACCCTCAATTTCCTGGGCGCCTTCGGAGCCGTTGTCGCGCTTCTCGCGTATTCCCTTCTGGGAAGCGCCGCCTATTTAGCCTGCGCGATGCTGCTGGGCTACGGCTCGGCCAAACTCATCATCCCCGGTTCCCGGCTGGGGCGCAGAGCCCTCTGGAGCGTGTCCTTTGTCATCTCAGGAGCGTGCCTCGCCCAAATCCTTAACTGGCCGCTCATTGACGCCCACAAGCTCCACCTCGCAGGTGAAGGCGGCTGGCTGGGCCGCTTTCTAGGCGAGCGCATCCTCAGGGAACTCATCGGATCTCTGGGCGCCACCGCTCTGCTTGGGGCCATTTACGGAGTCAGCATGCTCTGCATGACCGGCATCCACCCTGTCGAGGTGCTTCAGCTCTTGCAATCACTCCCGCCCAAAGCTCGCGAGGCCTTTCTCAGGTGGAGCGAAGCAAGACAGGAGGCGAAAGCACTTCACCAGGCCGAACTGGAGATGTCCGCCGACCGCGCGGCACGCGCCGCCGAGAGCGAGCGTTCCCCACTGCCGGTAAACGAAAGGCGCAAAGGACGGAAACCCTCCTTTCCCGTTTCGGAAGCTGCAGGTTTGCCAGAACCGGAGCACGAGCAAAAAGAGCCGCTAGCCCCCGCCCCAACTTCCATTTCGGCCTCGGCACCTGCATCGTCCGCGACAGCCGCAGCGCCTTCCGAGGAAATGCCCCTCGAGACGGCCCCGCCCGAACCACCCCGACCGGCTCCCAAAATCATCGACGGTACGGCCCCACCTCCCACCCGCCCCAAGGAGGCTCGAAAAGAAAAGGATCACAGCATCCTCGCACCTCTCGACTGCGCAGGTTACGAACTACCCTCCATCGATCTTTTGGATCCGGTGGACCTTGCCAGCAGGGAAGCGGTCGACCCAACGGAGCTCCGCGCCCTTCAAGACGTCGTTATCGACACCTTACAGCAATTCGGCATCGAAGTCTCGGCTGGGGACATCACCAGGGGGCCCACCATCACCCGCTACGAAGTTTTTCCGGCAAAAGGCGTCCGGGTGGACCGCATCCTCGCGCTGGAGCGCGACCTCGCCAGGGCCACACGCGCAGAACGGATCAACATCCTCGCCCCCATCCCGGGCAAGGACACTGTCGGCATCGAAATCGCCAACTCCAAGAAGCAAAAGGTCACCCTCCGCGAACTGTTCGAGAGCGACGACTTCACCTCCGCAAAGGCGAAAATCCCCATCGCCCTGGGCAAGGACGTGTATGGAAAAACCATCGTCGCGGACCTCGCGGCGATGCCGCACGGCCTGGTGGCCGGAACCACTGGTTCTGGGAAGAGCGTTTGTATCAACGCCATCATCGCCTCCATCCTCTACCGGTTTACGCCCGAGGAGCTCAGATTCATCATGATCGACCCGAAAGTGGTCGAAATGCAGATGTACAATGCGCTGCCGCACTTGGTGGTGCCGGTCGTGACGGACCCCAAAAAGGTCCTGCTCGCCCTCCGCTGGGCGGTGGATGAAATGGAAAAACGCTACGCCATCTTTGCCAAGACAGGCGTGCGCAACATCGGTTCCTTCAACTCGCGGCCGAAGAAGAAAACCCAGAAGGAACTCGACGAGGAACGCCGCAAACTCCAGCCCGAACTGTTCGGCGAAACCCTCACCCCGGCTTCCGCAGATGCGTCCGCGCCAAACGCGGCCGCCCCGCACGAGAGAGAACCGGGAGCCGTTTTGGAACCGCATGTGGACGCGGGCCAGACTCCCTCGGAGGCGGATCACTCGCCCGGTGTTTCAGAAGAACACCCGGATGCCGGCGTGCCCTCTGCAAAGCTTGAGGGCAACCACGAACCTTCGGCAGACCCTGCCGAGGATCCCGTCGCCGAGTTCGAGCCTGCTGAGGAACGCGCCCCACGCCAGCCCGTCAAGGTTCCCCGCGATAAAGAAATCCAGATCCCGGACCAGATGCCCTATATCGTGATCATCGTCGACGAGCTGGCCGATCTCATGCAGACGGCCCCGGCCGACGTCGAAAGTGCGATTGCACGCATCACCCAAAAAGCCCGGGCCGCCGGGATCCACATGATCATCGCCACGCAAACGCCGCGGGCCGACGTGATCACCGGGGTCATCAAAGCAAACGTCCCCTGCCGCATGGCCTTCCAGGTGGCGTCCGCATTGGACTCACGCGTGATATTGGATGAAAACGGCGCCGAAAAACTCCTCGGGCAGGGAGACATGCTTTACCGCCCGCCGGGAAGCTCGCGGATGATCCGCGCCCAGGGTGTGCTGGTGACGGACGAGGAAGTCCGCCGGTTGGTGGACTTCTCCGCCGGCCAGAGCGAGCCTGTGTTTGAAAACTCAATCCACACCCAGCTTGAATCCGGGGGGGAAGACGGCGCCGAACAAGTCAGCGATGAAGACGAGGAGCTGGTCGAAAAGTGCCTAGAAGTCATCCGGCAGGAGAAGAAGGCCAGCACCTCGCTGTTTCAGCGCAGGTTGAGGCTGGGCTACACCCGCGCCGCGCGCATTTTAGACATCCTTGAAAGCCGCGGTTATGTGGGCCCCGGAGAGGGCATCAAGCCCCGGGAGATTCTGGTAGACGTCGACCGGATCTAAATCTCAGATGCCCGCTTGTTTTAAGGGGCGTTTGGGATGAATGATGATATTCTCGTAGACCGTCCAACTCCGCACATTCATGGCTGAAAGTTTAGGTTCAAGACTTCGCGCAGCACGGCAGGCCAAGGGCCTGTCGCTTGAGGACGTCGCGCAGTCCACTTGCATCCGTCCGGACAAGCTGGCCGCCCTCGAGGCGGACGACTACAAGCGGTTCCCCAGTATTGCCTATTGCCGCGGCTTTCTAACCCTCTACGGTAAGCACCTCGGAGTGGATGTCTCCTCGGAAACCCGTTCCATGGAGGGGCACAGTGCCATCCACGTGAAGGATTATCAGTACCTTAAAAACGCCCCTGTCCCCCCCGTCTCCGAGGACTCGGTTTTCGCCCGCGAGCGCACTCCATCCATCGTTCCACTTCTGGTTTTTCTCGGAATCATCCTGCTCGCAGCGGCGGGCCTCTGGCTCGTCCTGACCGTCCGCCGACTCGGACTGGGCTGAGGCGCTGCGCCGACGCCGCCCACCCTCCAAAGCCTTGCCTCTTGTGAGACCGGAACTGCCCGCCCTCGTGATCGGAGGCCCCACGGCATCCGGCAAGACAGACGTGGCGCTGCAAATCGCGGCCAAGGTCGGCGGCGAAATCATCAACGCCGACGCCTTCCAGCTCTACAAGGGCCTTCCCCTTCTCACGGCCCAGCCCGGCCCGGAGGCTCTCGGGAAAATCCCCCACCAGCTCGTCGGTGAATTTTCACTCGCTGAATCCTTCGACGCAGCCCGCTACCTTGCGCTAGCCCGGGAACGCATCGCCAGCGCTTGGGAGGCAGGCAGGCCGCCCATTCTGGTCGGAGGCACCGGCCTCTATATCCGCACTTTGCTTTACGGATTTACCCCGGGCCTTCCGGGTCCGGACCCAGACCTGCGCGCTCGTCTCGAGACACTCCCGCTTGCCGACCTCACTGGCGACCTGGTCGAGCGCGATCCCGAGGCAAGGCTGAGCGTGGACCTTCAAAACCCCAGACGCGTGATCCGGGCGCTGGAGGTTTGTGTCCTGACCGGAAAACCTTTCACCAGTTTTCGAGACCGAGCCGAATGGTCCGGAGCGCCGGCCGGCATCTGGCTGAGTCTTGAACGGGAAGTGCTGCACCGGAGAATCGAGCTGCGGGCGAAACGGCTTTTTGCGGACGGGGTGGAAGCCGAAGTCGCCGGGGTGCGGAATGCCATCGGAGCCGGCGCAAAACAGGCCATCGGATTCCAAGAGGTCTGCGACGTCCTCGACGGTCTGAAAACGAGACACGAAGCCGAGCAGCAACTCATTGCCTCCACGCGACAATACGCCCGACGACAGGAAACCTGGTTCCGAAAGGAAAAATCGCTTTTGGCGGTGCCTCCGGAAGAGGCATTCGCCCGGGCGGAGCTTCTCATTCGAAGAAAACGCCTTCCCATCGGCTGACGGCCGGCGCCTGACGCTCCTCGTTACAACCGGACGAAAGAGACCAGCCACCAGTTTCTTGCAGTCGCCCTTACTTTCCGTGGACGACTTTAAAATCTTCCCGTAACGTGTCGACGTAGGGCTGCCCCGCCTCCCCCGGCCTAGTCACTGAAACCTCAAAGTGCCAGTTGTTATGCCTACAAAAAAAGAGCAGACAGTCGAAAGAAGCCAAAAAACAAAACCGGCTGCAAAAAAGACATCAGCCAAGGCTGCCAAGGGAGCGCTGGACCAAGCTGCCAAGGGAGCGCTGGATCTTCCCAGTTCTTCGGAATCAGGAAGCTCCCCCATCGCGGAGATGGCGGCTCCAGCCCCGGCGAAGGCTGCCGCCAGAAAACCGGTCAAAAGGTCGTCCAGTAAAGCGAATCTCGGAGAATCAGGTTCGGAGACGTCCACCCCGAGTCCACAGGCTTCAGAACTCCACGAGGCCCACGCCCCAGCCGTTCACGAATCTCAGGAACATTTCCACGGGCACTCTGTGAACGAGGAAAACATCTCGGTTCGCGCCTATTTCATAGGAGAACACCGCCGCGCTTACGGAATTCCTGGCAACTCACAGGAGGACTGGCTGGAGGCGGAGCGACAGCTTCAGGCTGAAGCCATTGCTTCTCTGGCGTCGCGCCGCAGCGGCCTGCAGCACTAGCACTGAATTAGACAAATGACCGAGACCACAGCCGTCCCCGAGGCTCTTGCACAAGCCCTACGCCAGAGGCTTGCCATCATCGCCGACAGGGAATGGGTCCAACGCGACGCACCCGGCCATTTGGAGGCGCTCAAGGACGTCTCCGGGACGATCTCCAGCCTCTCCACGCAGTTGCCTGAGCCGGTCCATCCCCAGCTCAGGCACTACTTGGAACGCTGCAGCTACGACAAGGCCCTGGCCTTCCTGTCCGGCGCGTCGCAGGACCCTCACTCGGTCTGATTTCCGGTCATCGGGCAAAACGCCCGCTCCAACATACTGTGGGATCGCTTGATCTTTCGGCCGAATACCGGAAATGGCTTTCCCCCTGCCTGTGTAGACGACCGTGACCCTCACTACGCGACAGTGAGCCTCATTACGCGACCGTAAAACCTCACTGCGAGGCCTCTCACTGAGGAGCTATCGAACCTAGAAAAGCTCTAACTGGTTGGACGGAGGCTCTGGCTCTGGCTCCATAGGGATCAGCTCCGCGGAGAACAACGGGCTTTCCAAAAGGGGCATGCGGTCGTGTCCAAAAACTTCCAACTCCACAGGGGTCGCCTGCCGCGTCACGATCCAAACCTGCGGCGCCGCCCCGCTGGAATCCCACAGCCCGCGAATCACGAGGCCGGGCGGCGTGTCCGACCAATGCAAACGTCCGTCCCGCCGCGAGCGCTCGGCGAACCGTTCGGCGGGAACGTCCACCAGCTTGAAGCCTTTTCCCAGCCACCAGGACAGGATCTCGCTCCGGGCAAAGCCTCCCCACACAGCAGATTCCGCACGCTGCTCCCGCCAGGCGCCTACGATGCGGCCCGGCCTGAACTGCTTTCCATTGGACTCAAATGAAGCGCACATGGGAACGAAAACCTGAGACTGCCTGTTCCTAGAAAGCCGCTACGGGCAAGAATTAGCAATCCACGAATTCAATCCCCCAGGGGGTTGTCCACGAACGCCCTGAATCCGGACGCAACCCACGCCGCCGGCCCCGCTGAACTTCCGGGCGGCAGTCAAACACATCCAACCGCGAGGCCTAGAGCGAATCAGGGGGTGGACGAGGGAACCCTCCCGGGTCCGTCAAACCAACCAGTAGGCACAACCACCTCCACCATCTTTTCTTTGGATGTTTTTCCCCCAGAAAACACCTCCCTCACGCTTACTCCGATTTCTTAAATCCGGAGATGCTCTCGCTTGCGCAGGATCAACCGCAGTCTGCGGCCGGCAGGCACCATCGACAACTCCGGAGTCCGAGAGGCCTCCGGCCTTTGGGCGCCTTGGCAGCCTAAGCAGATGCGCGGCCCTCTTGAGCACGTTCCTGGCGCTGGCCCCGCTCCCCTTCGCACTCCACGGCGCGCCGCCCAGCCCACCGGCCAACCCGCCGAACACACCAAAACCAAAACCGGCAACCGAACCTGCACCCGCGGGACGCGCACCGGATCAGCCCGCTAAAGCGGACGACACCGATTCGCCCGAAAAAACCTACCAAAAGGCCCTGCAGGCTTTCGCCGGGGAAAAGTTCCCGGAATGCATCACCTTGCTGCAGACAATGATCGATCAGGGCGCGAAGGGTCCTGAGGCAGAGAGCATCTACTACACGCTGGCGGCCGCCCACTACAACTCGCAGGACTTCCCGAAAGCCAAGTCCGCCTTCGAGCAGTACCTCAAGCTCTATCCTTCTGGATCAAAGGCTCTTGATTGCCGCATCAGCCTCTCCCATTGCCTTGTGCAGCTCGGCGACAAGGAGGCGGCACTGGCAATCTTCAGCGACCTTGCCAAGCAGCCTGAACTCCTGAGTGAGCGCGTCCTGCTGTCGTGGACGACTCTGCTCAAAGACACCGGAGACCTGCAGTACGTCCTAACGCTGCTGAGGCCGCGCGGAAACGTCCCGTTGCAAACGGAGGAATCGGTTCAACTGTTGTTTCAGCTGGCTTCCGTGGAGGCGGAGATCGGCAACCCGGACGGCTCGTTTCGATACCTGCAGATCATCCACAGCAGAACCGATCTGGTGGGCAATCCGCTCCAATTAAACGCCATTTCCTTCTCCCTCGGTGATGCGTTTCTCAAAAAGCGCGCTTTCAAGCTGGCCCTTCGTGCCTACGCCTTCGTGCGCCGCAAAGACGAAATCATCGCCCTGCAGCAATCCCGCCTGCAATCGATGCAGGCCCGCTATCAGGCGAACCTGATGCTGCTTGCCGAAAACCCCGGCCGCCTCGCTGAGATTCAGGACGCCAATTTGCGCCTCAAAGCGCGCTTTGAAGAGGGTCAAAAAGTGGTGGCCCAGGTCGAGAAGACAGAGGACTACCTGCCGCCACTCCGGCTGCGACAGGCCCGTGCCTCGCAGGAACTGGCACGCCACTGGGAGGCGGTGGTACTGCTCGAATCACTGCTGACAGCCAACCCGGACAACTCAATCCGCGAGGAGGTCCTTTTTGGCCTTTCCCTCAGCCACGCCCACCTGAATCACGCCGCAGAATCCGAGAACTTCAGCAGCGCCTATCTTAAGGAGTATCCTAACGGCAAAAACGCCGAAATCCTGTGCTTTGTCCAGGGAACCCTGAAGCTGCAACGGGAGGAATATGCCGCGGCAGAGGTGTTGTTCCAAAAGGCAGTTCTCGACTTTCCCGAGGGGACCCAGCGCGAGCAGTCTCTTTTCCTGCTCGGAAACGCACGCTTTAGTTCAGGCAAATATCCCGAGGCGCAGGAGGCCTACCAGCAACACCTTGAGAAATACCCTGCCTCCGAGCTCAAGCCCGAGGTGGAATACCGCTCGGCCCTCTGCCAGTTCTTCAAAGGGGAAAAGGAAAACGCTCTTCACAGCCTGCGCGCATTCCTTGAAAAATACCCTGAAGGCCCCTTCTCCTCCGACTCCTCCTACAGGATCGCGCTCTCCCACCAGGGCCTCCGGCAGTACCAGGAGGTGATCGCCCAGTGCGATGCTTGGCAACAGGCTTTCGGCAAGCAGTCGCAGCTTGCCGAGGTTCTGGCGTTGAAGGCCGACGCCCTTGCAGCACTGGGGCAGCATGCCGAGGCGGCTGAGGCCTATCAGGAGGCCATGACATCCTCCCCATCCGAGGACGTGCTCAACTACGCACTCTTCGAGGCAAACAAACAGTACCAGAAGCTGAGCCGCTGGGATAAGACCTCGGAGCTTTTTCAGAAGTTTATCCAAGAACACCCGGAACACCCCGGCGTTGTCGCAGCCATGTACTGGCTTTCACGCGCCATGCAGAAGAGCGGCCAGCTCGCTGAGGCAAAGGAGTTTTTGGCTGCAAAAATCGCCAACTACGTTGGAGACCGCAAAAGCGAAGCAGTCGAGCAACTCATCTCTCAACTGGCCCAACTCAGTATCAAACCTCCCCCCGGAACGGTCAGCCAGGCCGCTAGTGAACAGACCAAAAACGAGCGAGGCGGAAAGTCTTCTACGGCCCCCAAAGCGTCGCCGGAAGCACCGCGCGGCCATGTTCCGGAAGCGGAGCTTGAAAGGCTTTTTCCGGAGAACTCCGTGTCCAACAATGGTCTCGGGCGCGCGCGCTATTTATTCGCAAAGGCTGAACTCCACCGGCTCACCCGCAAACCCTCAGAAGCGGCGGCTCTCCTCGGCAAAATTGCGCAGGAAACGCCTCCAACCGAACTGAGCGCAAGCCTCCTTGCCAGGTGCGGAGAGCATCAGCTCGCCGGCGGCCAGATCGAAAGCGCCCAGTCCTTTTACAACGAACTCCTCATAGCCTTCCCCAAATCCCCCATGCTCGACGCCGCCTACAACGGCATGGGACAGGTCGCGCTGCTCGAGAATCGGCCGGAGGACGCCCTCAGATGGTTTGAGGACGCGCTCACAAAGCTTGGAGCTCCAACCACGCAACGCGAGGTTACCCTGGGCAAAGGCAAGGCCCTGCTGGCGTTAAAACATTGGGATCAAGCGCGGACTCTTTTCCAGCAAGTCGCCACCACCAGGGAGTGGCGGGGGGAGGCCACGGCGGAGGCCGTTTATCTGCTAGGCGAAGTCCACTTCCAAAACGGGGAGTTCGAAAGCGGCCTGCAGTACTTTCAAAGAGTCTTTGTCGCCTACCAGCGCTATCCGGCGCAAGTGGGCCGCGCCTACCTCCGGGCGGCCGACAGCTTTGAAAGAATTGGCGACCTCGCAAAGGCGCAATCGCACCTGAGAGAGCTGATCGCAAACGAGAGGCTTTCCAACCTTCCCTCCGCAGCCGAGGCAAAGCGGCGCCTGGCCACCCTATCCGAAAAATGAAATTCTCCACCCTACTCCTGGCTTTCCTAAGTCTCCTCCATGGGGCGCATGCAGAGGACGTTTACCTGAAGACTGGAAAGGTCGTCCGCGCCTCAAGTCTGCGAAGGGATGGCACCGTGGCCTTCGCTAAACTCCTCACACCGCCCGAGGAGACGAGTCTCATTGCGATTAACCAGATTGAGCGGATCGTCTTCAGCGAAGCACCGGAAATGCGCGAGGCTTCTGCGGCTGCATACGCGGGCGACGCGCAAACAGTCCTCATCAAATCCGCGGCTCCGCTTGCCTACCACAACCAGTGGCATGACGTGCCCGGCAATGCCCGCGGCGCGATCTTGCGGCTTGTCCTCCCCGCCTTGGTAAACACACGCAAAACCGCGGAGCTTAAAACCCTCCTGCAAACCTGGGTTCCAACCGGCGACCCAGATCTGGAGGCGACAGTGCAGCTCCTCAAGCTGAGGCTTTTAAACCCGGATAAAACCGCCTTTGAAAAAGCCGCAGTCTCCGCGACATCCACCTGCCCCGGAACCCTGAGCGCCGCCGTTGCATGGATCGAACAGGGAAACACCTATCTCTCAACAGGACAATGGGCGAAGGCGGCGCGCGCCTTTCTATCCGTGCGGCTTTTCTCGCCGGGATGGAGGCTGCTGCAGGCGCCGGCCCTGCTGGGCGCGGTTGAGGCGTGCAGGGGGAACGATCAAATCTCCGAGTCGCTCCCCCTGATCGAGGATCTGCAAACCGAATATCCCGGATCGCAACAAACGCGCACCGCCAACGCTTTACCAAAACTGAAAGCAACCACCACCACGCGATAACAACGCAACCACCAAACCCACCATGCATCCACTCATCAAAAATGCAGCCGTCGTGTTTCTTGCCGCCGCAGCTTTCTGCTGCCCCCCCTCAGCCTCAGCAGCAGGAGAGGATGCGGTTCCCCAGAAGCACAAAACCCTTTGGGAGCAGATCTACGAGGGAGGATGGGTCATGGCACCCATCGGTTTGTGCTCCGTTCTAACCGTCTACTTGTGCAGCGACGGCTGGATGCGCACCTCCAGGAAGCGGACCGCTCCCCCTGCGTTCGAGTCCGAGGCCAAACGCCTCTTCCGCGAGGGCGACTACATGGGCGTGTATGCTTTTTGCAAAGCCAATCCGTCGCCACTCACAAATACGCTCCGTGCTGCCACCGGAATGCTGGGCGAGGGTAAAAACGGCGTTGAAGAGGCGATTGCCGCGGCCATGCACCAGGAGAGTTCCAAGCTCAACACGTACATCAGCTACCTGTCTGTCATCGGAGTCTGCACCCCGATGATAGGGCTCCTCGGAACCGTCACCGGGATGATCAAGGCGTTCGCAAACCTGGGCACTTCCGGAATCGGTGATCCGGCGGGCCTCTCGTCAGCGATCGGAGAGGTCCTCGTGGCGACGGCAAGCGGCCTGTTTATTGCCATTCCGGCGTTCGGAATGTTTTACATGCTCCGCAGCCGCTCCAACAGTGCGATGCATCACATTCAGGATCTCATGCAAGAGCTATTCCGGAAGATGCCCTACGAGCACATGGCTGGTCTCCACATCAGCGGCGAGGAGCTGTTTGCGGCTTTACCGAACTGGGTCTCCATCGAGAGCGAGGCACAAGACCCGTCGGACCTCACTCTCGCCTAGCACAAGCCCCCCAACACCCCAACCCCAACTAGGAGGATCAAACTATGGCCGGAGGCGGAGGAAATATGGAGTCGGGCGAGCCCGACTTTCAAATTGCGCCGATGATCGACGTGCTCCTCGTGATGCTCATTTTTTTTATGACCATCACATCGGCGCAGGTGCTGCGCGTTGATAAAAACATCAAGCTGCCGACTGGGCCAAACGCCCAGAGAAAGGAGAACGGCAGGCCCGAGGCGATCGTGAACGTCCGGTGGGATCCGGCTACGAGGCGCGCACTGTTCATCTACCTCGAAAAGCCATACGAGGACCCCGAAGGCCTGCTCGCTGAACTCCAAGCCGCGAGGAAGGCGAGCGAAGAAAATCATTCCCGGGACTCCACGGGGAGCTTCCGGGTGTTGATTCGCGCGGACCGGGACGTCCCTGCCATCCACGTCTCCAAAGCGATGAACACGGCTGGCCAGGCGGGAATTAGCGACATTGCTTTCTCAACCGTCAACAAGGACTAACCCATGAAGCGCTTCATCCCCGAGGAGCTCCCAATGGGAGGATTCCAGATCGCCCCTATGATCGACGTCGTCTTCGTGATCATGCTTTTTTTCATGGTCATGGCCGGTGCGGTGAAGGTTGAAAACGAGTACGCCACGACCCTCCCCGGCAACGCGGAAGCACCAGGCGCCACCGAGTTTTTCGACGAAATCATCATCAACATCTCCGAGGCCGGCGAGGTCTCTCTAAACGACGAACCCCTCGCGGCTCCGGAGAACCGCGACATGCAGCGCCTGCGGGGAACCCTCCTCAGGCTCAAACAAAACGCGGACAACGCGAAGACACCGGCCCTCGTCACAATCGTGAGCGATCCCAACGCTCGCTACAGCCGGACCGTTGACGTTCTCGACGTGCTCGCCCAGGCAAAGATTGAAACCGTCACCTTCACCGTAGGAGAAGAATGAACCACATTACCCCGCCCCTGCAAACCGCCCCAAAAACCGCCGCCCCCTCAAAGGCGGAGCCAAATGGGTCACCCAAGACATTCTGGCAGCGTCTCACCCGTTCGGGCGGAACCTTTCTGATCCTCAGCATCGCGTTCCACATTCTGCTTCTGGTGGGAGCCGGCCTCTGGGTGGTCCAGAGCACACAGGTGAAGAAGAAGCTTAGCTTCGCCGCAGCAAGCCAGCCCGCTCCAGCGGCGCCCCAACCATCGCCGGAGTACAAGGTTCAAGCGGCACAACGAAATGCCACCAGCGCTCCGCTGGCGCCGGCCCGGATCAGCTCCACCTCGGAGGCGTCAAAGATCTCGATCCCGGACACTCCCCTTTCCACCCCGGCATTCGGCGCCGTGCCAGCATCCATCAGCGGAATGGCCGGAGCAGGCAAGGGCTCCTTTGGAATGGCGACAAACGGCACCGGCAAGGCAGGCGCTTCCAGCGTGAGCATGGGATCCTCAGGCAACGAGGTTTCTGTTTTCGGGTTCAAGGGTGCGAGCACTCTGAAGGGCATGATTGGCAACCTCTACGACCTCAAACAACATCCCGACAAGTCCCCCACCGAGGCCGACCAAGGCCATCGCCAGGCCGCCTTGAAAATTATCAATAATTTCAGCGCCAAACATTTCGACCTGGGTGTACTGACGCCCTACTTCAAGGCCAATGATGAACTCACCGCCTCCCGATTCTGGATCCCCAGCATGACGGCCGCGGAGCTGCCAAAGGCCTTTGGCGTGGAAAAGGATGTGACTCCTATTTCCCTGATTGTCCACTACAAGGCCAGGGTGGTTCCGCCGAAGGAGGGCACGTACCGATTCGTGGGCTTTGGAGACGATTTTCTCGGGGTGAAACTCGACGGCAAAGTCATCCTGCCGTTTGACCGAAGAGGAAGCCGCCTCTACTGCAAGGGCGAAAATGCAGGAAACTTCTACGAGATCACCAAAAAGGGCCACGCGGTGAGCGATTCGGTCACCCTCACCAAGAACCAAGTTTGCGAGCTGGAGGTAATCCTCAGCGAATGGCCCGGCGGCCTCACAGGCTTCAGCCTCTTGGTCGAGAGGGAGGAGGACATGGACAAGTACAAGCGCAATGCCGACGGCCTGCCCATTATCCCCATCTTTGAAACGGACATTTCCACGGCCATTCCAGAATACACGGGCACACCCGGACGTCCGACTCTCCTGCCAGAACACGCCGTGCAGCGGATCGCCTGG
Organism: Chthoniobacteraceae bacterium; assembly: GCA_947449735.1. Classification (GTDB taxonomy): domain Bacteria; phylum Verrucomicrobiota; class Verrucomicrobiia; order Chthoniobacterales; family Chthoniobacteraceae; genus Chth-196. The sequence goes on along the minus strand of CANFTB010000035.1, from coordinate 35,221 downwards.
AAGGTCTTAAAAGACTAGCGACACCCCGCCTTTACGGGACCGCATGTCGAAGCAGGGAAGCCGGCATCGCCAAAGGCGCCTGAGGAAGAGGCTGAACCGCCGGAGCGGAATCTGTTTGAGAAGAGGCCCCCGCGGCGGTGACGCGGACGCCCATGGGTAAAGCAGCAGGATGGCCGTCGCGCTCTACTGAGCGCCGGACGCCTCCGAGTGCTCCACAAGCGAAAGGCCCTCCAGCAGGACCTTGGCAATGGTGCTGTTTCCCCGAGTTTCCACGCTCATCGAAAAGGAGATGCCGTTGAGCTGAGCAACTTCAAATTCCTCCATGGGATCCCCTCCCTGCACCACCACCTGCACACCGTCTTTCCAGAACGTCCCTCCTCTCCGTTTGAACTGCGAAAACGGAATCTTGACCTCCTTCCACTGGTCGTTGCCAATCACTGCGCCGCTGTGGAACGACGTGAGTCTGCCGTCCGGGCGCTTGTAGCTTCCGGCCATTCCGATCGACACACGAGTTCCTGTCGGGCTTTTGATGAAAAACCGGACGCCGCCATGCCGCTTGGCGTTTATTGTACCAGGGGCGAACGTCTTCAACAAATGAGTGTGGGTTCCGGGCTTCGCAAAATCCGCGGAGAGCTCCAGCGCACGGCTGTGTTCGGGGTCCTCCCCCGGCACCACCTTTAACTTTATCTCAATTGCTTTGACTGTTTTCGGGTCAATCAAATGAAACTTGTCCAGATATTTGACCGGCCCCGCCTCGTCCGCCACGGACGGGAGGGACAGCAAGCAGACTGCCAGCGGGACGACTCGAAGAGCCTTGTTCATAGAGGGGGAAGGGTTAGGAGTTTAGAGGAATCGGAACAAACGTGCAGAGCCACTCCGGCCCGGCGCTAGGAACCGGGTCCTCTGGAGCGAGGGAATGACCCCCCCTGAATCGCAAGACGCCTAAGAAATGGATTCTAAATGATTTGTGATTCATTTATTTTTCACATCTCGCCGCCCCGGCGGGAAAGCGCGCCTCTTGACGGCCGCGAAAAGTTTAAAACCCCGACCCAGCTTCGGTGTTTGCTATACCGCGGCCCGCCCGCTTCATCATTCGCGGCCGTTAGAGCCGAATCAAAAGCTCCTCTGCCCCTCACGAACCCCTCTTCACACCAGCCACCCCGAACGCCTAATCATCACACCCCTTCTCAACAAGGCGATACTTCTCACTTTCGCGCTGACATCGGCCGCCCAGGCATCCGCCTAGGCACCCGCTTCAAAAAAGAACGAAAGGCTAGCCGCCCCCGGCCTCGCCATCGGCGAAAACACAGCAACCCCAGTCTCTCACATCAAGGTTCCAAAACGCTTCGAGGTCGGACGGCTCCACTCCGTTCCCAATCAGAAGCAGGGCTCTTGGGGCAACCTATGCACAGATCCGGAGGGCCGCGTTTACACCAGCGACCAGTACGGCGGGGTGAGTAAGTTTGAACCTTCGTCCGCTAGTTTCGAAACGCTGGCAATTCTCTCAGAATGGAGCCAGGAAAAAGGTGGTGGCGACTACTAAGCTGCTAACGCCGGATCATGTTGGTCCGGCTTGAGACCGCGCAAACGAGATTTGGTCGTCACGCAGGGATTTTAAGGCGGGGGAGGGGTGTTAAAGGGATCTTCTTTACCGCTCACCGGGACAATCCCGCACGCGGGAACTCAGAACCGGGGGCCCAAAGCAAATGCCTACCAGTAATCGTTCGAGTACGGCCGGATAGACCTAGCAGCGCGATGTACGAAGTATGCCGAAGAACGGGGTGGGAAAAATTTTGAGACAACGCACGCATGACTGAAACCCCACCCGATATCGTCCTGCGAGCAGAGGGATTGAAATGCCACTTCGGACCAGTGAAGGCGGTGGACGGCGTGAATCTTTCGCTGCGGGCGGGGGAGATATACGGTTTTCTCGGCGTCAATGGCGCGGGTAAGACAACCACGATTCGGATGCTGATGGGGATCATTCCAGCACAGGAGGGCACCATCACGATGCTGGGGCAGAGCACGAGAAGAACCACAGTTCTCCAAAAACAACGCATCGGTTACGTCTCCCAAGAGCACCATTTCTACCCGTGGATGAGCTGCCGCGCGCTCGGAAGGTTTGTGGGCGCCCTGTATCCAACGTGGGACGCGGGCGAGTTTGCCCGGCTTTTGGAGATTTTTGGCGTGCCGCTCGAGCGGAAGGTGTCCGAGCTTTCGGGAGGGATGAAAGCGAAGCTGGGGCCGGCGCTGGCAATCGCTCCGCGGCCGGACCTGCTCATTCTGGACGAACCCACGGCGAGTCTCGACCCAGTAGCCAGGCGCGAGTTTCTGCAACTGATTGTGGCGCAGGCGCGGCAACACGGGCGGGCCACGTTCCTCTCCTCGCATCTGGTAGACGAGATAGAGCGCTGCGCCGACCGGGTCGGAATCCTCCACGGGGGTAGCATGCGTTTTGAAGGGTCTCTCCACAGCCTCCGGGAGCAGGTGCGCGCCTGGACGCTGCCCATGGACAGTCCCGTGCCGGAGGGGGCAGAGTTATGGCAGGATGAACCCCTCTCCGAGGGGCGTCGCGTGGTGTTCCGGGCCCCGGAGGAATGGTGGAGTCAACACATCACGGACTCCGAGAAGCTCTCCCTAGAGGACATTTTTGTCGCCTGCGCGGGAATCCGGAGACTCGCGCTTTGAGGGGGATGCTCGGCCTTCTGGAAAAGGAGCTGCGGCAAAACGCTGTCTCCCTTGGCCTCGTCAGCGCTGTGTTTGCGGCAGTTTGTGGTTCGGCGCTTTTTCCGAACCGGCTGCTTAGCTTCAAGGGCAGCGGATTGGACATGGTCAGAGACGTGCTCCTGATCTTCGCGCCCATTGGCGGATACGTGATTGCCGGGAACATGGTGGGCGGCGAGTTCCGTCACCGGACGCAGCTTTTTCTGGAGGGCCTGCCCCTTCCTCGATGGAAAATGCTCTGGGTGAAATGGACGCTCGGCATGGCGGGAATGCTTTTGGTCTCCTGGATGGTCATCGGAACCGGTTTTTGGTTGGGGCGAGCCCACGAGACGATGACAACGAATTTTGTGGCCTTGCTTTTCGCGAAGTCCGCTGGCTGGACCTGCTTTGTCTGGGTACTAAACCTTGCCCTTGCTTTTCTCGGTCGCTACCGCCTGCCATGCACACTGATGCTGGTCCTCGGATCGCTCTACCTGCACAATGAGGTAGGCGTGCTCCTGAATCAGGCCGGGCCGCTCGCCCTCCTCGATTCGCGTTTCGCCTATGAACGCACCGTGTGGCCGGTCTCCGGCCTCGCCTGGACTCTTGGCCTCTCCGCGCTCCTCACGGTGTTGGCCTTCTGGCTGGCCAGCGTGCGGGATGCTTCGGTGGCCGCGATGCTGGCGGAGAAAATGTCGGCCCGGGAGCGCATGGTGTTTTCACTCCTCGGAATCGGGCTGATGGCGGCTATGGCCGAGGTGAGCCAGTCACGGGTTCACCGCCAGCCGGTCCATCTTCCCGGCTCCGTAGACTGGGAGCAGGATGGCGTGCGCGTTTCAGCGGCCGCCGCCGTGGCTTCCCCCACCCCCGAGGAGCAGCAGTGCATGGAACACTGGTCCAGCCATACCGGCCGCTGGCTTCATGAAACGGCAGTCTGGCTCCGCAGGGACGGACTCCCGCCGCTCTACCTCGTGCATCGACGCGACTATGAAAAAGACCGGCTCGAGTGGGTGGGACTGGACACACGCCAGGGCGCGATGGTGCGACTCAACCTGACGGTGCATGCGCCCGAAGATGCCGCGCTGCAACAAAAACTCCTGTTCGCGGTGCTCGAGGCGGCCCTGCACCGCCGCCTCTCCGACCGGGGAGATGCCGCCGGATGGGTGCTCGATGGTTTTGCCTATTGGTGGCCGCGCCGCGGGGACCCCGCCGTGGAGACACCCCAGACGACCTCCGCTCCGACCCCCGCGGAACTGGCCGGCTGGATGAAAGTGCGCGAGGTATATGGTCGCGAGGTTGCCGCGCAGATCGGGGCCGTGGGCTTGGAATGGATTGCCCAGTCAGCGGGAGCGGACCTGCAGCACGACTATGTAGCGGCGATCCTTGGGCGCCGAGTCCCCCACCACAGCGGTGCCCTGCTTCAGGAGGCATTGGCACCGCCCCGTCGTCTACTGCGCAAACACACAGGGGTGGAATGGCAGACACTGGCGGATGGATGGAGCCTGCGCCTGCAGCAAAGACACGATTCAACCGCCAAGCCGACTGCGCCATGACTCTGTTCCTCAAGGAGTTTCGATCTTTGCGTCTCTGGTGGGGCTTTATCATGCTCCTCCATATCGTCGGCCTTTGGATCCAAGGGTGGGACGGCTTTCTCGACCTCATCCCATTCGCGGCCACAAACGACCACGAAAATTCAGGAATGGCGGTGTTCACCCTTATCGCAGGCGTGGGGGCCTCTCTCGCAGTATTCGCGCATGAACGTGAGTACGGCACGCAACCCTTTTTGGATGCACTCCCCGTAGGCCCAGGCCGCGTCTTCTGCACGAAGCTTTTCGCAGCGCTTCTCGTTCCATGCGGCGGGGCGATCGTCGGGCTGATCCACGACCTTTCACTGGGAGCCCTGGCGCTGAACTCCATCCGCAACACGCTCCCGTGGCAGTATGGATTCGTAGTGCTTTTGTTGGAATGGGTTCTGAGCTTTGCGGCCGTGGGTCTTGGCTCGTTCCTCAGCTTCACGGGGCGTTGGTTTGCCGCCGTCCTGGGGCTGTGCGTCTGGCTCGTCCTCTGGCTGCGTCTTCAGTCCGTTTCCTGGGGTTCCCTCTTCGACCCGATGGCACTCTTGAGCCCGCCAGTGAAGGACGGGCGAGTTGAAACCGTTTTGTGGTTGCCGCTGGCCGGGCATCTCCTGACCGGGACCTTGGGTATCGCTCTCGCAGCCACGCTCTACTGCGGAAGGAACGGCGAAACGGCACGCCGCCTCACGCTCTGGCGGCAACGGACCTGGTCCCGCTGGATGATCGCGCTTGCTCCCATTGCCGCCGTCCTCGTCTGGGTCCTTGCCATCAAGGCTCACAAGCCCAAAACGTCCGTTCCAAAGAGCCAGGAGGGTCATCCGAGCGAAGAAACCCGAGGGATTCCGAAGGTCGAGGGATTTGAACGTCATCAAACCAAGCTTTGCGATTTCATCTACCGAACCAGCCAGCAGCAGGAGGCGGAAGCGCTTTGGAAAAGCGCGGATGCGATCTGCGAGGAGGTGCTCGCCGTTTTTGGGAACCAGGGCCGCTGGCCAGGGCGTCTCATGGTGGACCTTTCGGCTACCATCTGGGAACACGCTGCCGGCCAGACCAACTGGACGAAAATCAAACTGCCCTTAGAAAAAGGGGGGGCTGAGACCACTCCGCACATTTTCCGGCACGAGATCGCCCATGTCGTGATCGAACAACTCAGTGATGGCAAAGCAACCACCCACTTCGACGCAATGCGCGCCTTTCACGAGGGAATGGCCACTTTCGTCGAGCTTTCCAACCCCAACGGGAACTGTAGCAGCAAGGAACGCGCCGATTACCGGCAAGTCGCCGCGCACGCATGGCACGTCGAAAAGTTGTCGCTGGATCAACTGCTCAGCTCCTCCGGACTGGAGTCGACCCGATTTGGCTTTCTTGTTTACCCCGTCGGCCTTGTGTTTGTGGAGGCGCTGATAGACCTTGGCGGACAGGAAACGCCCACCCGCATGATGCAAACACTGGCGAAACACCCCCCAAAGTCCGGCACCAAAGGCAAGGCCGTGTGGCAGCACCTTTTGAGCATCGACGGATATTCGTGGGTACAACTGGAAGCCCTCTATGAAGCACGGATGCAGGCTCTGGCGGAGGAGCACCGGTCGTTCCTCGAGCAGCTGCCCCGCCTCACCGGCTCGATCCAACGCAAGTCGGGTTCCGTGGTAATCCAGATGGATGCCGTCAAAGCCCCCTCAGGCTTTACCCCCTGCTGCTTGATCCAGCCGCATATGGGGGTGCTCAAGGAATTTGAGAAGCTGGAACTCGATGCGGATGGCACCTTCCACCTGCCCGCAAATCACGTGCTGGAGGGCCGGATCCGGTACATGCTCGGCTGGAAGAGCGAGGCAGCGCGGCGCCTCCCCTTCTTCGACCGATGGGTGGACGAGACAGTCCCCGTAACGCATTAAATCGGATCCGCTGCGCGGAGCCTATGGTTGCCCCTTGGCAGCGCGCCTGTGCACGGTCGCAGCATCACTCCAGTGCCTCCGAAATCTCCACTCGTCCCTTCACGCCCCCGCCCACGATTACAGAATCGCTTTCGGCGCAGACTGCGCCGCGAATAAGTTCTTCTGGAATCCTGTACTTTTTCCAGTCCCAGAGGGGCGCTCGCGCTAAGACTCCAGAGGCGGCCGTATATCGCAAGAACAGGGTGCCGCGCTAAACGACGTATTTGTCGTGTATTCAGATCAACGGCCGCGAAAAGTTTAAAACCCCGACCCAGCATCGGTGTTTGCCATACCGCGGCCCGCCCGCTTCATAATTCGCGGCCGTCCGAGCCGAGTCAAAAGCTCCCCTGCCCCTTACGAACCGCCCTCCACACCAGCCACCCCGACCGAATGAATATCACACCCCTTCTCAACAAAGCCCTCCTCCTGGCTTTCGCCGTGACATCGGCCGCGCAGGCATCCGCTCAGGCGCCCGCTTCAAAAAAAGGGGACAAACCCGCCACCTCGGGCCTCGCCATCGGCGAAAACACGGCGACCCCAGTCTCCCGGATCAAGGTTCCAAAAGGCTTCGCGGTCGAGCTCCTCTACTCCGTTCCCAACATCGAGCAGGGCTCCTGGGTCAACCTATGCACAGATCCGAAGGGACGGATTTACACCAGCGACCAGTACGGCGGCCTGTACCGGTTCGCTCCGCCCGCAGCAGGAAAGACACTCAGCGCATCCGACATCCAGCGCGTTCCGGCTGAAATCCGCGCGGTCAACGGCATGGTGTTCGCCTTCGGCGCCCTGTACGTGGGCGTAAACGACTACGAGGGAAAGATCCCCGGAGGCCTTTACCGGATCTCAGACAGCGACGGAGACGACCAACTCGATAAGGTCGAACTTCTGCGGGCGATTGAAAGCAAGGGCGACCACGGCGTCCACGCGGTGGTCCCTACACCAGACGGCAAAGGCCTGTTTCTAGTTTGCGGAAACGGAGCGCGCATGACCGACATCACGACGGATTCGGCGGTCCCGAAAGTCTGGGGTGAGGACCACTTGCTGCCCCGCATGCCCGACGGCCGGGGCTTCATGCGCTCCGTCATGGGCCCTGGGGGGTGCATCTACCGGGTCACTCCCGACGGAAAGGACTTCAACCTGTTCGCGACCGGTTTCCGCAACATATTCGACGCGGCGGTGAACCGCGACGGCGAACTCTTCACCTACGACGCCGACATGGAGTACGACTTCAACACCCCGTGGTACCGCCCTACGCGGATCTGCAACGTCGTCAGCGGCGCCGAATTTGGATGGCGCAACGGGGCGGGCAAAAGACCCTCCTTCTACCCGGACAACCTGCCTCCCACTCTGGACATCGGCCCCGGTTCGCCTACTGGCGTGACATTCGGCTACGGCGCGAAGTTCCCGGCTAAATACCAGAACGCCCTCTTCGCTTTGGACTGGAGCTGGGGAAAACTCTACGCAATCCATCTCGAGGCGAGCGGCGCCAGCTACAAGGCTACAAAGGAGGAGTTCGTCTCCGGCGCGCCGCTTCCGCTGGCTGACGCCATCATCCATCCCACAGACGGCTCCATGTATTTCGTCATCGGCGGCCGAAAGGTCCAGTCGGGTCTCTACCGGGTGAGCTACAAGGGCTCCGAATCCACCTCTCCCGCGGCGGCGCCCGCATGTTCGACTCCGGAACGCGACCTGCGCCACCAACTGGAGGCGTTCCACGGAAAAAAAGATCCCTCAGCCGTCACCGCCGCGTGGCCTCACCTCGCCCACAAGGACCGCTTTGTGCGCTGGGCAGCACGCACCGCGGTCGAATCCCAAACCACCGGTCTGTGGCAGGCCAAGGCGCTGGCCGAAAAGGATCCCGCGACCGCCGCAGAGGCCCTGCTGGGCCTGTCGCGGGCAGCGGGAAAATGTCCGCAGCACAGGGACAATGCCTCCGAAACCGTTGACGAAGGCGTCCGCGACGCCCTCCTAAACGCGTTGCTCACCCTGGACACAGGCGCACTTTCCGAGACCGCCAAACACTCGGCGCTGAGGGCACTCGAAATCACGCTCAACCGCTTCGGCCGCCCAGCCGACACAACCGTTGCGAGCCTGATCGCCAAGTTCAGCCCCCAGTTCCCCGCGGCCACCCCGGAACTCAACTGGCTTCTGTGTGAAACCCTTGTTTTCCTCGAAGATCCGACTGTTGCCGAAAAGGCGCTCAAGCTCATTGGCGAAGCCCCGACGCAGGAGGAACAGATGGAATACGCCCGCAGCCTCCGCATGCTCAAAACCGGATGGACCGCCGAGACACGGACCGCCTACCTCGAGTGGTTGCTGAAGGCTGCAAACTACAAGGGCGGCGCGAGCTTCGAGAAGTTCATCGAGTTTATCCGGACGGATGCCGTGGCGACGTTCACGGAATCCGAAAAGCAGACACACGCGGCCCTCCTCGCCAAGAAGCCCGAGAAATTGTCGGCAGTCGAAAACCTCGGAGCCATGTTTGCGGGACGCACTCCGACGATGTGGAAGCTCGAGGATCTAGACAAGGTCACCGCAACCAAACTCCACGGCCGGAGCTTTGACAACGGCAGGAAATTGTTCGGCGCGACCGCCTGCTACACCTGCCACCGGTTCGGCAACGAAGGCGGCATGACCGGACCGGACCTCACCGGCGCAGGCGGCCGATACACCCCGCACGATCTGCTCGACCAAATCCTGCATCCAAGCAAGGAGATCAACGAACAGTTTGTGCCGAGCGTGCTCACCAAAAACGACGGCACAATCGTGACGGGCGTCGTGGTCAATCTGAACGGGGATTCCGTGACCCTGAACACCGATCTTTCCGATCCGAACCAGCGCCAGTCGGTGGACCGCAAACAGGTCAAGAGCATCGAACCCAGCAAGGTGTCGCCCATGCCGGAGATGCTGCTAAGCATGCTCAAAGAGGACGAGATCTTCGATCTGGTGGCCTATATTCTCAGCGGTGGCGACAAGGCCAACGTAATGTTCAAATAGGCGCATAGCAGCGTCCCGTTCAGGGGACCTTCTATGACCGTTTTCCAATCAGTCCTTCGGGATAATCCGTGGAAAACAGCTTCCAAAATTGATTGGGATCGACGCTCACAGATTCATCGGAATGATGAGGAGGATCTCCAGAGCAACAGACTGAATCCAGATGGCCCGGATCAAGGAAACCTGAGCGCGGGCCGCCTCCTGAATCGAAGCAGCCTCGGCACTAAGAGCAGCGTGTGCAGACACAGTAAGGCGTGAACGACCACCAACAGGACGTTGTCACGCGTATACCGGAAATGACTGACTCCCCCCTCAGACTTCGCGGGGTAATACACCCGTGTGGGAATGTTTAAAGGCGCAACCCCCTCCCAGTAGAGGCGCACCACCAGCTGGGTATCAAAATCAAACCGCCGCCCCAGCCGTATGGAGGACAGGATTCTCATCGAACCATCCACGGGATAAACGCGGAATCCAAAGAGCGAATCACCGATCCCTCCCCAAAGCGTCTCGAGGTTGGTAAACCAGTTGCCCAGCTTCCTTCCAATCACCCTTACCATCGGCGCATCCGGCCCGAAGAGGGGCGCCCCGAGGATCATGGCGTCCGGATAACGCGCAGAAGCCTCCATGAATAGCGGCAGGTCCGTGGCCTCATGCTGCCCGTCGGAATCAAACACAGCCGCGTGGGTGAGACCTAGACATCGCGCCCTTTCGAGTCCGGCAAGCACGGCGGCCCCCTTGCCCATGTTCAGCGGTAGTTCCACGACATGCAGCGAGGGCCATTCCCGCTCCAGCCCGACCAGATCCTCCCTGCTTCCGTCACTCGACCCATCCAACACGACAATCACCGGTCCCCACACGGACAACACCCGCTCCACCGTCTGGCGCAACAACGGTCCGGAGTTGTAGCTCGGAATGATCACTCCTCCGCTCCAGACGGATGCTGCGTCGTTTTCCTGATCCATACCGTGTTACCTCCACACGACATATCCGCCGCGGGCCGCTCGCTCAAGACCGCGTCCCGCCAAAGCCACCCGCTTGAGGCACCCCAGGTTCCACATCACTTCAGCGACTTGATGTATTCCACCAACGCCTCCACCTGCGAAGCAGTCAGCACGCCGGCATAGCTCGGCATCGCATACTCTCCCCGCTCGAAGCCAGCCACCGTCTTGGCGTGCGGCTCCAGGATCGACTCCCGTAGATAAGCTTCGTCCGCAACAACCGTACCCTTTGTCTTGTCGGGGGCCGTGTAATTGCGCTCGATTCCAAAGAGCCCCTTCCATTTGGGGCCAATGTGAAACAGGTCCTGATCCCCGACGGAGTGGCAGGCGACACATCCGAACACCTGCGACAAACGCCGCCCCTCCTCGACGGTCACAGGACCGGCGTCCTGCTTCGCCGCGCTTCTTGGAGTCAGGTCGACATTCAGGCGCTCAAATCCCTCCTTCTCAGGTTGGAAGCCTTCGAGCACATAGGGCGTCGTGTATGCGTTACCCTCGACTGCGCCTCCCGCGTCCGCCGCCAGCGACCAGCCGATGCGCAGCTGCATGGCCGCGGTCATCCCGGGGATTCCGACAAACACGGAACGCCCGTCCTTCGACACATAGGCGCTGCTGGGCGTCAGCCAGTCGATTCCCACCGAACCGTCGGCTTTGTACTGTGCCGACCCGTAGGTGTACGCACGCTTGTAAGCCCAGGTTCCCGCCGAGTAGCTCGCAGGATCGGACGCCCGCTTGCGCTCCAGCGGCGAATCAAACCTGAGCAAAACGCCCTGCTCCATCACCACGACCTCTTTCACAAGCGTGCTCACCGCGCCCGTGTACCGCACCCGTCCGAAACCGGCGACCGTATTCAACGTGCATCCCCAGCCGAGCACCTGGAATCCTGCGATGTAAAGCTGCCCGTCCATCGGGTTCACCGACCCGTTGAGCGGCGGAAACTCGAACGCGCTAGTGATGCTCGCAACCGCGGCCTGCGGTTTCGACGAACGCGTGTTGAACATCACCCGAAACAGCTCCGGCTTGTTGAACCCGATGTGCACTAGGCTGTCATTGAGCGGCCCCATCTTTGCGTCAAACAACCAGACCTGCGACAGACCCGACGCATTCACCGAATGGGGAATCCACGTCAACGGATCGGCGATCGGCGCGGGATACTGCTCCTTCGGACGCTTGTCCCCCAGAAACCCGTAAAACTGCCGGTCCCGGACAATGTGAATCGGCGTCGACGGCACGTATTGCCCCTGCTGGTCGCTCGCAGTGACAAGACCCGTCCGTATGTTTACCGCCAGATTGGGCTGCCTGAATCCGTAGCCCAGAACGGTTGCGGTCCGCCCGTCTGCCGAGACTTTGAGAATGTGGCCGTTGTGCTTTCCAAGCGTCGTGGCCTCCTGACCGCCCTTGGCGATGACGAACTCGCCGCCCGGCGCGAGCCGGAGGGTGCTTGGAAACTCGCGCATATCGGCCGTCTGGGCGAACGCGTTTGAGAACAGCTCGTGCACGTCGGCCTCGCCGTCTCCGTTCGTGTCCCGGAGCCTCCAGATTCCATTCCGGTCAAAAACGAAGACCTCGTCATTGCGGATTGCCACCGACATGGGCTCGTGGAGACCCGAAGCAAAGCGCCGCCACCGGACCCTTCCCTCCGCCCCGTGCAAGCCGCGCACGGTCCAGACATCTCCGTCAATGGTGACTCCGACACCCGTTCCATCGCTTAAAAACTGGATGTCGCTCATGCGCACCGCGCGTTTCCAAGGGTTATCTTCTGGAAGGACAATCCTGTCTATGACGTAGGTCTCTTTGGCCTGCGACGGCTGGATGACGGTCTGCACTTCCTGGGGCCAGCGGGCCCGCGCGCTTGAAGCGGGCCCGGCCGTGATTTTGACTGCCGGAGCCTCGCGTTCGTCGGTGAAGGTCAGGCAGAAATCAAGGGCGGTCGAACGCGGCGCGACGCGGACGACCCAGTAGTCGTCATTCGCCACCATGGCCGCGTCGGTGCTGCCGGGGGGAAGGGACAGCGTCACACCTGCGGGAATCTCCTGCGAGGGGCCGTTCGATTTTGCCCCCACGATCAGAAGCAGCGGTTTCGCGCTGGGCCCCACAGAGACGTGGCGTTCAATCACTGGCTCTTGCTGGCTGCCGGATGCTGCGAACCACTCGGAAACCTTTGTGCCAAAAGCAGAGTATTCAAGAACGGCCCGGTCCCCCAGCAGGCGCACCGCCTCGAGGCGGCCGTAGGGTTCAGGCAGCGGCCCCCGGCCGACTTCCGAGAGAGTCGGTGCCGGCTCCCTCGGATCCGCAAAGGAGGGCGCGTCGGAGTTCTGCCACCCGGGATAGATACCGTTTCCAAACCAGACCTTGCCGTCGGGCTGGGGCGCGGGAAACTGTCCGCCCAGAGTCTTACGGCCGGCGTCATGGTAGCTGCCGGGGGCGAGCGCCTTGTCCGTCACGCCCGGCCCGCGCCAAACCGAGGCGACGCGGAGCAGGTCGGTGTCAAAACACACCCAGCAGTCCATCCCCACTGGAAGGACGATCCCCCGGGGCGTGAGATTTTTTTCACACGGTCCGGTCCGACGGGCGTCGAGAACAGAGGAAAAGAAGGGGAAGTCCCTTTCAACCCACTCTCCCCACGGGGTGGGCACGGGGTTCGATGGCTTGGCAGCGCCGGCCGCGAGTGGGAAAAGGGCGAGGGAGAAGCCGGCGGCCAGACAAAGACACCCAGCAAGGCGGCTATTCAAAAAACGGTTCATGAGCGGGGGGGGCGAGTGACAGGCACCTCCTGCTGGGAGGATGGCGCCACCCTAAACGGACCGGCCCCTCCGGACAACCAAACGTGTCGAAGGCGTTCTGTGGACCATGAAACCAGAACCTCAGGACCTTCCGAGGCTCATCCACCGGCCCGATTCGACATGTTCGGTAAACCGGCGAACCTCCCGAACTATTTGAGATCCAAAGCAAACAACAAGGCGGCTTTGACCTGAGACAGATAGTTCTCGGATATATTTCCGATCTTCTGGTGTAGCTCGTGATGAGAAACAGCCTGTAACCCTTGCACGTTTACAAAGCTCTCAGATTTCAAAAACTTCGCCGCTCCGATCGGCACCTCATATGGACTTCCTCTCGAGGAAGTTGTGATCGGCGCACAAATCGCCAAGGCCCGTGGAGGTTCCGAGTCTTCCCTCGAAAGCACCATCATCGGCCGGACTTTTCCGGCGATTCCCAAATCCACAAGATAAACCTCACCCGGCTTCGTCATCATAGAAGGACTCCAGAACAGCGCTGCGGGTGGGAGCGGCGCGCAAAATGTCCGAGTTGTCCTCTTTTATTTTGAGGTCAAAAGGCAATCCCCTCTGGATTCTGACTTGGTGCAGGAAGATGCGAATCGCTTCCGCGGTTGTGAGCCCCAATTGGCCGAGGATCGCCTCCGATTCCGTTTTAAGTCGGGCGTCGACCCTTGCGCGAACGAAGGTTTCTTTCAAAGCCATTCCCGAATGTAGTCCGAACGTGCCCCGCCGGCAACCTTGGCTTTGATGATGCCTCGGCCGCGCCTGTGACTCTTGGTTCCGCAGTCCCGCCCTCCGTCAGCCCTTCCCAATCGCAAAGGCGTTCAGACGCGCCTGAAGGAATCCGCCGCGGAGGTTGGCGATGTTTTTAAACCCTAGCCCCTGCAGGGCGCACGTTGCCAAGTAGCCCCTCTGCCCCTTCTGGCAATACGCGACGATCCTGCGGTCGCGGGGGAGTTCGGCTGCGCGCGAACGCAGCTGGTCCAGCGGAATGTGCACCGCTCCGGTGAGCATCCCCCACTCGGCGATCTCGTCGTCGTCCCTGACGTCGAGCAGCATCTCGTCCGTCGGCTTCCAGGAATCGGGGGCAACGCTGCTGATGTCACCCCGCGTGATGTGACCCGCGACGAAGGCAGCCACATTCACGGGATCGTTCGCGGATCCGAACGGAGGCGCATAGGCGAGGTCCAGCGACTCCAGATCGAAAACACTCATCCGCGCGGTGATCGCCGTAGCCAAAACATCCACACGCTTGTCCACCCCCTGCTTGCCTACAACCTGCGCCCCGAGCAGGCGCCCCGTCCCCTCCTCGGCAATCAACTTGATCATCAAGGGCGTGGCTCCCGGGTAGTAGTGCGCATGGCTCCAGTCGCGCGTCAGGCTTGTAAAAAAGCTGAACCCCGCGGCGGCTGCCTGCTTGGAACTCAACCCGGTGAAACCCGCGGTCTGGTCCATGATCCGCACAATCGAAGTGCCGAGTACCCCCGCAAAATTGAGCCGCGCACCGGCGGCATTGGCGCCCGCAATCCTCCCCTGCCGGTTGGCCGGCCCGGCGAGCGCGATGCGCGCCCGGGCTCCAGTCACCACATGGATCGTCTCAGCCGCGTCACCCACGGCGTAGATGTCGGGATCCGAGGATTCCATGCGCCCGTTTGTGCGAACGCCCCCCGTCGGGCCGATCTCCAAACCCGCGTCGCGCGCCATCTCGACCTCGGCGCGGACTCCCGCGCTCAGAAGCACAAGATCCGCGGGGAGTGCGGTCCCGTCATCGAACTCCACGGCGCTTTCCGTAAATGCCGTAACCTTCGCGCTGAAGCGGAACTGCAACCGTTCGTCTTTAAGCCCCTCCTGAAGATAGTGCGCCATATCCGAGTCCATGAGCGGCAGGATGTGCGGGTTCCGCTCAACCAGCGTGACATGCAGGCCCCTGTGCACAAAGGCCTCGGCCATCTCCAAGCCGATGAATCCCCCGCCAATCACCACCACCCTTTTCACGCCGCCCTTCCCCAGGGCCTCCACGATGCGGTCCATGTCGGGAATGTCGCGCAGCGTGAACACATGCGGGAGCTCGACTCCCGGAATCTGCGGCACAAACGGCCGCGCACCCTGGCTCAAAATCAGCTTGTCGTATCGCTCCTCGCGCTGCACTCCGTCGGGGCCGCGGACCACGATCGTTTTGCGGGGCCGGTCGATGGAAAGCACCTCGTGCCGGACATGGGAGTGGATCGCGGACCGACGCTCGAAGCGCTCCGGCGTCATCACCACCAGCTCCGCCCTGTCCTTGATTTCCCCCGCGATGAAATACGGCAGGCCGCAGTTCGCGAAGGAGATGTAGGGGCCGCGTTCAAACACGTGGATCTCCGCGGACTCGTTGACACGCCGTGCCTTCGCCGCGGCGGAAGCTCCGCCCGCGACGCCTCCGACGATGAGAATGCGCTGGGCTTTGTTTGCCGAATTCATCGGGTCTCGGGAGTGGTACAGCAGGAGGCGGCGGGCTGCGTGTTGGAGGCGGTGCCAGCGGACACCTGCGTCCCGCGGTTCCAGGGCATCCGGGCCATCAAAAGCGCCAGTCCGCAGGTGCCGCTCAGCCCCGCGAACAAAAGGCCGGCGCCCATGGCGAGGGGAATCAAACCGAAGAGCGGGTGATTCCACACCGCCAGCGCAGAACCCACACCCGACACCAGTCCGATCACGATCTGAACCTGCCTCATGAGAGGAAGCACCTTCGACTTTCCAAAAACGACGGGAAGCCCAGCGGCCTTCCATGCGTCGAGCCCGCCCTCGATGACGGAGCACGGCACGCCCGCCGCGCTAAGCACGGACGCCGCCCGTGCCGCCCGCCCCCCCGCCTGGCACAGAATGAACAGCGGCGCCTGCGGCCCGCTTACCTCGCGCCCGCTCCACTGGGCCCGATCGAGGACGTCCAAAGGCTGCAGAACCGCCCCGTCGACGTGCGCGGACTCCCACTCCCCGCGGGAGCGGACATCTAGAATCTGGCAGGGCTTTCCAGCCTGAAGCAGCAAGGCCACTGCGGCAGGAGAGACACTCTGAGGTGTGCTCGAAGGAGCGGGAGAAGCGACCTCCCGCGCTGGGGTAAAATTTACAGTAGCGTTCATATATTCATGAGCATATACTCATTCAGCAATGAGTCAAGCACACCCCGCCCCCTCGCAGGAGAAAAGCATCTCGCCAGAGCAGTTCGACCAAATCGCCCTGCTCTTTAAGACGCTGGGAGAACCCATGCGACTTCGCATCCTGCGGAGCGTCTGCCAGACCCCAAAGTACGTCGGCGAAATCGTGGAGGCCACCGGCTCCACACAGCCCAACATCTCCAAGCACCTCGCAGTCCTGGTGTCCACAGGCATCCTCGCCCGCCGCAAGGACGGCCAGCGAGTCCACTACAGCCTCAAAAACCCGCTGGTCATGCGCCTCTGCGAAACCGTTTCAGGCTCCCTCCGCCAGGCCTGAGCAGCGGCACAGCCACTCCGCCCGACTGCACGCTCACTTCCACTCAAACCGCTGAAACTCCGGCGCAGGCCCCTTCCATGCCGGAATTTCTTGAGCCGGCGCACGGCCTTTCACCGCGTAGAACCGACTCTCAACACAGCCAAACTGGTCCAGTTCGCCCCAAGAACGAAGCGACGCACCATCGGCAGCCTCTTTAAAATCAGCAACGCTCAGTAGCACGGTTTGAGGATCCTTTGAACCCGTGACTTCCTTCTCGCAGACATAGGTCTTCATCGCCCCCCGGTAGCGGCGCCGCTCGTTTTCGATGACGACAAAGGAGATCCGGTTCGTCTCCTCAAGCTTCAACGTCACCGACATCTGCGCGCCGTCAGGTCCCCTCCAACGGGGATCAGCCACCTTCCGGGTCCAGTTCTGCCACGGATAGGAGCGCCCTTCCCGCGGGCGATTCAACCAGTCACGTCCCTCGGTTCGGCAGTCGTCGATCACACGCGAGACCGATTGAGCCATTGCAACGCCGGCCTTTCGCAAATCCTCCGCGGTAGCCTTGTGAAGATCGCTACTCAAACAAACCTCACGGATGCTCTGTTCCCTCTGCACCACATTTGCAAGATCCACGGATTCCGGCTTCGGAAGGGTGTAGTAAACGTTCGCGAAGGCAAAGAGCGGCAATCCGCCCGGAATGTCGGCGAGTTTCGCCACAAACTTTTCACCCTTTCGTTCGCACTCGGCGCTGCGCCAAAAGCGCCCGCGCGGGTCCGGATCAACGCTGTAATGAACCTCGCAACGGGCCACGGGCAGGCGGCTCTTGGGGGAAACCACCAGCCGCGGCACTCCGTCGTCCGACTTCAGTTCAAGCGCGCTCGACGGCGTTTCCGGCAGCGGGGGGCCATCCTTTAAAAAGTGGTCAAACCACAGAGGCATCGTCACGCCGACCTCCGGTAGCAGCGCGTGGTTCAGATGGACCGACCACGAGTACCGCACGGGCTGCCCCTTGATGAGCGCGTTCGTTCGGTAAACGTCGTCCATCCAGCCGTGAAAGTCGTTGGTGGCGCTACGGTGCAGCACCGGGCAGCCAATCAACGGTGCGTAGCTCTCAAAACCGAGCGTTTGATGGAACACAGACACATCCCCGGCCACACCATCTGCGCGGTCCCGGCCGCCCAGAAACTCGTGTTCCTCCCATCGCCATCCCGATCCGCCCACCGCCGGCACCGCAGCCTTCACTCGCCGGTCGGTCCCCGCCACATACATTGTAAGATTGCCGCCCATCGAGTACCCCTCCACGCCGAGCCGCTCGGGATTCACCTCCGGCTGCTGTTCCAGAAACGTAAGCCCCCGGCGGCAGCCTATGGTCAGCAGATACCAGTTGCAGTTCTTCGGATGTTCACGGTCCTCAAAGAGCTGCTTGGGACCCGGCAACATGGAAAACATGCGCCCCTGGTTCAACTGTGTCGGATCGACGGCACCCCAATCCGTGTTTGGATCCCCCGGTTGCGCGGTCTCCATCTCATTGATCGCAGCCTGCTGGCCCTTCGCTCCGCCCCAGTTGACGGCCAGCACCGCGTACCCGCGCGCCACCAGTCGCTTCACCTCCCCGAGGGAGGCACGCCCGCCTCCGCCGTGAATGTCCATCACAGCGGGCACCCTTGACTTCAGTCCTTCCGGAAACCCGTAAATCGCAGCCATGCGCGCCGGCGTCCCCTTGAACGTGCCTATCAGAAACCGCACGTTGCGAAACACCATCCCGTCGCTCCTCCACTCGCGGATCACCTCCACCTCAAGCGGGTCGCGCCTGGGATCAAAATCCGCCCAGAGCTCTTCCACGGAATGAGGCACCGGATGTGGATCCGCAGCCATGGCTGAATGCGCCACCAAAAAGGCACCCGCACATGCCGGCAGACCACTCAGCAGGCCAAACACACTTGATCGAGTGAAGTATTGAAGAGTCATAAAAACAATGCCCGCGCAGACCGCCTACTTCGACGCATGCTTGGAGATGAACTCCACAATCGGCGTGGGGTCTTCGAGACCGTGTGGATGATGCCCCGCGCCTTTCTTCACAAGGAGTTCCATCCATCCGCCCATGGCCTCATAGCGGCTTTTCACCACACCACTGTTTTCCTCCAGCGGCACCACGTCGTCCGCATCGCCGCACACATGCAACAACGGCACGCCCGCATCCGCGAGGGGCTTCAGGACGTCGACCGGGTTTCCGTTATAGGCGGCCGCCGCCGCCTCGGAGTCGAACTGGTACGTCTTCAACGCCGCCGCCCATTGCTGGCGGTCGCCCCGCCCCTTCCCCTTCCCGCCCGGCCAGCTCTTGAGATCGCAGACCCCGTTGTCCAGGTAGATGCAGGCGACCTTGCCGGCATTCTCCGAGGCCCACCGGTACACACCGAGCCCCTCGCGGCTGAGACCGACCAGGGCGGGCTTCCGTGAAAACCCGTACCGCGCGGTGAGTTCGTCATACACCCTGTCCAGATACGCGTTGCCGCTCGGATGCCCCAGCAGCACGGGCGGACCGGCGATCACCCAGTGAAAGCCGCGCTCCACCATCTTCATGTTGGCGACCACCGTCTGCTCCAATTCCGGCCGCAACTTCGCCCCCCAAAAGGAGCCGCTCCAAACCCAGGGTTTGCCCGGCGCCGCGGTCTTCGGACAAACGATGATGACCTTAGGGTGACCAGGTTTTACGCTGATTTCATACCGGTCAAAGCCGCGAAAATCGGTCTTTTCAGCGGGAAACGCAGCCGCCGCTGGACTTGCCTCAGCAGGTGGAACGCTCGCCTTGGGAACGTGCACCATCCGGCTGGAAACGCTCACCGGCCGGGCATCGCTGACCAACGCAAACCAGTCCACCGCTTCGCCGGGAATCTGGGCCTCGTAAATTCCGTCGGCCGTCCGGGTCGCGACGACCTGGGACCAGCTCCGCTTCATCACATTCGGATCCTCCCCCGCCCAGTAGACACAGGCGCCCTCGACCGAATCCTTCGAGCCCACGCGGAACCGCGCCGTGCGCTCATTCGGAGAGCCTTCGACCGTCACCACCGGAAAGGCGGACCCAAGTCCCTTGAGGTGATAGTCGAAGTAGGGAATCTCCATGTCCACGTACGTCCCGAGGGCGGGCCTCACCGAGCCCTGCGCCGGCGGTAGCGCCACGGGCTGTTTTGTGCTTCCGCCCGGAACCGGCACGGTGTGGTTGGCATTGGGCGCGTAAACGTGATTCCTCTGACCGGCGATGCCGTCCAAGGTCGCCTGCACGGCGTTCGGGTAAAAGAAGAAGTCGTTCGTCGCGGCGGCGATGAAAAGGGGCGCTTTGAGTCCTCCCAGGCGGCGGCCCGCGTCGAGCCAGCGCAACCAGAGCCCCCGCCCCTTCGGTGACAGTCGGGCCAACCCCTCGCCGCCCGGACTTGCATGTTCAAAAAAGCCGCACCCGTACACCGAAAAGGCCGCGTGCACCAGGTCGCCCGCCAGCGCGCTAACCATGCAGGTCATGTAGCCGCCGTACGAAATACCGACGACACCGATGCGATCCACATCCACGTCAGGCTGAGCCCGCAGCAGATAAAGCGCCTTCATCCCGCTCGTCACGGCATCAAACACAAGGCTGCTTTGAATGGTGGGCGTCACGTTGTAGCGCTCGTCGAAGGACGTCAAATCGTTCCACCGGCCACGGGTGTGTACCAGGGATTTGGCGGCTGCCACCCCCGGCAGGTCGGGTGCAACAGCAACGTAGCCGCGCTCCGCCCAGTATATTGCGCGGCTCACCTCGGCCCCACCCCCGGAACCGTGGAAAATCAAAATACCCGGGTACTTTCCGGGAGCCTTGGGCCGCGCGATGAAAGCGAAAACCTCCGAGCCGTTCAGCTCAAAGACGGTCGGATTGACGGTCACCCCCTCGGGAACCGGCCGGGAGGGCGCCACCTCGCGCAGGATCTTCGGGGGCAACCCGTCCAAATACGGAGCCAGGGGGTCCACCTCGGCACCCACCTCCGTCCCTTGAGACGACGGTTGAAGCGGCGCTGCCAGAGACTCGTACCCGACCGCGCCGCACGCCAGACAAAGGCCCGCCCGAATGATGAAATAGAGACTTCTCATAGAATATACGACTGCGTTGCTTCGGCCCCCCGGCGGAACCGCCCGAGCGATCGCTCCAAAGGCCCGGTCAAATCAGGCGCAGCGACCGTTCAGTAGTGCGCGCTGCAATCCGTTTTAAAAAATGGACCTGTCTTGGCACGCCTCACACCAGCAACCCCGGCAGCGAGGACGCGGTGCTTGATCCGAACCTGGCCGCCTCAACCCCCATCTCGTTCAGAATTTGCAGCCAGAGGTTGCAAAGCGGCGGCGGTGTCGCCGGGTCAAACGCGAGATGCTGGCCGTGTTTGAAACGGCCGCCGGCAAGCAGGATCGGCAGGTTGGCGTTGTGGTGCAGGTTGGCGCTGCCCAGGGCCGCCCCCATAACACTCATCGTGCGGTCCATCAGCCTGGCGTCCACATCCTTGGTCTCCTTCATCCGCTTCAGGAATCCACCCCACTCGACCAGCAGGTCGCGCTCCAGGCGCGCCAAGATCTCAAGCTTGTCGGGACTCTGCCCGTGGTGCGTGCAGTCGTGGTGAGAATAACTGGTTTGCGGATCGGAAGGCGTCTTGGTCGTGCCACCGTAATGGATCGACACGGCGCGCGTCAGGTCCGCCTGCAGGGCGAGTCTGGAGACTTCAAGCAGGAGTCCCAGCCGCACGGTGTCCTCCCCGGGGCCGGGGTCCTTGACCGGCGGCGACTGCGGCTTGGGCTTGGGCAACCGGGCGTATGCTTCCGTGCGCTCGAGGCGCTGTTCGAGTTCGCGGACACTAGTGAAATACTGGTCTAGCTTCTCCCGGTCCCGCGCCCCCACACTCTGCTGCAGGCGCTTGGATTTGTCCTGGAGACGGTCGAGGATGGACTTGCCCTGCTGCAGGCGCTTCACCTCCTGCGCCACCTCCGCGGGGCTTCCGTCAATGAAGAGCTTTGCGAACAGTTTCTCCGCGCTGGACTCGGCGGGCAGGCTCACGCCGTTGCGCGTGTAACTGCAGCTTCCGCGTCCAGCGTTCGTCGTCAGGCACAGGGCCGGATAGCGGGTCTGCTGCCCCACCGACTCGGCGACCACCTGGTCCAGCGAGATGGTGTTCTTGAAAGTCGGGGAGGAGGGCGCCGGCGCACCAGTGAAAAACGAATAATCCCCGCTGTGCCCCCCGCTCACGTCGGGGTGGTTCAATCCCGATATGATGGAGAAATCCTCGCGGTGCTCCTGGAGCGGATCGAGGTAGGAGTTCGACTTGTAGCCCCTGCCCGCCTCCGCCGGAAAAAGGAAGGGCGTGTGAAAACTGAAGATATTCAGGATGCCGACAAAGCGCATGGTGGGTGCGGGCGGGGCAGCAAAGGCCGGGGCCATGGCGTCCAGCCAGGGAAGCGCGAGCGCCACCCCGGACGCCCGGAGAAACGTACGCCGCGACAGGTGCTTCTGAGTGGTGAAATGGCTCATAGGTTCGAACGTTTTTGGATCAACTGAACTCGCGTGAAAAGGTTGAGTAAACGCGGCCCTTGCCGCCTCCCGCCGTGATTGAAAGGATTACGGGGTTCGCGCATGGTGTTTATTTTTCTCGGAATAGCCGGCTCTGAATGACTCCGTGGATTAGCGCACGCACGCCGTAGCCGCCCTCCCTCGCCTGCTTCACCAGATCTGCAACAACCTCGCGGTCGGCAAACTGCATCCGGGCTCCGGTCAGATGTGCCACAAGCTGCCCGGCCAGGGCGCGGGCAAGCTGCTCTTCATTGGAGAGCATGAGCTGCTTGAAGCCGTCGATATCCTCAAACGCCTTGCCGTCCTCCAGCATGTAGCTAGGCACGACCTTGGGCCCCTCCGCAAAAAGTCGCGCGTCGCAGCCCGGAATCGTCACCACGCGGCCCTTGGTCGATTCGGGAAGCACGCGGTAGTTGGTGCGCCAGCGGCCCGTCACGTCGAAGCTCTCGAGCGCAAACCCCGGCGGGTCGAGCTTCGCGTGGCATGCCGCGCAGCTTGCGTCGGCCCGGTGCTTTTCCAGCTGCTCCCGGATGGTGGTCGCGCCCCGAATGTCGGGTTCGATCGCGGGCACGCTCTTGGGCGGCGGTTCGGGCGGCGTTCCAAGGAAACGCGCGAGCACATACGCCCCGCGGACCACGGGCGAAGTGCTCGTCCCGTTGGCGGACACCTTGAGGACCGCCCCCTGGGTGAGGAGCCCCCCGCGCCGCGAGCCTGCGGGAAGCTGAACCTTGCGCATTCCCGCACCCCGCACCCCCGGAATCTGGTAATGCTCCGCGAGCCGCTCGTTCAGCATCGCAAAATCGCTGTGGATCACGTTTTTCACCCCTAGATTTCCGCGCACCAGCTCCTGAAAAAAGGCGACCGATTCATCCACCATCGAGTCTCTGAGATAGTCTTCAAACTCCGTGAACAGCTTTGTGTCTGGTTGGGTGGAATTGATGTCACGCAGGTTGAGCCAGCTGTCCAGGAAGCTGCTCGCAAAACGCCTGCTTCTGGGATCCGCCAGCATGCGCTCCGTCTCCGACCTCAGGACGGCGGGGTCCCGCAGCGTGCCCGCAGCGGCAAGTCTCAACAACGCCTCATCGGGAGGGCCCGCCCAAAGACCGTAGCTCAGTCTCGAAGCGAGCGCGTGATCATCCAGCAGACCCGGCTTTTCGGCGAAAAACAGAAACTCGGGCGAACACAGTGCGGTCTTGTAGGCCATCCGGAGCGCCTCGTCAAAACGCATGCCGTTTTGGTGGTGCTCTTTGAAGATCGAGACGTACTCGTCCAACTCGGCTGCAGATGCGGGCCGGCGGAACAATTTCTCCAACACCGCTCCGAGCCGTTGGCGCGCATCCAACTCAGGAGAGGAAGACGCAACCACCAGCTCTTTGAGGGGCTGATTGGGATCCAGAGGGCGAAGCGGAAGGTCGCCATAAAGAAGCTGATGCCCCCGGGGCGGCCACTGTTCGAGAATCGGCCCCTCAACCTCGAACCACTCCACGACGGCGCACAATCCGTGGTAGATCCCCCCGTCTTCATCCGAACTCTCCGGAATCGCCCGGTAGGCGGAAAGACGCAGCGTCTGCCCTGCCGCCATCCGGCCCTCGTAGACAAACTCCCGGTATTCTGTGGGGCTCATTTCGTAATAACACCCCGTGACAAACGGCTTCCCGTGGCCGCTGCCTCCGATGCCCATCTTGAGGGTAATGCGCGGGTCCGGGCCCGGCTTGGGCCACACTCCTGCGATATGCACCCCCTGCTGTCCCACCTTTGCCGTCATGGGCCGGGAGGGATCAATCTGCTTCCGTTTTCCAACTCCGCCGTCCTGCGCGTCATCGAGCATCGCACGCGCCCTGATTCGAAAACGGTAGGTGGCATCCGGGACGGGAGGCTTCCATCCGAGTCCGGTACTGGTGAGGCCCATAAAATTGCGAACAGCGAGAACGCCTTCAGGCGAAAACCCCCACTGCAACTGGCGGGAGTCGCCCATGCTCCTGTGCCAGAGCTCGGTCAGATCCCCCCGCTCCTTCACGGTCTCCGGCCGTGGCGTCTGCACGGTGGCTTCCCGCAGCACGATTTCCGCCGCCTCCAGATACCGGTCGAGGTGCTCCACAGAAAGATTTTGGGCGGCTCCGATCGTATCAAAGCCCGCCTCCGTGCCGTCCTGAGGCAGAAGCTCTTTTAACTCCGCAGGCACCCCGAACAAATCCCGCACCGTGTTGATGTACTCGGAACGATTCAGCCGGCGGTAGACCACGCGGCCGGACTTCACCTGCTGGTCCCGGGTGTACTCGCCCAGCGCCCGAGAGAGCGTAGTCTGAAACCCGGTCGAAACCGCGACGTCGGGGCGCGACTTTTTCCGGGGCGGCATGGCCCCGGACTGCACCTTGTCCAGAACACGGGTCCACTGCTCGAGATTGTCGCCATTGGCCGGATCCCAACGGAGCGCGCCGAGGTCCAATCCTCCCTTTTTCTCATCCGCGTCATGGCAGCCGTAACAGTGCGTTTCGAACATCGGCTCGAGCCGCCCGCCAAATTCGGCACCGCGCGCCTCCGGGAAGAAGCACAGCGCGAGCAGGCAGGCAGCCGGAACGTTGAGGTATTTCATGCTGTTTTTCATTTCGCCCCCGCTGTGGTTCCTGCGCCGTCCGGAGCCGGCACGCGCCGTGCCAGACGGAACCCCGTGTCATGGCTGCGGAAGTCCGGGCTGACATTGGTGCGCATGGTCGAGAGCATCGCGTGCTGGGGATAACGCACCGAACCGCCACGCATGATCCTCTTTGTTTCAAAGGCCACCGCGTCACACCACTCCCAGACGCCGCCCCCCTGATCAAAAGTGCCGTAGGGACTTTTCGAGTTTCTGCAACTGGCCACCGGCATGAGAGGCCCCGTGTTGGTCGGCTGCGGTCTTATCCACAACAACTTGTCGTCAAAATAACGGGCGGAATTGCTTTCCGCATCCGTGCCCACCTGCAGCTTGGGTTTTTCATTGCTGCGGGTGGGATACAACCAGTATCCGCCGTTGGGGCCGCCTTTCGCCTGGGGCTCATAGTAGGCAGCCTTGTACCATTCATCCTCGCTGGGAATCCACACCCTGGCGTCGGCCTCGCGCGAGGGCGCCCCGCCTCCCGGCGCGAGCTTGTACGCGCCGCTTTCGGTGTCCCCCTTGCGCTTTCCGTTGTGCATCCAGTTGGCAAAACGCATCGCATCAAAATAACTCACGAAGCTCGCCGGCAACTGGTCCTGCCCGGGGAGGACCTCGTATTTGTAGGAACCAGCCTCTCCCGTCCGCTTCAGAAAAACCGTGTGGTCGACCCTCAGCCCCGGATCCTCCATCCCCTTCTCCCAAAGCCGGAAGGGGTCCGCTGCGCCGACAGCGTTTAAAAACTCCGCGTACTGCTCCACCGTGACCTCGTATTTCCCGATTTGAAATGCGTACGTCACCGCCCCGTAGCCGGTTTTGTCGGCGGCGTTACCCGGATCGCCCACCGTGGCCCATTCCATGTCCACAGCGCGGACGGGCGGACACCAAAACGGCGCCAATGCGAGGGCGAGGAAAACGGAAAATTTCATGGTCGGCTGGATGAGAGAACCAGCGAAGCTCCTCAGCATTAGACCGCTTCGAAGCGGAGCTTCGCCAGCATGTTCCGTGCGGGTGGGGGACGGGGACATCATCTGGGGAAGTTGGTTGTAGAAAAAGCCCGGTGCCCTTTGGATCAAGCGAACAGTGCGGGGAGAATGCCGGTGCTGTCGCCGTGGCTTTCCGCTTGGATGCCACAGCCATGGAGCAGGGTGAGCCAGGCGCTGCACAGGGGGGTGTCCTTGGGGAGGACGAGGTTGTGTCCCATTTTGACCCCGGCGCCGCGCCCGGCGAGCAAAGTGGGACAATTGTCGAGGCTGTGTCCGGTGCGGATGTTGCTGCCGTATACGAGTGTGGTGTGGTCGAGCAGCGAGGTGCCGTCGGGTTGTTTGGCGGCTTTGAGTTGGTCGAGGAGATGGGCGAGCAGTTCGCTCTGGGATTGATCGCGTTTTTGGGAAACCTCGAGTGCCTCGGCGCGGGGCGTGTGGTAATGGCTCATGGTGTGTGAGTCCAGTTTGACGTTGAGACTGGTCAGCAAGGAACTGACGGGCTGGCGGTACGTCAGCACGCGGGTGCTGTCGGTTTGCAACGCCGCGACCATGAGGTCATACATCAGTTTGATCTCCTCGTATCCGGCCAGGCCCGGTTGGGGCTCGTGAAGAGGCGCTTCAGGCCGTGGTATCCCGAGCCATCTTTCGTCGCGACTCAGCCGGGTTTCCATGTCGCGAATGCCTTGGAAATATTCGTCCAACTTCGCGTTGTCTGTTTTCCCGAGGGTCCGCTGGAGGTCGCGCGCTTCCTCCATTGCATGGTCAAGAATGCTGCGCCGCTGCGCGAACATGGCCTTCTGCTGGTCGAGCGGTGTCGAGTCCTTGGCAAAGAGCCGGTGGAAGGCTTCGACTGGATTGGTCGGGCCGCCAACGGGTTTGCCTCGCGAGTCCCAAGAGAGGGAGAGCCCGGGGCCGTGTCCCGACTTGGAGGCAGCAGCGCCGCAGTCTAGCGAAAGAGAGGCGAAGCGGACGTCTTTGCCGAGCTGCGCGGCGGCAATCTGGTCGACGGAAACGCCGTTATGAAAGCTTTGTCCGGGCTCGCCGAACTCGTTGGCGCCGGTGAGCCAGAATGTACTGCCGTAGTGGCCGTTGGTGGTGTAGCGGTTGGCCAGGCCCTGGACGATGCTGAAGTCAGCTTTGTGGCGTTCGAGCGGCGCGAGGCCTGCGGGGAGCGTATAATCGGCACCCCTCTCGGCTTGCTTGGGATACCAGGACTCCTCGGTGACTCCCCAGCCGAACCCAATGAACAACAGCCGTTTTGGTTGGAAGCCGAGGCCCTCTCTCAAGGGGGCGGCCGACGCGAATCGGCGGAACCCGAGGGATTCCAGGAACGGAAGGGCGATGAGGGCGGAGCTGGTTTGAAGGAACCGGCGGCGGGGAAGAGCTGGGTTCATGGAAGGTCTCGGGTTATTTGGTTTGAAAGGCCTCGCTTTGGAGCAGGGCGTGCACGATCGCGCGGGTGGCGTATCCGTTTTCTTTGGCTTGGTGTACGAGGGATTCCACGAGGGGTTCGTCGCTAAACCCGCAGGGCCGCCCGAGGGCGTACTCGATGAGGGCGGCGGTGAATCCGCGGACGAAGGCCTCCTTTCGTGTGGCGAGAATGTCTCGCATTTGCTGGAAGTTCTCAAAGGCGGGTCCCTTGTAAAGGGTGGCGGCGGCCTCGATGGTCCACGTTTTTCTGGCCTTTGGATCCGGGTTTCCTGCGGCGTCCCGCGCGGTGTAGCTGTCTTTGGTGCGCCATTGACCAACGGCGTCAAAGTTTTCGAGGCCGAACCCGAGCGGATCAATTTTGCGGTGGCAACTGGCGCACTGGGGGTCTTCCTGGTGAGCCTGAAGGCGTTCGCGCGTGGTGAGCAGTTTGCCGGCAAGACGGTTGATTTCCGGGACGTTGGCGGGAGCAGGCGGCGGGGGATCGTTGAGCATTTTGCGCAGCACCCAGGCGCCGCGTTCAACCGGGTTTGTGCGTTCGCCGTTGCTGCCCATGGCGAGGATGGCGGCCATTCCAAGAAGGCCCCCGCGCGGAGAATCGGTGGGCAGCGCCACTTTCTGGAAGCCGTCGCCCTGCACGCCCTCGACGCCGTAATACTGGGCAAGCACAGGATTGAGAATCACGTAATCCGCTTTGAGCAGATCCGTGAGGGGTGCGTTGTGCTTGAGCAGATGGGCAAATGTTTCGAGGACTTCCCTGCGCGCTGCGGCCTTGGTGTTGTCATCAAAGCGCGGATACAGCTTTTCGTTGAACTGGAAGAAATCGAGCCGTTCGAGCGTGAGCCACTGGGAAAGAAAAGCCTCCACAAAATCCTCAGAGCGGGGGTCGGCCAGCAGTCGTTCGGTTTCTGAGCGTAAGGTCTGCGCGGCTGAAAGTTTTCCGCTTGCGGCAAGGACGCGCAGTTGCGGGTCGGGGGGCGTGCCCCACAAAAAATACGAAAGCCGGGAAGCGAGTTCGGTGGGTGTCAGGGGGCGGTGTGCTTCCTGGAGGTCGGGTTCGGCGCGGTAGAGAAAGCGGGGGGATGCGAGGACGGCGGCGAGTGTATCCTTGAGCGCAGTGCGGGGAGGTGCCCCGAGTTCGAGCCGGCCCCGATAGATCTTCGCAAGGCGCTTGAGCGTTTCGGGACGCGGTGGATTACCCCGGCAGGCTTCCAGCACGAAACGCTCGAGGGCTTGCTGGAGTTGCTCCTCGTTGGCCGGCGGGGATTTGGGGTCCAGTGGGAGACCCGCAAGGGCGCGGATTCCCGGCGGAATGGCGTCCTCCGGAGTCGGGAGACGCTCGACTTCGACCCAGTCCACCCAGAGCGCGAGATCGGGGCCGACTCCGTTTTTACCACGCATTTCGCGGAAGAGCGTTCGCGATTTGTTGAGATTTCCGACCCCGCGTTCACGGATGAACAGCGAATGCGTGCGTTCTTGGAGGAATTTTTGAGTGAGCGTGTACGGAAGTTCCAGGGTCTGGGGTTCGTCGCGGGTGCCGGTGATATGATGGGTGCTTAAGAAAGGGGATTGGTCCACGCGATGGTTGGTTCCGAATTCCAGAAAGCGGCGCTCGGGCGGGGCCTCGGGGGTGGCTCCCAGCCGGACACGGACGACGTACTGGCCCAGCGGCCAATCGGTGGGGATGGCGATTTGGATGGCGTTGTTAGAGTGGCGTCCGAGGTTGGAGAAAGGGATCGTCAGATAGGCGCCCTTGTCGAGCGAGGGCATCTGGAGGTAGTGCTGCTCATAGGCGACAAAGTCGTCCGCGGTCAAAAAGCCCTGGATGATGAATACGTTGTTTGGAAGACCGAAAAGTTCCGGAGAAGGGGCGCCTGGTATTTTCTCCCAAGCATGCCGGAGGCTTTCCTCGGTCTTGAGGGTTTTGCGAAGCTCGGCGACAAGGGGGGCGTTTTCGGCACGCGTGAGGGCGGCATTGAAGGCCTTCACCCAGGCGTTGGCGCGGCTATGCTCCTCGTGCGCCTCGCGGTTGTTTTTTTTCACGCGGTCCAGGGTTTCCTCCGCTTCCATGCGGAGCTTTTTGGTGGCTCCCGCGGAGGCATGCAGGGTGAAGGCTTCCTCGAGGGCTTCTTTGGCGAGGGCTTCGTAGGCCTCGAGCTGGCTGGAGGAAAGAAAGAGGTTTGCGCCCACGGTGTCGAATCCGACGGGCCCGGTGTCTGCGGGCAGTTCGCTCACATCAAGTTGGACTCCCAGCAGTTCGCGGAGGGTGTTCTTGTATTCACGCCGATTGAGTCGGCGCAGGGCTATGACGCCGTGCTGGTCGGAAAGGGAGCGCCGGGCGGTGACCAAGGTATGGGCGAGGTCATCGAGGAGGTCCGTCTTTTGCACAGCGGGCGGCTGCATTTCTTCTTCCGGGGGCATTTCGCCGGAGTTGAGAGCGTTGAGGACCTTTTGCCAGCGTTCTGCGGAAGGGATGTCGTTGATGGAGAAGGAGAGGTCATCGACACGGAACTTGCCCTTTTGTTTCTCGGGTCCGTGGCAGCTTTGACAGTGGTTCTCGAGCAGCGCCCGATGTTTTTCGGGGACTGCGGCCGTGGGCGCGGAAGCTGGCGCTGCGCGCAGGGTGGCCGCAGAAATCAGCAGGAAAAATGAAGCGAAACAGAGCATAAGGAGGCTGGGCCCGCCTTTTGCCTCGACGGGCGGACTCCCAAAAGGCCGCAAGGCGAGGGTTAGGAAAACGAAAAATCTCATGGCCGGCTGGCTGAGAGAACCGACCAATCGCCGCAGACTTAGGCCGCTTGGAAACGAATGTTCGCCGGAGTTTTTCGGACGGGGGGATGCCGGAAACGTCATCTGGAGGTATGTTCGGGGGCGGAACCTTTGAGGCAGGCCTGGGCCTCAACTACTGAATCGTTCTCCACGCCCTGCTTGCGCGTAGCTAATGTTCGGAAGCTTGTGTTTCTGAAACCGCAAAAAATATAGCTAACCTTTTTTTCGAAAGTACGTTGCAAGCTCATTTCTCGCCGCAGCATTTCGGATAGAAGAAATACCGCTTCTCCTTATCTTTATCATTCTCGTCCTTGAAAGGCTGTCCCCGTACAGCAAGAGTCCGGCCGTCGGGGCTCCAGTCAAGCTGGACGGGCACGGCCTCCAGAAATCCGATCTCCTCCAGCATCCGTCCCGAACCAAGATCCCAAATCCGCACCCGGAAATCCTCCCCGGCCGTTGCGAGATACGGCATCCTTGGGTTCCACGCAACATCCACCACCGGGCCATCATGGACGCGGAGGACGCGTTTGACTTCGAGGGTCGCCGCGTCGCGGATCCGCACACGCTGGTCCGCGCCCGCCTCGGCGAGTTCCGCTGCGTCGGGGCTGGCCGCGACCGCCCGTGCGTGGGGTGCGGGCGCACGGTGCACGAACTTGGATTCCGACATGCTCCACACGACGAGCGACCGCTCCAATTCACTAGCATCGCCCAGCAAGGTGCAAAGCTCCACAACGTGCGCGTTGTCAGTCCAGCAGGACTGAGTCGAACTACAGGCACGCACGCCCTCGCCTATGCCCGTCCTGACGAACTCGCTGAGCCTTTCTCCCGTTGCTGCGTCATAGCTCGCCGTGCCTCCCCAAATCTGGCTTCCGTCCGGACTGACCTTAAAAAAATTGTAGGCGGATGAGAAATTTTCAATAGGTTCGGCCGCCCTCAAGGTTCCCCCCTCAACGCGGAAGGTCTTGAGCGAAAAACCTGTTCCCGTCTGAATTCGAGCGCCGACTGTTTTTCCGTCCCGGCTCGCCGACAGAACGACCGGAAAATTGCCCTCGCCCCTCTCAGCTCCAAGTTCCTGATCCAACACAAGCCGGGTTTCGGCAGGCTGCCGGACCTCGACCTTGTACGCCCGCGTTCCATCGTCCGTTTTAAAGCGCTCAATGGAAACCTGCAGGGCCTTGTTGGTGTCTCCGAAAAAGGTAAACCCGGGGCCGGACAGGGTCTCGATTTTGTCCTCGATGGCGGCCTCTGCCCTGGCCACCTTCCAAACCTTCATTGTGTTGCCGCGGAAGATCGCGACGTGGCCGGAAACAGGGTGCGCCGTCAGCATCCAATCCCTGGTGCCGGCGATTCCGTCCATCACCATCGGAAACGACGCCACGGGAGCTCCAGAGCGTGCATCCCGCACGTCCAGCACCGCCGATCTCTCAGCGATTTGCACCAGACTCACAATAACATTGTGCTTCCGGAGGTACACGACGTCGCGGACGCTCTTCAATTTTGCCGGAAGCCGGAACTCGTACAGGATGTTTCCATCGGCGGGATTGATCCGCCGCAACAGGTCTTCCGTGTGCGTGAAAACCGCATTTCCATATATAAAAGGCTCCGTACTTTGGGGCACCGGAAACTTTACAGCTGGCTTTTCGATCCGGTCTAGGAGGGGATCTATTTCCAGCAATCCGTGGATTTTGGACGCCCAGTGGACGAGGGTTTTTGAAGCACGTAAAGCCGAGGGAACAAAGTCGGCGCCATAGATACCGGCGAAGCTTGCCGACCAGCATGCCGCGCCCGTCTCAACATCATAGAGCGCGGGTTCGTAACCCGGCGTCCATGCCCGCCGGTGCGTTTTCATCAGAAGCCGCCCGTCAGCGCTGAATTTCAAGGCGGCCTTGAGGATGGCGTCACGACTGTTGGAAAGGGGTATGCTGCGGAGCCTTTTGCCATCCCTAAGACTGAGGATCTCGATGCGAGATTCAAAAATCCCCGTTCCGCCATTGGCGTAGCCCATCAGCGCCAGCTTTTCGGCGTCCTCGGTGATCGCAAGGACACCCATAATAAACGCTCCCTCCAGCTTTAAAACGTCCTCCACGCCGCCATCATTCAAATCAAGAAACCGCACCCAGTTGTCCGGTTCGAGTGTGACCAAGACACCCGGCCTTTGCGGATGAGGCACACACTCCTTCCAATAGGAATTGGGTTTCGTGACGATCGTCCGCTCCGAGGCGTCCAGAAACCTGTTCAAATAGTCCCACTGCTGAGTCCGCAGATCCGGTGGAACCGCCTCGAGTGCGTTCCGGATGTAGACCGCATTGAGGGTTTTCTCCGCTGCCTCGGCATTTGCAACCGAGGCATCCGCGGTGGCCTTGCGCGCCGCTTCCCTCTCGGCAACGGCACGGGCGGCGTTCTCCTTAGCGATTCGCGCCTGTTCCTCCGCGCTACGTGCGCTGGCCCGCGCCAGCTCGGCATTCACAACAGCCGACTGTGACTCACTCTCCGCCCGCGCGGCGTTTTGCTGCGCACGCCTCTCGCTGGCGGCCAGACGCACCGCAAACAGACCCGCCGCCACCATCAACATCGCGGCGAGCACCGACGCCGCCCGGTGTCTTTTGACGAAAAGCGCCACCAAGCGGAACAGGGTCGCCTCCTCAGCCACCGTCGCAAACCCCGCCTGATACGCCTCAATGTCCGCCAGCAGCGCCCCGACGCTCGAGTAGCGCTTGTCCCGGTCCTTCGCCAGAGCCTTGAGGGCCACCGCCATCAACGCTCCGGGCACGGTCTTGGCCGCTACAGCAGGCGTTTGCGCGTCGAGGCTCCCCACAGGGAACGACTTCGTCCCGATTTCCCCCTCGCGAACCTTGCGCAAAACGTCTTTGACAGAGGATCCGGTCACCGGCGGACGCAGGGTCAGGATGGCGAATAAAATGCCCCCCAGTGCGTAGATGTCTGAGCGCTCGTCCAACCCTCCATACATTCCAGCCGCCTGCTCGGGCGACATGTACTGCGGGGTGCCTTCCACGTAGCCCAGCACCTCGGGCTCCCCCTCCTTTCCCTCATCGAGCAACAGTTGCCCCGGATGGTTTGGAAGCCCCTTCACCAGCCCCCAGTCCATCACAAGCACCTCCCCGTACTCCCCCACCATGATGTTCTCGGGCTTCAAATCGCGGTGCAGATAACCCTTTGCATGGGCTGAAGCAACGGCGTCGCACACCTTGCGAAAGACGTCCAACAGACGCTGCCGGGTAAAGGTCGCGGCCGTCTCAGCGTCCCCCGCCTGCAGCTGCTTCAGAATGGCCTGCAGCGTCCGTCCCCGGACCAACTTCATCGAGTAAAACGGCCTCCCAAGACTGTCCGTGCCGAAGCTGTGGATCGGCACAATATTCGGATGGGCGAGCTGGGCGAGGACCCGGGCCTCCCTGAAGAATTGCGCTTCCTGTCTGGCGTCCTTGCCCATGCTCACCTTGAGCGCGACCTCCCGCCCCAGGGTCGCATCCTCTGCCGAAAAAATCTTCCCCATGCCACCCCGGGCGATTTCCGACTGGCGCGAATAGTCGACGGCCATCGACATCCGCT
This sequence comes from Chthoniobacteraceae bacterium, assembly GCA_947449735.1. Taxonomy (GTDB): domain Bacteria; phylum Verrucomicrobiota; class Verrucomicrobiia; order Chthoniobacterales; family Chthoniobacteraceae; genus Chth-196. The sequence continues at coordinate 1,840 of CANFTB010000035.1, read as the reverse complement.
CGGCCACAGGCGCGTCTTCGGTCTCAAACGAGAAGGCCACGGTCTTTTCCTCTTCTGCCCCCGCCCCGGCGACTTTCTCCTCGCGGCCCCCGTCCTCGCGGTCCGGTTCCGCTGGAGAACAGTAGATGCGGCCGGTCATTTCGGGGGAGCCCGGATACGCCAGGGGCTTCGAATACAACACCGCCGGATGCACCAAGCGCACCGTAGCATCCCCGGAGGACGTCTTCCGCGCCTCTTCCAATGCACTAATCCTCAATTCAGCCTCCCCGATGCGAATGGATGCGGGAACCGCCAGAGCCACCGGAGCGGAAATCGCCTCCCCCCGCACGAACACGGCCGCCGCCGGATCCATGGCTTCGACGCGCAGCGTGCCGCCCTCAAACTCCAGCAGGGCGTGTCTCGGGGCGACACCCGGGACGTCGACGACGAATACGCCCGGAGCATTCCGGGAGCCGACCACAAGCGCGTTTTCAGCCGTCTCATGGTTGCGGGGTGCTTGATTAGGGGAGTGGACGGTCAAAGACCAACGCTGCATGACCGACAAGAATATGCGACGCCTGTTGTTTTGACAGCAAAATGGCAACAGCACAGATACTGGAAGGCGGACGCGTGCCGCCTTTGGTTACGTTTGGTCTTCGTGGACGGCCTCACGACATTGTCAGCCCCAGTGGTGTTTTTTAAAGACGCGCCGCGAACCCGGGAGCCCGAAAGCCAGCCCGGGCGCATTTCTGTTTAGGCTCAAGACGGACAGGCAGCATCCGGAACCGGGTCGGCTTCCGAATATGCAGTGGAAGTTTACGGACCGTGCCCGTCGCCGCGGTCAAGTCGACGGTCGCTCCGCAGCTTCTAAAGGGCGCGTAGACGCGCGTCCGCTATCCCCCGTGCTACCTCCGTAATCCACTCCCAGAAGACCATGAAAACTTCACGCGTTCTGATAGCCCTCGCCACCTTTTGCACGACAGTCTCCGTCCGCGCTGCAGATCTGAACCGGTATGCCTTCACCCTGCAAATAAAGGATGCAAAGGGCTCGAACTGCTTCGGAACAGGTTCGATCGTGAAATACAAAACCAGCGCCTACTACATCACGGCCCACCACATTTTTGGGAAAATCACCGACGGCGAAATTAAGAGCGCCCTTAAAAACATCACCTTCGTCAACGAATCCGACAATACGGTTAAAGCCAGACCGGAGGCGTTTTTACCAATCGCAAACGTTCGAGACCTCTCGAAGAGCGATCTTTTGATCTTCAAAATCAGAAACGAATCCAATCTGGCAAAACACGCGCTTCCGCTGGCGTCCATCGCGCCCCAAAAGGACGAAAGTGTGTTCCTCCCCGCACGAATCCCAAACCAGCCGCTTTCAACCTACTCCCTCAAGATCCTCGAGGCGGACGACGAACGTGTGCACTACGAAAAGATTCCCGGTGTCACCAAATACACCGGCGCCAGCGGCGGTCCCATTATCAACGCCAAGGGCGAGATCGTTGGAACCTATCTCGGAAGAATGATCAACGCCGACGAGTCGATTGCCTGTCTTTTTGGCACCCCGCTCAAATCGCTCATTGTCACGCTGGAGCAGGCGAGCAGGTTGCCTGGCAACTAGGTCCACGCGGTGAACTCCATCGTCCGCCGGGCGCCCAATGCAACGCACCCTCCAAGTCCCTGCGAGAGACAGCGCAGATCAACTCTGGTGACCGACTCGGAACTGTCTCGGCGTCATGCCCATGCGTTTCCGGAAATGCTGGGTGAAAGTGCTCTGGTCGCAAAAGCCATAGGCGAGGGCGACATCCTGCACTTTTGCAGAAGTTTGGAGTAAGGCCTCCGCCGCTTTCTGGATTCG
>CANFTB010000034.1 GCA_947449735.1 Chthoniobacteraceae bacterium | reverse complement strand
AGCTGGGTGCTCATGATCAGTTGGTTCCGAGGGCTGGATGTGGAGTGCGGCTGTTTTGGCAGCGATAGTCCCGGAATCGGCTGGGCTCTGGCGCGAAATGCGGTCTTGCTGCTCGCCGGCCGCACGCTTTTGTCCCGTGGAGCGGACACTCCGAGCGTGAGGGGAGTACACGCACGCCCATGTGATATAGCCGAAGAGAAAAGACCATGGCGAATCGCCGAACGCTCTTGATCACGCCCCGCGACAATAGCGCGCGCGAGAACTGCTAAAGTGGATCAACGAGCGAATAGAGGGCTTTCTTTTCAGGCTCTACGGCCGAGAGAAGGTAAAAATAGTTTGTATCGACCTGTGTTCGGCCTTCCTCAGCTTGGTACAGCGTCACTTTCCAAACGCTATCCAGGGGGGGCCGCTTTCATGTGGTGCGCGTGGCGGCGCATCACTTTATCCAGCTTGCCCGAAATCTGGGCACCGGCTGCATTCCTGCGTAGGGGCATTGGAGGACTGCTACGCAAGGGGGTAAACGGCTCACGCATTCTAAAAGCGAGCGTCTCGAAAAAGATTTCAAGAACCACTTGGCGCTCAGAGCTGTACACGCGGAGATGCACGAGTTCCCACGCCTGCTCAATGAAAAGTAGCAGACGGCGGCACGGGCCAAACGGCTGATCCACAGACTGCTTTCACACATCAGAAAGTACCGGGCAGAGAGGCATGCTCCGATGCAAACCCCCGCAAAGACACTCCACAGTTGGAGGGGTGAAATCGCCGCCATGTGGCGGTTCGCCAAAAACAACCGCATTACGGAGGGCTTCCATCAAAAGATGGAGCTCATTCAAAGGGGGGCCTAGGGCTTCAGAAATTTTGAAAACTACCGCCAGCGAGCCGTCGCCGCCTGCAGCTAGACGTCACATTCCCCCCCTGAACAAACCATCTGAACCAACCATCAACCTACAACACAACACTCCCCAAACTTTGTCTTAGAACCCACTCGCTCCCGAAACTTCAAGCACCGCACTCCCTCCAACCTCGAAACCCTACGCCCCTAAAACTCGAACCCTCAACCTCCCACCCCACATGCCCATTTTGGAATCCACCACGCAAACCGTCGGACGCCCCTCCATCAAACTCTCCAGCCTCAGCAGGAAGGTGTCCGCGTCACGACCAGATCTGCCCATGCATCGTCGAAGCACCCGCACATTAGGGACGCATCGGTCCGGGAAAGCATCATCGCACCCACCTCGGGCAACGCCATAATCACCCTCTCTTTTGCCGCCGCAAGGCACCCAGGTCAATCCACCTTCACAGACGCATTCCGTTGAACGCGCTCCTCCGGAGTTTCGACCCACTGGATGAGCCCCTTCACCACGTCGGCAAAGCCCAGATACTTTTGCCTCTCTTGTGACAACTCGTGGGAGGCTTGCCGATACTCCGCCTCATACTGAGCCACACCCTCGCCCAGACGCTCGCTCTCCTGCTGAATTTTTGAAAGCTGGTGGTCCAACATCTCTTCCACGGTCGACTGGGGGTGTGTTTTCAACAATTCCTGCAGAAGTTCGCGGATTCGCTCCAGAACCACGCCCAGTTCCCGCTTCTCAGATCCCGAGTGGAGGTGCTCCAACGCTGGCTTGGCAGACACAACAGAGGCCAAGTTTTCCTTTTCTGCGTTGCCCATGACGATCCGTTTTCTTTTTTGGTTTCTCTCTCGAGCGCTCCAGCCGCGAGCGCAACCAACCTCATCAGTGCGGCCGGTCCTCTCTCCGAATCGCAACATCCCGCTGAAAGCGGCGCAGGGAACGTGCAATCCTTTCAAAGCAGGAGACCCGTGTTGTTACGAATACGGCCGCTCAAGTGCGGCTATCATGCAGACGTGGTTTGATGACGTGCAATGCGGCCGACTCGACTAGTCCCGAGGACTGCGTGCTGGTTCTCGCGGACGTGCAGAACCCACGCACCATTTATTGGGGGGGCCTCGTGAACCGGCGAGTCGATTTGGTTTCGATGCTGTCTTTCAGATGCTGAAAGGAGTTCCCCAAGAAGAATTTCGGGGTGGCTTTTGGAAGCGGAAGGAAAGTGGAGCCTAGGGGATTCGAACCCCTGACCTCCTCAATGCCATTGAGGCGCTCTACCAACTGAGCTAAGACCCCTTTCCTGCGGGCTGGAGACTGTCGTCCAAACCGACCCCCTGTTGCAATTTATTTCTCCAAAAAAGACCGGGTCAGTCACGCCTTCCCCGATTGAAGCGTGAAACCTCGCGGTCCACTTCACGCTTTTCCGCGCGCTCCTTCAAAGACGCCCGCTGGTCTGCCTTGTCCTTGCCCGACCCAACCCCCAACTCCACCTTTACCCGGTGCCCCTTCCAGTACAAACGCAGGGCCACCAGAGAGTTACCTTTGATATGGGTTTGCTCGAAAAGCTTTACTATCTGCTGCTTGTGCAAAAGAAGCCGGCGGCGGCTCTTGGGCTCGTGCTGGGTGTGGCTGGCCTTTTCGTACGCCCTGATGTCCATTTCATACAGGTAAACCTGCATGTTCTCCACGCGGGCAAACGCACCCTGCAAGTTCGCATGCCCGGCGCGGATGCTCTTTACCTCCGTCCCCTTGAGTTCCAGTCCTGCCTCAAAACGCTCCAGAATATGAAAATCCCGGAGGCCTTTTCTATTGGCTGAAATTTCGACACTCATGCCGCTTCACTCCCCTGTAAGCGCACATCACACGTCAAAAGACATGCGCCGTCCCGCCGCGCTCCAACTTAAATCCGGCCTAGTCTTCAACCACGGGCGAGGCCGCGGGATACACCAAGGTCAGTTTGCCTTCGATGATTTCCTGAAGGGCAATGTCCGCATAACCCGCCCGGAATCCGGCATCCACAAGAGGACGCTCCCCTTGGTTCAGCTGGCGCACGCGCTTGCTCACAATGTTCACCAGCGCCTGCTGGGAGGGAACCTTCTTGAGGGCTTCTTCGATCAAATGGCTGGTCATATGCTTGAAATAGAGAAAACCTCCTCGAACTTTCAGAAACCGAGAGGGTCGTGCACCCTAGAGGCTGGCATCAACAATGTCAAACCCTCCCCAGCAACGAATCACCGCTCATTCAGCGTGAGTCCGTCTGCTGCAACCCTCAGGCCACCTGCCCGCCGGGATGCACCGTGTCAAACAACTGCCGGATCACCTCCTCCACCGAGGGTTCTGTGACCGCCAAATCGCTCACGGGCCACGTCGCAAGAGCCTCCCTGCAGACGTCAGCGACGCGGCTTCGCAATACACGCAACCGGACGCTCAGCGGCGACTGTTCCAACACCTCGCCCATTTCCTCAAACCGGCCCTCGGTCTCCCTGGAAAAACTAAGGTGCAGGACTTTGTGCGAGGAAAACCGGTCGACGATGGACGAAAGCGGACCGTCGAAAAAAAGCTTCCCGTGGTCGATGATCACCACCCGCTGGCATAGCTCTTCAATGTCGCCCATGTAATGACTGGTCAAAACAATGGTGACCTCGGAACTGCGGTTGTGACGCTTCAAAAACTCACGCACCTTCTTTTGCGAGGTGACATCCAAGCCGATCGTGGGCTCGTCCAAAAAAAGCACGCGAGGCGAATGCAAAAGCGCGGTGATTAGCTCCATCTTCATCCGTTCACCAAGGGAGAGCTCGCGCACCATCACATCCAGCTTGTCCTCCACATCAAGCAACGATGTAAGCTCTTCCACAACACTAGCAAAGCGCGGGCGTTCGATGCCGTAGATCACCCTGTGAAGCTCGAGACTTTCGCGCGCAGGAAGGTCCCACCACAGAGCGTTCTTCTGCCCCATCAACAGCGCAAACTGACGCTTCATCGCATCGCGCCTTTCCCAAGGCGTGTACCCCAGCACTCTGGCCTCGCCTCCTGAGGGCTGAACGAGTCCAGACAGCATTTTTAGAACCGTCGTCTTGCCCGCACCATTGGGTCCAAGAAAACCCACAAACTCGCCTTCCGCGATGTTGAAGGTGACACAGTCCACCGCGCGCATCTCGGAGTACTCGCGCCGGAACAGGCCCCGCACGGCTCCGGCCAGCCCGGGTTGTTTCTTGTACGTGCGGAAAACTTTGGTCAGTCCGCAGACCTCTATCACAGGCTTTTTCACAGCGCCCTTTTAAAACCCAGAACAAATCTGCAAAGCAGTATTGAATCAACCCAGCGCAACGGGTTTTGCAGAACCCGAAGGCCCCGCCTTCGCCGACGTCGAAGTCGCCGCCTCCAGCAGAGCAAGAATGCGCTCCACCGCCGCCTCAGCGGTCACGCCGTGCTTTGCGCGCAGCAGATCCACTGAACCATGCTCTACAAACTCGTCCGGCCAGCCGATGCGAACCACCGGCACGTGGATGGACTCCTCCGACAAGTGCTCCATCACCGAACTGCCGTAGCCGTTGGTGACGACATGATCTTCAAAGGTGCACACGACCTCGGCGCTGCGCGCATAGAACTCGAGGGTCCCCGTGTCCAAAGGCTTGATCCAGCGAGGATTGACCACAGCTGTTGAGATACCCTTCTCCTCCAGAAGCAGCGCCGCGGCCTCGGCTAGCGCGCAAAGATTGCCCAACCCGAAAAGAGCCACCCGAACCGGCTGGGAACTCCCGTGCTTGATTACCTCGGACTTGCCCACATCCAACAACCGGGGCTGCTCGGCAGGTTTGGCACCGGTTCCCACTCCGCGGGGGTAACGAATGGCAATGGGGCCGTTGTAGTGGTTCATCGTCCAAAGCATGTCCGCAAACTCGGCCTCGTCGCGGGGCGTGCAAAAAACGAGGTTGGGAACGTGCCGCAGGTAGCCGATGTCGAAAAGTCCGTGGTGCGTAGGGCCGTCGTCGCCGGAAAGACCTCCGCGATCCATGCACAACGCGACGTTAAGCTTCTGCAACGCGATATCATGAACGATCATGTCGTAGGCTCGCTGCATGAAGGTCGAGTAAATCGCAAGAAACGGCTTGAAGCCCTGCGTCGCAAGGCCGCAGGCAAACAACGCGGCATGCTCCTCCGCAATACCCACGTCGAAGTAGCGTTTGGGATGCGCCGCAGCGAATGCAGCGAGGCCGGTGCCGCTAGGCATAGCGGCAGTGATAGCCACGAGCCGGTTGTTTTGATCGGCGAACTTCGCAAGCGTCCGGCCAAGCAGTTCCGAATAGGTGGCCGTCGGGGTCGGTTTTGTGGCTCCTGTTTTGGGCTCAAACTTGCCCAGCCCGTGAAACTTGTCCGGCTTTTCAAGCGCAGGAGCATATCCCCGCCCCTTTTGAGTGAGAATGTGCAGAATCACCGGTTCATTCTGAGTTTTGAGAAACTCAAACGTCTGCACAAGAAGGGGAATGTCATGCCCGTCAATGGGGCCGTAATAGCGAAGACCGAACTCTTCGAATATCACGCTTGGAAGCAGAAGGTTCTTCACGCCCGCCTCGACACGGTGGGCGAAATCAAGGGCCGACTGCCCGCCGATCATCTTTACGAAATTCGAAGCCTTCTCGTGCAGATGCGCGTACGCCGGGTTAGTGGCGATTTTGTTCAGGTACGTCGCGATGGCGCCGACATTTTTGGCGATCGACCATTCATTGTCGTTAAGAACCACGATGAGCCGTTTGGTCTGCTCCGCAATGTTGTTCAGCGCCTCGTAGCTGACTCCACAGGTGAAAGCTGCGTCACCGGCGACACACACGACGTGCTCGTCTCCCTCCCGCAAGTCCCGGCCTACAGCCATGCCCAACGCGGCGGAAAGCGCGGTCCCGGCGTGGCCGGCGCCATAGCAGTCATGCTCGCTCTCCGTCCTCAGCAAAAATCCGTTCAGCCCCTCGTGCTGGCGAATCGTTTCGAAACGGTCAAACCTGCCAGTGAGCATTTTGTGCACATACCCCTGGTGCGACACGTCAAAGACAAACTTGTCCTTGGGAGTGGAGAACACGCGGTGCATGGCGATGGACAACTCCACGACGCCCAAATTCGGCCCCAAATGCCCGCCCACGGAAGTCGGATTGTCCTCGGAAAGGATCCGAATCAACTCGTCACGGACCTCTTGGGCTAGCTGCGGCAGCTCTTTCTCCCCCAGTTTTTTGACATCAGCGGGACCTTTGATGGAGGGCAGAAATTTAATGGCCATTTGAAAATTCCGGTGTGGGATCAGCGAGTATGCGCGGCGACAAGAGGGATCGGGTTGCTATACGAGGAAGGCGCACCATCCTAGAACAAACTTACTTCGTCAGGCGGCTGCTTGCGCACTCCTCCACTGCGGGCAGCAGGCGTCGGTAACGGAGCGGCCTCAGGAGTCGGATTTGAGGAGGATGGGTCAAACTCCTCCAAGACGGCCTCCCCCGAGGCATTGCGGCTGATAAGTTCGATCCTCTTCTCCGCCGCGCTCAACCGCTGCTGGCAAACCTTGACCAGACTGGTTCCTTCTTCGTACCTGCCAAGTAACTCCTCAAGAGGAAGCCGGTCCCCCTCCATCTCCTCGACAATCTGCTCCAGACGCTCCAGCGCGGACTCGAAAGTGGGCTCAGTTTTAAAAGGAATTTTCGCCATGTAATGATTTTGAATTACGATAACCGCGCAGAGCGCTCAAACAAGCGTTTGAGCGCTTCGATAAATCATACGAGCGACCGGCGCCTGGCCGGCTGAGGCAGGGCGGCTCCCGGAAGTCCCATGCCGCTCCAATAGTCCATCACTCCAAGCGTGGTGAATCGGAAAACCATCGCCTGAGCCTCTGCCAAATCCACGCCAGTTCGTTTCGCGAGTGAAAGCAACGACTCGGCTCCGTTCACCCCTGCTGCGAACCGGGCTTCGCGTTCGGTCAGTCGCAACCGCTGCACCAGCTCAGTCCCCCTGCGTGTATAAACCGGCGATCCATTGGGACCGATGCGCAAGGCGAGGGGAAGCTGTTCCATCCGTATGTGCCGCAGCGATACCAATACCCAGTTGTCTGCATCATCTCCAGACGCCGGGAACTTCGCTGCGAATTCGGGCAGCGCATCCATTCTTTCAAACTCGAAAGCCACGCGTCCCGCCGTCCACAACGCGGAAAATAGTCTTTGGCCGTGCTCACGTATGAGCGGAACCACCTCCTCCTGAGGCAGCAGACCCTTCAGGCCAAGGTACAGGAAGAGAGGGCAACCGGACACCGCCTGCCCGAGCTGGGCCTCCATCACCTGACCTAACTGGGCCTGATCCAAAATTGCGGACGACTCGCGGCAGTACAAAGCGTAGTTGCGGGTGGAAGCGAAAACAAACCGCCCCTTGCTGACATAGAGTTCGATGGGAGCGCGGTTCACAAAGAAACGCAGGATGCCTGTCAGCCGGTCCCCGTGGGCCATTTGCAAAGCGGCCTGAATCTGGAAAAATCCCGTGTGTCCGCGGAAGGCGGATCGAGCCGGATCGTGTTTGTCCGAGTCAGCTCCACTCTGATCGGACTTCGGAGTCGCAACCAACCGCGCCAGCATGTCGACAATCTCCTCCCGACTTGCGGGGCGTGTCACAACTTTGCGCACGTTCGAAAACCTGTCCTCCATTGAGTCCGCGAGGCCGGTTTGATTCATCAAATACACCGGGATTCCAGATGTCGCCGGGTCACTTAGCAGCCGGAGGCAGACGGCTTCTGCAGTGAGGTCGGGAAGCGTGTCGGAGAGGAGGATCAGCTCGGGCAGGGCAACAAGCAGGCGCTCGAAAGCATCCATCCCCTTTTGGGCATACAGTACGTCCACTGCTGCACCGGGATACTGCTGGGCAAGCACCTTCTCCGCCAGCTCTGCGGTCGCTGGGGAATCGTCTATAACAAGGACTTTCTGAAACATGAACGGGGTGTGCATCCCGCGGCAACAGCACCGCAGCGCAGGTTTACACAGTAGACTCCGGGGCAACAGGGTCAAGGTTCGTGAGCAGACTCGCACAAACTCATCCCAAACCTTGTGCACCTCAAATTTTGCCGGCAACTGGGTTGCCCAGTCGGAAAGAAGGGCCTTAACCCAAAACCCTCCGTTTTTGCTCGCTCCCAGAGCGGCAGGTTTGCACTTTTGCACGCTCGTATGAATTCCCCAATCCGCGTCCGTTTTGCCCCCTCGCCCACCGGTTACCTTCATGTGGGTGGCGCACGGACCGCCCTTTTCAACTGGTTGTTTGCTCGCCACCACGCAGGAAAGTTCATCCTCCGAATCGAAGACACAGACAAGGCAAGGAACACGGAAGAGGCAGTTCAGGTCATTCTGGACGGACTGCACTGGCTGGGGCTCGACTGGGACGAGGGCCCGGGAGCTGGGGGAGATTTCGGGCCCTACTTTCAGTCGCAACGCGAGCATCTGTACGAGAAGCACTTCCAAACGCTCCTCGCCGCCGGTCATCTCTACGAAGATGGCGGCGCGTGGCGCTTTAGATCACTGCGCCAGGTGGTCACTGTTCACGACACAGTGTGCGGCTCCATCGATTTCGACCTTTCCAATCCTGAAACCCACCCAGACATGACAATCCGGCGACCGGACGGCTCGTGGATTTTTCACTTTGTGAACGTGGTGGACGATATTGAAATGCAGATTTCGCACGTCATCAGGGGCGAAGACCACCTCTCGAACACGCCGAAACATCTGGAGCTCTTCAAGGCGCTTGGCGCAACGCCACCGGCATACGCACACATCCCGCTCATCCTTAACAAGGACGGATCAAAAATGAGCAAGCGCGACGCGGGCGCCAGTATCACAGGTTACATGGAGTCGGGCTACACACCCTCCGCCGTGCGAAACTACCTCTCACTTCTCGGCTGGTCGCCGAAGGACAACAGGGAGCTTCTCACGCTTGAGGAAACTGTGGACCTGTTTGACCTCTCGAAGGTAAACCGCAAAAACGCCCACTTCGACATCGACAAGTGTCTCTGGCTCAACTCACAGCATTTGGCAAAAACACCGCTGACCCAATTCAGGGAAGAATGCATCCCCTTTCTTGCCAAAGCGGGCGTCCACTACGGCTCCGCAGAAGCGCTGGACCCCATACTTGAAATTGTGCGGGAGAAGATCAAACTGCTCTCCGAGGTGCCATCCTGGGTGGAATATTTTTTCAAAGAGGATTACGCCTTCGATCCAGAAGCCGTCAAAAAGGCTTTTGCCAATCCAGCCACGGCGGATCGCATCGGTTTGCTGTCAGCCGAGTTTGAAGAATGTCCCGAATGGAAGGCCGGTTTAATCGAGGCTGCCCTCAAACAAACGGCTGCGAAGCTCGAAGCGAAGCCGAACGAGCTCCTTCTCCCCACCCGCGTAGCCGTGTCAGGCCGGACTGCGGGACCAAACCTCTTTGCAATGCTTGAGATTCTGGGAAAAGGGCGAGTGCTCTCTCGCCTCAAGAACGCCGTTGATACCCAGATTCACCAACTGTGAAACAGTTCCCGGAGGTTTTTACAGTCGAAGAACTTCGGGCGCGGGAGAAGGAGCCGCCGCTCCACCTCGCGGTGCTCGGGGATCCCGTGGCCCATTCAGCGTCGCCTCAAATGCACATGGCGGCGCTCAGAGAATACTCAATGCCGTTTGTTTACGGACGGATTTTGGTCAAACCCCATGAGCTTCCTGAAGCAGTGGACTTGCTCCGCAAATCCTCTTTTATCGGTGTAAACCTGACCATCCCTCACAAGACAGCTGTTTTACCGTTATTGGACTCCATATCAGACCACGCCCATTGCATGGGGGCGGTGAACACGCTGAACCTTCAGGCTGGAAAAACCGAGGGCTTCAACACAGACGGCCCCGGACTGGCGCGTGCAGTCGCAGAGGCTTTTGGCGTACCGCTTGGCAAGCTCCGCGTGATGATTGTAGGCGCGGGCGGTGGCGCGGGCCGGGCGGTAGCGCTCCAATGCGCTTTGGAGGGGTGTCCGAGCATCACGCTACTCAACCGGACGGTGTCGAAAGCACAGGAACTGGCTGAGGAAATCCGGAGCATCCGACAGGCCAATTCACACGCTCTCCAAGTGGAGGTTCCGGAACACAATGCGATTGGCGACTATAGCACCAAGACCGAACTCATTTTGCAGTGCAGTTCACTCGGAATGGAGGAAGGCGACCCCTCACCGCTACCTCAAGCATTCCTCCGCCGCGGCCATCTGGTATACGACACGATTTACAGCCGCCGAACTCAACTCATCAACGATGCATTAAAGGCAGGGGCTTGCACAGCAGACGGACGGGCGATGCTTTTACACCAAGGCGCGCTCGCCTTTGAAATCTGGTTCGGAAAGCCCGCTCCGATTGAAGCGATGCGGGCAGCCTTGCAATAAGGAACCACGCTCACTGCGAACGCACAGAATACCCTGCGGCACACCTTGAATGGTGCCACCCCGTAACCAACTGCCCTTAAACCACTAGACTTGGGCAGGACCCGGAGAGTAGCTCCGGCGCCTGACTTTTAACTGCGCCATTCCCTTCATCAGGGCAATTTGCGCCGAGGCAACTTCCTGGTTACCGAGCAGCGCCTCTCGGATATCCTTTTGAGCACGCTCAATAGCCTCTTCCACAGCTTTCTCGTCAATGAACCTCTCCTCGATCGCCATGTCCACGAGCACGCGGACGTTGGTCTGGGTGATCTCCGCGAACCCCTCTCCAATCGCGAGGTGAACCGTCTCACCTCCCTTTGTGACAACGAGTTCGCCCGGGTTGATCCGCGTCATCACGGGGACGTGCATGGGATATACTCCCATGTCCCCCAGTTCGGCGGGAATAAGCACCATCTCCACGTCGTCTCTGTAGGCAACAGCCTCTGGAGTGAAAATTTCGAGTTTGAGAGTAGACATTGGTCCAAAAAAATCCGCCGGCGCACCAGGTGAATCAACTCACCCGGCGCTCGTCCGTGGTAGAATCAGGCACGCACCATATCGATGCCGCCCTTCATGTAGAAATTGCCTTCGGCAACATCATCGTGCTTGCCGTCAAGGATTTCGCGGAAGCCGCGCACCGTTTCCGAAAGCGGAACATACTGGCCGGGGGTGCCGGTAAATACTTCTGCCACGTGGAAGGGCTGCGACAGGAAGCGCTGGATCTTCCGAGCGCGGAACACGGTCAGCTTATCTTCGGGCGAGAGTTCGTCCATCCCGAGAATCGCGATGATGTCCTGAAGATCCTTGTAACGCTGCAACACGCGTTGCACGCCGCGGGCGACAGCATAGTGCTCTTCGCCGACGATATCCGGGGCAAGCGCTTTGGATGTCGACGCCAGAGGGTCCACGGCCGGATAGATGCCAAGCTCAGCGATTGAACGCTCGAGAACTATCGTGGAATCAAGATGCGCGAAAGTGTTTGCTGGCGCTGGGTCTGTCAAGTCGTCCGCCGGCACGTAAACGGCCTGGAACGAAGTCACCGAGCCGTGACGTGTCGAAGTAATGCGTTCCTGCAGCTGGCCCATTTCGGCGGCTAGAGTTGGCTGGTAACCCACTGCCGAAGGGGTGCGGCCGAGGAGTGCGGACACCTCAGAACCCGCCTGCGAGAAGCGGAAGATGTTGTCGACAAACAACAACACATCCTGGTTTTTTTCATCACGGAAATACTCTGCCATCGACAGAGCCGAGAGCGCAACGCGCATACGGGCTCCTGGAGGCTCGTTCATCTGACCATAAACAAGGGCGACCTTGGATTCCTCAATTTTATCCAAACGGATGACCTTCGAATCTGCCATTTCGTGGTAAAGGTCGTTGCCTTCGCGTGTGCGTTCACCAACGCCCGCAAACACGGAATAGCCACCGTGGCCCTTGGCGATGTTGTTGATCAATTCCATGATCACCACGGTCTTGCCAACGCCTGCGCCACCGAATGCACCGACCTTGCCGCCCTTGGTGAACGGGCAGATCAAATCGATGACCTTGATCCCAGTTTCAAGAACGTTTGCCCGAGTGTCCTGATCCACCAATGGAGGAGCCGGGCGATGGATGGGATAGCGCTTGGTATGAGGAACAGGTCCGCGCTCGTCGGTCGGGTCTCCCGTGACGTTGAAGATGCGCCCGAGCACCCCTTCCCCAACAGGAACAGTAATCGAGTCACCCGTGGCGAGGACGGACATGCCGCGCTTCAACCCTTCCGTTGAACTCATGGCAATAGCCCGGACCCAGGAACCTCCGAGATGCTGCTGCACCTCGAGCACCAGCCGGGTCGGCTGTCCATTTACTTCGAATTTGATCTCGAGGGCCTCCAGAAGCTTCGGCATTTTGCCGTGGGCGCTGAAGTCGACGTCTACAACGGGCCCGATCACTTGTACGATCGCTCCGATATTTTCTTGGGCGGCAATGGGTTCAGACATGGGAAATAGAGAATGCGTCGTTGAGTTTAGGAGAGGACCATCTGGGCCGTGGCGATTTCAAGAATCTCCGTGGTGATACTCGCCTGGCGTATTTTGTTATATTCGAGGGTGAGATCCTTGATAATTTGCTTGGCGTTGTCGGTGGCGCTCTTCATGGCCACCATCCGGGCCGAGTGTTCGGAGGCCCGGCTCTCCAAGATGAGGTGAAATATCTTGTAGAAAACGAAGTGCGGCAGGAGGGAATTGAGGAAATCCGTCTGGTTCGGCTCCAGAATATACTCGGGAACTTCCACTTTGACCACGGTGTCGGAAGGCCCGTCCACCATACCGAGTTCGGCGTTGCCCACATCAAGGGACCGCAGAGGCACCAACTGCTTCCGTGTGGGCACCTGAGTCAGCGTATTGATGAAGTCGGAGTAAACGGCCGTGATTCTGTTCACCTGGCCGGACAGAAAACGGTCGAGGCAGAACTTCGCGACAATCTGAGCGTCAAAAAAACTGAAGTTATCCTTGAGACTGAATTCCGCGATCACGTCGCGTTTGCCCCTTGCGAGAAACTGCAGACCCTTCCTGCCGACGCAGACAAACTCCGTTGTGACCGGGTCGAAATGAGTCAATTCACGTAACAAGTTTGTGTTCAGGGCGCCGCAAAGCCCCTTGTCGGTCGACACAACGATCACCAAGTCGCGGCCGCCCTCGCGGTTTTGCATCAACGGATGGGCCTGGCTCTCGTCCTCGATGACGTAGTTGGTGAAGGGCATCAGGAGCCTCGAAAGCTCTTGCGCATATGGGCGGCTGGCCGTCGCGGCGTTCTGCGCCTTGCGCATCTTCGATGCCGCGACCATTTGCATGGCCTTGGTAATCTGCGCCGTGTTCTTGACCGACTTGATGCGCCGGCGAATGTCTCGTGTGTTGGCGGCCATTGCCTTTAAACTTTAGGCTTTGAAGCTCGTTTTGAACTCGGTGAGCGCCGCCTTCAGATCGGCTGTGATGGAGTCGTCAATCGCGCCCTTCTCGGCAATCTTCGCCAACACCGCGGCCTTCCGCGTGGTGAGGAAATCTTGGAGCTTGTCTTGGAAAACCTTGACCGTATCCACGGCAACGTCGTCGAAATAGCCATTCTGCATTGCCCAAAGCGTTCCCGCCTGGAGTTCGGTCGGAAGGGGCTTGTACTGGGTCTGCTTGAAGAGCTCGACGATTCGCTGGCCGCGTTCCAACTGCGCTTTCGTCTTCGCATCAAGATCGGAGCCGAACTGGGCGAAGGCAGCGAGTTCACGAAACTGTGCAAGGTCCCCTTTGATTTTGCCTGCAACCTGCTTCATCGCCTTGATCTGCGCGGCAGAGCCGACGCGGCTGACGGAGAGCCCCACCGAAACGGCAGGACGCACGCCTTGGTAAAACAAATCAGTCTCGAGGTAGATCTGCCCGTCGGTGATGGAAATCACGTTCGTCGGGATGTATGCGGAGACGTCGCCCGCCTGCGTTTCAATGATGGGAAGAGCGGTGAGCGAGCCGTCTCCGCTTGTCTCGCTGAGACGGGCGCTGCGCTCTAGCAAGCGGGAGTGGAGGTAGAACACGTCACCAGGGTAGGCTTCACGACCAGAGGGACGCTTCAACAAGAGCGAAACCTGACGGTAGGCGACGGCGTGTTTGGAAAGGTCGTCAAACACGATCAGAGCGTCCATGCCGTTGTCCATGAACCACTCGCCCATGGCGCAACCGGCGAACGGAGCGAGGTACTGATTCGTGGCGGTATCGGACGCTGGCGCGGAAACAACGATCGTGTAGGCCATCGCGCCCGACTCCTCAAGAACGGCGACGGTGCGCGCGATGTTAGCGTTTTTCTGCCCCACTCCGACGTAGATGCAGTAAACGGGGCGGAATCCGGGCTTGCCCTCGTTCTGCTTGTTGATACGGGCGTTATTGATCATGGTATCCACCGCAATGGTGGTCTTGCCCGTGGCACGGTCGCCAATGATCAACTCACGCTGGCCGCGGCCGATCGGGATCATGGCGTCGATCGCCATGATGCCGGTATTCAACGGTTGCGAGACGGAACGGCGCTTGATAATGCCGGGAGCAATCTTTTCTACAGGATACTCCACCTTTGCTCCAACCGGCCCCTTTCCATCAATGGGCTGGCCGAGCGTATTCAAAACGCGGCCAAGAAGTTCCCTGCCGACCGGCACGGAAAGAAGGCGTCCCGTCGTCTCCACCTCGACACCTTCGGTCACGTCCTTATCGTCACCCAACAAAATGGCACCGACTTCGTTCTCCTCCAAGTTCAGGGCGATGCCGTAAAGGCCGCCGGGAAACTTGATCATTTCGTTGAGCATAACGTTGCTCAGCCCCTCGATGCGGGCGACGCCGTCACCGACCTGGCGGACCACTCCAACATTGGAACGGGCGGCGCCTGTCTTGAGACCGGAGATTGTATCGGCAATTTCTTGAAGGATGTTGCTCATTGGAAAACAGAATTCGAATTGTAAGTGTTAGTCGCACCGTTTGAGGCGCATTTAAAAAACTGGTTGAAAGGAGGTTACCGGCTTAGAGCGGTGCGCAGCCGCTCGAGACGCTCCCGCACATTGGAGTCGTACACGTCGCTTCCAACGCGTACGCGGGTCCCGGCAATCAGCTCGGGATTCATCGCAAAACCTACTCTCAGATCACCCCCAAAGCGGGCCTTCAAGGACGCCTCGAGTTGCGACTTCTGCGAAGGCTCAATTGCGACAGCTGTCTGTACCACCGCCGTCCGCTTTTCGATCTCCAATCGGACAAGCCTCCGGAATTCGCCAAGGATCTCGGCAACAAACGGGGGACGCTGCTTCACCACCCCGGCAACAGCGGCGCGTACCCTGGATTCGTCCAGCACCCCGTCAGACTTGACTGATGCGAACAGGATACGGGCACCCTTCCTTGCTTCTTTGGAAACCTTCATATCGGGAAATTATGAATGAGGCAGCGGAGGCTAGGCGGCGATTTCGCGCCCTGCTTCCTCCAGAAGTCGGCGCTGATCATCAGCCGTAAGCACCTTTCCGCTTACTTTTGCAGTGGTGTCAACCACCAGTCGCGCGACTTCAGCCCTGAGTTCGCCAAGCATCCGGTCATAGTCACGCTGGGTTGCCTCACGAGCTTTCGCGACGAGCGCCTCGGCTTCGAGTTTGGCCTGCTGCATCTGCTGCTCCTGGAACTGCTGAGCTGCAACCTTCGCTTCCTCCACGATTTTGTGTGCCCCAGAGGAGGCTTGTACGACGATCTCAGCGGCACGGCGCTCGGCATCAGCCACCTGCACTTTGACGGCAGCAGCCTCCCTGTAGGTGTGCTCGATTTTCTGGCGCCTGTCCTCAAGGAGCTTCAAGAGGGGATGGTAGGCGAACTTGTAGAGGGCGCCGCAGACGATTGAAAAGGAGAGCACCTGCGCGACGAATGCCCAGGTGTTGAATCCGAACTGCTTCCCCACGGAAGACGCGGTTTCCATCAGTTCTGCCGGGATTGAAGCGAAGATAGCGTTGACGAACATAGTCTAGAGTCTGCGAAAGAAAGGGGCGCACAGGACCGGAATTGGCCGGTCCTGCGCTTGAAACGGAACTACTTCGCGAGGAAGATCGCGAAGAAAACGATCCCTTCGGCAAGAGCCGAGCTCAGGATCGCCTGAATCAGAATTGGAGTGGCCGCGCCAGGATTGCGCCCCACCGCTTCGGAAGCCTTGAAGCCGATCACTCCCACTGCAAGAGCGGAGCCGAGAGCGGCAAGACCGATGTGGAGATTGCCTTGGATTTCGGCGAGGTTGGTCAGGATGTTCATTGTCGTTTTTGGTTTTGTTTGGTTGCCGGACGCCCCCGCAGTCATGCCACGGTCCGGCGCCCGAAAGTTTAATACGGTCAGTGGCTATCGCCCGCGTGCCCCTCTGCATGTTCGCCATGCTCGTCCCCGTGGGAGCAAATCAAGAGCGTGAAAACTGCAGTCAGAAGGGTAAATACGAGCGCCTGCACAAATCCTACGAGGAGCTCGAGGAAGTAAAATGGAATAGGAATGATCGGTGCGAGTCCTTTTACAAGAAGCGACATGGCTTCCAGCATCGTCTCACCCGCGAAGACGTTTCCATACAAACGGAAGGAGAGGGACACCGGCCTGAACACAATGGAAACCAGTTCCAAAATCCCAACACAGAAAAACACGACGACCATCAGAACCTTGAGAAGGCCCTTCGATTCGCCCCTCGGCCCGAAGATGTGCATCAAGAAGCCCATCAGTCCATTCGAACGAAGCGCCCAGAACGTCCACCCTGCGAAAAACACAATCGACATCGCAAGCGTCATATTAAGGTCAGCGTTGGCTCCACGCAGAAGCGGCTCGCTGATATGGGAGAGATTTCCACTGGCGTCGGGCACTCCCCATCCAATCGTGCCCACTCCCGGAATGAGGCCAAACCAGTTGGCAGTCAGAATGAAAATAAATGCAGACGCAAAAAACCAGAAAGTCTGGGCAGTCAGGGCGCGACCTAGGATATTCTCGAGGAAATCTCGAAGACTCTCAACGACCCACTCTGCGAAATTTTGAAGTCCGCTGGGCGTCTCCTTGATGTCCTTCGTGGCCGCTCTGGCCACAAAGATTATGATCGCCGAGACGATCCACATCAGGATCATCGAATTATTGACCGGCAGTGGCCCAAGGTGAAATACCACCGGCGCGTCCTTGGTTAGGGACTCGTGGGCGCCAGGGGCGTGACCGGCCTCGGAGGCGAAGGCTCCGCAGGACAGCAGCAGACCAGAGCAGGCCGCAACCGGGGCGAAACCAGGCGACAGTCTGCGTCTGAAACTCTGAGTGGGCAGGGACATAGAATGAAAAAAGTCTGTGATCCGTGGAGGTCTTCCTCCACGAAGGTGTGAAAGCTAAAAACAAGGACCAAGGTCGGGCAAGTACTTTGTGAAACTTTTCACAAAGTTTTCAGCAACTTGCAACAAGAGCAATCCAGCTAAGGTCTACGATCCTTCGCTCGAGTGTGACTTTACCAAGACTCCCAGCTTTTCCTTCAATTCCACAATTCCTTCCTTCTCCGAACCGCTCACGGGGAGAACTTCCACCCTGCCGAACCTGAATCGTAGAGTTTCAAGCATCTCCTGCGATCCTGGCAGGTCCATCTTGTTGGCGATGATCACCCAGGGACGGTCGGCAAGCTCGGAGTCATACAGACTTACCTCGCGCCTCAGGCTCTGAAGATCCGAAACAGGATCGCGGCCCTCGCTGCCGGCGGTGTCCACCACAAACGCTAGAAGCTTGCAGCGAAGGATATGCCGCAGGAATTCATGCCCTAAACCCACGTCCATGTGCGCCCCCTCGATCAGTCCGGGGATGTCCGCTATGGTGAACCGGTCGAAGCCCTCCATCACCACAACTCCGATGTGCGGCGTCAGCGTCGTGAAGGGATAGGCAGCCACCTTGGGATGCGCTGCGGAAAGGGCGCCAAGCAGCGTCGACTTTCCGGCATTTGGGTACCCGACGAGACCGACGTCGGCAATCTTGCGCAGCTCCAGATAAAACTCTCCGCTCTCACCCTCCTCTCCCAACGTAAACTGCGTCGGAACACGGTTTTTCGAACTTTTGAAGTGAACGTTGCCGAGGCCACCCTTCCCCCCTTTGCAAAGGACGAATTCCTCGCCCGGTTCCTTCAAATCGACAACAAGCTCCAGAGCCTCGGGATCGATCTCGGCCTTTGCCTCTTCTACATCCTCCGGAGATTTTGAAAGGTCCACAAACTGCGCATCGGTTCCGTAAAGAACGGATGCCTCGAGCGAAGGAGCCTCGGGCGGCTTTGGCATGCGGTACACGAGCGTTCCGACGGGCACGCGGAACACCTTGTCCTCCGCAGCCTTGCCGTAGCACTGCTTTCCCATGCCGTGCTGGCCGTGGGAGGCCTTGAGAATGGGCTCGTAAAAGAACGAGGTGAGATTGTCGGTGTGAACGTCGGCCCGGAGGACGATCGAACCGCCGCGCCCCCCGTCGCCGCCGTCAGGCCCGCCCTTGGGCACGAAGGCCTCGCGGCGGAAGGAGACGCAACCGTTGCCACCCGCGCCGGCAAAAGACTGAATTTTTATGTGATCGACAAACATTTGGCAATTAGTGGTTTCCAGCGCGGCATTTCTCCACCAAGTCGCTGTAGAGCCGGTGGGTTTTGGAGGCGATGGCCTCCCATGAAAAGAAGTCTTCGGCGCGCTTGCGGCCGGCCAGAGCCATCCTGCGACGCAACTCAGGATCGGCCATCAAAGAATTCACACCGCTTGCGAGGTCCTCCGCGAATTTCGAAGCGAGCACCGGCTCAAAGGTTCCCTCGCGCAGCTCAAGCGGCACGAGCAATCCGGTTTCGCCGTGCACCACAACCTCCTTGATCCCTCCGACAGCGCTCGCCACGACCGCAGTCTCACAAGCCATCGCCTCGAGGTTTATGATGCCAAAGGGTTCGTACACGGAAGGGCAGCAGAATACCGATGCATGGGAATAGAGCTCGATCAAATCGGCCTTTCCCACCATCTCCCGCACCCAGACCACGGACCCGTGGACGGCCTGCGCATCAGCCACCGATTGAGCCATTTCCGCCGCAATCTCAGGCGTGTCCGGCGCGCCTGCGCACAAGACAACCTGGAAGCCCTTGTCCATGTGGGCGATGGCTTTCGCCAGGTGGACGATCCCTTTCTGGCGGGTGATTCTACCCACAAACAGGACGTAGGGTTTGCTAGGATCGACGCCCAGGCGTGCCAGCGAGCCGGTGGATTCCGTGACCCTGAACTCGTTCAGATCAATTCCGTTATGAATGACATGGACCTTCTCCTCGGGGAGGTGAAAAAGCCGCTGGATGTCGGCCCGCGTGTCCTCGGACACTGCAATTACAGCATCCGCCAGTTCGAGAGCGGTCCGCTCAACCCAGCAGGTAAAGTCGAAGCCCTGGCCCAGTTGTTCGCGCTTCCAGGGCCTCAGCGGTTCCAGCGAGTGGACTGTCAATACCAGCGGAATTCCATAGTTCAGCTTTGCAAGGATGCCTCCGAGGTGAGTGTACCAAGTGTGGAGGTGCACCACATCCGCGTCGATGCCCGCCGAATTCCAATCCAGGCACCGCTGGAGGGCGGCAAATATCGAATGCAGCTTCTTGGGCGCGGCATAACCTCCCGGTTCCACCCCGAAAGAGGTCGCTTTGAGTGCCGGAAGATCCACCAGGACGTCCCTTCCTGAAGATCCGAAACAACGGACCTCCACGTTCATCACCTTTGAGAGCTCCCGGGTCAAATAGTCTACATGGACGCCTGCGCCGCCGTAAATATTTGGTGGGAATTCGTTTGTGAGAATCAGCGTTTTCATCGTTCAGGCGCCCCTAGGCAATGCGATCTGGAAAGATTTGGGGACGAGAAACTCCGCCGGGGCTGTCGGGGGCGTCACCATTCCCCTCGTGCGCGGCCCAGCTTGAAAAAAGCACCAACGGCGCTTCCCGCGCAAGCACAGGAAGCGCCGTTGAATAGAGAAATGAAACGTGGGGAAAGTGAAAAGCCTAGGCCTCCACCTCAACGCCCATCTGCCGGGCCGTGCCCGCAATGATCCGGATTGCGGCGGCTTCCGTACGGGCGTTCAAATCCTTCATTTTACGCTGCGCAATTTCGGAAATCTGCTTTTTGGAAAGCTTGCCCACCTTGGTTTTGTTTGGCTCCTTGGAACCAGCCGCGATGTTCAGTGCCTTCTTGATCAGAATTGCCGACGGCGGCTGCTTCGTGATGAAGGTGAAGCTCTTGTCCTTGTAAACCGTGATCACCACGGGAAGGATGTCGCCGGCCTGTTTCTGGGTCGTGGCGTTGAACTCTTTGCAGAACGCCATGATGTTCACCCCGTTCTGACCCAGGGCAGGGCCGATGGGGGGCGCGGGATTCGCGGCGCCCGCGGGAATTTGAAGTTTGATGTAAGCGACGATTTCTTTGGCCATGACTCGTGTGTTTTAAGATTTTGTTGAACTCAGTTTGCGAAACTCCCGCGGCTCAGGCCCTTTCGACCTGCCAGTATTCCAAGTCCACGAGCGTGTTCCGTCCGAAGATGCTGACGGACACCCGCAACTTGCCGCGTTCGGGGTCGATTTCCTCGACCACCCCGCTCTGACTCTCGAAGGGACCATCCGCCACCTTGACGGTTTCGCCCACGCTGAAGGAAATTTTTGGAATGACGTTCTCCTCGCGCTCGCGCACCTGGGAGAGAAGCGCCTGGACCTCGGAGTCGCGCATCGGAATCGGGCGGTCCTTGGTGCCGGCAAAGCCGATGACACCCGCGGTGTCCTTGATGAAGTACCAGGTCTTGTCGACTAGCGGCTGGCGATCGTGTTCGCGAGGATCGTCGAACAGCCACATGTTGACGATCAAATAGCCGGGGAAGAACTTTCTAGTCGTTTCCGTCTTCTTGCCACGCTTGACCTCGGCCACGCGCTCCATGGGGAGAACAACTTCGTAAATGAAGTCGCCCATCTCCTCGGTCTTCATGCGCTTCACAAGGTTGTCACGAACCTTCATCTCCTGTCCGGCCAGGACATGAACGACGAACCACTGCTTTCTTTTCTGTTCTTCAGTCATGACCTACTTGGTGAGTGCTCCAACAATGTTCATCATGACCAAGTCCCACAGCGATACAAAGCCGCTCAGCAGAAGCATCGCAACGATCACGATGGTCGTGGAATCGATGAGTTCGCGGTATTTTTTGATTCCGCGCTCTTTGGGATCCCAAGGCCATGTCGCCTTCTGGAGTTCGGCTTTCACTTCCGTGAAAAATGTGGAGACTTTCGCTGACATGCGGCTTGAAGGGGGATGGTTTCGGAAATTGAAAAGCCGGAAGGCGTGGCACGGCAGGAGGGACTTGAACCCCCAACAAGCGGTTTTGGAGACCGCTGCTCTACCAATTGAGCTACTGCCGTGTTTCGCTTTGAGATTCGCCCCGCTGCCGGGTGCTTCTTTCCTGACTTATAGGATATCTGGGGGAGGGAAATCCCCCTAGCCTTTCGACCAGGGGGATTTTTCTTCGAACGCAGACTTTGGGAGAACCATCGCCTGCGCCCGCTATGAACGAGACTAGCCGGTGATGATGTCACCAACGCGACCGGCGCCCACGGTACGACCGCCTTCGCGAATTGCGAAGCGCATCGTCTTTTCCATGGCGATCGGGGTGATCAATTCGACTTCAACGCTCACGTTGTCGCCGGGCATCACCATTTCGGTACCTTCGGGAAGGGTCACGGAACCGGTCACGTCCGTTGTACGGAAGTAGAACTGCGGGCGATAGTTGTTGAAGAACGGAGTGTGGCGGCCGCCTTCTTCCTTCGAGAGGACGTACACCTCGGCCTTGAACTTTTTGTGCGCCTTGACGGAGTTGGGCTTGGCCAAAACCTGGCCGCGCTCGACGTCGTCCTTCTTGATGCCGCGAAGCAACAAGCCGACGTTGTCACCAGCACGCGCTTCGTCGAGAAGCTTGCGGAACATTTCGATGTCGGTAACGGTGGTCTTGACTGTGTCCTTCAGGCCCACGAGTTCGACTTCTTCCATCTTCTTGAGGATTCCGCGCTCGACACGACCGGTTGCGACAGTGCCGCGACCTTCGATGTTGAACACGTCTTCCACAGGCATCAGGAAGGGTTGGTCCACCGGACGCTCGGGAAGCGGGATGTACTCATCCACTGCGTCCATGAGTTCAGCGATGCACTTAGCTTGAGGAGAGGCGGGATCACCAGACTCCAAAGCCGCCTTGGCCGAACCCTTCACGATCGGAATGGTGTCGCCGGGGAATTCGTAGGAAGAGAGCAAGTCACGGACTTCCATCTCAACGAGCTCGAGAAGCTCGGGATCGTCCACCATATCGCACTTGTTCAAGAAAACAACGATGGCAGGCACGCCGACCTGACGAGCGAGAAGGATATGCTCGCGGGTCTGGGGCATCGGGCCGTCAGCAGCGCTGCAGACGAGAATTGCACCGTCCATCTGGGCGGCACCCGTGATCATGTTTTTGACATAATCGGCGTGTCCGGGGCAGTCGACGTGCGCGTAGTGGCGCTTTTCGGTCTGATATTCGACGTGGGCGGTATTGATCGTAATTCCGCGCTCCTTTTCTTCGGGAGCGGCGTCGATTTCGTCGTATTTCTTCGCTTCTGCGAAGCCTTTCTTGGAAAGGATTGTGGTGATCGCTGCAGTCAGCGTCGTCTTGCCGTGGTCCACGTGGCCAATAGTGCCAACGTTGACGTGCGGTTTCGTGCGTTCGAATTGCGCCTTGGCCATAGGGTCAGGTCAGTGGGTTGATGATGGTGATGTTGTTTGGAAAGCGGTTGCTGCGAAAAGTGGAGCCTGGGACCGGGATTGAACCGGCGACCTCGTCCTTACCAAGGACGTGCTCTACCAACTGAGCTACCCAGGCACTTGTCGCACTCGCGCAAGGCTTGAGCCTCTCTAAAAGACACCAGTTTGCATGGGATTGCTGGCCGGCATTCTTTAAAAAAGCGGAGGCGCAACCTACCAAAGGGGGGACAGGTGTCAACAGAATCCGTTCGGAAGATGTCTGTTTGTCCGCCACGAAGGTCGCCGGCGGACTCGTTGAACAAGGAAAAAGGCCGCCCGCATTCCTCCCTATGGCGCACCATTTTGACCCGGCGCCAGAGGTTTTAGCGAACGGGGTTTATGCGTTCGAAAGCCTGCCCGGGCCGCTCATCAGCCCGCCCGAGCGCTCCCTCCAGCGTTTACGGTTTGCGCACCGGACTCCTTCCGCCCATTTTGGATTTCCACCCATGGAGCTTCAAAACTACATCCGCCCGGCCATCGCAAAAGTCGACAGTGCTTTGGACAGGTTTTTGCCAAGAGCAGCAACCAAACCCGCGACCATTCACAAGGCGATGCGCTACAGCATTTTTGCCGGAGGCAAACGCTTGCGTCCTGTCCTGTGTCTGGCGGCGGCGGAGTTGTGCGGCGGCTCAGCGGAGGGCGCTCTTCCCGCTGCGTGTGCAGTGGAGTGCGTGCACACCTATTCATTGATACACGACGATCTCCCCTGCATGGACGACGACGACCTGCGCCGCGGCAGGCCTACAAACCACAAAGTTTTCGGCGAAGGAACGGCAGTGCTTGCGGGAGACGCCCTCCTCACACACGCGTTCGAGATTCTAACCCACGCCAAACCGACCACCCGCTATGGAACCGGCGCCCTGGTCAGAGAGCTGGCACAGGCTTCAGGCAGCCGCTGGTTGATTGCCGGCCAGGTTCTGGATTTAGAAAACGAGGGCAAAAAAGTGTCCAAGAACACCCTCAAGTTCATCCACCTGTCCAAGACGGCGGCGCTCCTCACCTGCGCCATTCGTCTGGGCGCGATGAGCGCGAACGCGACCCCCGCCAAGCTCGACGCTTTAACTAGATTCGGCCAGTCGCTGGGGCTGGCATTTCAGGTGATTGACGACATTTTGGACGTCACACAGAGCACCGAGAAACTTGGAAAGACGGCAGGGAAAGACGTCGCGGCCACCAAGGCCACTTACCCGGCTCTTTTCGGACTCGCCCGCGCACGGGCCATCGCCGCCGAACTGACCCAGGGCGCGCTCGCAGCGCTCAAACCTTTTGGGAAACGGGCTACTACGATGCGTGCCATCGCGGAAAGCCTCCTCGTGAGGGAATACTAGGGAAACATCCGCGTCACGAAACGCATGCTCAGCGCCTCATTGAAGCCAACCGGAAGCCTTCAAGCTCGGCTCGATCTCGGCGTCCAGGCGCGAAACCGCTCCTGCTGAGAACTTAAGGGCACCTACGTAAGCGATCATCGCGGCGTTGTCCGTGCACAACGAGGGAGGCGCGAGGAGAAGCCTCACGCCGGCGCGGGAACATTCGTGCTCGAACCGTTCCCTCAAACGCGAGTTGCAGCTGACTCCCCCGCTGAGAGCCAGCGCTTGCAGCTTCTCCTGCCTGATCGCGCGCATGGTTTTACTCACCAGAACGTCGACAACTGCTTCTTGGAAAGAAGCGCAAACATCCTCCACCCGGACAGAGCTTTCCTTTTTGAGCAAATACCGCACTGCCGTCTTCAATCCACTGAAAGAGAAATGGAAATCCTCCGAACCGATCATGCTTCGGGGGAACGGAAACCGGCCGGGATCGCCCTTACTGGCTTGTTGATTCAAATGGGGGCCGCCAGGATAGGGAAGGCCGAGCAGCTTTCCGACCTTATCAAAAGCCTCGCCGGCAGCATCGTCCAGCGTTCTGCCAAGTAGATGGTAAGAGCCCAATCCGTTGATACGAACCAGCAGCGTGTGCCCTCCGCTCACGACCAGCCCGATGGATTGGCATGGCCCCTCCGGCAGGCTCAGAAAGGGGGAAAGCAAATGTCCCTCGATATGGTTCACGGGAAGGAAAGGCTTCCGCAAAGCGACGGCAATCCCCTTTGCCAGGGAAAGCCCGAGCATCAGGGATGTCGCAAGGCCTGGTCCTGCGGTTCCCGCAACCGCATCGACGCTCGAAAGCGGCGTCCCCGCCTTTTGCAGCACGGCGTCCAACACAGGTTTGAGCGCCCTGAGGTGATTTCGGGAAGCAACCTCGGGCACGACTCCACCATACTGGCCGTGGACCTCAATTTGAGAAAACACCTCGGCAGCGAGCAGATGCCGCCCCCTTATCAAGGCCGCGGCGCTTTCGTCACAAGACGTCTCCAAGGCAAGCACCAAGGGGGAAACGGCGTCGCCCGGTGCAGCTTCCTTCTTGGGAGCTTCGCAGTTCATTTGCGGGTCGCGCCGGCGGGACCGGACTCCGCAGTCTTGGCGGAGTAGAGCAACACCGCCTTGAGAATATCCGTGGCGCGCTCCAACTGAGCGTCCTTAAAGCCATCAAGCTCAGCTTTCTCTTGTTCATCCAGCTGGCCCTCCCGCCTCTGCAGGGAGACCAGCCGCTCCTGCTCCACAGGCAGCACTGCCCGAACAGTCGGCTGGATTCCGCGCTCATGAATCACCTGCTTTCCCGGAGTATAGTAACGGGCCGTCGTGAGGCGCAGCGCCGCACCGTCCTGTAGTGGTATGACGCTCTGCACCGACCCTTTTCCAAATGTGGTCTCCCCCACCAACACAGCGCGCCGCAGGTCTTTCAATGCGCCGGCCAGAATCTCCGCGGCGCTCGCGCTGCCTCCGTTGATCAAGACTACGACCGGGTAATTTGGACGGGGGGAGGCGTTGTCAGGGGTGCGGTACACCCGGTTTTGGGAAGCAACCCTGCCCTCTGTGGAGACGACCATCGAACCGGGAGGCAAAAACAAGGCAGCCACCTCGATAGCGGACTCAAGCAACCCGCCGGGATTGTTTCTCAAATCCAGAATAAACCCCTGCATGCCGCGCTTCTCCAAGTCATCAAGAGCGGCGGAAAGTTCAGACAGCGTGGTTGTGTTGAATTGTCCAAGCCGCGCGTATCCGATTCTGGCGTCGCCCTTAACGTCTCCCGACACCAATTTCACATTGAGCACCGTGGCCACCTTAATCGACTCCCTCTGAATTTCGACCTCCCGCGTCTCCTTGGTCGACGGCCGGTAAAGCACCAGTTTCACCGCAAGCCCAGCATCGCCACGCAGCAGCACGGCGGCGTCGTTGACGGCCATACGCTCAGTCAACTGTCCGTCCACCTTCAAAAGCTGGTCTCCTGCCTGAATTCCAGCTTTCAAGGCGGGGCTGCCCTCCATCACCGAAACCACCGCGAGGCGGCCTTCCTTTTGAGTCAACACCACGCCAACCCCGCTGAACCGGCTCCGGGTATCGTCCTGAACCGCACGGTAATCCTTGGGCTCCAAAAACTGGGAGTGCGGGTCCAGGCTGGAAAGCATGCCCTTCAAAGCGGAGCCGATCAGGGCAGCGTACGAGACTTTCGCCTCCTCAACATAGTCCTGCCGGATCAACTGGAGGGCCTTTGCAAACAACGCAAGAGGCGTGTAAGCGGCCGAGTCTTTAGCGGGATCTTTGACCACTTCCTTGCCGGCGTCTTTTGCCTGGTCTGCCTCGGCGTTCTGCGCGGACACCCCCGGATCAGCCACCAGCAAGGCGACCGCGCCCAAAATAGCGATTGCCCGGCCCCCAAACGCGATGCTTCGCAGGGAAACAACGCGGCGACCAATGTTCAGGGGTACCCTCATGCCTTGTTTAAACAACAGCCACAGGCCGCGCTCCAGTTAAAAACTCGGCCCAGGGTCGGATGGACGATTCCCTAGGCTCTGTTGACCTACTAGCGAAGCTGCCTCTGCGCAGAGGCGCAAAGGATCAGGCAGCGTCCTTGTCCTGCTTGCGCCGGACGGATGGCTGCTTCTTCCCTTCGACCACCGCGCGGGTAACAGTAACCTCCGCCACGTCTTCCCGGCTCGGAATGTCGAACATCACGTCCAACATGATCCTCTCGAGCATCGAACGTAGGGCGCGCGCTCCTGTGCCCTTATTCGCCGCCTGCTCCGCCATAGCCCGGAGAGCGTCCTTGGTCACATTCAAAGTCACCCCTTCGATGGAGAGCAGCTTGGCGTACTGCTTCACAAGGGCGTTTTTGGTATCCGTAAGGATCATCATCAACTCGTCTTCCGAGAGCGGATCCAATGCGGCGACCACGGGAAGACGGCCGATGAACTCAGGAATCATCCCGAAGCTCAAAAGGTCCTCGGGCTCGGCGTGGCGCAGCAGTTCGCTGGTAATAACCTCGCCGCCTTCCGAAGACTGGTTGGCCTTTGCCGCCCCGAAGCCGAGCGCGTTGCGCCCCCGACGTTTTTCGATGATCTTGTCGAGCCCGACAAAGGCGCCTCCGCAGATAAACAGGATCTTGTCGGTGCTGACTTGAATGTACTCCTGATGAGGGTGCTTGCGGCCGCCCTGAGGGGGTACGTTGCACACGGTCCCTTCGAGAATTTTCAACAGTGCCTGCTGAACGCCTTCACCGCTCACATCGCGGGTGATCGACACGTTTTCCGTTTTGCGGCCGATCTTGTCGATTTCGTCGATGTAAACGATCCCGATTTCGGCGCGCTTGACGTCGTACTCGGCGGCCTGCAGAAGGCGGAGAATGATGTTTTCGACGTCCTCTCCGACATATCCCGCCTCAGTCAGCGTGGTGGCGTCCGCGATGCAGAAGGGAACGTCTAAAACTCGGGCCAAGGTGCGGGCCAAGAGGGTCTTTCCGGATCCGGTCGGCCCCAGAAGCAGGATGTTGCTCTTGTCGATCTCCACGTCGTCCAAAGTGTCCAACTGTGTGGGCGTAGCCGCCGTGCTCACGAGCGCCCCGGCACCGTTGTGCAGGATCCGCTTGTAGTGGTTGTGAACGGCCACCGAGAGCACCTTCTTGGCGCGCTCCTGACCGATGACATGCTGGTCCAGCGAGCGGCGGATCTCCACCGGCTTCGGCACCCGTAAATTGACGGACTGCTTCCGGCGTTCGTCGCTCAACTCCTTGTCGAGAATCCCTTTGCAGACGTTGATGCAGCTGTCGCAGATGTAGACGCCGGGGCCGGCAATCAGCTTGCGAACCTCCGCGTGGCTTTTGCCGCAGAAACTGCACATGGTAAGGTTGGATGCGCGCGCCATGGTTTTATCGTTCGCTTTTCTTCAGCTGGTTCAGGGTCTCGTGGGCGGGGTTTGACCGGGGATGCCGGAGTTTTGGGGTGTCCTTCTACCGATGGAGCCGTCCCGGGAACCGGTCCGGATGGACTGCGGTTCCCGAAATGGCGGCGTCCTACTCGGTTGCAGGTTCAGGCCTGTCGCCCTTTTCGCCCGCTTTATCAAGTGATTTCTCTCCCGCCTTCTCGCTCCGTACAGGCCCGGGAATTTCTTTGCGGCTCTTCACCACCTCGTCCACCAAGCCGTATTCCTTGGCCTCCTCGGCACTCATGTAGTAATCGCGATCGGAGTCAAATTTCACCTGCTCCTCAGTCTTACCAGTGTGATCGGCCAGAATCCGGATCAAGCGCTTCTTGAGCTTGAACATGAACTCCACCGTCCGCTCCACGTCGCTGGCAGTGCCCTGGGCGCCGCCGGAGACCTGGTGGATCATGATGTCGGAGTTGGGCAGCGCGAACCGCTTGCCCCGCGTGCCGGCCGCCAGCAGGACCGCGCCCATGCTGGCCGCCATCCCGATGCAGTAGGTGTTCACATCGCAAGTCATGAACTGCATGGTGTCGTAAATCGCCAACCCCGCGGTGACGGAGCCGCCCGGAGAGTTGATGTACAGGTGGATGTCCTTCTTCGGGTCTTCCATCTGCAGGAACAACAACTGCGCAATCACGGAGTTCGCCACAGTGTCGTCGACGCCGGTGCCGAGGAACACGATGCGGTCCTTCAGAAGACGCGAATAAATGTCATAAGAGCGCTCCCCCCGTCCGGTTTGCTCAACAACATACGGTACATAATGCGTGGCCAATGGCCCCTTGATGCCGCCTGAGTTCTCTACGTACATAATTTTAATTCTCTAAAAACATTCTAGCACTTCACCCACCCGCAGCCCCTGCCGCGCCAGAACCCAGTCCAGAC
This sequence comes from Chthoniobacteraceae bacterium, assembly GCA_947449735.1. Classification (GTDB taxonomy): domain Bacteria; phylum Verrucomicrobiota; class Verrucomicrobiia; order Chthoniobacterales; family Chthoniobacteraceae; genus Chth-196. Next base: position 24,116 of record CANFTB010000034.1, on the reverse strand, counting down.
TAGGCCACAGTTACCGTAGCGTTGGAGACCACAAAATCAAGGGCCTTGGCCGTGAGGATGTCGGACTCGATCTCCTGGAACATCCGGCGACGGCGAACCTCTTTCACGGCCTTCTCCATGCTCATGTCCGTGGAGCGGGCCATGCTCGCTATCCGGCCGAGCACCTCGTTGTAGCCGACCTCAATTTTTTCCTGCTCGGCGATCCGGCTCAGAATGAAGGAGCCCTTCAGGCGGTTGCGGGCGGTCTGCGAGGCGGTCGCCACCAGTTCCTTTTCGTTCTCGCGCAGCATCTCCTGGGTCACTCCGCGCCTCTGGTTTTCCTGCACCACCTCGCTCAGCACCCGGTTGGACTCAGCGCGCGCCATGTCCTCGGGCAACTCGCACTCGACCTGGGCCAGAAGCTTCTCCATCACCTGATCCCGCTTCTTTCCGTCAATCTCCGCCGTGAGGCGGGTGTCGAGTTCCTGGCGGACGATTTCCCTCAGGTCGGCAAGCGTCTTTCCCTCGAGGAAGCCCCCGGCGAAAGCATCGTTCAGTTCGGGAAGCACGCGGGTTTTGATTTCCTTGACCGTCACCACGTAATCGAGCTTCTGACCGCCGAAGCCTTCCACGGGGAAATCGGCAGGGACGTCGATCTGAAATTCACGCACCTCGGAAATCTGGGCGCCCACAAGGTTCCCACAAAATCCGGGAAAGAAGGATTGTTCGGTCATTCTCAACCAGAACCCCTCGTTTTCGGACAGGATCTTGCCCACCTTCGGGAAAACATCATGCACCGGCTGGCCTCCAACGGTTCCCTTGTAGTCGACGACCACGAAATCTTCCATCTGGGCGCCGCGGTCCTCCGTGATGTCGACGAAGTCGGCCTGGCGTTCGCGGAGGCTTTCGAGCGCCTCGTCGATCGCTTTTTCCTCCACTACTTCAGAAGGAACAGAAACTTCCAGGCCTTTGTACTGGGGCAGCTCAAACTCGGGAACCATCACGAGCGTGGCCGAGAAGGAGAACGCGTCGGCCTCCAAACGTACATCGTCCACGTTCTGTACCTGCAGCACGCGCAGGCTCTTCTCCTTGATGGCTTCCTGAATCCCCTCGTTGAGCACCCGAGATTCCAAATCCTCGGAGAGCTGCTTCTGAAAGCGCTTTTCAACCACCGCACGGGGGGCTTTTCCGGGACGGAACCCGGGGATCCGGGCGTCCTTCAACAATTCGTGCACCAGCGTTTCACGGGTGGACTTGACGCGGTCCGGCCCCACCTCAACGCGGAGGGTGGCAAGGCAGTTCGGAAGAGGTTCAACAACGGCATTCATAGTTCAAAAACAGGGCGGAAAGTGAAACGGATCAGGCTAGATTTGAGAAGAAAATGTCACAAAAGCGGGGGGGGAGCATAACCCTCCTAGCGATTTTGCAAATGCCCAAATCTGCGAAATTGCGATGCCGCCACCCCGGAACACCAAATGCACGGGCTGAAAATCCCACAAAAAAGTCTCCTTCCGGTCACCAACGCACCATTTTCTCCAACGCCTCCGCCCCAACCCCCGGCCCAACCAGTGCCGCGCCCGCCTTCTCAAAACACAGAACCTTTTTGGCACAGGCATGCACTTCCGCCCCCGTCACCGCCAGAAGCGCTCCTTCTACCTCCGCCGGTTCCACCACGCGCCCTAGCGCCATGAGCGACTCCGCCATCCAACTGGACTGCTGCGTGGAACTGTCCAGCGCAAGCCGCGTCTGGCCGATCGCATACTGGGCCGCCATCCGAAGTTCGTTTCTGCCGGGCTCTCTGGCGGTGAAACGGCCGCATTCCCGCCGGATCGCCGCCACCGCCCGCGCCAGCTTCGCGGGATCCAGATCCGTGTAGACACAAAGCGCCCCCGACTCCTCAAAGGCAACCGCCGAACTCTGAGTGGAATAACAATACCCAAACCGTTCCCGCAACGTCTGGAAAAGGCGGGAGCTCATGTTTTCCCCAAGCATCACCGAGAGCAGCCGCAGGGCAAAACGGCCGGGATCCGTCCGGCTGCACGTGTGAAACCCCAGCGCCAGGTGGGCCTGGCCAGTCTCCTCGGCAGCGACCCTCACCTCAGAGGGACGGCCCGCAACGGCCGACGGCCGTGACTTTTTCCCCCTCGGCAGCCTTTCGAGACTCCTGCGTACGGTCCGAAGCACCTCCTCGTGGGAAACCGGCCCGGCCACTGTAAAGAGGGTGTTGACGCCAGTATAATGCCTTTCTCGAAACCCGAGCAAATGCCCCCGGGTGATCCGCTCCACGCTCTCCAAAGTTCCCGTCAGCGGCCGCCCGAGCGGGTGCCGTGGCCAGAGGCTCTCTGAAAGCAAATCCTCCGCCCACTGCGAGGGGGAGTCCTTCAGCGAAAGAATCTCCTCCCGAATAACCTCCCGCTCCTTCTCCATTTCACCTTCGGGGAACTGCGCGTCCAAATACATCTCCAGCAGCACCTCAGCGACCGTCGCAAAATGTGAGGCATCCGCCTTCGCATAGTAGCAGGTGTGGTCTTCGGTCGTGTAAGCGTTCAAATAACCGCCCACCCCTTCGACCGCCGCCGTAAGCTCGCGGGCTGACCGGGAAGCGGTTCCCTTGAAGAAAAGATGCTCCAGAAAATGGGCCACCCCGCATTCGTCGCGCTTTTCGTGGCGGCCGCCGACATCCGCCCATATGCCGACGCTGGTCCCCCGCATGTGCGGCATCCACGCTGTGGCCACGCGGGCCCCGTTTCCGAGCGTCGTGACAGTGTATTGCGAGGCCGGCTTCATTCTCAACCCATTCCTCCGACGGTCCCAGGGAGGCTTTCCCGGGCCGCAAGCACGTGCTCCGCGAGCCCGATGTCCCTCGGAAACGTGATCTTAAAATTCCACTCCTGATTGTGGTAAATCGCCACTGACGTGCCGAGCCGCTCCACGGCGGAAACCTCGTCCGTCACCAGCTCTCCGGCGCCAATAAGGCGCGCATAAGCTTCGCAAATGAGCTCCCGCGAAAAGACCTGCGGCGTCTGCATAGCCCAGAGCCCCTGGCGGTCGACACTGCCCGCCACCAGCCCGGCGTCATCCAACCGCTTCAGCGTGTCGGGGACCGGCGCCGCACAACTAGCCGCGCCATGCTGCCGGGCCAGCTCGAGGCACCCCGCAACCGCCTCGGGCGTTACCAACGGGCGCGCCGCATCATGAACCGCCACATAGGCGTCGCCGGGGTCCACCAGGGCAAGCCCCGCCCAAACCGAAAGATGCCTTTCCGCGCCGCCTTCCACCACATGCACAGGCTTCCCGTACCCGGCGGTCCGGGCCAGCAGCCCCACTTCCTCCACCAAATCGGCCCTGGTCACCACTGTCAGGCGGTCCACCTCGGGGCAGCTCGCCATGGCAAAAATCGAATGCCAGAGAACAGACCTCCCCGCCAGCGGGGCAAGCAGCTTGTCAAAACCCATGCGCCGGGATGCGCCGGCGGCAACGATGATCGCGTGCATTTGTTTCGGTTTATTTTAAATGAGGAACCCCGGCCCGGCTTGCCCGCACCAACCCAACCAACCAACCCAACCAACCGGCGCGCCACGGTGAAATCACGACATTCTAGGACAGCTTGGACGACACGGCGGCGCTCAGCTTGCGGCCGTCGGCGCGGCCCGCGGCCCGCTCGGTGGCGGCCTTCATCACCTGTCCCATTTGCGCCTTGGAGGTTGCACCGAGGGTTGAAATGACTTCGCAGACCATGGCGTCCAACTCCCCGTCCGTAAGCTGCTTTGGCAGATATGCCTCCAAAACAACCAGTTCCTCTTTTTCCTTGTCGGCGAGATCCTGCCTGCCGCCCTTCACAAAACCCTCGATGGAATCCTGGCGCTTCTTGGCCTCCTTTCTCAAAACCGCCTGCGCCGCTCCTTCGTCCAGACGCACATCCGCACCGCCCGCCTCGATCGCCGCATTTTTAAGAGAACTCTTCAACATCCGCAGCACTCCGAGCCGGCCCGCGTCCCGGGCCTTCATCGCCTCCTTGATGTCCGAATCGATACGTTCCTGAAAATCCATAGGAGCCGAAGCTAGTTCAATCCGGGCACCGGGCAAAGGAATTGCGGCATTCCGCCCCTCCATCGGTTTGCATTGGCAGCGGGGCGGTTCCTTTCCTAGTCTCAGCCATGATCGACCTCCAAACTCTTCCCGACCGGCACGGCCACTTCGGTCCGTATGGCGGCATGTTTGTCCCAGAGACTCTCATGGACGCGCTCAAAACGCTCGCGGAGGAGTATGCGAAAGCGCGTGAGGACAAAACCTTTCAGGAAGAACTCGCCGCCACCCTCAAGGACTTCGCCGGCCGCCCCACGCCGCTTTACTTTGCGGAACGCCTCACCCGCGAACTGGGCGGCGCCAAAATTTACTTCAAGCGCGAGGATCTCCTCCACACCGGCGCGCACAAGATCAATAACGCGCTCGGCCAGATCATCCTCGCCAAGCGCATGGGTAAAAAACGCATCATCGCCGAGACCGGCGCGGGACAGCACGGCGTGGCGACGGCCACCGTCTGCGCACGGGCAGGACTGGAGTGCGTGATTTATATGGGGGCCGTCGACATGGAACGGCAGGCGCTCAACGTGGCACGCATGCGTTTTCTGGGCGCCAAGGTGGTCGGCGTGACGGCCGGCCAGGCCACTTTGAAGGAGGCCATCAACGAAGCCATGCGGGACTGGGTGACCAACGTCCGCACCACGCACTACATCCTCGGATCGGCCCTCGGATCGCATCCCTATCCCATGATCGTAAGGGACTTCCACCGCGTGATCGGGGAGGAAACCCGCCGCCAGGTGATGGAGCGCGAAGGCCGCCTCCCCGACCTGCTCGTCGCCTGCGTCGGCGGCGGGAGCAATGCGATCGGCCTCTTCTGGCCCTTTCTCAACGACGAAGGCGTCAAAATGGTGGGCGTCGAAGCTGGTGGGCGCGGCATCAAACAGGGCGAACACGCCGCCCGCTTCGAAGGCGGAAAACTCGGCGTCCTGCAGGGGACCCGAACCTACCTGCTTACCGACGACGACGGCCAAATCCAGCTCACCCACTCCGTGTCGGCCGGACTGGACTATGCCGCCATCGGACCAGAGCACGCCTACCTCCGCGACCAGGGCCGCATCGACTATGCATTCGCAACGGACGACGAGGCCCTCTCAGCATTCCAGCACCTTTCCCAAACCGAGGGCATCATTCCGGCACTTGAGACAGCGCACGCTGTTGCCCACGTGCTGAAGGCGGCCCCCGCGCTCGACCCGTCCAAAATCCTCGTCGCCAACCTTTCCGGCAGGGGTGACAAGGACGTTGCCCAGGCGGCCGCGCTGCTCCTCCACTAAACGATCCCAACGCAATGCGCAGCATGACCGGTTACGGACGGGCCGAGGCAGCCTCCAGCGGGGTGCGCTTCAGCGTCGAACTGCATTCCGTAAACCGGAAGCATGTCGACATCGCCCTGAGCGTTCCGCGAGCCCTTCTTCCGCTCGAAAGCAGAATCAAGGAACGCGCCCTTTCACGCGTCTCCAGGGGACGGCTCGCAATCACCGTCGCGCTCATGCCGGACGGCGGCGCGTCCGCAACGCAGGTCATCAACGAGGAGCTTGCGCTGGCATATTCGGAATCCATGCGCCGCCTGCAGAAGCAGTTGGGCCTGGAAGGCGGCCTCACTCTCGACGCGCTGCTGCGCGTGCCCGGAGTGCTGCTCACACCCGGCCAGGATGCAGATCCCGAGACTGCCTGGCCCGCCGTTGAAAGGGCGCTCGATGAAGCGCTCGACGCCCTCGTGTTCATGCGCGAGGCCGAAGGCGACGCCCTTTCCAAGGACCTCGCGGCCCGCCTTGCCGCGCTCAGGGAGGCCGCGCACTTCATCCGAGAGCGCGCTCCCGAAATTCCCCGGCAGTACCGGAGGCAACTCATGGAACGCCTCCAGGCGGCCGAACTCTCCATCGATGTGAACGACGAACGCGTGCTGCGCGAACTCGCCCTTTACGCCGACCGCTGCGACATCAGCGAAGAACTGACCAGGCTGGAGAGCCATTTCTCCCAGATGGAGAAGCTGCAGCAAAACGCGACCCCGGTCGGCCGCACCCTGGAGTTTCTAACACAGGAAATCGCAAGGGAGCTGAACACGCTAAGCGTAAAGTCCAACGACGCGCCAATCTCGCACCGTGTCGTTGAGGCAAAAGCTGAATTGGAAAAAATCCGGGAGCAGGTTCAAAATATCGAATAATCCAGTGAACACCCCTGCAAACCTCCCCTTCCACGCCCGGCGCAGCGGGATTCTTTTCGTTGTTTCCGCCCCTTCCGGCGCTGGAAAGAGCACTCTCCTCAACGGCCTGCGACACTTTGGGGACTTCGTCTACTCCGTTTCCTGCACGACCCGCGCTCCGCGACCGGGGGAGCAGGACGGCATCGACTACCACTTTCTCTCCCGTAATCAGTTCGAAGAGGAGATCCAGCGTGCCAATCTTTTGGAATGGGCCGAGGTACACGGGAACTTTTACGGCACGCGCAAGGACGCGATCAAAAAGCACCTAGCCGCCGGAACCGATGTGCTCGTCGATGTCGATGTGCAGGGTGCGCGCACCATCCGTGAATGCGGTGACGCCGAAATCACGGACGCCCTTGTGGATGTTTTCCTCACGCCTCCCAGCATGGAGATTCTCACACAGCGCCTGCTCAAGCGCGGCACTGAAAACGCGGAACAACTGGCGCTCCGCCTGCGCAACGCCTCGCTCGAGCTGGAACGCTGGCGTGAATACAAGTACCTGCTCTTGAGCGGCTCGGCTGAAGAAGACCAGTCCCGTTTCCGGGCGCTGATGGAAACCGAAAGGCGCCGTATCACCCGGTTGCATCCCTCGGGAGACGCGCAATGAGTCGCCCCACGGTCATCCTAGGCGTGACGGGTTCCATTGCGGCCTACAAGGCCGCGGACCTCGCAAGCAAGCTGGTGCGCGACGCGCTCGAAGTGCATGTGGTGATGACCGCCGCCGCCGAGCGCTTCATCACGCCGCTCACCCTGCAAACGCTTTCCAGAAACGAAGTGGTATGCGCTTCCTCCGCCCAGCGCCCCGACTGGAAGCCTGTCCACATCGACCTCGCAGACCGCGCCTCGCTTCTGCTCATCGCGCCTGCTTCTGCAAACATCATCGCCGAACTCGCTCTCGGCCTCGCAGGCCATCCCCTCGCGGAGATCGCACTGGCCACCCGCGCACCGATCCTCATCGCCCCCGCAATGAACGGAAACATGTGGAACCATCCCGCCACAGTCCAAAACGTGGACACGCTCAAATCCCGCGGCGTGCGCTTCTGCGGGCCCGCCGATGGGCTGCTGGCCTGCGGCTACGAAGGCACGGGCCGCCTGGCAGAGACGACCGACATCCTTGCCGCGGTTCACCAAGTCCTCGCCTTGTAACCGCAGCGGCTCCACTCTGGAGAGGCTCATTTCATCACAGGCCCCGAACGACTACCTACCGCTTTATACCTCAAATGACAGACACTCAACCGAACCCAGCCCACTTGGCCGCAGCCATTTCAGCTGCACGCGCCGCCGGACAACTGCTCAAGTCTCACTTCGGCCGCCCGCTGGATGTTTCCGAAATGCTGGCGCATGACATCAAGCTCGACCTCGACACCCAGTGTCAGGAGCAAATCACCGAGGCCCTCCTCAAAGCCTTCCCGGAACACGCCCTCTACGGGGAGGAAGGCATCGCCGGAAACCAGGACAGCGAGTGGCAGTGGATCGTCGACCCAATCGACGGCACCGTAAACTACTTCTACTCCATCCCGCACTTTTGCATCTCGATCGCACTCCGACACAAGGGGGTCATCGTCGTTGGGGTCATCTACGATCCGATGCGCGACGAGCTCTGGGAAGTCGAGCGCGGCGGGACGCCAAAACTCAACGGCCAGCCCATGTCCGTGAGCCGGCGGGAAAAGCTCTCCGATGCGATCGTCTCCGTCGGGATGTCCAAGTCCCCGGATGTCGCCAAGCAGGCGACCGTCATTCTGGAAAAGTACGTCCACCGCGTCCGCAAGTGCCGGCTCATGGGAAGCGCAGCCCTCGACCTCGCCTATGTGGCGTGCGGACGGCTCGACGCCTACATCGAACAATCAGTCAACCTATGGGACGTGGCCGCAGGCCAGCTGCTCGTCGAGTCCGCCGGAGGACGCTTTGAGTCCGTTCCTCGCCAGGACAACCCGGACAAAATCAGCGTCCGGGCTTGGAACGGCCGCATGGACATCTGCCTCGAATGAGCACCGGAGGTTCATCCATGATCCCCTTGACGGGAATCGGTTACGACGTCCACCGCTTTTGCGCCGGCCGGCCCCTCGTTCTGGGGGGAGTTGAAATCCCCTCGGAAATGGGCCTCGACGGCCACTCCGACGCGGACGTTCTGTGCCATGCGATTGCGGACGCTGTTCTTGGCGCGGTGGGCGAAAAAGACATCGGACATCATTTTCCCAACACGGACGCGTCCCTCCGGGGCATCAGCTCACTGGAGCTGCTGCGCAGGGTGATGGTCATCATCAAGTCGCATGGCGCGCGCCTGCTCAACATCGACAGCTCTCTGATCGCCGAGGCTCCGAAAGTGGGTCCCCACGTGGAGGCCATGCGCGTGCGACTGGGCGAAGTTCTGGGGTTGCCGCCCGCGCGGATCGGCGTCAAGGCCACCACCAACGAGAGCATGGGGTTTGTCGGCCGCAAGGAGGGCATTGCTGCACTCGCAGTGGCCACCGTCCTCATCCCCGACGCCTGATCCCGGCAACGCCACATTTCCAGCACCGATTTACACATCCCCGCCATGCCAGTGCGCCTGTTAAACACCGCCTCCCGAAGCATCGAAGAATTCGCCCCCTTGGACCCCGAGGGACGGAGGGTGAAGATGTACACATGCGGACCGACCGTTTACAACTACGCGCACATCGGCAACTTCCGGGCCTACATATTTGAGGACCTTCTACAGCGCCATCTGGAGGCCCGAGGCTATGAGGTGGATCGGGTGATGAACCTCACCGACGTCGACGACAAAACGATCTCGGGCTGCAGGCACCATGGCGTTCCCCTAGCCGACTATACGCAGACCTTCAAAACGGCGTTCTTTGAGGACATCAAGACCCTCAGAATCAAGCCTGCCTCCCATTACCCCGCGGCCACAGCCCCCGAATACATAGCGAGGATGATCGAGATGATCCAGGGCTTGGAGGCTGCCGACATCGCCTACAAGGCTGAGGATGGCTCGCTCTACTTCCGCATCTCCCGCTTTCCTCGCTATGGCCAACTGGCGCACCTGAACCTGGACGAACTGCGTCCCTCCGGACGCATCAGCAGCGACGAGTACGAAAAAGAAGCGGTAGGAGATTTCGCCCTGTGGAAGGCATGGACGCCGGGGGACGGGGACGTTTGGTGGGAAAGTCCCTGGGGCCGCGGGCGCCCGGGCTGGCACATTGAGTGTAGCGCCATGGCGACCGCCCTACTCGGGCCCCAGTTGGACATCCATTGCGGCGGCGTGGACAACATCTTCCCGCACCACGAAGCCGAGATCGCCCAGTCGGAGTGTTTCACCGGCAAACACTTTTCGCGCTACTGGCTACATTGCGCCCATCTGATGGTGGAAGGGCAAAAGATGAGCAAATCGCTCGGTAACTTCTATACACTTCGCGATCTGCTCGCCAAAGGATACACCGGCAGGGAAATCCGCTACGTGCTGCTGAGCGTGCACTACCGCCTGCCGCTGAATTTTACAATCGCCGGACTGGATGCAGCCCGCACGGCGCTGGGCCGCATCGACGCCTGGGTCGAACGACTGCAGACGCTCGCATCAGGCTGCGCCCCGGCGCAGCAGGAGGGAGCGGCTCAAGCAAAGGAGGGCTTTCTTCAGGCGCTCGACGACGACCTCAACATCTCAGCGGCGCTTGGAAACCTGTTCGACTGGATCCGCGAATCAAACCGCGCGATGGACTCCGGAGGCGTTTCCCCCGCAGAGGCTGCCGGCACGCTTGCCGAATTTCAGGTCCTGAACTCGATTCTGGAAATGGATGCCGAAAGCACCACCGTTCCCGCCGCCGTGCTGGCGCTGGTGGAGGAAAGGCAGGCGGCCCGGGCCGCAAAAAACTGGGCGCAGTCCGACACCCTGCGCGACGCAATCGCCGAGGCCGGCTGGCAGGTCAAGGATACGAAGCAGGGGGCGCAGCTGACGCGCCTTTAAAGCCAACGCCGTTTTTATCGTGTTTTTCGCCGGAAACTCCTTCAAATTCCCGGGTCCGCCACCCCTTCCTTTTTAAAGAACCGAGATGTCCTCCCCTTACAGCCCAGAGTCCTTTCTAGATCTTCAGCACTCTGAGCATCGCATGCTCTTTGAAAATGCGGTGCACGTTTGGGACGCCCTCTCCCAGATCAGCAGCTACCTTCAATTCAGGCTGAAGCCGGGAATCCACGCCCGCCTCATCGGCAAGCCGTTCATCAGCGGGGCCGTATTCATCGGCGCCGGCACCGTGGTCGAACAGGGAGCCATGATCAAGGGACCCGCATGGATCGGGGAAGGATGCGAAATCCGAAACGGATGCTACATCCGTGAAAACGTGATCGTCGGCTCGGGCTGCGTCCTTGGAAACTCCTGCGAATTTAAAAACTCTATCATTTTCGACGAGGCGCAGGTGCCGCACTTCAACTACGTCGGAGACTCCATTCTGGGATTCCGCGCCCATCTCGGAGCCGGGGCGATTCTCTCCAACGTGCGTCTGGACCATTCCGAGGTGGTCGTCTCCAATGGCGACGGCACGTTCACGCCGACCGGGCTGCGCAAGTTCGGAGCGGTGATTGGAGACCGGGCTGAAATCGGCTGCAATTCCGTCCTCAACCCGGGTTCGCTGATCGGCCGCAACTCGATGCTCTACCCGGGAACCCAGTGGAGAGGCTTTCTTCCTGCGAGTTCGACGGTTAAACACATACAGACGCAGCAGATTGTTGAACGCCGCGCCTGAGGCCCCCTCACGCTCTTTCCACCTTTTAGAAGCACCGCACCAACCTTTCCACTTCCATGTCCGACACTCCCTCTTCCCCCGCCCCACGCGCAGACGAAGGTTTTGATCCCCTCGAGTTCTGGATCCGCTACAAGTCCACGATCCGCAACACCGCGACGGTCGTTGTTGCAGCACTGGTCGGCTACGCGCTGATGGAATGGACAACCTACCGCAAGAATCAGGCTGCCGCGGAAGCCTTTGCACTGGCGAAGACCCCGGAGGAACTGGCGGCCTTTGCAAAGGAGCACAAGGGCATGCCATCCGCTGGAAACGCTACTCTGCTGCTTGCGGCGAAGCAGCGCACAGCGGGGCAGCTCGATGATTCGATCAAAACCCTCAAAGATTTTCTGGTTCAGTATCCGAATCATCCGTTGACGCACGCAGCGCACATGGGCATTGCCGCGGCCCTCGAGCTTCAGGGAAAGCAGGAGGAAGCCCTCTCCGCCTACCGCCTCCTGGTTTCGCTTGAACCCCGCGGAGTTTCCTCGCCTGCCGCGCTTTTGCGCATCGCCCGCATTCTGAAATCCCAGAACAAGCCTGAGGAGGCAAAGGCAGGTTACGAAAGCCTTCAAAACCAGTTTCCGACCTCGAGCTTCGCCAACGAGGCGCTCCAGGAGGCCCAACAGCTAGCCCCGCTCGTCCAACCTGTGATGGCAGCCCCGGCTACCGGCGCAGCTCCAGCTCCAGCTCCAGCTCCAGCTCCAGCTCCAGCTCCAGCTCCAGCTCCAGCTCCAGCTCCAGCTCCAGCTCCAGCTCCAGCGCCGGCACTGAAACCCGCTCCGGTTCCAGCCGAAACTCCGGCGCCAGCAAAGCCGGTGGAAGCCAAGTAGGCCGCACGCTCCTTCAATAAAAAACGGAAAGGGAAGCACCCCTTTCCACTGAAAGCCACCTTTGAGGCGCCGGCCAAGCAATGGCAGCCGCCGCACGTGCTTTCAAACTTGCGCCTATTTCCGGCGGCGCGGCCGGCGCAGCTGTATTTCCAGCTGCGGATGGTGGAGGGTCTCTTCATCCATACCCGGCTCCATGGGCGTTGGAGGCAGGTCTCCGAAATCCTCGGCAGGCAAAGTCTGCCCCCCGGGATGCCCACCCGAGGCAAACCAAGTCCGCTCATCCGAACGCTTTAACTCCGGAGGCAACTCCTGCCCGATGATAAGGCTTCCCGAAAAGACGCCTCCCTTTTCAACAGTGATCGCTCGGGCGTAAACAGTACCTTCAAGGCTTCCTTTTTTACTGATCACGACTTTCCCCGCGCAAACCGTTCCCCTTGCACGCCCATCGATCTCGACAATCTGCCCATAAACCGGGGCGAGAAACTCGACATTCGACTTGGCATGGATCTCCAGCACATCCGCGTCCACCTCACCCTCGTACTGGCCGGCGAGTTTGACGTTCGCCTGCCCCGTGCAGAGGATTCGCCCCCGAAAGCGCCCCTCGATTCGCACGCTGCCGCACAAGATTCGGTTGCAGGCAACGTCCGCGTCAGGAGACAGATGGACGAGGCCCTGGGTCTGGATCGAGCGCGCGAAGGGACCCGCGATCCTGAAATCGCGAATGTCGATGTACGAACCGCACTGCGGGCACAGGCTCGATTGCGCATCCGAAGGAACCTCCTGCTTCTCTCGGCAACTGAAACAGGTGATCACGCGGGTTTTATCCCTCGAAAACCACCTGCCAACCTTGTCGAAAAACGAAGGGTCCTTTAAGGACGCAGCCTCTTTCGCCAGAAGCTTTTCGATCGAGTAGTGCTGGCCGCACTGCCGACAAAAAGTACTTCTAGCGCTAGCTGGCTCGAGCTGGCTGAACCCACATTGCGGACAATCGGCGCCGATCTTGTCGGTGGGAAGATTGCGTGGAGTGGCCACAGAGGCCGGGCAATGTTGGCGGAAGCTTCAGGCCCCCGCCGGGTTGGAACCGCTTGAAACTAGGGGCGGGGCGCGCCGCCGACCGCGGGACGCACTTCAGGAGCCCGCACAATTTCAGGCTGCTTCATCGCGATCCGGTTCGGAGTCACTTCGGACTTACCAACGAAAGTGGCGCCGTCTTCGATCACCAGACGCGCTGCCTTGAGGTCGCCGTGGAGAACAGCGTGGCTCTTCAGTTCGCACCGCTCTTCAACAGTGATGTTGCCATGCACCTTGCCGAGGACGGTGACACCCTTTGTTTTGATTTCGCCGCGGATCTCGGCGTTTTCACCCACGGTGAGCGTGCCGGGGCTGATGATTTCACCTTCGACCTTGCCGTCGATCGTCAGATCATTCTGGAACTTGATTGATCCTTTGATCTCCACATCCGAGGCGAGGATGTTTTTGGTGTTGGGAGGCAGAGCGTTGTCGGACATGATTTCAGGGTGTTGAGTTTGGGATGTGGTTGGAGTGGTTGTGGGGATCTGCTCAGCAAAGACGGGTCCTTTCGCCTTCCCGGAGTTCTCCCTGAAAAAACGTCTTCAAAACAAAGACGCTTCCAGGCAAAAACAGGGAAGGACTGGAGATCCGGTTGGACACCGCCCTCCGATTTACGGAAACAGCAGCGCCACCGCGTGAAATTTAGGCGCGGAAAGGTTTGAGTCAACGCAGACCTCAATATTTTGTGGAAAAAAGCACCCCGGAGCTTCCCACACACAATCCCTTGCGGCATCCACCTTTTAAGAGCCCCGCGTAGAACCCTCTTCTAACTCCCATGCATCTCGGCCACCAAATCCCCATTCTAAACATCCAAAACCTGCGCGTCGTCCGCGAGGGAACCAACATTCTCTCCAAGCTGTCGTGGACCGTCCATCCGGGGGAACACTGGGTCATCCTGGGTCCGAACGGCTCGGGCAAGTCGTCCCTGCTTTCGGTTTTGGGCGGCTATCTGGCGCCAACGGCCGGCGAATGCGATGTGCTGGGAGAGCGCTTCGGTGAAAGCGACTGGCGGGATATTCGCACGCATCTGGGCATCGTTTCCTCCGCGATCGCCGCAATGGTTCCGCCGGAGGAACCCGCTGCCTGGACCGTTTTAACCGGCAGAAACGGCGGCATCGGACTCTGGGCTCATGTATCACGGGCGGAAATGGAGGAAGCCCGCCTCTGGCTTTCAAAAGTCGAAGCCGAGCACCTCGCGGAACGCCCCTGGCAGGTCTTGAGTATGGGCGAGCGGCAGCGCGTCCTGATCGCCCGCGCGCTGATCCGGTCCCCCCGCCTTCTCGTTCTGGACGAGCCGTGCGCAGGACTGGACCCCGTTGCCCGCGAGGGATTTCTCGCATTCATCCAGCGCCTTCTAGCGCGCAAAGCAGCTCCCTCGGTCGTTCTCGTGACCCATCACGTCGAGGAAATCGTCCCCGGCTTCTCGCATGCGCTCCTGCTTCGCCGGGGCACTAACGCTGCCTGCGGTCCCATCCGGGAAACACTGCGCTCGAGCGTACTCGAACGGGTGTTCGAATCCCCTCTCAAGCTGAGCAGCCGCGCAGGAAGGTACAGGCTGGAAGTGACTCCCCCAAAGAGGGGTGTCTTGTAGCCCGCGACGCCGCGGAGCCCTCCTGCAGGCCTTCCCCTTTCAGAGAGCTTGCTGTTTCGATTCTCTAAGATTAGACACTTTTACACATGAAAAAGGTCGAAGCGATTATCAAGCCCTTCAAAATGGAGGACGTCAAAGAAGCCCTGCTTGAGGCGGGAATTGAGGGAATGACAGTCACAGAAGTGAAGGGTTTCGGCCGCCAGAAGGGACACACCGAAATTTACAGAGGCAGCGAGTACACCGTGGATTTCCTGCCCAAGGTGAAGTTCGAAGTCATCGTCGCCGACGAATCCGTCGCTGCTGTTGTTCAGGCGATTGTGAAGTCGGCCCGCACGGGCAAGATCGGAGATGGAAAGGTTTTCGTCCTTCCGATCGAAGAGGCCATCCGCATCCGCACGGAAGAGCGCGGTGCGGCTGCCCTGTAGTATTTCACCACCGTTACACCACTTTTCCGAGGGGCCGCTCCGCAAAGCGCCTGCCCGGAAGCAACGGACGGCACCTCTCCCGTCCGATTCCTCAATCAAGGCTTCATGGTGGAATTACCCAACTGGCTTACCGCCGTGCTTCTTGGCGCGGTCGAGGGATTAACAGAGTTCCTCCCCGTTTCATCCACGGGTCACCTGCTGATCGTGGAACACTGGCTGCCGCGTCAAAGCGACCTTTTCAACGTCGTGATCCAGTCGGGCGCGGTGCTGGCCGTGCTTCCCTTGTTCAAAGAACGACTCGCTCAACTCGCGAGAATTCAAGAACCTGCAAGCCGCCTGTTGTGGGCGATGATCGGCGCCGCTTTTGCGATCACCGGTATTGGAGGTGTTCTCCTTAAAAAACTGGGCCTCCAACTTCCAAAGGACACCGCACCGGTGGCGTGGGCGCTCATCGTCGGCGGCATCGTCTTCATTCTCGTAGAGCGCGTTCTGCGCGACAAACCGCTCGCCGCATCAAACTCCTGGAGAACGACGATCGCAGTCGGATTCGCCCAGCTCGTGGCGGCGGCGTTCCCGGGTGCATCCCGCTCGGGAACAACCATCATGGTGTCCATGCTCTCCGGATCCTCCCGCGCGGTGGCCACGGAATTCTCGTTTTTGGTGGGAATCCCCACCATGCTCGCGGCCGGCGCCCTGGAAACTGCCAAGGCCCTCAAGCACGGCACCGACGAGAACTGGTCGCTGCTTCTGCTCGCGACTGCCGTTGCCAGCGTGGTGTCTTTTGCCACGGTTAAGTGGCTCCTGCGCTTTGTTCAGACGCATTCCTTCACCGGCTTCGGCATCTACCGCATCGTCGCCGGGGTCGCTCTCCTTTGGTTGCTGTAGACCTCTTCCTACCGTTGAAACTCTCCGAACTGCAGTCCGCTCTGCGCGAACTCAACCACGCCCCAACCAAAAGTCTGGGGCAGAATTTCCTCCACGATAAAAACCTGGCGGACTGGATCATATCCTGCCTCGAACTTGCACCGGGAGATCGCTGGCTGGAGATTGGACCGGGACTCGGCGCCCTCACCAACTTTGCACTCGAACGTTCCAAAAACGGCATCCTGATCGAGAAGGACGACCGTCTGATTGGTTTCCTCGAAGAGCGTTACCCCGACCTTCGTGTTGTCCACCAAGACGCATGCGAATTCGATACCAGAACACTCCTGCCCGGCGGACCTCTGAAGATTTTCGGCAACCTGCCCTACTACGTTTCCAGCCAGATCTTGTTCAACTTCACGGCGGTGACCTGCCCGGCGACGCTGATGCTTTTCACACTGCAAAAAGAACTTGCAGAACGGATCGCAGCTGATCCCGGAGGCAAGGACTTTGGAGGACCCACCCTGCTCATCGGCCGCCGGTGGAAGGTCCGGCTCCTGCGCACCCTGCCCGGATCTGTTTTCCTTCCCGTGCCAAAAGTGGATTCCGCAGTGGTCCTGATGACTCCGCGCCTGCCAGGTGAACTCCCGGCGTGCGAGGGCGGCCGTTTTGAGAAACTGGTGAAGCTTGGTTTTTCCCAACGCCGCAAACAGCTCGGAAAGCTGCTGGGCGGGGAGGTGCCGGACTGGCCAGACGCCGCGGCGGCGCTTGGAGTTCCAGCCACCGCCCGCGCTGAATCTCTCTCGCTCGCCCAGTGGTGCCGGCTTGCCTCCTGGAACGGACAGAGCGCAGCTCCAGACCCGGCGACAGGAGCCCAGGACGTCCACGGTGAAATCTTTGATGTCGTGGACGAAGAGGACCGGGTCGTCGGTCAGAACACCCGCTTTGAAGTGCACCGCCAAAAGCTGCGCCACCGCGCTGTGCACGTGTTCGTATTCAACAAGCGGGGCGAACTCTTCCTCCAGAAACGTTCCCGCTGGAAGGACATCTGTCCGCTCGTGTGGGATTCAAGCGCAGCGGGCCACGTGAACGCAGGCCAGTCTTACGACGAAACAGCACCTCGCGAATTGGAGGAGGAACTGGGCGTCAGCGCCCCTGTGCATCTCGTGACCCGCATCGGCGCATGCAAGGAAACTGGGGATGAATTTGTGGGCCTCTACCGTGCCTTGCACGAGGGGCCCTTCCACCTTCCGCCCGCCGAGATTGAATGCGGCGCGTGGTTCACGAGGGAACAACTTGAACGTTGGATCGCCGCCCGGCCGGGCGACTTCGCTCCGGGTTTCCTGATTTGCTGGAAAGCCTGGCTCAAGACTCTCCAACCCCCGTCGGCCTGAGGGGCTGGTTTTTCGGGCGAAGACGGTCCTTCCCCAGCGTAAGCGAAGATTGCGCGGGGAAATGCCTTACAGTCCCCCGGTCTTCAAACAAAAGCCGGCGCGTCTGCAGGCATGAGCTCGTACCAGGTGTTGCGGCGCCGCGGCTCGTATCCTGCCTCCGAGATGAGGCGCTCGATCTCCTCCGCCTGCAGCCTAAAACTTGTCCCCGCCTTGGAAACCACGTTTTCCTCCATCATCACGGACCCGAAATCGTTCGCGCCGTATTTGAGGGCGAGCTGCCCGATTTTCGGCCCCTGGGTGACCCAGCTGCTCTGGATGTTGTCTATGTTGTCCAGATAGATGCGGGAAAGGGCCTGCATCCTGAGATACTCCGAGGAACCCACGGGCTTCGCCTTGAGCACTGTGTTGTCTGGCTGAAATGTCCAGCAGATGAAGGCGGTGAAGCCGCCGGTCCGGTCCTGAAGCTCGCGCAAGCGGCGGAGGTGCTCCACCCGTTCCTCGAGCGTTTCCACGTGGCCGAACATCATAGTGGCGCTCGATTTCAAGCCCTGCTCGTGAGCCGCCTCCATCACGCCAAGCCACTGGTCGCTGTTTGCTTTGAGGGGTGAAATCCGGTTGCGTACCCGGTCCACAAGAATCTCCCCGCCACCTCCCGGAATGGAACCAAGCCCGGCCTCCTTGAAGCGCCGGATCACCTCCGCGACAGGCATCTCAAACACCTGCGAAAAGTGGTGAAACTCCGGTGGTGAAAATCCGTGAATGTTGATCGCGGGAAACCGTCCACGGATAAAAGACAGCATCTCAAGGTAATGCGAGATTCCGAGCCTTGGGTGATGCCCGCCCTGCAAGAGCACCTGCACCCCGCCGATCTCGCTCAGTTCGCCCAGCTTTTCCTCGAGCTCGGCGTGGCTGAGCACGTAGTGATCGGCGTCCTTTTCCGTGCGGTAAAACGCACAAAACTTGCAGTACACGTTGCACACGTTCGTGTAGTTCACGTTTCTGTCCACAATGTAGGTCACCACACGGTCCCCCGTGCCCGCATAGGCAGCGCCCTTGGCGAGGTTGCGCCTGTGGTCCGCCAGTGCGCCGAGCTCGTTCAGCGGCAGTTTGTAGAGCAGAAGCGCCTCGGCATCCGAAACCCGCGCGCCGGAAATCACCTTGTCCACCAGTTCCGAAAGTTCTGCATCGCTGTTGGCGTTCATTTCAGGATTGGAGTGTGTACCCGCGCTCATCGTTCAAAAACCTTATCCGGACTCGGCGTGCGAGTCCATCCAACCGTGGCCCGGAAAGCAGCGCAGGAAGCGGGCAACAGGCTCAAAAAAGGTTTGCAACGCCGTCCGCTGGTTTTAATGTCCATCTCCCTTTCACTATTCAACACGCCATGGCCGACGCATCCAACCGCTACTCTCAAAATACTCAGGGCGCCTTCTATGTCGACGACCAGTGCATCGACTGCGATCTTTGCCGCGAAACGGCGCCCGCCAACTTCAAACGGGACGACGACGGGGGCCACTCCTACCTTTTTAAACAGCCCGAAACCCCCGAGGAGGTTACCCTCTGCAAGGAGGCCATGGAAGGCTGCCCCGTCGAGGCCATCGGAGACGACGGAGAGTAATCCCCCACAGAGCGCGAAAGTTCGCCGCCAATTTTCAGAAGCCTCGCACATTCAAAATGCGGGGCTTTTTTTGGGCCTCATGAAACCGAACATCCGCTCAAGAGTCATAGCCGAATGGCGGGGGCTCCCAGACGAGGGCTTTCCAAAGGAAACGGCCAAAACAGCCGGACCCCTCGTCGAGAAACTCCTCGGCAGCCTGGGGCTCAACCAGCGCATCCGGGAGGATGAAATCAAGGCTGCTTGGAAGGATGTAGTGGGAGACTTTCTCGCGACCCACGCCTCTCCCGCAGGGCTCAACCAGGGGGTTCTAGTCGTGCATGTGCTGCAGCCGACGGTACATTTCGAACTCGAAAGAGTTTGGAAACGCACCCTCCTTCTCAAACTGCAGGAACGTTTTGGCAAAGGCACCATCCGCGAAGTCCGTTTCCGGCTGGGATGACGCAGGCGCGCGGCGCGGGCTTCGTTTCCAAGCCGCCGTCGAGCCCGGTTCGGGGGGCTCTACAAGCCGAGGCAGACCATGTTGCCCTGGTTGTCGCGAAGGAAAATGCGCCCGCCTGAAAGGACCGGCTGGGCCCAAGTGCGCTGGGTAAGGACCGTCTGGCGGCCCAGTTGGCGGAATGCATCGCCTCGGGCCTCCGCAAAGATCAAATCGCCTTTTTCAGAGACAGAGATCAAGCGTCCGCCGGCCGCGATCACGGCCCCGCCTTTCACGCTTTTTTCCTCCCAGCGGCGCTCCCCCGTGGCCACGTCGAGACAAACCAGGTTCCCTCCCCCGGTGTTTCCGTCGACGCCGAACACCACGTCTCCCCAAAGCACCGGCGAATTGATGTGGCAGCGCAGGTTCTTAGTCCGCCACACCTCCTGCGTGCGCCCTCCTGAAACTTCCACCACTGCCGCGCCCGCATTGTAGCCCGAGGAGATCAAAAGACGGTTCGGAGCCACCTGAACAGGCGTCGCCGCGTTGACATCGTAACTCGTGCTCCAGGGATGGCGCCACCACTGCGCGCCATTCTCCGGGTCCAGTCCGACGAGAGCACCGCCCTTAAGCAGCACAAGCGTCCGGCGGCCATCAACATCCAATATCAACGGAGAAGCGTATCCCGCCGGGTCGCCGCCGCTTTTCCACAGCAACTGTCCGGAGCGTGCGTCCAAGGCCACGGTCGACGAGGAACTCCCGCCGCAGTCTACAATAACACGCGAACCGTCCACGAGCGGCGCGCCGGAAAAGCCCCAACCGGGCTTGCGACCACCAAAATCGCGCACCAGATGCTTCTGCCAGCGGACTGCGCCGCTCGAAGCATCAAGGCAAGTCACGTGTCCCTCATGGCTGAGCACATAGAGAGCATCGCCAGAAATCGTGGGGGTGGACCTCGAACCGCCCTCGAACAAATTGGGGTCCAGGGAAACCGGATAATGCTGCGCCCAGACGACCGCGCCTGAGGCCGCGTTCAGGCACCGAACCCACTCGGAGCCGGCTTCGTGACCGGAGGTGTAAAGACGCCCGCCCGCCACGACGCTGGACGCCGTTCCCACCCCGACCTTTGCGCGCCAGAGAACCTTTGCAGCGCCCGATTGGGGCAGGTTGACAGACTCCGAGGCTACGCCATTAGCGGACGGGCCGCGGTAGTGAAGCCAGTCGGCGGCAAAAAGCTTCCCAGCTATCGAGGAAAGCCCGACCAAAAAAACTAGAGGTACCCTTCGCACGAAGGAGTAATAACCGAGAGATGAGCTGGCGAAACCTTGAAAATCAGAATTTGATCATCGCCGAAATCCCGACTGCTGCCTCGAATTTCCTGTAATCCGGCGCAGATCCGTCGTTCAAGTTGGACTTCCGAAACTCCCCTCCAGCCGATGCTCTGAATGAGAGCTGGGGAGCCGGAGTCCAAATCACCGAAAAGCCTGGAGAGCTGGTGATGTCCCTGCGATGAACCTGAAACTCATTCGGTTGCGTGTACAACGAGTGGGTGAACCTGAACGAGGGTTGCAGCATCCACTTGGAGTTCACGGAATACATGAGGCTGGCCATCAAAGTGTCGTCCAGTTTGTCATTCCGATTACTGCCGTCCCTGGTGCCGTTTACCGGGTCCGTCTCGGTAAAATGATAGGCGCCGCTGTACATCGCAATCATGCTGAGTTTCTCGGAGAGCTTAATGGAGCGCATCAACGACCAGTTGGGAGACCAGTCCACAAAGCTCTCCTGAAAATCACCCGCATCAAACGTGTGTTTGTATGGGGACCTCGACGGGGACGACAATTTGAGGATCCGACTGTAATCCGAACCAAGCGAGGCGTTCCAATTATCCAAAAAGGTTAAGCTTGTTCCGACGAAAGCCGTACCCATTTCAAAGCTGTTTTTGTTAAGCGTGGAACTTTGAAGGGCGTTATAGACGTAGAGCAGCTGGCGGTAGCCCGCGCGGATTCCCAGCTTCCCGATGCCTATATCCAGCGGCTGCGGAGCAAACGCGAGCGACAGGGTTTCCGCCAGAACGCCAGAATCCCTCGCCGCATCTGTTTTCCTGCCACTCGCGAGAGTCTTTTGCTTCCCCACCGCAAGCGCATTCGTCGTCCACGTCAGCATCGTGTCGCTGGAAAAGTCAAAAAGCGGCTTCCGCTTTTTTTTCTTCAGCAATTTTTGGGGCCCCAGATCGTCATTCTCGCCAGGGTAAGTTTCGGGTGGTTCGTCCTCGGAGGGAGCCTTCTTAGCACGCTCATCCTCCGCCTGCTTTTGGAGCTGCTGCTGGCTCCTCACTGCTTCACCCTGACGGGAAGCCTGTTCGGCGGCCGCCGCACCAGTCTGCTGAGCCTCGGCAGAAACACCGCCGCCCGCCAAAGCAAGGGCCAGAACCACTACAGGCAGGTGCAGGCCGCTGACTCGCAGGCGTCCTCGGATTTTATTCAGGGCGGGATGGAATTTCATATTCTGCTGTAAACTCGACACTGCTCCTCTGCTCAAACGACAAACACGCAGGGCTCACCGGGCCCCCTAGCTCCCGTGGGTATCTCTATTTTTCCGTCAGGGTCCAGGATCCATCCCAGCCCTCGGCCGGCGGCTCGCTCAGGTAATGATCGCAGCGCTTCTGGTACATCTTGCACAGATAATCGTCCCCGCCCATCTCCGTGTTCACGCTGCCAAAGGCGGCCTTCGCCTCGGTAAACTGACGCTGATGGAACTGGTCCAAGGCAGCGTGGTATTTTTCAAGCCAGGCGGGAACATCCATTCCCACCTCACCCAGCGGGGTGAAGACCAGGATCGGCTGCGTCTTGCCCTTGAACACGGCAAGATCCACACGCCTGTACACCACCTTGTCCTTGGTCAGCTTTTCAGCCTCCTCGGCAACGAGGATGTCGACTCCGAACTGCTTGGTGGCACTCTCCAGTCGAGCCGCCAGATTCACTCCGTCACCCAAACAGGTGAACTCCATACGCTGCGGATGCCCAAGCTCACCCACAACCACGTGGCCATGGTTAATCCCCACTCCGATGTGCAGTTCCTCACGATCCGGGTTTGGCTCCCAACCGGCGTTCAACTCGGCCAGCGCAACGCGCATCTTGAGCGCAGCCCGCACCGCTCCGAGACAGTCCGTCTCAACCCCCAGCGAGTGGGTGTCCCCCCAGACCGCCATGATCGCGTCCCCGATGAATTTCTGCAAGGTCCCCTGCTGCCCAAGAACCCGGTCCACCATCTGCAGGAAGTACTCGTTCAACTGGGCCACCAGCATTTCGGGAGTGCGCGACTCCGACAGCGACGTAAATCCGCGAATATCCGAGAATAGGACGCTAACGGCCTTGTTTTGTCCGCGCAAAGCCTGATCGAATGTGTCCCCCTGGTTGATCACCATGCTGGCAACGTTGCTCGAAACATACTTGTCGAGCACTCCGCGAACATGCGCCTTTTCCAACTGTTCGATCATAAAGTCGAACATCGTGATCACACCGCCAACGGCGACAACCGCCAGAAGAGGCACCACCATGGGCAGCATCACGTGGTGATTTGCAAACATGATATAACTGGCCACCACATAGGCCACCACCGCGCCCAAGCCGAGCGCCAAGCGAAGCAGCACGCGCTCCAGCGCCAGCAGCAGCACGGCCGAAACAAGTAAAGCTGCAACCAATACCCAGATTTCCTTGCTCCTCGGAAATTCTAAAATGGGTTTCGCATCAAGCAATGCGGCTCCGTAGTTGGCGTGAATCTCCACCCCGGGTTCTGTGCCCAGCGGCGTGCGGTGCTCGTCGTGGAAGGTTTCCGAAATCGGTCCCAGATAGACCAGTTTGTCCTTGAACCGGTTTCCACCCTCATATCGGGGGTCCGCCTTCAAAATCGAGTCGCTGAAAAGCTCCTCGATCGGCATCACCTCGAAAGTTCCCGCGGCGCCGCGGTAGTTGATGATCTCGCGCTGCTCTGGCACTTTTTTCCCGGTGAACTTGGTCACTCCCAACGGCGAAAAACGTGCCCAGTCATCAGGCCCGCTCTGGAGGTGGGCCATGTTGCTCTCCTTGAACTGGGAAGTGTAACTTTCAACGCGACGGACAACGCCGTCCACATCCGGCTGGAAGAACGCGTAACCCAAACCATCCGTCCCCAACGCCTCAGTGAGGACCGGGTTCGGCTTCAAAAATTGAATCGTCGCCTTGCCGTTTTCATCGACCGACTTGTTGTTCGAGAAGGCGAGCACCACCTTGCCGCGGTGTCTTTCCAGGGTAGCAGCGAAAGGCTCGTCCCCGTCCAGAATGCGCTTTCCTTCGCGCTCGATGATCCGCTTGATGCGCGCCATCTGGACGTCCGTAAGCTTGAGCCCAGCCTTGGCCGCCTCAAGCCTCTGCAGCCCGAGATAGATCGCGGGCGTCAGATCGCCTTCGTCGTCCAGAACACGCTCCAACTCGCCGATGATTTCATCTGAAATTCCAACGGACTGCTTGGCCTCGTCCAAACGGTCAAGGGCCGCATTCAAGCGCGGGTCCATGGATGTCTGGGAGGAAACGTAAAGGATGTCTATCACGATCACCTTGGCCCCCATCTCAAACAGACGTTCGAGTGCGTAGGAGTAAACGGCACGAGGCAACGGCCAGCGCCCCTTGCCCATCAGCTTGAGGGCGTCGCTGTACTTGCGAGGCGCGGCAGGTTCGGCGTCTCCGGCTGCCTGTGCTGCATCTTCAGACGATGATCCGGAAGCGCTTGCCTTGGGAGCTTCTGCCTTGGGAGCTTCTGCCTTGGGAGCTTCTGCCTTGGGAGCTTCTGCCTTGGGAGCTTCTGCCTTGGGAGCTTCTGCCTTGGGAGCTTCTGCCTTGGGAGCCTCTGCTTTGGGAGCCTCT
>CANFTB010000033.1 GCA_947449735.1 Chthoniobacteraceae bacterium | reverse complement strand
GGCCTCCAGCCAGCAGTGTTGCTGCTTCACGCAGCTTTTTGATGATCTCTTCAGGGGTGTGGCGTTTGCGTTTCATCTTGAGAGTTGGGCGACGCTTACGCGCCGCCGACTCTCATAACAACTGGATCAAGTTTTGGGGAGCACGCCACTGCACATCTGCCAAATGAGCAATACCTGTTCTCGAGGCCACCCCAAGAAGAGGTGGGCCACTTACTTTTTCACTCCCCCCCCGGTCAACCTCCGCAGCACTCACGCTTTCCTGTCTGCAGCCTTAAGGGCATCACCCAACGAGCCCATTTGCACACACCCATTCGTGCGGTATGCTTGTATGCATGAAGCGGACAACACTTGTTCTGGAAGAGGGTATCCTCGATGGAATCCGCGCCAAGGCACACGCGGAAGGCAAGGACATGTCAGAAGTCGTTAATGAACTTCTTCGCCGGGGACTGCTGCAGAAGATAAAAGAGCAGCCAAAGCCCATGGACCTTCCCTACTTCAGCATGGGAAAACCACGCGTAAATTTAGCAGATCGGGATCTGTCCGGTTAGCAATACTGGCGCTTGCGAGCCTGCCTTTATCCCCGGCCCGGCGCGGGAGTGAACCTCAGCGCCCCAACCCGGGCCAGTATAGTGGCGGACACTTAGAGGCGTGCGACGGTTTTTGAATAGCGGCCCCCACCACCTCGCTTTAAACTTTTACCGACGGACGATGTCCCTATAAATTTTCATCGTGGGCAAGCTCCAGACTTTTTATGACCAAGCGAAAGACGCTCGCAAGTTGCTTGTGCTGGATCTCGGATTTCTTGGGGACACGATCCACCTTCTGCCAGCTCTTTGGGCGATACGCGAGGCTTGGCCCGCGGCAGAGCTGCACGTTATGGTGGCCGAACATATAACGTCCCTGTTACATATCACGCCTTGGATTGATCAGGTATGGGGCTACCCGCGCTTCCCAAAGGGCCCAAAACCCTGGCAGGATTGGGATAGAATCCACAGAATCCGTGGTGCCCGCTTTGATGCTGTTCTCAATTTAAATGGCTCTGACCGCTCCAGCATACTTACTTGGCTCAGCGGCGCCCCGCTGAGGTTGGGCCGATGCCGCTCTTTAACGCTGAAGAATCGGGTAATGTTTACCCATCCTATTGTATCCCTTAGAGGGGGCACAATTGTGTCACAGCAACACTGTGCCTTTATACGCTCCGCAGGGATTGTCTGTTCCCGACTAGAGTACCGCATAACCATCCCAAACCAGGTGCGGCAATCGGTCGCCCAGCTTCTAAATGTTCCCCCGGACGATTGCCGGCGGGTAATCCATATCAGCCCATTTACAACTCAGGATCATAAAGAGCTGCCCCTCAATACTCTCGCGGCAGCCCTCAACAAACTACACCGCCAAAGACCGGAACTTTTGATGGTCCTCTCTTGCGCGAATAATCAACGCGAGCGCGACAAACTGAAACTGTTGCTCGACCAATTAGACTTTGCACCACACAGAACCTTTGCCGGCACCTTGAATCTTGTTGAAATGGTTGCGGTTCTCAGCATGAGCCGTCTGCATCTAGGAGGAGATTCAGGAGGGCTTCACGTCGCGGTAATGACTGGCACTCCCAGCGTCTCTTGGTTCCGCCGTTACGAGGGCGCGACAGAATGGATTCCCGAAGGCCGACAGCATCGCACCCTGTTTGGCGAGGTGAGCGAGGCGGGAATGGAAGGAATAGAGTCAGAATCGCTGGTAGCAGCTTCTGAAGCATTATTGAATACGAAAAACCCAGACGAGCAGATGATCGCACCCTCTGTGAGGCACTCAGAGAGCCAGATCGAACGCGGCAGATCAAATACTTTGAAACGAGCATGAATCGCATTGGTGTTGTAATTCCCACGCGGAATTCAGCTGAAAGACTCTCCATGCATCTGGACAGCATGGATACATGGTTAGATGCTGTGGCTCAAGTTGTGGTCGTCGACAGCGAATCGATAGACGGCACCGAGGACATTTTGAGAGAAAGGATAAAGCATCCGAATCTCAAATTCTTACGGCACCCTCCTGGACTTTATCCTTCCTGGAATTACGGATTGCATCACCTAGAAACCGAATGGGCTTACGTTTCGACCATCGGAGATACAATTAGTCGGAGCCACTTACTACACCTCGCAGCGGCGGCGGATACTTTAGAATGCGATTTGATTTGCAGTCCGCCACAGATACTACGTTCAGATGGCTCTGAAGCGCCTCGAGGGGGAACCCCATCACAAACCATTTCGGAGGAACTCGGCTTACAGAACGCTACAGTGCTCACCTCCGAATCCCTCCTCGCCTACGCAGTCCGTTTTGCGTTCGTTCACGGTATGAACACTCCAATTGGCAGTTCAGCCAGCAACTTGTACCGGTGCGAATTCATTAAAAGGATTCCTTTTCCCTCACAATACGGAAGTGCCGGAGATTTTTTCTGGCTTTTAGAAAACGCGGCTAAAGTGCGATTTGGAATCACCCCACGACAAGGCTCCACATTTTTATTGCATCCAAATCAACACGCACAAGCTTCCCCTGATCGAAAGCTAGAGTTAGCCCGGCTGGCAGCAAAGGCAGCTAGGGCGCAGATCGCTCAGCTTAGGCTCACGGACTCAAAATCTGCCAAGGTCCTGGACCTAACGACTTCTATTTGTGACATAGGGGAATTGACGGCCCTCGTGCAGCATGAATTAGAGGTTTTGAAAACGAGTTTGTTTGGAAAGCTCAAATCGGCTGGCCCCAGAGGCTGGAAAATCCGTTCCGAAAAGAAGCAATTACGAGCACAGTTGAAGGATTTAGAATCTAACCTGACCCTGGCCCTCTCTCAGGGTTAAAATGCCACGGGAATCAGTAACGAACGCAAACATTAATGCTGGCTAACACAGTCCAAATTTTCTCTGCAATTTGAACACTGTTGGCCGGAACGAAATCCTCGCGCGATCCCGTTTAGGCGAAGTTACAGCCCTACGAAAAAAGTCGGCCAGTCGGTCCAGATCGTAATACTGGTTTAATTGATTCCCAGCGAAGCTTGGCGCTTGTAGATACTTCCGCTGCAAGCTGGGGCTTTCCGCCACCTCCAAAATGTGATCCATAGCCGCCCCGTCACAAGCAAAGTCTGAAACATTGATAAAGCTGGCGGGATTGAAATCCGCCGCGACTGCCGGGTTGCCCCAGTAAATCGGTATGCAGCCCGCCGCCAGTGCATGACCGAGTTTTTCTGTGGTATAACCGGGCCAAGAATGATTCTCAAAACACAAATTAAACCGGTGCTTCCGCAGAAACGCAGCCTTATCGGCAACCGGTCCCCCAACGTTATTAAACGCTCTCCCCCCTGAATTTACCGTTCGGATTGCATTGAGCTTCTCAAAAAACTGCATCCTTCTCTCGGTACGCCGAGATGCATTCGAAACGACAAACGCACAAAAATCGCGCTCTTCTGCCTGGATTTCATCCGCATAAGACGAATCCCGAATCAACTTATCGGGCTCTGAATCAAATACATACATCGGCATCCTAAGGTGCCTCGGATCTTCCAGATATAGAAACGTCAAAGCGTAGTCACATTCCGCGAAGTTCGGATATCTATTCTCCACGGCGACATAGATCCGAACGGCTTTTCGATACCGCTTGTACTCATATCCCTTACCTTCCCCAAAAACCACGAGATCTGGATCCTCACTCTCGCGAATCGCGAAATGCCGTTCAAGGGCACGCACGATATACGGATAATTTCCTACACCGTAAACCTCGTCAGTAAATCTAATTTTTAAAACTGGCAGCGACATAAAACTGTTTAATAAACGGATTACGCAACCCAAAAAACCGCCGAGCTTCAATTCGCTGCACATGCTGCAACGGACTACTTAAAGAATAAATTTCCATAGAATCCCCAGCACAAGCTGTAATCAGAAGCACCGCGACAAATTAAGGACAATACACTACCCTACACGTGACAAACCATCTTTGAATGTCATCCAAGCCTTCCATCGTCCTGTTTTTTAAAGGTACAAGCTTGGGCGGAGCAGAACTGAGTGCGCTGAGCATACTGGAGTGCCTTCGTGATCAAGGCTGGTCCACCCGCCTAGTCTCATCTGCCAAGGGTGAACTTTTTGATCGGTTTGCAGCAACCACAAACGACCAACTGGTTGTTCCGTTTCCCTATCCCCGGAAACCCGCCAGCTGGATCCACTTACCGCAGTTTATTTCAAAGGTAAGAGCCTTTCTTTCACGCGACTCAAAAAAACAGATTCTGTTTTCCGGCGATTTTTACACCCTATGGGCTGCGTTACTTTTTAGATCAGCCAACAGACCAGTCCTGTCGATGTGGCAAGGAGAGTACCGTTTTCATGACGAATCCTGTCCAAAGAAATGGCTTCGCTACGGCGCAGGCCGGGCGGACAGGTTAGTGGCTAGCGCTCCCGTTGCCGAGCATGCGAACCAGACAGGGATCCTTCCCTCAAAAGTTTTCACGCTCAATCCGCGCACCGACGAGGGTCGCTTCAATCCAGCACTTTACGACAGAGAGCTTCTGCGTCGAAATTTCGGCTGGCACGAGTCCGACCACATAGCCGTTTGCATCGGCCGGATTGGAGCTGCAAAAGGGCAACCATGGTTGGCTAAAAGCTTTCTTGACGACCCCCGCTTTCCAAAAAATGCACGACTCGTTATCGCTGGCCCGGGACACGGCGCAGATCTCGAAGAAATTCAACGGCTCCAATTCGCGAGCCGTGGGCGAATACAATTTCTGGGTCCCAGAAGCGACGTGCCTGAAATTCTGGCGGCAGCTGACCTCGCCATTCAGCCAGGCACACTCGCTGAGAGCTTCGGACTTTCTGCCTTAGAGGCGATTATGATGAACTGTCCACTCTTGGCGTTTAGCGTTGGAGCACTACCTTACACACTAGGTAAAAACTATCCATTGATACCCATCGACAAACGCCCCCAACTTATGGATGAATGGCTCTCTGCGGCATCAAAAAACATTCATCATTCTTGTGTGAATATTGTGAATATGCGCCAAACAGCTCTAACCAGCTTTGGAGTGGGTGCTTGGGAGAACCAATTGCAAGACCTATTGAAACACATTATTAAATGACAGCTGCCCTGCGATCTTACCGTTAACGACGAATAGGGCCGTCCGGAAGCTAGCGCTGCAAATTAGAAAAGCCCCCTTCCTTTTGCGGCGTGCAGAGCAAAGGGGCCTCTGCAGGAGTCAAACGGCTCCGCCGGAACTGCTAAAACCAAACCAAGACGGCTTCATGTCAAAACCGAATTATTGCATGTGCAATACATTTCTATGGCTATGCGCATAGGCATCACAGGTGGTCGGGGCACGCTGGGAAAGCTTCTTCAGGCGCAACTGTCTGCTGCCGGTTCACTCCACGATTGCTTTTCGGGCGATATTTGTCG
The DNA here is from genome assembly GCA_947449735.1 of Chthoniobacteraceae bacterium. Classification (GTDB taxonomy): domain Bacteria; phylum Verrucomicrobiota; class Verrucomicrobiia; order Chthoniobacterales; family Chthoniobacteraceae; genus Chth-196. Next base: position 51,483 of record CANFTB010000033.1, on the reverse strand, counting down.
GGCGGAGGAACTCCGGGCTTGGCTGCAAGCCTACCGCTTCGACGCTATTGTCCACTTAGCTGCCTTGGTTCCGACCCAATCTGTTCAGGCCAACCCTGCCCACGCCTTTCAGGTCAACGTCGGAGGAACAGCCAACCTCATAGCCGAACTCAGCCCGCTGCCGCAAAAACCCTGGTTATTTTATGCGAGTAGCAGCCACGTCTACAATCCGCAGTCTGCGCCCATCAGCGAGTCCGCACCGGTTGCCCCCATCAACCTTTATGGCCTTTCGAAGCGCTTGGGCGAGCAGGTCGTCGAGGCTTCTGCGGAAGCCGCCGGCGTACCCTATTGCATCGGGCGTATTTTCAGCTTCTACCACCCATCCCAGTCTGGATCTTTCCTATATCCATCCTTACAGCGCCGGTTTGCCACCGAGAACCTTGCCCAGCCGTTCCGGCTGTTCGGTGCGGACGACGTCCGCGACCTCTCCCGGGCAGATGAGGTTGTCACCAAGGTCCGTGCTTTGATGAACAAGCAGGCCACAGGCATAGTCAACATTGGCTCTGGTCACGGCACGAAGATAGGTGATTTCGTGCAATCGCTGGCCCCTCGGATCCTGCAGATCGTCAACGCCTCCGAGGGAAGCCCATCCTCCTTGGTTGCCGACATCTCCCGTCTCCGTCAGATTCTCGGCACATGAACACCCAGCGGGTCTCTATTGTTATTCCGACCTTCAACCGCTCAGGCATGCTCCGGCGATGCATCGACTCTGCCTTAGCGCAGACGCTCACCTGTGAAGTCGTAGTCTGCGATCATGGCAGCACCGATGATACCCCGGCAGTTGCCCGCTCATATGGCGACCGAATCCGCTACGTGCGCCGCGAACACGATTCTGGCGTCCATTTCGCTTGGCTAGATGGCGTCGTTTCGGCATCGGGTGAGTTTGTCCATATCAACTATGACGACGATTTCATCGCTCCGACGTTCATCGAGAAGTGCATGGCATTGATGGGCCCGGACGTCGCCTTTTGCCTTTCGTGTGCGGAAGTCCGCGACGATGCCACGCAGCAGCGACTCTCCTACCTCTTCACTAACCTGGGACCGACGGGAGTCTACTCCGTCCGCCGTTTCATGTCCGACCAAATCAAGGGCCTGGTTTCCCCTGGTGCGACTCTGATCCGCCGCAAAGATATCATCAATCACCTGATAGTGGGGCGGGTTCCTTTCACACGGTTCGAATACCGCGGCGTGGGCCCAGATTGGCTGATGACGGCCATGACCACTTTGGACTACAAAAAATTCGGCTATGTGGACGAGCCCCTGGCGGTGTTTTCTTCACATGAGGGCTCGATCACCATCGATGCGCATAAAGATGCAGCACGAAAGCAGGCCCTTGACCGAGCCTACGAGGAGGCCAGGCTCTATTACACCATCGCTTGGCTGGTGAAGACCTTCCGTCTCGACTCACCGGCCCGAGTCTGGCTTTCGTTTTTGCGCTTTCTAGCCAAGATCCATCGCGGCATAGACCGCCTGTTCCATCCTAAGCGCCCCTGATTTACCATGACTAAGCGTTCTATCAAGCTGGCCGAAAATACGATATCAGAGGAAGAGATTCGCTCGCTTGCCAACTGGATACAGGAAGGCAAGCAGCTGACCAAAGGGCCGCTCACCCGTGAGTTCGAGGCCGAGTTCGCCGCCTACACGGGCAGTAAGTACAGCATCATGGTCAACAGCGGCTCGTCCGCTAATCTCCTCATGGCCTCCAGCCTCCTCGAAGCTGGTTACCTCCGGAACAAAAAGGTTATCGTCCCGGCCGTCTCATGGATCACCACGTTGTCTCCGTTCATGCAGCTGGGATTTGAGTGTTTCCTCTGCGATTCCGACCCGAATGACCTGGGCGTTGATCTCAATCACCTCGAGGACCTGCTCAAAAAGGAACGTCCGGCGCTATTAATACTCGTTCACATCTTGGGCCACCCTAACCAGATGGACGCCATTAATTCCCTCTGTGACCAGTACGGTTGCCTTGTCATCGAGGATGCTTGTGAAGCCTTGGGATCCGAATACAAAGGCAAGAAGACAGGCGCGCTTTCCCTCGCCGGGTCCTTCTCCTTCTACTACGGCCACCACATCTCGAGCATCGAAGGCGGCGCTATCACGCTCAGCGATGACAAGCTCTACAGCGTGATGCTCTCCATCCGCTCTCATGGCTGGTCACGCGACGTGCCGGAGGTGGACCGACAGGCTTGGAAACAAGAATACGAAATTGACGACTTTCGCGAGTTCTACAGCTTCTACTACGCGGGATACAACCTCCGTTCCACTGACCTGAACGCATACCTCGGTCGGCTCCAGTTGAAACGCCTGCCAGATATCGCCAAGGTACGCTCCAGGAACTTCGAGTTGTACCGCCAAGCCTTGCCCGAATTCTTCGCGCAGCATAGCAATGACAGCTTCGTCTCTAGTTTCGCCTTCGGCACTTTTGCAGCCAACCGCCTTGAGCTTTCGAAATACCTGCTGTCCCAAGGTATCGAATGCCGACCGTTGGTCTGCGGGTCAATGGGACGCCAGCCGTTCTGGATCAAGAAGTATGGCCCCACGCACCTCAAGGTAGCTGACAAGGTTCACGACTACGGTCTGTACTTGCCAAACCACGCAAACATCACGCCCGAGGATATTGCATACGTCGCGACTCACTTCCGCGCGAAGGCCAAATCCATCTAAACCTTTTTAGGCCCTTCGAATTAAGGCATCAGCTCCGAGTTCAGAACCTCCATGTTGTCGATGCCGCGTCCCGGTCCGACCACCGACATGCACAAACGGATTCAGAACGGCTTACTCCATATAAAAATAGCCTGATTTCTCCGCGCAGCGATTTCATTTCAGCAATCCGCTTTATCGGAGGATTTTATTCCGCTTCAAAGAGAGCTTCATCTTCCGGAGCGGTAGAGCAAGGTAAAACTTTCTAACTCGCTCAAAAGCAGAGAGGTGGCAGGGACCTTTCCAGGGCAGGCTAGAGGGAATATACCAATTGTTACACCCCAAGCGATTCACTAGTTTGTAACCTTGCGATATCATGTAACGATGCTTCTGAAGATCATGCACATGATCCTCGATCACAATCAAAGCGGGCGCCCATCTCGCCAGATCAAAGCCGGCAAAAACCTCCATTTCAAACCCTTCCACATCCATCGACAGAAAATCAATTTTGCCACACCCAGCCTCCAACAGGATCTCGTCCATTGTCCGGGTTTTCACCGTTATTCTATCCCCTCCAGTTTCTTCTCCCAGACTTGCCAAGGAGTCATTCTCTCCAGTGTAAATAAAAGATTCTCCGCGGCGCAGAGGAGAAGCCGCAGCGCATTCAAATACCCTGCTTCGGGGTCGCAGCAGTCTTAATTTTTCAGCAAGGTGCGGAAGCGGCTCCACTAAAACTCCGGTCCATCCATTTTGCTCAAGTAAATATGTTTGCGAGAGGTTAACAGGATCGTTTGCACCTATTTCAACAAATACGCCATCGTGTTTATTGAAATAATCAAATATGAGTTTATCCTCGCCGAATTGGGAATATGATTTCATAGAAATACCTGCTCTTCAAGCTGCGATAAACGGCAACCATTGGAGCGAACTGTTACATGCCAACACATAAGGTCGTCAGTAGACAGAGTTCGATTCAGCACAAGGGGCCATCTCAGCACAAGGCTGAAAGCGCTCCGAAAACTTACCCACGGACCTCCGGACCCACCTAGCATCTCACACTCCAGCTCCAAACAAACAACCACTGGGCTTCATAGAATCTCCAAGCCTGTCACACGATCGCCGAAGCGACACAATTCACGATTGCATCACGCAAAACTCCCTTGAAACTTTTCCGTCCCTTTTGTGGTGATCACTCCATTCCATTAAGCTCACTTCTGTGAAAATTCTTGCGGTAAAGTTCAAGCTTCTCGGGGACGTGGCCATGATGGTTCCGGCTCTCAGGGCACTGAAGGAGCATTGGGCTGATTCAGAGTTGCATGTATTGGTCAGGAGTGAAGCTGTCGCTGTTTTGCAAAATATCCCGTGGATTGAAAAGGTTTGGGGTATTCAGAAAGGCTTCCAAAATGGGGCCCTTCGGCACTCCATTAACACAGTCATCCAGTTGCGAATGAAGAATTTCAATCGCTCGATCGACTTCGAAGGCAATGATCGGGGTGCGCTGCTAAGCCTGCTCGTGGGGGCGCGTGAGCGCCTTGGAAGCCTTAGTGATAATGGGTTCCGTGGGAGACGCTGCTGCTATACGCAGGAAATTTTAAAGGCTCCGAACGGGCTTCATGAAGTCCAGCGTGACATCCACACGCTGAAGGCTTGGAACGTTCCACCACCTACTAATACAGAACCAGAGGTTCATTCGGATCCTACGTGGGAACCATTCGCAAAAAGTATTTTCCCCCAGAAAGGGGTGGCGCTCGCCCACCTTTCCACCAGCCAACCGAAAAAAGAATGGCCGGTGGACCGTTGGGCTGAAATTGCAACCCGCGCGATCGAGACTAATGTGCCTCTATTCTTTTCGTCTGGAGTCAGTATCCGCGAAAGGAAGCTTCTCGACGAGTTGAGGCGGAGGGTCCCTACTGCCAATGTGCTTCCCAGCACTCCAAATCTCGCGTCTTTTATTTCGGTGGTTGAGCGTGCGGGACTATTTATATCCGGTGATACTGGGCCACTACACATCGCCGCCGGATTGGGCGTTCCGACGGTCGGCATCTTTGGTCCGAGCGACATGAATCAATGGCTCCCTTTGTCACGTCATTGCCAAGGACTCTCTGGTTCGTCCTGTGTGTGTAATGGTCACTTTTCCGACTGCCAGAGCAGCACGCCCTGTATCCTGGGCGTGACTGTAGACGAGGTCTGGGCGAAAATTCAGAGCAGATATGGACGCCAGTCGAGTAGATAGAAGTGGGGCGCTCCCCATCAGCGTGTCTATGATTGCGCGCAATGAAGCTCATAACCTTCACAAAAGTTTGGGCAGCGTTTTCGGATGGGTTGCCGAAATTGTGGTCGTGGTAAACAACTGCACCGATGACACTGTCGCCGTAGCTCAAGGATATGGCGCCAGAGTTATTGAACATCCATGGCAAGGATATAGAGACCAAAAAGCGTTCGCTTTAGCACAGGTCAGTCAACCCTGGGTGCTGGCGCTGGATGCAGATGAAGAGGTTTCAGAAGAGATGGCTCGCGCCATTAAGAACTTTATCACTCAACCAGACAGGCAAGCGGCTGGCGCAGCCTTTCGGCGGAAAGTGTGGTTTTTAGGCCGTTGGATTACCCATGGAGATTGGTACCCCGACTGGAGCTTGCGACTCTTCGAGCGGGGGAAAGCTCGTTGGTCGGGATCAGCGGAACATGATAAAATCGAGTTGGAAGGCAAGCATGTGAAGCTTCCGGTGGATTTAAATCACTATTCCTTTCCCTCGATCAATTCGCATACTTTAAAAATGCCCGTGTTCGCCAACTACTTTTTGGAGCGGCAGATTGAGGGTAAAAAAAGATGGTCGCTATTTTCTACAATCAGTAGAGCTTGCTGGAGGTTTTTTCGCGCTTATTTGATCCGCCTCGGCTTCCTGGATGGATTTCCCGGATTTTATATAGCGGTTGCCACAGCATTCTCCACTTTCACCCGATATTCTCAACTTTATGAGTATGAGGTGAACGAAAGACGACGTGAAAAAAGCATCACAGGAAAATGACCGGTCGCCTACGGGCCGTACTTCATGTAATGCCTTACGACATTGGAGTAGTAGGAAAAATTCCTTGTCGGCTCTGGGAGAGCCATACTTCGATTCTGCTCGCCACGACGCAGGAAAGCTCGATCGAATAACGACTGCGGCACACCCCATTTTTTAAAAAACTGCCTCCGGCCGTTATTTTTTTGGATCTTCGCAGTACTCCGGGAGACAAAATGGTAAACGAGACTGGTTCCCACTCCGATAAAAGTGCGACACCCAGCATGCCACATTTTCATACTCAAATCATTATCGCTACTGATTCCCGGAGAAAAGTCTGTGCTGAACCCACCAATGGCATTCCACCAGCGTTTGCTTAGGAGCGTAGGCGGCCATGTAGCGCCGTTCCAATCCGCCTTGGCGAGTGACGAATACGCCGAGAGCAATCCTGCTTCGTCAAAACTAGAGGCACCCCTGCCGAAATCTTTCACTGCCACACACGAATTCCCCGTCTCAAACGGCTCAATCATCGTTCCAGACAACATACAACCGTCATGGCCAATTTGATCGATTTTTTTAGCCAATTCAATGTCCCATCCAGGGCAACAATACATGTCATCATTAAGGAAAAGAAGCCAATCATGACGCGCAAGGGAAGCGGCTAGGTTTACAGCATAACAAACTCCTATATTTTCTTCGCTCTCGGTGAAATCAATTCCGAGCTCGCGCACATAGTCCGCACTTCCATCTTTTCCATCGTTCAAATGCACAATCACTTGATGCTGCATTTGAGAGTTTTGCTGCAAAGACCTAAGGCATATCTTGAGGAATTCAAGGTTGCACCAAGTCGGAATTACAATCGAAAAGCCCTTACATTCGGAAACCCTGACCGATTCAATATGGATGGACATCTTTTTGAAAAATTTCACACCCTCGGTTTACATCGCTCCGATGATGCTTCGCTTAGTCAACCCAGCGGACTTGATTCAGACCGATCTAAAGCGCGCCAGTCAGCCTCGGCCATGATCCTCACGAGGTCCGCAAACTTGGTTTGAGGACTCCAACCGAGTTGTCTCAGCGCTTTGGCGGGATTGCCCAACAACTGCTCAACCTCCGTCGGGCGGTAGTAACGCGGGTTCACTGCGACTAGCACGCGGCCGGATTCTTCATCCACCCCGACCTCGCTTTCGCCTGCCCCCTCGAACCGGAGGCGCATCCCGAGATGCTGGAAAGCCAGATCCACAAACTCCCTCACCGTATGCATTTCATTCGTTGCTAGCACGTAATCGTCAGGATCTTGCTGCTGCAGGACTCTCCACATTCCTTCGGTGTATTCGGGCGCGTAACCCCAATCCCTGCGTGCATCGAGATTTCCCAGCAGCAGGCGGTCTTGGAGGCCTGCCTTGATCCGAGCGGCAGCCATCGTGATTTTACGCGTCACAAAAGTCTCGCCCCGTCGCGGCGACTCGTGGTTGAACAAAATCCCGTTGGAGGCATGAATCCCGTAGGCTTCCCGGTAGTTCACCACCATCCAGTAGGCATAGATCTTGGCCACGGCGTAAGGTGAGCGTGGATAGAAAGGGGTGTTCTCGTCCTGCGGAACCGCTTGCACCTTCCCGTAAAGTTCGCTCGTCGACGCCTGGTAAAACCGCGTCTTTTCTTTGAGTCCAACCTCCTTGATTGCATCCAAAAAACGCAAAGTTCCGATTCCATCGACTTCTGAAGTATATTCAGGCACCTCGAAGGACACCTTCACATGGCTTTGTGCTGCGAGATTGTAAATCTCGTCTGGTGCCGTGCGCTCAAGAATACGGTTCAGGTTGCTGGAGTCGGTCAAATCTCCATGGTGCAGAAAAAGCGAAACACCGTGGACTGACGGGTCGTTGTACAAATGGTCGATCCGCCCGGTGTTAAACGAGGAGCTGCGCCGGATCATCCCGTGCACCTTGTAGCCTTTCTCAAGAAGCTGTTCAGCGAGATACGAACCGTCTTGTCCGGTGATTCCGGTGATCAGGGCAACTTTCATTATCAAAACGTTATTCGAACAATATCAGCAACGCAGCGTTTTTTCGAGATCCCGCGCGAGGAAGTCCCCGTAGGCGGATCGCAGACCCTCGGGCAGCCTGATGGATGGACTCCATCCAAGAGACTTCATCAAACTTGTGTCTAGAAGTTTACAAGGAGTGCCATCCGGCTTGCCCAGATCGTTCACAATCCGGCCGTGATATCCGACGGTTTCCGCCACCTGCGAGGCCAATTCCGAAATACTGAGGTCCTCCCCCCAGCCCACGTTCACCCAATCAGGAGGATTTTCGATTCCGAGGAGGTGAAAACAGCCTTTCGCAAGATCGTCCACATGCAAGAACTCGCGGCGGGGAGTGCCAGTTCCCCAGATCGACACCTCCGGGCTGTGCTGTACTTTGGCCTCGTGAAAGCGCCGCAGCATTCCCGGTATCACATGGGAATATTCCGGGTGGTAGTTATCGCCCGGCCCGTAGAGGTTGGTCGGCATCGCGGAGTGAAAAAGACATCCGTGCTGGCGTCGATACGCAGCGCAAAGCTTCAACCCGGCAATCTTGGCAAGCGCGTAGGCTTCGTTCGTGGGCTCCAAACTACCCGACAGGAGGGCGTCCTCACTCATCGGCTGCGGGGCAAACTTTGGGTATATACATGAACTGCCAAGAAACAGGACCCGCTTCACACCAGAGAGGAAGCTGGCGTGAATCAGATTGCTTGCTATCTGAATGTTTTCAAACAGGAAGTTCGCAGGCAGAGAGTTATTGGCATGTATGCCCCCCACCCGGGCGGCGGCAATGATAACCACCTCTGGTTTATTGGCTTGCAAAAACGCAGTGGTCGCCGCCGAGTCACAGAGGTCGAGGACGCTCCTCGGAGCGGTGATGATGTCCCAGGATCCGCATTCGGCGGCATACCTGCGCAATGCCGAGCCAACCATTCCGGTGTGGCCTGCTAGAAAAAGCCGGGGATTCATCTGTAAAATCGAATGTAAAATCAGGGTATGCGGCCAGAGTTGTTAGAGAGAAGGCAGGCTTAAAAGACCTCCCATCGCCACACTTCCCGGACGATAGATTGCCCATTGGAAGTGATGCAACCTTATGCACCCCAATTTTGCCCTTCGGAACACAAAAGATGGCCGTCCCTGTAAACGAGTGCGGCGTGCGAATGCATCAGTGGGCTTCACTCATCGACATTCACCGTCTTGCACTCAAGTCTCCCAAGTCTCCCCGCTGGCAACGTTCGGCCGTGCGGGCCATCTTTGAACTGCTCAACCGCATCCGTTGCGAGCAATCCCTCCAGTTTTTACTCATAGGAGGGTGGGCTCTTCAGGCCTACGGCTACGCCCGGCAGACACTCGATGTGGACTGCCTCTGCGCCATGAAGGATTCAGAATCCTTCGGCCGTTCGCTTACCGAGGCTGGATTTGAAAGATTTGACAGGGTTGGAGCGTTTCAACGTTTCAGACACCGCCTCAATCCTTTTCTAGTCATCGATCTGATGCTGGTGGATGGCCCCACATTCACAAACCTCTGGAGCCCTGCCGAAGAATTTCAGATCGATGAAACATCCATCAAGGTTCCTACTTTTGAACACTTGATTGCCCTGAAGCTGCATGCGGCAAAGAAAGAAGGACGCTCCAAACGGGATCTTGAAGACATCGCCGCCCGACCCAGGCCCAACCCAGAGTGGTTCACCTTGGACCACCCGGAGACGCCCAGTCCCGCAGCCCCCTCTACCACTCCCCATTCCGCAGATCCAGACGTCCAGCATTAGGCACCCGCCCCGAGGCGTCCAACGCGAGAACGGCGCTCCAACTCCTTGGGCGCGCCCTTCCGCGCCATCTAACGAGTCCCGTCCGCGGAGACTCGCAACTACCGCCCCTCCTCCGGGCTCCGTCTCTCCGCCCTTGCCCAGAAGGCCGGCTTCTGAGAACTGTGTAACTTTCCTATGTTAGACATCCGCCTCATTCGCGAACACACAGAGCAAGTCATCCAACGCCTCGCCGCGCGCGGCGGTGATGCCCATCTGCGCATCCAAGACGTACTCGAGTGTGACAGGCTCCGGCGCGCCGCGGAAACGCAGCTCCAGACGCTCCAGTCCGAGCGCAAACGCATGAGCAAGGAAATCGGCATGCGCAAAGCCAAAGGAGAGGACACTTCCAGCGTCGAAGCCGAAGTGCGCTCGCTGGGCGACTCCGTCGCTCGTCTCAACGAGGAAAGCGCCGCGCTCGACGTCCGCCAGCGCGACCTCCTCCTCCAGCTTCCCAACCTCCCCCACGAGGGCTGCCCTGTCGGTGAAGACGCCTCGGCCAACCCCGAAATCCGCGTCTGGGGAGAAGCCCCATCCTACTCCTTCACGCCCAAAAGCCACGTCGAACTGGGCGAATCCCTCTCCCTTTTCGACTTCGAACGTGCCGCAAAAATCTCAGGAAGCGCCTTCGTCTGCTTCACAGGCCAGGGCGCCCGGCTAGAACGCGCCCTGCTCAACTTCCTCCTCGACCTCCACACACGCAACCACGGCTACACGGAAATGAGCACCCCGTTCGTCGTGCGTCCGGAGGCCCTCGTCGGAACTTCCCAGCTTCCGAAGTTTGAGGAGCAACTCTACCGCTGCGACCGCGACGAACTCTACCTCGCACCGACCGCCGAGGTCCCCGTCACCAATCTGCACCGCGAGGAAATCCTTTCTCTAGAACAACTACCGGTCCGCTACGCAGCCTACACCCCCTGCTTCCGCAGGGAAGCTGGTTCGGCCGGTCTCGGCACCCGCGGACTCATCCGCATGCACCAGTTCGACAAGGTGGAGCTCGTCAAAATCACCACCCCGGAAGCCTCCGCAGCCGAACTCGAAGCCCTCACTTCCGACGCGGAACGCGTCCTTCAAATCCTCGGCCTTCACTACCGGACCATCGAACTTTGCACCGGGGACATCGGCTTCGGCTCCACCCGCACCTATGACATCGAAGTCTGGGCGCCCGGCCAGAACAGCTACCTCGAAGTCTCCAGCTGCTCCAGCTTCGGCGACTTTCAGGCGCGCCGCATGAACCTTCGCTACAAGGACTCCGACGGCAAAAATAAATTCTGCCACACCCTCAACGGCTCGGGAACCGCACTCCCCCGTCTCATGGTCGCACTGCTCGAAACCTACCAGCAGGCCGACGGTACCGTCCTGCTCCCGGCACCGCTTCATGCCTATTTCGGGTCCGACCGCATCGCCTGACGCGTCAAAACTGCCCAAGCCCCGCTTTGCACGGCGGTGCACGTGCATCCTTAGCGTTAAACAGCAGCAGGGCGCCCCTCCCAGCACCGTTCGAGCCGAATGAATCCGCCCAGCCTTGCTGAACTGGTCGAAGCCGCGCTGCTGTCCTCCGGCGTCTCGAAAAGCGAAACGCTTCTTCTGGGATTTTCCGGAGGCAGGGATTCCGTGGTCCTTCTCGAACTCCTCCTCGAGTCGGGCTTTGCCAACCTCGCGCTGGCCCATTTGGACCACGGCCTCCGTCCTGAAAGCGCCGATGACGCCGCTTGGGTCCGGCAGCTGGCCGCCACGCGTGGACTGCCCTGCACCATTGCGCGCGTGGATGTTTCAGCCGGGGCAGCTCCGCGGCACACCGGCATCGAACAAGCAGCCCGCGAAGCACGTCTTGAGTTTTTCGCGGATTCCGCGCGCGCTCACGGCACAAACAAGATCGTCCTTGCGCACCACGCGGACGACCAGGTCGAGACTCTCCTTTTCCGCCTCCTGCGCGGAGCGGGTTCACTCGGTCTGGGCGCCATGCAGCCATCATCTTTGCACACCGTTTACGGACAATCCCTGCTTCTGCTCCGCCCGATGCTCGGCATCTGGCGCACCCAAATCGACGCCCACATCCAAGCGCATCAACTCGACTTCCGCGAAGACGCCTCAAACGCCCAGACCGATTTCACCCGCAACCGAATTCGGCATCTCCTCATCCCCGAGTTGGAGAAGTCCATGGGAAGACCGGTTCGTGAAACCTTGTGGAGAACCGCGGAGCTTCTGCGCGCAGAATCCGAATACATCGATCAAGCGGAGCGCTCACTTCCTCCTCTCGGGCCGGAACTGAACGCCAATTTATTAAAGTCCATCCCCCTCGCATTGCGACGCAGGCGCGTCGCACGCTGGCTCGCCGAGCAGGGGGTTTCAAACATCAGTTTTGAACTGGTTGAAAGCGTGGCACGACTCGCGACTTCGAGGGTGCCTGCGAAAATTAACCTCCCCGGGGGGAGACACGCCCGGCGGAAGGCGGGGCTCATTTTCTGCGAGTAAAATAGCGCTCCATCTCCAGTGTACATCTAAGCTCCGGCGCGCTCCTCGATGTGGACGCTCACCTTCATTTCTCGGTCTGAAGCGCCCCAGAAACTCCCTCGCACGGGCGCGATATCCTCGTAATCGCGTCCCATCGCGACCACCACGTAGTGTTCCCGGGTCAGACAGTTATTGGTGGGATCCAGCCCGTGCCAGCCCGCGCCCGGCACCCACACCTCCACCCACGCATGCGAGGCATGCGCGCCCCGGATGTCCTTGCGCTTCGCGTCGTAAACATAACCGCTGACGTACCTCGCAGGGATCCCTACGGAACGGCACAGCGCGAGCATCAAATGGCTGAAGTCCTGGCACACACCCGCCCTGCTTTTGAAAAACTGGGTCGTCGTGGTCGCCACGTCCGTCGCCCCGGGCGCGTACTGGCACGAACCGTAAACATACCCCATCAGGCCCTTCGCCAGCCCGAAAACGTCACCGTGCTCGGCCCGCACATCCACGGCAGCGCGCCAAATCTCGGGCGGCACCTCCACAGGCCCGCTGGGCTGTAAAAACGGTTGGAGGCGCTCCTCCCGGTCAGCACCCAGAAGCATTTCCAGCGCCACCGCCTCGGGCTCGCCCTCCGCATACCGGTCGGACGTCGTCACCGAACTCGTCGACTCAATCAGCAAGTGCCGGTGGGGCTCCTCCACCTCAAAATAGTTCACCAGATTTCCATAGAAATCCGTGTAACGTTTCACCCGCGTCGAAGGCAGCACCCGCAGCAAAAAAAACGTCAACTGCTGCCAGCGGCTCTGCACCGGAGTCAAACGCAGCTCATTGGAATTGCCATGCACCGGAGCCCCGTAATTGTACTCGGTCAGGTGAGTGATGCGCAGCTTCATGAAGTCTGTAGTAAAAATAGGGCGAAAATGCTCCGCTCGGAACGGTCGTAAATCAACCCGTCCCGTCCTGCCGTCTCCATACGCCCTAGTTTTGTTGCTGCTGTTGCTGCTGTTGCTTCTGAATGTGGTACTCGAGAGGGTCCCCGGGCAGAAGCCGCCCCACCGATCTGAGCGTCTCCTGCGGCAGCAGCACGTAGGTGTCGAACAACGCCTGCCCCGTCTCGTTCAAAGCGACCTGCAAATCGTCGATGTACTCGTGCAATCCCCGATCCAAAACATCCGAAGGCCCTGAGAAATTCAAACGCGCCAGCAATGCCCCCGCCAGTTTCTCGCACCGGTTCGAATACCTTCCAGTAGGCGTGCCCGAAATATCGTGGAGCATCTCGTCCGCCATCCGCACGCAGAACCGCACCGAGCGTGGAAACTCTGTCGAAAACAACAGGTGCTCGAGAATCCGTTCGAGGCTGAACTCGGTCCCGTTGACCCGCCTGTACGAAGCCTGCGCCGAACACGCCCGCAAAATCGTCCCCCATTCCAGCGCCTCGAGCGCCGTATCGGCCGCCGCAGCCGTCTGCGTCTTGATATCCAGAAAACGGCTGGTCTTATCAGCCCGCTCGAGGAAACGTCCCAACTGCAGGAAGTTCCACCCCTCGGTCCGGGAGAGCGTAGCCGAGGTGATTCCGTCGAACAGAAGCGACGACTGGATGATCTTCTCAAAAAACACCTGCGGCGTCGTCTCCAAAAGACGCGCTCCCCGCTCCGAGCCCACCAGCAAATACAGCTGGTTCAACTCCGCCCACATCTCGTCCGAAATCTGGTCCCGAACCGTGCGTGCATTCTCACGAGCTTCGCGCACACAGGACAAAATCGAATCGGGATTCCGCTCGTCGAGCGTCAAGAAGTGCGCGCTGTCCCCCGGCTTCGGCTCCGGGTACAACAGCCGGAAGGACCCCTCCATGGCCGTCGCCGCAAGCACCGGACTCCAGTAGTCTCCGGGATTGCCTCCGGACCCCGCGGAATCCAGCAGGAGCTCCACGCTCACCTGCATGAGACGCGCCAGATTTTCGGCCCGCTCAATGTAGCGCGACATCCAATATATGTGGTCTGCAACTCGCGAAAGCATAGGTGTTTCTGTAATTTGTTTTAGTCCGCAAGCACCCACGTGTCCTTGCTCCCGCCGCCCTGGGATGAATTCACCACCAGCGAACCCCGGGTGAGCGCCACGCGCGTCAGTCCCCCCGGCAAAACCTTGATGCTTTCGCCGCACAGAATGAACGGCCGCAAATCCACGTGCCGTCCCTCCAGAGCCCCGTCGACGAGCGTTGGATGCTGCGAAAAATACACCACCGGCTGCGCAATGTAGTTCCGCGGAGTCGCGAGGATCTTCTGCCGGAACTCCTCCACTTCGGCCTTCGAAGCCGTCGGACCGATCAGCATGCCGTAGCCGCCGCTCTCGTTCGCCGCCTTCACAACGAGCTCGGGAAGGTGCTCCAGAATATACTTCTTATCATCCTCCCTCCACGCCAGATATGTTGGGACTTGGTCCAGGATCGGGTCCTGTCCGAGATAGTACCGGATCATCTCGGGCACATAGGCGTACGTCACCTTGTCGTCCGCAACGCCGGTTCCAATCGCGTTCGCGAGCGCAACGTTGCCCCGCCGCACGGCGTCCACCAAGCCGGGCACCCCGAGCATCGAATCCTTGCGGAACACCTTCGGGTCCAGAAAGTCGTCGTCGATGCGCCTATAGATCACATCCACCTGCTGCAACCCGCGGGTCGTGCGCATGTACACGAAACCCTCCAGTACGATCAAATCCCGCCCCTCCACAATCTCAATACCCATCTGCCGGGCCAGGAACGAATGCTCGAAATACGCGCTGTTGTGCACCCCGGGCGTGAGCAAAACGCAGTTGGGCTGCGCTGTCTGCCGCGGGGCGATGTACTGCAGAGTAGCCAGCAAATCAGCCGGATACGTGTCCACCGAACGCACGCCGGTGCATCCAAAAAGCTGCGGAAAGACGCGCTTCATCGCCATCCGGTTTTCCAAAACATACGATACCCCGGAAGGACAGCGCCCGTTGTCTTCGAGAACCAGATAGCGGCCGTCCCGGTCCCGGATCAAATCCGTTCCGCACACGTGGATGTAAGTGTCACGGGGCACCTGGACGCCGACAAACTCCGGCCGGTAATGCGCCGCGCTCAGCACAACCTCCGACGGAATCACCTTATCCTTGAGAATCTTCTGTTCGTGATAGACGTCGTACAGGAACAAGTTCAGAGCCGTGATCCGCTGGATCAATCCAGCCTCCACCACTTCCCATTCCTCCCCGGGAATCAAACGCGGCACAGGATCGAACGGAAACACGCGTTCTGTTCCGCGCTCGTCGCCGTAAACCGTAAAAGTCACCCCCTGCTTGAGAAAGAGCAGCTCCAGGTTTTTCACCTTTTGCTCCAACTCCTCGGGCTTCAGCGGAAACAACCGGTCCGCCACCGGTTGGTAGTACGGGCGTACCTTGCCATTGCTATCAATGAGTTCGTCGAACAGATCAGCCGGGCTATATTTGTCTAGGAGCACGGCGACTATTAAGCAAACCCCTTGCCAACTTTCATAATTCCCTCCAAATCAGAGGTCTTATCCGAACCGGAGGCCCGTTTTCTCTCTCAGGGCTGCTCAAGAAAACGCCAACTGCTCAAAAACCAACACCCCGTCCTGCCCGCGCCGCTCCCCTCACTTCTTGAGCTCCTCGATCAAATACGCGGCAATCCCGGCATGCTTAACGTCCGGCGCCCCCGGATAAACCAGTTCGCAGCGCACTTTCGCACTCTCGCACTTCTCCTGAAGTTTCACCCCGTAGTTGGCCGTGTGCGTCGGATCCTTCTCCACCTGCCCGATGGCCGGAGGCGTATTGTACTGAAGGTAAACGGGAGGATCGTCCGAGGTCACCAGTCCAATGGGTGAATACTCCCTGATCCAGGGCAGCAATTCCTCGCGGTGTTCCAAAAACTCCGCAAAACGCGTATCCCGGGTCTTGAGGTTTTCGGGGTCCATGAATCCAAAAGCGTGCCCTCCGTAGCGGCTGTTAGGCGTCCATTCCTTGAGCTCGAGCGGATCCAACGATGTCTGCGCCACCAGCACGGCGGCGCAATGCAGACGGGTGGATTCGCGTGCAACAGGGTCCGGGCTTTGCGGCACGGCCATGTCGTCGTGAAACGCCAGCCACAGGCTGCTGCAAGCTCCGGCGGAGCCGCCGCTCGCGCCGATCCGCTTTTTGTCGATGTTCCACTCCGCCGCCTTGCTGCGTACGAATTGCAGCGCCCTCGCCGCGTCCCGCAACGGCCCCTCCACCGGTGGCTTCACACCCTCAAGCTGGGCCTGCCAGGAATACCGGTAGTTGATGGAAACCACTGAAATGCCGGCGGCCAGACACTCCTTCAACCCCGCGGGACTTTTTTTATCACCGGTCACCCAACCGCCGCCGTGGATGAAAAAGAGCAGCGGCGTCGGCTTGTCGGATTTCGCCTGGTAAAAGTCGAGAACCTGCCGCTCATGCGCTCCGTAGGGAACGTTTGCGAGCGTAGGATCCGGACGCGCGGGCGCGGGTGTTGCAGGCGGCGGCGTTGCGCCGGGAGCCGCAAGGGAAGACGCAGGGGTTGTCTCCGCTCCGAAACAGGCGTGGGCGGCGGCGCAAAGCACGAGGGAGGCACTTCTGTAGAACGAACGTTTTTTCATGGGAGGAAAGGTTTCTGGAGGGAAAGCGGACGAATGGCCCCGGATGATGATCCCCAATCGGCACGTTTAACAGTCGCCAAAGACCTGCCGCCTAAATTTTCCTTCAAGTTTCACCGCAAAACCTCCTCCTTTTCGAGGACGGCTCCTTCAGGGCCGCCCCTTCCCCCGTTCTTCCACCGCAAACTTCCTCCTCAGGCACAGGTTAATCTGTCAGATTTCTCCCCCGCCGGGAGTAGCTCGTAAATCCCTTCATGGAAGCCTCGAAAGACAGCCACGAACAATTTGTCGCGTTGCTCGCAAAACACGAGCGGGTCCTGCGTGCCTACATTCGTTCCGCCGTCCGCCGTCCCGAAGACGTCGACGAGGTGATGCAAAACGTCAGCATTGTCGCCTGGCGCAAGTTCGACTCCATGACGGACACCGATGGCTTCGCCTCTTGGGCCAGCGTCATCGCCAGATACGAGATCCTCAAGTTCCAGCGCAGTTGCGCACGGGACAGACTGTTTTTGGACGAAGACCTGGCATCACGCATCCTCGAGGAAAACGAGCGCGAGATCGGAGGCGTGGCGAGCCGGCTGGATCTTCTCGAGCAGTGCCTGTCCCGTCTGCCCGAGCGCAGCCGCGAGCTGGTTTTACAGTCATACGCGCCGGGCAGGTCCATCCAGGGAATCGCGCTCCGCATGGGCAAGTCGCCGGACGCCCTCTATCAAATTCTCCGCAGGATCCGTCTGGAGCTCATGCGCTGCGTCGAACAACGCCTTGGCCAGGAGGGAGCTCGGGCATGAACCTGGAACAGGACCACCGCCTCATCGACGCCTGGCGGCACGGCGAGATCAGCGACGCGGATTTCGCACAGTTGCAAGCGCGCCTGGCTGCGGAGCCCCGGCTCAGATCGTTGTGGCGCAAGATGGCCGCGGTCGAGGAAGGCCTTTCCGCCCTCTCTCCGGACGCCGCGCTCAAGCGAGCCGCCTCAGGCAGGCAGTCCCCTCTTTTCTGGCGTCCAAGCCTCGCGGTTGGAGCGCTGGCTGCTGTGATCGCGACGGCCCTGGCGGCGCTGTTTTTCTTCAAACCCGCGCCAATGCAGAACGACACTCCCCCGGCGATGCTTGTGGACGAGGCGGGGGCGAATTTTGAAGCCGGCAAGGCCCCCAGCGAGGGCTGTTTTCGGCAAGGCAGCTACTCGCTTGACGCCGGCGCCATCCATCTGCGCTTCAAAAGCGGCGCGAGCCTCGTAATCGAAGCCCCCGCGCATTTCGATATTTTGAGCGACAACCGCGCCCACCTGCACCACGGCAAGGCGCGGGCCATTGTTCCACAAAGTGTCCGCGACTTTACGGTCTCAACCGACGCGGCAGAATACGAAAATGCTGGGTCGGAATTCGGACTCCGCTCAAACAGCGGATCGGCCGCAACTTCGCTCCATGTGTTCGACGGCCGGATCAACCTCCACAAGCGCGGCAGCAGGGAGGTTTTGGCGACCGTCTCCGAGGGAGACTCCGTGACCTACACAGGGGGCCGCCTCGAACCAGACGAAAGCCTGTCGGCTGCTGATTTTGTGGCCCCCGGAGACATCGGACATCTGCGCTGGATGGCACGCAACAACGCTTGGCTTCAGGATCCCTCGCTCATTGCGCTGTTTCCGTTTCAACCCACCGACGACCATTCTCTCCTCACCAATGCACGGACCAACTCTGCAGTGACTGATGCGAAGATCCACGGAGCCAAGTGGGTTTCAGGACGCTGGCAGCAAAAGGACGCCCTGCTCTTCGACCGCGACGACGACTATGTGGAGATCGAGATCCCCGGGGAGTTTCAGGAATTCACCGTGGCCGGCTGGTTTTTCATCGACCGTTTTGACCACGAGATGAACGCACTTCTGAACTCCAACTTTGCGACAAACGGCGGAGTGCACTTCCAAATCACCCGCACTGGGGTCGCGCGCGGCGGGGTCCTGGGAGTCGTTGAAAACCGTTCCTGGCCGGGGCCGCCGGTACAAACAGGGCGATGGGCGCACCTCGCCTGCGTGATCTCGGTGCCGCGGGGCATCCAAAACATTTACGTGAACGGCCTCGTCGCCCAGGAGGGCGTCATCAAAAAGGGAACCCCCATCCGCCCCGGCACCGCGCGCATTGGAAACTGGCTCCCCTCAGGCAACTACAAAGCGACCTGCCGCGCGCTGCGCGGTCGCATCGACGAACTCGCAGTCTGGAGCCGCGCGCTCAACGAGACGGAAATCCGCTCGCACGTCAATGAAGGCCGTCCCAGCATCATCTGGTCGACCCCGCTGAAAGACCCCTCCCTGAAAATGGCTTTGAAAGAATGAACACCCCCAACGTTCCCCCGCCCCGGACTATCCCCCGCTTTAGCGAACTGGCCGCTTTCACCAGCGTCACATTGCACTTGATCCTTCCAATCTCTGCAAGCGCCGCCGATGCAGCCAGCGCCGCGCAGTCGTCCCCGCAACCGGAGGCGCTCGTGAGCTTCGTCAACGAAGTCGTTCCAGTCCTGACCAAGCAAGGCTGCAACGGAGGCACATGCCACGGAAAGGCCACCGGACAGAACGGGTTCAAACTCTCCCTGTTCGGATTTGAACCCGACGAAGATTTCGAGCACCTCGTCTACGAACAAAGAGGCCGCAGGCTCACGCCTTCCGCCCCTGACGAGAGCCTGCTGCTGACCAAGGGCGCCGCGATCCTTCCCCACGGCGGAGGCAGGCAGCTCGAACCCGGCGCCCCGCCCTACGAGACCCTCAAGAAATGGATTTCGCAGGGCATGCCGAACGACATCGCAGACCCCAACCGCCCGAAGCTGCTTTCCATCAAAGTCCTGCCCGACGCCCGTTTGATGAAGGCGGGTGAATCTCAAAAACTAAGCGTCGAGGGCAAGTTCTCAGACGGCCGCACGCAGGACATCACCCACTACGCTTCCCTCGAGCCAAATCCGAAGGGGATGGCAATCGTTGACGAACACACGGGCACGATCACCATGGGAACCCGCCCGGGCAGCGTGACCGTGATGGCGCGCTATCAGGACAAGGTCTCCATCTTCCGCGCCACCCTCCCTCTCGGCGCGCCCATCACCCAGCTTCCCGCCGAAAAAAACTTCATCGACAAGGAGATCTTTGCGCGCCTCAAGGAAGTCGGCATTCCGCCATCCGGACTGTGCGATGATTCAACCTTCCTGCGCAGGGTTACCCTCGACCTTACCGGCCGCCTGCCTTCCGCGGACGAGGCGCGGGCCTTTCTTGCCGACACAACCCCGGACAAGCGCGCCAAAAAGACAGACGCCCTGCTCAATAGCGCAGAATACGCAGACGCCTTCGCCAACTACTGGAGCTCCCTGTTGCGCAACCGGCGCGGCGACATCCCCGACACGCGCGACGCCTCGCACATCCACGGCAACTTCGCATTCCACGGATGGATCAGGGAAAGCATCTACCGCAACAAGCCTTACGACCAGTTCGTGCGCGAGCTGCTCACCGCCACCGGACAGTCCGCCGACTCGCCCGCGGTGACCTGGTACCGCCAGGTTGGAACCACGATCCAGCAGACCGAAGACACGGCGCAGCTGTTCCTCGGCGCCCGAATCCAGTGCGCACAGTGTCATCATCACCCCTACGAGCAATGGAGCCAGCGCGACTATTACGCCTTGGGCGCCTATTTCTCTCAAGTGAACCGCATCGTGTCGCCCAGCCGCATGGCGGAGTTCGTTGTCGCCCTCAAACGCGCCACTCCCGAGGCAACCCACAAAAAAACAGGCGAAAAGGTATCCCCCGCCGCCATGGGGGCGCCTGCCCCGGCGCTTTCCCCGGACGATGACGCGAGAACCGCCCTGGCCGGGTGGCTTGTGGACAAATCCAACCCCTTCTTCGCCAAAGCACTGGTCAACCGCTACTGGAAGGTCCTGTTCAACCGGGGCTTGGTGGATCCCGAGGATGACATGCGCGAGACTAATCCCCCTTCGCACCCGGAACTTCTCAACCAACTCGCGGCAGACTTTATCCAAAGCGGATACGACCTGAGGCACCTGCTCCGCGTCCTTGTCAGCTCAAGCGTCTACCAACTCGACTCAGCGCCAAACGCGCACAACGCCGAGGAGAGCCAGTACTTCTCAAGATACTACGCGCGCCGCCTTTCCGCGGAACAGTTGCTGGACGCCGTCAATTCCGTGGCCGGCACCAAGGACAACTGGGCGAACCAGCCTGCCAACACCCGGGCAGTGCAGCTGCCGGACAACTCCTACAACACGGGCGGCATCCTGCGGGAGTTCGGGCGTCCAGACGCCTCCACTGCATGCACCTGCGAGCGTCAGGTCAACGCCAGCCTCGGACAAAGCCTGCTGCTGGCAACGTCTTCCCAGATTCAGGAAAAGCTCGGAGCGGGATCCGGAACGGCAAAACGACTCGCCGCGGACTCCGCCCGGTCCCCGGAGCAAAAGATTGAAGAGATCTACCTGATCGCATTTTCACGCCCACCCTCGGCTGCAGAGATCGAAACGGCGAAGGCGCACATTCAAAAGGGCGGCGGACAGCAGCAGGCATGGGAGGACATCCTTTGGGCCGTCGTGAGCGGTGGAGAGTTCCTCATCAACCACTAAAACCTTCGCCGCCTCCACCCGATGCGCCCGCCAGTCAATCTCCACGCAAGCCTGCCCAACAGCCCCGTCCGCAGGCCCGCCGCCTTCCCTCAAGCCGCGGCCTGCTTTCTAGCGACCGTATCCCTCTCAAACCTGTGGGCACAGCTTCCCGAACCCCGGCTGTCGGTTGTTTCACCCCAGGGAGGTGCGCAGGGCACGACCCTCGAAGTCGTCGTCACCGGAACAGATCTCGATGAGGCCTCGCTCCGGTTTTCCCACCCGGGAATTTCCGCGACACCGAGCCCAAAAGATCCAAAAAGATTCAGCCTCACGATCTCCAAAGACACTCCTCCCGGCGCTTACGATGTCCGTGTCCTAGGAAAAAGCGGAATCACCAATCCCCGCCGATTTGAGGTGAGCGGTCTTCCCGAACAGGATGCCGCCACAACCGCCACAACGCGCGAGCAGGCAAAACCCGTTGTGCTTCCCTGCGTGATCCGGGGCTCCGCTCAAAAACAACAGGTGCAGTGGTTTTCTTTCGAGGCAAAGCAAGGCATCGAGTGCGTTTTTGACTGTCATGCCGCCGTTCTCGATTCGCGAATGGAGCCGCATCTCGCTCTGTTCGATTCGGACGGCAGCCTGCTCGTGCAAGCCCGAAACAAGTCCATCCGGTGGAAGCCCGCAAAAGACGGCAAGCTATGGGTCGCGCTCCGGGACTTCATCAACAACGGCGGCCCGGAACACTTCTACCGCCTCTACGCAGGAGCCCCCGACCAACTGCCCCAGACAGCCCCCGAGACCCCGCTTGTACTGTGGCCTCCAAGCGCCTCCGCCCCCCGGGAATCCGAGCCCAACGACCCGGCCCATCCGGGACTCATCTCACCACCCGTTGAGATCCACGGCGAGTTCTACCCGGAGGGTGATGCCGACTCATTTCAGTTTTCAGCAAAAAAGGGCGAGGTCTGGTGGATGGAAGTGACCTCGAACCGCATGGGCGCACCCACCAACCCTCGCCTGGTGGTGGAGCGCATTGACAAGGCAAAGGACGGTTCCGACAAGGCAGTCGATGTACTGGTGGTTGAGGACTCCCCTTGGTTTCCCGGCGACCCCGATTTTGACGGCCAACACTTCGATCCTATCGGCCGCTTCGAAGCCAAGGACGATGGCACGTACAAGGTGACACTCCGCGACCTTAACAACAAAACCACCCCGGACCACCACCGCCGCTACCACTTGAGCATCCGCAAACCTTCGCCGGACTTCGCCCTGACCTGCGCGGTGCTTCCCCCGGCCCCGAACAAACCCTTCAAGACCTTCAGCGGTCCGCTGGTTGCCGTTCGAGCAGCGAACCTTCGGCCGGGACAGGTGTTTCCGCTTCGCGTACTTGCAATACGCCGGGACGGTTTCGAAGAGGCCATCCGGCTCACTGCCAAGGATCTCCCTGCCGGCGTATCAGCCGACCCCTGCCTGGTCGGCACCAGGCAGACCGAAGGCACGCTTCTGCTGCGTGCTTCGCCGGAAGCACAACCCTGGTCGGGGAACATCCAAGTCGAGGGCGAAGCCGTTGTTGATGGACAAACCATCACCCGCGCCGCCCGCATGTCCTCCCCTCTTTGGGAGAGCACTATCACGGAATTTGTGGAACCGCCGCGCTCACGAATCTGCAGCGAGTTTGCCCTGGCGGTGGTTTCTGATTCGGCCTTCCCAAACTCCATCAAGTGCGAACCCTCCTCCCTCGAATCCACTGTGGGAGCCAAGATCAAGGTGACCTTCCAAAGGGAGGGACACCCCTCGGACGCTCCCATCACCAATGTGAAGCCCTTCGGAATTCAAGATCTCGACAAGGCCAAGGGCGTTGAGATTTCTGCCAAAGACGGCAAGGCGGAGTACGAACTCGACCTCGCGGCCCTCAAGCTGATGGCGGGAGAATACACAATCTGGTTCCGCGGAGAGCAAAAGGTGAAACGCGACCTCAAAGGCAAGCCGTCGGAGTTGACCCTTGCCATCTGTTCCAACCCTCTGCAGATCAATGTAAAGGAGGCGCCAAAGAAATGAACCGCCGCATCGTATCCTCACTCCTCGCGGCATACGCGCTGACCGGTCACGCTGGAGCTGCACCGCTGACTTTTGCAACGGACATCCAACCGATCCTCGAGCGCAGCTGCCTTCCCTGTCACAACGCGACCAAGTCTGAAGGCGGGCTCATTCTGGAAAGTCCTAAGGCTATGCTAGAAGGCGGAGACAACGGTCCAGCCGTCAAGCCCAAGCATGCCTTGGAAAGCCTCATCTACGAGACCGCGGCAAAAGCCAGGAAGCCCTTCATGCCGCCGGAAGCCAACAAGGCCAAGGCGCCCCATCTTACGGCTGAACAGCTCGACATCCTCAAACGCTGGATCAATGAAGGGGCGCAGGGAACTCCGCGGGCAAGGAAGGCTGTCGCCTGGAATGCCATGCCCCAGAATGTGGTCGGCGTCAGTGCGATCGCCCTAAGTCCGGACGGACAATTCGCAGCCGCCGGCAGGGGCTCCGGCGTGGCGCTCTACAATCTCTCCATCCACCGGGAAGCAGGGCGCTTCGACGCGCACCCCGACCTCATCACATCGCTTGCATTCAGCCCCGACGGCTCATTCCTCGCCACTGGAAGCCGCGGCGAAGTAAAACTTTGGAAAAGAGCAATCCAGCCGCCCATCGCCTTGCCCCTCTCTGCAACGCGGCAGGCCACAAGCCCTGACGGAAAACTCCAGGCGGAGGCGGCCCCGTCGCAGCCCGCAATTTTGCGGGGGATTCCGGAACAAAAGCAAATCGCCACCCTCACAGGCAACTGGGAGCTGCAAGCGGCCGCAGCAAGGGCGGAGCTGGAGCTATCGGGCGCAAACTTCGAGGTGGAGTTCCTCGAGAAGCAGGCAACCACCACGCGCGAACTGATCTCCAAAACTACCACGGACCTTGAAAAAGCTCAGAAGGAACACACTGCGCTGCTCCCAAAACGGGACGCATTGATGAAAGCCGAATCAGACGCAGCCGCGAAAAGAGACTCCCAGATGCTCCAGCGCGACGGCGCCGACGATGCATTCATGTCGGAAACTCGGATTGTAGAGACGTTGAAAATGCGGGTGGAGCAGTCCGCACAGGCCGTGCAAAAGCTGGAAGCCCAGGTAAAGGCCTCCGCACCTGAAGCCAGGCAGGCCGCGGAACAGTCGCTCGAAACCGCACGCTCGGAGTCAAAAAAAGCAGCCGACGACAAAGCCGCGGCGGATGCAAAACTCAAGACGGCCAAGGAGGCCCTGGACGCGCGCCAAAAGGAATACTCGGAAGCGGTCAAAGCACTCGGAACCGCCGCAGGGGCTGTATCATCCGCCAAGACTGCCGAACTCAACGCGGCAAACCTCACCGAGGTACTGGCACGCGCCAAAAAGGACCTCGAAGCTCAAACCAGCGCGATTGACAGAGCCAAGACAGCCTTCGCAAAGGCGGAGTC
This sequence comes from Chthoniobacteraceae bacterium, assembly GCA_947449735.1. Lineage (GTDB taxonomy): Bacteria > Verrucomicrobiota > Verrucomicrobiia > Chthoniobacterales > Chthoniobacteraceae > Chth-196. The sequence goes on along the minus strand of CANFTB010000033.1, from coordinate 26,836 downwards.
CCAGAAGGCCGCGGCCACCGAACAGAACTCCCGCTATCAGTGCCCCGAATTTGAAGCACTCAGCTTTAACGAGGATTGCGATGTGGTTCTCTCACGCCATGCGGACGGAAAAATCCGCGCCTGGAACGCGAAGACTGGCGCTTCTCTCCCGAACCCCGAGGCATCTCCGCGATGGGAACTTGTACGCACCATTGGGAGCGCCTCAAAGACGGACTCGCCGCTCACGAACCGGGTGAACGCCCTTGCGTTTTCGCCCGACGGCTCGCTCCTCGCCACAGGTTCGGGAGATCCCTCTCGAAGCGGCGAAATTAAGCTGTGGGATCCCCTCACCGGCAAACTGGTCCGCGAGATTTCCAAACCACACAAGGACGCCGTCCTCTCGCTGGATTTTTCACGCGACGGCCGGCTTCTCGCCAGCGGCGGAGCCGACCGGGCGGTGCGCATCTGGGAGGTTGCCTCCGGCAGGCTCTTCCGGAACCTTGAGGCACACGGCAGCCACGTGCTCTCCGTTGCGTTCCGCAACGATGCGCGGCGGGTCGCGAGCGCCAGCGCGGACAACACCGCGAAAGTATGGGACATTCAAAACTCCGACGTCATCGCGACCTTTTCGACGTTCAGCAAGGAGGTGAATTTTGTCCGCTATCTCGGCCGCGGCGAGGAGTTGGTAGCTGCCAGCGGTACTCCAGCCCTCAGGATCCTCAAGGACGGCGGCGGCGAAGTCCGGGGCAAGACCGACGGCATCTCGCGTTTCATCACCGCTGCTGCGGTGACGGCGGACGGCCAGACTCATCTCGTCGGAGATGTTGACGGAACGCTCCTCCTTCTGAACCGGGAGGGAAAAACGCTTGCCAAATGGGCCCCCGCCTTCCAACCCAAGATAACCTCTTTTGATCCGGCCCGATCCGGGTTAACACCTTAACAACAAGCCACCCGCCCCCCATGAAGACCAACTTTTGCCCAGGTCCCATTTCCCGCCGCAGCTTTCTCCAGTTCGGAGGCCTTTCCATGCTCGGCATGACGCTTGCCGACTCGCTCAAGCTCCAAGCCGCGGCCACTCAGAAAGACGTTCCGGGCGACACCTCTGTCATTTTCATCTGGCTTCCGGGCGGGCCGCCGCACATGGAAACGTACGACATGAAGCCGGACGCCCCCGTCGAATACCGCGGGATCTTTCGTCCCATCAAGACGAACGTTTCGGGAATCGAAATCTGCGAACTTCTCCCGCTACAGGCGAAGATCGCCGACAAGTTCAACATCATCCGCTCCGTCAGCCACGACTTCTCCGACCACGGGGGCGGCCACAAGCGCTTCCTGACCGGTCGCATCCCAGCCACCCCCGTGGGCACCGTGAACGACGCCCCGGCGGTCACGAGCATCATCTTCAAGTGCCTCACCGAAAACGGAGGATTCAAGGGCGGCATGCCGCCGGTGGTCTTTGGTGCAGACGCAAACCGGAGCGGCATCGACACCTTCGCCAATGGACCGGCGTATCTCGGCGGCGCCAACACTCCCTTCATCGTTGCGGGTGATCCCAGCGACAAAAACTTCAAGGTGCAGAACCTCGGCATCACACGGGAAATGGAGACCCGGCTCGAAGACCGCATGGCGCTCCGGCGCGGCCTTGACAATTTCCGCCGCGACATGGACCAGAGCGGCGTGCTGCAGGCAATGGACAGCTTCAACCAGAATGCCTACCAGATGCTCACCAGTTCGAAGGTGCGCGATGCGTTCGACCTGACACTCGAGTCGCCGCGTGTGCGCGAGCGCTACGGCATGCACGCCTACGGCCAGCGCGGTCTCATGGCCCGGCGTCTGGTCGAGGCGGGGTGTAGGTTCGTGGAGATGGTTTGGGAGAACCCCTTCCCCGGCAGCCCGATCCCCTCAGACTGCTGCTACAACTGGGACAGCCACGCAGTCAACTGCAACATCTTCAACGATTCCCGATGGCGCATGCCAGCCTACGACCAGGCGGTTTCCGCGCTGATCGAGGACCTTTACGCCCGCGGTCTCGACCGACGCACCCTGCTGGTTGTCACCGGCGAATTCGGCCGTACACCGAAGATCAACTCGGCGGTCGGCACCGGAAACAAGGTCATGCAGCCCGGCCGCGACCACTGGTCCAAGGCCATGTCCATGATTGTTGCAGGGGGAGGCATGCGCACAGGCCAGATCATCGGTGCGACCAACAGCCGCGGCGAATATCCGGTGGAGCGTCCTCTGACACCGAACGACCTCTGGGCGACCGTGTACCAGCATCTCGGCATCGACTCTACCCGCAGCTTTCTCGACCACCAGGGCCGCCCCATGCCAATCCTTCCCTTCGGCGACGCCATAGAGGAGCTGCTCCCAAGCAAATCCGCGTAGTTGCGCCACCAGGCGACAGATAATTTCAGTCTGATTTCATGAAACGACGCCCGTTCCGTTTGCTGCAAGCGGCCGCCTTTCTGGCGGCATCCTTCCCGTTGGCGGCCCATTCCGAGGCACCGGCTCCGCTCGACATCATCGATTGCCACACGCACTTCTATGATCCCGCGCGGCCGGAAGGTGTTCCCTGGCCCGAAAAAGACACGCCGCTCTACCGCACCGTTCTTCCAAAACACCTCAAGGCGCTGCCTCAGTTCCGCCCCGTCACCGGAACGGTGATTGTAGAGGCAAGCAAATGGCCCGAAGACAATGCATGGCTCCTGCAACTGGCCAAGGACGACCCGTTTATTGTCGGAATCGTCGGCAACCTCCTCCCCGGCGACCCGACTTTTCAGGACAACGCCCGGCGCTTTGTAAAAGATCCCCTCTTCCGGGGCATTCGTGTCTCCGAGCAGATCGTGAAGGACCTGCTCGAAAAAAACACCCTAGAGGATCTCCAGCTCCTTTCAGAACTGGATCTGAGCCTCGATGTAAACGGGGGACCGGACACCCCGGGCCGCGTAGCCATCCTCGCAGCGCGGCTTCCCAAACTGCGCATCGTGATCAACCACATTGGCAACGTACCAGTCACGGCCGACCCTCCGCCGGCGTCATGGCGGGCCGGGATCGAGGCGGCCGGCGCACAACCCAACGTGTTTTGCAAAATCTCCGCCCTGGTTGAAGGCGCCTCGCGCAACGGAGCCAAGGCGCCCTCCGACACGTCGTTTTACCGCCCCTACATAGACGTCGTCTGGAACGCCTTCGGCGACGACCGCGTCATTTATGGCAGCAACTGGCCGGTCTCCGAGCGCGCTGCGGACTATGCCTTCCTGCAGCGCATCGCTCTCGAATACGCACTGGAGAAAGGCGACGCGACCGCCCGAAAATTCTGCTCCCTGAACGCAAAGCGTGCGTACAAGTGGGTCGAACGCCCCGGCCGCGCCACATCCGCGAAGTAGCCCCCAAGAGCTATAAATCGCGCGTCTAAAACCCTCCCTTTCAGCCTTCTTCTCCGCGCCCTCCGCGGCCCCGCGCGAGCCCGATCCCTCAGGCTTTCTCGCGGCGCAAATCCGCAACCTCAGACAAAAGCAGTTGAACCGCAGCTTCGAGTTCGGCGACCCTGCGCTCCAGATCAGACACCGACGGCGCCGCCAGGCGCACAGGCGGCTCCTCCGACAGCTGCGACGCCGGCTCCCCGCTGAGCAGATGCGTCCAACGCGCCTCCTTCTGTCCGGGCTGGCGTGCAAGCTTGCGCACGAGCTCGCCGACCGGATGGCTTGAAAGTACTTTCAAGATCTCCTCAAACTCCGCGACCTCGGGCATCCGGTTCAATCGTTGCGCATTGCCGCGCAAAGCGGCCGCCGTCTGCGGCCCGCGCACCAGAAGCTCGCACAGTACGGCCCGCGCGGGGGCCTCTACCGCGATCACCTGCTCCAGCTTGTGCTTGTACTTCGGCACCCGCGACTCCGCTCCGCTAAATAGCACGGCCAAACGCTGTGCGCGCAACTCGTCCAGAGCATCCTCGACCTCGCGTTCGGAAAGCGACAGCACGGGCTCGCGGTTGTTCTTCTGGTTGCATGCGTTGACGAGGGCGTTCAGCGTCAGAGGGTAGAGGTCCGGCGTTGCGAACTCCTTCTCGATCAAGCAACCGAGCACACGCGCCGCCACCGGCGAAAGGTTCACCTGCAAAGCGGAGGCGGGTTTCTCCAGTTCCTGCTCAACTTGTTTATCGGTTTCTTCGGGCGACTCGTCCATCGCTTGATTCAAGCGGAACCCGGGGCGGGACGCAACGCGCTGGGGACTCCTGCCGGCCGCGGGACCGCAACTTTGGAAGGAGTCCGGAGTTTTAATGAGTCAACCAGCTTCCATACCCCCTTCCAAGTCCCCTGAAATGAAAAAATCCTCCCTGATTCCCCTCCTGACCCTCGCATTCACAGCCTCCGGATACTCCGCAGACAAGGCGCTGCTCGCCATTCCCGGCAAGGTGATCATCGAAAGCAAACTTGACGCCGCTCCTGGCGAGCCGTGGAAAGCGGCCAAAGGGAAATGGGAGGCAGTGGACGGCGTCATGCGCGGTGCTGAAAAGCCCGAAGACAAGCACGGCGCTGTGAGCCGTCTTCCCAACAAGCTTGCGGACTTCGTTTTGGAATACGAGATCAAGCTTGAAGGCGCCAAGGCTTCGAGCCTCAGCATCAACGCGCCCAAGGGCCATCTGGCGCGCATCAACATCACGCAAAAAACCATCACGATTCAGAAGGACGACAGCGACCACGAGGGGCCCGACAAGGCCGTCGTCTTCGCCCGGTTCGCAACCGATCTTCAACCCGGCACCTGGCACAAAGTGCGCATGGAGATGGTCGGAGACACACTGCTAGGAAAGGTGGACGACCTTGTCGCCTGGGGCAGCCACGAGGCCTTCAAACAGGAGCGCGTCGCGCCCGGCTTCACTGTGGGCGGTGAATTTGCGTTCTTCCGTAATTTTAAGATCTCCGAGGCAACCCTCAATCCGGAATGGGAGTCCGTAAAGGCCACCCTGCCTAAACCCGGTGAAAAGATGGACCCAGCCCCGGCACCCGCCAAGAAGACCGAAGCCAAATAGGTATTGAATCGAAAGTTAATTCAATCCACGGCGCTGGGTTCTCGCCGTACTGTATTGGTTGCTTGAAAATCGCCAGGGGCGGCGCACACCGCGTTCTCACCCATGCCCCGGCCACCGTCAGCTCCGCCACAGAATGCAGCTAGCTGCCAATGCGGTTCTGCGGGACCCTGAACAAGTGTTCGAACAAGGTCACGCAACCACACCAAACCCTCCGAGTTGTCCGAGACACGATCCATGGAGGGGAATCTCCCCAGTCGCGCCCAGCCCTAATCCATCGTCACAATCGCCTTGATCACTCCGGTCTCCGGCTTGATCCACTCGGGAAAAACCTCGGGCAGATCCTCAAAGGCGGCGTGGTGGGTGATCCAAGGCTGTGTATCGATCTTCCCGGCTTCAATCAGGCTGATGATCCTCGAAAAGTCCCGGCTAAGGGCGTTGCGGCTTGCCATGATCGTCAGTTCGCGCCGGTGCAAAAAGGGTGCGTGGGGAAACTCGAGATTCTGCTGCGTGATTCCGACGTAGACGATCCTTCCGGCAAAGGCGGCGAATTCCAGCGCCCGGACCATGGATCTGTTGTTTCCAGTGGCATCAATGACCACATCCGCAAACTGCCCGTTCGTGGCTTCGGATACAGCCTTCATATCAGAGTCATCCCCTCGCGCCAAAACAGTGTGACTCACGCCCATCTTTTCCCGCACGAAGGACAAACGCGCCTCCGAAATATCCATCACGATCGGGTTTGCCCCTGACAATCGCACAAACTCCAGCGCGGAAAGCCCGATGGGACCGGCCCCGATGATCAGCACACTCTCGCCATCCTTGGGCTGCGCGCGGTCGACGGCGTGACAACCGATCGCCAAGGTCTCCACGAGGGCGCATTGGTCGGCCGACAAGTTTGAGGCCACATGGAGTTTTCTGGCCGGAAGAACAATCCGCTCTGCCAGGCCGCCGTCGCACATTACTCCCAGCGTCTTGTGATTCTCGCAGCAGTTCGTGAACCCGCGCCGGCAGGAGTAGCACGTCTGGCAGTTGATGTAGCATTCGACCGCGCACCGGTCCCCGGCTTTGACATTCGAAACACCTTCACCGACTGCCAGCACCTCCACCCCGAGTTCGTGGCCCGGAATACGGGGGTAACTAAAAAACGGCATCTTCCCCAAGTACCCGCCGACGTCCGTCCCGCAAATCCCAACCCGCAGAACCCGCACAAGAGCTTCACCAGCCGCGGGCTGCGGAGCCTCGGGAACATCAATGCGCTTCCAAGTGAGTGGTTTTTCAAGCAAAAGAGCTTTCATAAGCAAAAACGAAACGTTTGGCAGGTTCAGTTGTTTTCCGGGAGTCCCTCGACATGGCCTAGGTTCCTCACCGGTGCGAAAATCTCCTGCACCTCGCGCACGAGTTCCCAATCAATCGGCTTGGCGAGCCACTCCGCCCATTTGCGGATATTCGAGGGATTTGCAGAACCGGCGACGGTCGTCGTGATCCGAGAAGTCTCGCACGAGTACTGAAGCGCCAACTGGGCGATGTCCACCCCCTTTGCCGCGCAATGCGCAGCGGCAGCGCGCGCGGCCGCCTTAACTTCCTCCGGCTCCTTCAGCCATCCGGGGAGCGGGGCGTTCGTCAGTAACCGCGCCGAAAAGGGCCCCGCGTTCATCGCTCCGATCCCACGGGATTCCAAGTCAGGAACCACCTCGTCTAGGAACCGGGTATTCTGGAGCGTGTACTGGTTGTAGCTCAAGACACAGTCGACGTCCGTCTGATCCAGCACAAACTTGAAGGCCTTCATTGGATACCCCGAGAACCCGACGAACCGCACTTTTCCGGCAGCCTGCTGCCTGCGGAGCGCCGGCAGCGTTTCATCCACAATCTGCTGCATCGGAACGAATTCAATGTCGTGACAAAGCACAATATCCAGGTGGTCCGTTCCAAGCCTGTGCAGCGAAACGTCTACGCTCTCCGCGACGCGTTTTGCAGAAAAATCGAAGTGCCCCAGATCGTAGCGCCCAAGCTTGGTTCCCAGAATGTAACTGTCGCGGGGAACGCCCTTGAGGGCGATTCCAAGCAACACCTCGCTCATTCCCCGCCCGTAAAAGGGGGAGGTATCGATGAAGTTCATTCCGCACTCAAGCGCCACATGAACGCTCGAAAGCGCCTCCTCGACCGTAACGTTGCGAAACTCAGCACCGAGGGATGAGGCGCCGAAGCTCAGCACCGGCAGCTCTATTCCGGTGCGGCCCAAAGGGCGGGTGGGGATCATTTTGTTCATTGGACTTCAACTCCGGGGATAAAGCGCGGGAGGCAGGGACTGCCCCGTCACAGGATTCATTCTGGGAAAATTCAACCGATGAAAAGCGGGCGCATGTGGCGCTCGTAGATGTTCTCCGTCACCTGCTTGCCCACGATCGCCTCGTTTGCCTTCAGCAAGTCCAAGTAGCGCGCACCGGCCTTTGCGGCCACCTTGAAGGAGACATGAAGCAGCTGCCGGACGTCCGCATTGAATCCCGGATGAGTTGGAATGTGACGGATGGCGCTCGCCAGGCGCGGACCCGACCAACTGCCGACCTCCGAGGCATCAGGGAGATTGGAACGGTTGATGTCGATGACACTCGCGTAGGGCGCGCAAAGTTCGTCTACGTGTTCGAGCGCGTACACGTAGATCTCCTTTGCCAGCACCAGACCATCCCCGCCGGCCTCCGAAAGGCCGATCAACTCCTCCAGCCACGTCGTTCCGGCAGTCTTCAGATGCAGCCCCGCACCCGTCCGGGCAAGCGCGTGCCGGATGACCGGATACAGAGAAAACTTGTCGCTTCCGCTGTGCACGCTGAGCTTCAAATTCGAAGGCAGTCCGTACTGCCCGACCGCATGGGCGATCACCGCGAGATCCTCGTTGAACTCGCGCTCGAACTGAACGAGGTCGCCTACATAGTCAACGCCCTTGTTGAAGCGGCCTGTAAACTTTGGCGCAATCGTCTGGACCCTCACCTTTTCGTCCGCCAGCGCTGCAAGGATAATAAGCAACTCCGGCGGCGTCTGCGGAGAGTCGGTCTCGTCCATCGAAACCTCTGCGATGAAATCTTCCCCGCCCTTCTTGTCCACGATGTGGCGGTAAATCCTACCTGCATCCTGAGCAGCCAGGAGATACTTTCCAGCGACACGCTTCACGTCCTCAGGCGAAGTGACAAAGGGCTTCTCGACGCCCGCGATGCGGAGTTCTCCAACGAGTTCGGGGTGGCGGCCCAGAAATGCCTCCACTTCGCCGGGACCCGGCGGCTTCCCGATCGAATCCGCGACGTCCAGGGTGAAGAAATCCGAACATTCTACAAACCTGTCCACCGTCTCCAACCGTATGTGGTCCGCGTCCACATGCCACCCTCGGGACCATCCGAGCCCCTCGACTGCGGTGCGCGCCGCCTTCAGAACGGAAGGCGGCTCCGAACCCACGAAAGTGTGCTCGCGGTTTGACTTGTTCCACACGGGCACGACGTCCACGCCGTCGGCCGCCAGCTTTTGAAACGCCCTGAGCTGGGCGGCCGCCTGATGCGCAAACCGGTCGCCTACGCCAAATGAAAATCTCTCGAGAACACGCATGCTGATATCTTGGGAAAGGGGTGAGGGGCACAGTATGAACGGGAATCGATCCGAAGGAATGGCTGGAGTTGACCCACGCATAGCTATTTCTATCCTGAATTGAATGCCCCGACTCCAGGCCCACCAGCAGCCCGAACCCTTCTTTGTCTCCGACCAAGTCACCGAGGCCCGCCGCTACTACCTCAACCTGAACCCCCGCCCGAAGGCGGCCTTCGAGGTGGTTTGCGGTGGAGTCGAGCGGATGAAACCGGATTACCTGGTGCGGCGGCACGACTTTCCATTCTATGCCGTGGAACTGGTCGTGGAGGGCGAGGGCTCCCTGGTCTTGAACGGACGCCGCTTCCGGCTCGAACCCGGAGTCGTATTCGCCTACGGCCCGGGCGTGGCACACACGATCCGCAACAGCCCCTCGAAGAGCATGCGAAAGTACTACATCGACTTTGCAGGCCTCCATTCTCTTAGGATGCTCGAGGAGGCAGGGCTCGCGCAATGGACTGCACTCCGCGTGGGTTCGATCCACGAGCTGGTATCGGTCTTCGATTCTCTGGCGGACGAAGCCCGCTACGACACCCCGCTGGCGAGAAAGCTCCGTGAGACGCTTTTCCGCCTGCTCTTTCTTAAAATTCAGCAGCATGCCATTCCCGCCGGACGGAGCCTATCGCGGGCGTTCGCCACATACGCCCGCCTCAAAACCCATGTCGAGGAACACGCGCTCCGCCTGCGCACCGTGGATGACATCGCTTCCGAATGCCACGTCACGGCGATGTACATATCGCGGCTTTTCCGCCGGTTCGGCGGCACTGGGGCATATCAATTTCTGCTCCGCCTTAAAATGAACCATGCCGCCCAACTTCTCGACACCGGCCTGCTGGTAAAAGAGACCGCCGCCCGCCTCGGGTTCGCCGACGCCTTCCAGTTTTCACGGGCTTTTAAGCGCATCCACGGCGTGCCACCCAACCATCTTCTGTCGTCCCGCCGCCCGGTCGCCTGAAATCACCGCCTACTCAGATAGTTTCGGACGCTTTCCTCCTGAGCAGTAAAAAACAATACAGTCACCTGTTTCCAAATCCCTTCTCCGCGTTCACCGCGGCTCCGCGTGAACCCCTCTTCCAAAGGCTATTCCGGGTTGGACTCAACCCGGCCTGCCGTCTTCGCGGATATGAACCCAAGTGTGCACATGAGGCGCGCCGCGGAACAGCCAGATCATGTTGGGCCCTTCGATCTGCCAAACGTCCCACACTCCGTCGTTTCCAATGTCCATGGTCCGGCAGAATGCCATGTGCAAGGCGTCAAACTGGGGTTCGATCAGACGCAACGACTCGTCCACGTCCTCCTTCCTGAACGGCGCAAGCACGTCCGCCAGAACCCTGCGCACCATTGCTTTCTGGTCAGCGGAAAGAGCCTCCATCGGAATTCCAGGCAGGCCCGAACGCTTGCCGCTCAACGAAACCGTCTCGGTCTGTTTCTCGGACCGCACCTTGTCGACGAGGGAAAGCGCGCGCTGCTTCTCATCCAGCATCGCATACACCTCGTTTGCGCGCCTGGCCTGGTACCAGTACGCGTTGCCGGGATGGTCGGCGCCTTCCTTGAATCCAGCGCTGGCGGCGTGGCCGTAAAAAATCGGACCTCCAAATGCGGCGCCCTTAACCGAATCTCCGTCGCAACGCCGGGTGCAGTGCCGGCCTGTGAGCACGAACTCAAAGCCCTCCTTTCCCGGCTCGCCGAAGAGAGCGACAGCCGTTCCCTTCACAAACCCCTCCCCTTCGGAATCATGAACAACTTGGTCCATCACCCGGCCCGCGTATTCGGGAGAATGCAGGCCGGTGAAGATCTGGCGCACCAAGTCCTGCTGATCTGGATTGAGAACCTTGTCCTGAGAGAGGGTGATCATCCAGTTGTTGTCCACCTTGGAGCGCAACGGATGCTCGAATGGAAAGCAGATTTTCGACCTCTGCTCTTCCCCGAGTGAGCGGAACAACTGCGCCGCAAGTGTTTCAGAAACGCCCCCGGGTGCTGCCTGCACAGCGCCTCCCGCAGCCCCGCCCAGAACCGCGGCGGCGGAAGCCTTCAAAAACGTGCGGCGTGTGATGAGTGGAGACAGTTCGAAGGGTTGCATTTGCGGGGAAGATGAGGAGGGAATGCGGGCTTGCAGATTGCGGCGCCATAGTTACCAGAGCGCTGCTGTTTCGCAATTCCATCCGCACCGTGCGCCGCCCTCAGCTAAAAAGTGACACGACAAAAAACATGGGGAAGGCCCTCTGAAGGCATTTTAACCGCTGTTTAGATCAAACTTACCGAACTTTCACCGCCCCATTTAGGTTTACCCCCGCGCGCAGTTCCATTCCGGGCTCAGGCACAGTTTGCGGACAGGCAGCCAGAATGAGCTGGAAACCAACATTCAAATGTGTAATCTAATGAAGTGTCGCACCCCAGACGCCCATGCGTTCCCCAGAACTAGCCATTTGGGAAATACTTGTCTCAGAAAAAGACACCCCCGAACGCCCCTTCGTGCTTCGGACCGGCGTGCTACTGCTCGGGTCTTCCCCTGACTGTGCGATCGTCAGCACTGCGGCTGGCGTTGCCCCTCAGCACGCGGAGTTTTTCGTAAGCGGTGAAAGGCTTAAACTCCGCGTTCTGGAAGGCTGCCCGCCCGTCAGCCTGAACGGTGTCTCAGTCCTCGGACCCGAAGAGGTAATTTGCCCAGCCACCGTGGAGATAGGCTCCCTGCGGATCTTAATCAGTGAAACAAACGCCGCAGAACCGTCTGAGCCGACCGCCAATTCCACCCTGCGTATTGTACACCCGGCACGCCTCCACCCGCAGCAGCTCACCGGTCCCGAGGACCTCACCGTCACTGGACGCATTGTTTACAGGCTGCCTGAGGCAGGGGACGCTTCGACGCTTCCGTCGGTTGCCCGCAGCTCCGGTGCCCCCCCGCAGGAGGCCGCCTCTTTTTCCGAAGAAAGCACGATGGCCTTCTCCATGGAATCCGCGGACCTTTCGCTGGACGACAGGGTTCCCGTTCGCATGGACTACTCGGTGAAGGCTGAGATTGCGCGGGGGGGCATGGGAAAAATTTACTCCGCCGAAGACCCCTCGCTGAAGCGTTTGGTGGCCCTCAAGGTGAGCACCGTTGGCGACCGAGAGCAGGACTCCAAGTTCTCCCGTGAGGCGGAGGTGCTCGCAGCGCTTGCGCATCCCAACATCGTACCGATCCACGCGCTCGGCGTGGACCCGGTGGGACGCCCCTTTTACTCCATGAAAATGATCCACGGGCGCACGCTCCAGTGGATCATCAAGCAGCTCGCAGCCGGAGACGCGGCAACCGCCGCGGCATATACGCGCCAGCGTTTGCTGGATATTTTCCGCAAGGTTTGCGACGCCGTTGCTTTCGCCCACGCCAAGGGTTTTTTGCACAGGGATCTCAAGCCCGAGAATATCATGGTCGGCGAGTTCGGCGAGGTGCTGGTCATGGACTGGGGCCTTGCGAAAGCCATACGCAGGGCCGGCGCCGGCGGAGGCGCACCGCCAGCGCTTAACGCCGAACCGGAGACGCTTCCCTACATCGAGGGCACGCCCCAGTACATGTCTCCCGAGCAGGCCCACGGAGTATACGGCGGCCTGGACGAGCGCTCCGACATATATTCACTGGGCGGCGTCTTGTACGCGATTCTGACGCTGAGGCCCCCGGTCAAAGGTGCCTCTTTGAACGAGGTGCTGGAAAAGGTGCGCAAGGGCGAAACCACTGCGATAGCCCTGCCCCGGGGTGCGGACAGCACCGCCGCGCGCCCCGACCAGCCCGTGCCCGACGCCCTGCGAGCAGTGACTTCCAAGGCATTGGCCCGCTCAAAGGAAATGCGTTATGGATCCGTGGCAGAACTCTCCTCGGATATCGATGCGTATGTGAGCGGCTTCGCGACGCGGGCCGAGAGAGCCGGACTGGGGCGTCAGGTGTTGCTGCTGATGAAACGGAACAGAGGGGTCTCCGGACTTGCGTTTCTGGCGCTGATCGGAGCGTTAATTTTCACTGGTCGTCTGGCGGAAAGCAATGCGGAGTCACGAAAACATGCAGCGCTCGCCGAAGAGCAGTCGCGGCTTGCGACGGAGAGCGAACAGGAAGCGAGGCAAGACAAGGAACGTGCCCGGCAGGCAGCGGTTCGCGCGCAGATCGCGTTGGCTGAAGCAGCCGAAAAGGCAATCAACCCCGCGGCCATGCAAAAGGCTCTGGCCGATGTGGACGCAGATCTCAAAGACCAACCCTGGCGCTACCTCTCCAAGCGAGCAGACTCCTCGCTCCCCCCCATCCTGAACACGACAGGATCACCTTGGTCCAAATTCAAGTCCCACCCAACGGACAAAGATCTCCTCATCATCCAGCACAATGATGGATGGCTTCGCACACTAAACCTCGAGACGGGTGAGTTTAAGGAATTGTTCAAACCTTATCCTGAACAGACCGATTTTCGATACACTCGGATGACCGCATCCAGTGACGGGACGTCCTTGGCATTCGTTTATAAAGAGAGGAAGGCCCCCGACGTGGCCCAAATACGGGTGGTGAATCTGGAGACGGGGGAAAACCTCTCCGGCTTTGAACTTCAAACCGGCGGCAGTTTTGCTGACGAGCCCGCATTTTTGCAATGGTCCAAAGATGCCAGTCTACTCCTTGTGACGTACCGGAGTTCGAATCGAACAACCTCGATTCACGTCCTTAACGTCAAAACCCACACGGAGCTTTGGAAAAAGGGGCCCGAGGACCTCAAGGAAATGGGTCTCGCTTACTTCGCGAGAGATCCCAATCGGATTCAATTCCACAACCATAGGAATCAAGTGGTGGATTTTGCCGTCCACGACGGCGCGGAGCTCGGGCGTGCTCCATCCTCTTTGAAAACGGGTGCATTCTCCTATCAGGACCGGGCCTACTCCTCCGATGGAAACAGAGTCTTCACATTGCAGGGAAACACGCTCCGGCTGTTAAACCTTGCCAACGGAGATCTCGCTTTTGAGGACAGACTCCCGTGGGGCGGATTGAAAGGCCACAGGATGTCGTATTTGGACGAGGACAAACTGCTGGTTACCTTGTCTCCCGTCTCCGACAGTGCGGCGGCGCTGCTTGTGCACAACGGAATCGACGGCAGGACAGTCCGGGCGGAAATGGTGAGCATGCCTCAGGACGACATCAGAAGCTGGATGCTGGTGACGCACCCCCTCTCCCGGAGGATCGCCGTCGTGAGGGGTGACTCGATGCGAGTTTGGACTCTGGAGCGGCCCCGGGAAAAGGCGGGCTTCAACACCTCCGCCTTTGAATCGGTAGACAGCTTCAGCTTTCTTGGCCACCCCTCGATGATGTTGGTGACCGCGGCGAACTCCCGCAACGAAGCAAACGTCTGTTCGGCCAAAATTCACACCGTCGACCTTCGGAAACCCATCCTGGGAAATGAGTCCGCAGCCCTCACCTTCCAAGGGTTTTCGACGCATCCGAATCTGCACATCCTTTCCAACGCGGATGGAACATTGATTGGAACCATATTCCTTCGCGGCCGTGAGCTGGCAATCCATCAGTGGAACGGGTCTACCCTGACAGAGCTCCGGCGTCTGCCTGTCGAAAGGTTTACTAAGCATCTCAGGCTCAGTCCCAGCGGCCACTACTTGTGGTCTGAGTCCGGCGTTTGGAACACGGACACGCAGGCGCCCCTGAATAAGACTAGCCGCACAGGGCTGATCGTTACGACTGAGGAAATCCTTCCCGTCTGGCTGGGAGAGTCGCGTGTCGCCGAGGTGAACATGCGGTTTAAAGATCAGGACCAGCAGCGCGGCAGTCTTGAACGGGCGCTCGTCTTGTGGAACGCCGAAACGGGAGAGCGCGGCCCGGAGGTGCCTGCGCCCGAGGCCAACGCTCTTGCCGCTTCGCCCGACGGCCGCCGCCTCGCGGAGGCGGGTAAGGACATGCGAGTCCGGCTGCGGGATGGCGAAACACTCAAGGTTTTGCGCACCCTGCGCGTCCACGACGGCCCGGTCGTGGATGTGGCATGGCATCCGTCACTTCCTCTTATCGCGACGTCGTCAGCGGACCTTTCCGTTCGCATTTGGAACTTGGATACCGAACTTCTAGAGGAGGAATTCCGATCCTACACAAGCGACGTCCCCCAGAGGCTGATGTGGAGTCCGGATGGGAAGCAGCTCGCCGTCTACGATCAAAGCGTCGGAAAGCCCAATCTGAAAATTTACGAACCCAAGGCCTGCCGGGAGACGGTGAAGTAGGACACGGACTAGAGTTCTCCGCGTCGCTCGCGAAACGCTGAGCCCGCAGTCCGGTTTTTCTTTGGCGGCGGGACGCAAAGCTGGAGACAGCATGCCTCCGCCGGAAAGAGCGCGCAGACGAGAGGCCTTGGGAAGGAAAACTATTCTTGTTTCCGAGAAGCAGGTCCGGCCACGATTGCGATTCAACCTCCCCCTTCATCATGAAATTCCAGACCCTCTCAGCCATTGTGCTTCTTTCCGGTACCCTCCTCGCCGCCGAGCCGGGCGCTCCGGGGAACGGCTCTCTCTTCAACGGCCGCGACTTGAGCGGCTGGCAGGCGCCCACCGGCACCTGGTCCGTGGTGTCCGCAGTGGCTCTGGATCCTGCCAACCCTAAGGGGTTTGCGTCGACCCCTGGCGAGGGTGTCCTGGTGAACACCCTCTCGGGCAAAGGCGTTGATTTCAAAACCGAAGCTGAATTTGGGGACTCCCAGATTCACGTAGAATTCTGCGTTGCCAAGGACTCCAACTCGGGGGTCTACGTCCAGGGGCGTTACGAGGTGCAGATTCTCGACAGCCACGGCAAGGCGAGCGTGGGCGTGCACGATTGCGCAGCCATTTACGAGCGCTGGAAGGACGCTGAGAAAAAAGGCTACGAGGGGACGGCTCCCTCCGTGAACGCCAGCAAGGCTCCCGGGGAATGGCAGAGCTTCGACATCACATTCACCGCCCCCAAGTTTGATTCAACCGGCAAGAAGACCGCGAACGCGAAGTTTGTAAAGGTCGTTCACAACGGCACGGTGGTGCACGAAAACATCGAGTTGACCGGCCCCACAAGGGGCGGCGGCGACGTGGAAAAAGCCACCGGTCACATCCGTCTGCAAGGCGACCACGGGCCCGTCGCCTTTCGCAACCTCACGGTGAAACCCCTCCCATCGAAGTAGCGGGACGAGGTTTGGGCGCCGCGGGTTACCCGAACGGCTTCGGACCCCGGCCTACATCCGTCCCGAACATTCGAAAAGACGGCTCACGATGCAGCGGCCACCTCCTCCAGGGGAAGGCCGTAGGGAAGAGTTTCCGGGAGCGGAGCGAATTCGCTGATCCAGTTCCACAGCTTCGAATAATCCCGGTTCAGGTCGCCGGAGAGACAGTCTGTGATGAGATCGCCGGCCTCGGGATAGCGCATCACGACGTCCTTAAAGGAGAAGTTCACATTGTAGAAGGCGTAGACCAGCTTGCGCATGTTTTCGACGCCCTCGCGGATTTGCGCCCCGTAGGACGCGAACCGCGCCGGTGACAGGTCGCCCGCCAGCAGCCCCTCGTGAATGGCATCGCCAGCGAGGACCCCGCTCTTGAGCGCGAGCATGACGCCGCTGCTGAAAACGGGATCCAGAAATGCAAACGCGTCGCCGACCAGCAGCAAGCCGGGAGAAGCGCAGTAGCGCGAGTGACGGCTGTATTCGCTCGTCACCCAGAACTCACCGGTGCACTCGCCCGTGGACAGCCGGTCTTTGATCCACAGGTTCTCGCCCACTTCGCGCTCGAACATTGCGCGGGGCTCCTTAACCCCGCCCCGAGTTAGATATTTCCCCTCAGCAACAACCCCGACACTCACCATGTCGTTCTGCAATGGGATGTGCCAGAACCAGCCCTTCTCGGGAACAAACGCAACCGTGGTGGCGCCTTCATCAATCCCCTCGCCCCGCTTCGAGCCCTTGTAATAAGTCCAGATGGCGATCTTGTTCAGGTAGGGATCGTTCACCCTCCATCCGCGTTGCTTCGAGGCAAAGGCCTCCTTGCCGGTGGCGTCCACGGTGATGCGCGCGTAGTCCCGGGACACATTCCCCGCCTTGTCGACGCTTTCAACGCCGACCACACGGCCGTCCTCCGTCAGCAGAGTCTGCACCGAGGTCTCCTCGCGGACCTCGACTCCGCGCTCCCTTGCGTGGTCGAGAAGCATGAGATCGAAGTCAGCGCGCGTGACCTGCCACGTCTGCGCAACGGTTTCGCGGTCGTAGCGGTTGAAGAAATAGAAGGGCTGCGAGCGGTGCCCGTCCGGCTGCACAAAGCTGACGCTGTACTTCTTCGTGAAACACGAGGAGCGCATTTTGGGAATCATCCCCAACCGCTCCAAGGGACCGAAGGTGAACGGAATGAGGGATTCGCCGACATGGTAGCGCGGAAACTTCTCGCGTTCCAGCACGAGGACGCGGTGTCCGGATTCGCCCAGGATGGAAGCCGTGCTGGCGCCCGCGGGTCCGCCGCCGATGATGATCGCGTCGTATGTTTCTTTCATAATCGTGGAGTGGGTTTGGTTCGGGTTCAGGCTGTCGGATGGTTCGGGATCGGAAGGGGGCCGGGGGTCGTTTCCTCGCGGCGAAACGCACCTGCGAGACGGTCAAAAATGGGAGAGGCCATGAGCGTCGTGACCACGGCCATGACGACAAGGATGGCAAAAAGGCCCTCGGAGATAATGCCCCGCTGCAGTCCGATATTGATGATGATCAGCTCCATCAAACCGCGCGCGTTCATCAGCACGCCGATCCCGAGAGCCTCGCGGTTCGGGAGGCCGCTGGCACGCGCGGCCAGCCAGCAGGCCACGCCCTTACCCAGCATCGCCGCAACGAGGACCGCGCCGCACATCAACCACAGAAAGGTGCTGTTGAGCAGGGCGATCTTTGTGTTCAACCCGGAGTAGGTGAAGAACAACGGCAGCAGCAACGCGACGGTCAGCGGCTGGATGCGCGCGATCAGGTCATTGGTGAAAGTGCCGCGCGGCATGGCGGCGCCCATGACAAAGGCGCCGAAAACCGCGTGGAGGCCAATGGCGTCCGTCACCCAGGCGCCGAGGGACATCAGCGCGAGGGCCACTACCAACCCCGCCTCGGAAAGCGCGCCGTCCTCAAAAAGCCGCTTTTGAAGGCGGGCAAGCATCGGACGAACCAGGCCCAGCGTCAGCGCCACGTACCCGACCCCGCCGCCGATATTCACCAAGGCGTGGCTCCAGTTGTCGTCAAAACTGGCCAGCACCACCGCCAGGACGCACCA
Source organism: Chthoniobacteraceae bacterium (assembly GCA_947449735.1). Classification (GTDB taxonomy): domain Bacteria; phylum Verrucomicrobiota; class Verrucomicrobiia; order Chthoniobacterales; family Chthoniobacteraceae; genus Chth-196. The sequence goes on along the minus strand of CANFTB010000033.1, from coordinate 8,958 downwards.
GGCCATTGCGTCATCTATGGCTCCCGCCCCGATCGCAACCGTTCCCATGGTCGTCCCGTTCAACTTCTTGAAGTGAATGATTCGGGCCAGCATCGGAAACGCCGTGATGCACATGGAGGCCCCCAAGAACAGCATCGCTTCCAACAGGGAGGTCTTCTTTGGGAACAGCTCGGTGTGGTGGAAAAACAACCAGCCCAGCCCGGCGCCCAGCACAAAAGGAGCAACCATGCCCGCCACGGAGACCGCCACCGAACTGCGCAGCTTTTCCCTGATGATGTCCACGCGGAATTCCATCCCCACCACGAACATGTACAGGGCAAGGCCGAGCTGGGAGGCTGGGAAAAGGTAGCTCTGCGTATCCCGCACATGCTGGCTCCTGTCCCAGGGGAACAAGGCAGCCTGCGCTTCCGGCCACAGCCAGCCGAACAGCGAGGGGCCGAGCAGCACGCCGGCGATCATTTCGGCGACGACCTGCGGTTGGCCGAAGCGCCTGGCAACCGCGCCCACCAACCTGCAAAAGAGTAGGATCACGGCGAGCTGCAGAAAAAACTGGATCGCTAGATGGAGGTTGGACATAGCCCGTGTTCCCTTTTTAGCGCATCCACCCTTGTAACGGAAATATTCTTTCGGCATCCCTCTTATAACAGGCCGCTATCACATTTACGATTGCCTCAAGCGTTCCAGTATCAAGCCGCCAGCTGCCTTTTTGGCCCAACGTTTGGTGCGCAAGGCGCCGGCTCCGAAAATACGCTCCCAGTCTTTAGAGCGTCAAAGCGGAGCCGGGGCTCCGCGGTACACCGAAAAAAGGAACCATTCCATTCAAAATCTTCTCTGCAACATACATTTACAAATTAACGGTGACGCAATCGCGCAGAAGGGCTCGATTTTTGGACAACGCGACACACACGGCGGTGGAGGCAATGCCAACGATTCATTCGGTCACGCGTTCCCCTTCCGCCAACAGTTCACTCACAATATTTCGCTTTTTTGAGTCAGAAAAACATCCGCTCAGGGGTTAAATGAGTGAGCAGCCGCCGCCATTGCCTCCGGCCGCGCCAGCCCGCCACCCCTATGAACCCAAAACTGTCGCACCCTCTACCTCCCGCTTCCACGGAAGGATGCTCCGGATTTCTCCAGACCCGCATGCGGCGTCGCGATGCGATGCACATCGGCTTCTGCACCGCCCTGGGACTGGGCATGGGCGACTTCTTCCGCCTGCAGGCGGAATCCAAACTGGAAAACCCCCTTCTCAGCGAGCAGAAGGCAAAAAGCGTGATCCACCTGCACCTGCCGGGCGGCATGGCCCAGCAGGAGTCCTGGGATCCGAAACCCGAGGCTCCCTCCGAGTACCGGGGGGCGTTTGGAGTATCGAAGACAAAGGGGGGCGATGTGTTCAGCGAGAACTTCACGCGGCTCACCTCCGTCGCCGACAAAATAAACGTGGTGCGCTCCGTCGTGGGAAAGATTCCGGATCACGGGCAAGCGACGTACCATCTCTTCACCGGATACACTCCCACAACGGTCATCGATTATCCGCAAATGGGCTCGGTTGTGTCTCACCTCCTCGGCCAGCGGGGCGAACTGCCCCCCTACATAGCGGTTCCCAACCTGCACTCCTTTGCGGGCGGCACAGGATACCTCAGCACCAGCGCGGGTGCGTTTGAGCTCAACGCCGACCCGGGTGCGCGCGGCGAATTCAAGGTGCGGGACCTCACCCTATCCAAAGACGTCACCCCGGCGCACTTGGAGCGCCGCGGCATGGCCCGCCAAATCATCGAGTCCAAGCTGCGGGGCCTCGATGCCGACGCCGCAAAGCTCGAGACCATGGACGGCTTTTATAAAAACGCGTTCTCGCTTCTCACTTCGGAAAACGCCCGCCGCGCGTTCGAACTCTCCGAGGAAAGCGACACCATCCGCGACCTCTACGGGCGCGGCTACACGCTGAAGCAGAATGCCCCGGCGGCCGTTGGCGAACGCCTGTTGCTGGCCCGGCGGCTGGTGGAATCCGGGGTGCGTTTCGTCACCGTTAACTACGGTTCCTGGGATTCACACGTCGACATCAAGGGCACCTGCAACGAGCACATGCCCGCGCTCGACCACGCGATCACCGGTCTCATCACCGACCTCGACCAGCGAGGCCTGCTCGACTCCACGATCGTGATGGTCACGACGGAGTTCGGCAGAACCCCGAAGGTCAACTCCTCCAACGGCCGCGACCACTGGGCCCGGGTCTACTCCATGCTCCTCGCCGGCGGAGGCCTCACACGCGGACAGATCTACGGAGCCTCGGACGCCACCTCCGCGGAGCCCGCGCGCGACGCAGTCACGCTCGAAGATTTTCTGAGCACCGTCTACCACCAGCTGGGCATCAACTCTTCGGCAAGGCTGCCCGCGTTCGGCGGCACGCGGCCTATCGACATCGTGAAGGGCGGAAAGCCAGTCAAAGCGTTGATCGCCTAACCAGCCTCACCAGGGAAGCTCCCGTGATGTTGCGAAAACCGTTCTCCAAACACATTCTGTCCGCCCTTGCCGCGGTCGTCAGTACCCTCGGATGCCGCGCACTCGCGGGCCCGATGGTCCATCACATTGAAACGGTGAGCCCGAGGGCGGGCGCGCTGGGCACTGATGTGGAAGTCACGCTTGAAGGCGCTTACATAAAGGAGCCCCGTGGCGTTGTGTTCTTCAAGCCCGGCATCGAATGCGTCAGCGTGAAACAGCTGCCCTCCCTGCCCGCTCCGCGCAGCACCATCCATGGTGGTTTTATTGAAGACAAAGTCGTGGCCACATTCCGCATCTCGCCAGATGCTGCACCAGGCCGCTACCCGTTCAAACTCCGCACGGCAACGGAACTGTCCACGACCGCGACGTTCATCGTCACCAGATTTCCGTGTGTTGACGAGGTGGAGACTAGTCAGGGGGAGAACGACTCTCCGGCGAAGGCCCAGCCCGTACCAATGAACACGACAGTCCGGGGGCGCATGACAAGCACGCAGGTGCCCGATGTCGACCTCTACAAGGTCACTGCCCGCTCGGGGGAACACATCTCGGTCGAGGTCGATTCCACATGGATCTCGGACAAGTTTTATGCAGACAACGAGTTCGACCTCGCCGTGCGGATCCTCGACGCGTCTGGCAAGGAACTGACCCGCAACGACGACTCAGCACTCCACCTGCAGGACCCCATCACATCCATCGTCGCGCCCGGCGCAGGCGACTACTACATCGAGATCAAGCAGCGCCTGATGAAGGCCGCGGACCGCGTAAACTACACTGCATCCATCGGCAACAACCCGCGCCCCCTGGCCGTATACCCGGCGGGCGGAAAAACGGGCCAAACCCTGCAGGCCACCCTCCTCAGCGATCCATCAGGCCCCATCAAGGCGGCCATCCAACTCCGGGATACGACGGGCGACTTCCAGTACGACCGCAACATGCCCTCGCCGCTTCCGATGCGCGTGAGCCACTACGACAACGTCCTTGAAGCAGGCGCCGAAACACCGGTCCCGAGCCTCCCGGCGGCTCTCAACGGCGTCATTTCAAAGGCCGGCGAGACCGACACCTTCAAGGTGCATGTCAAAAAGGGGGACCGGTGGCTGGTGCGCGTTTTCGGACGCTCGCTCGGCACACCTGTCGACCCGCGCATTTCCATTCGCGCGGAAGGCGACACCCAGCCTGAGGTTGAGGCGGACGACTCCATGATGGCGGACCGCGGATACCCGTCGGTGGCCCGACAGATCCAGCGCAAGGAAATGCTGGATCCCTCTGTCGTATGGGAGCCCAAAAAGGACGGCGCGTATATCCTCTCCATCACAGACATGCGGGGCATCGGCTCCCCGGATTCAGTCTACCGCGTCGAAATCGAGCCGCCGCCGGACCGCATCGACGCCTTTATCCATGCCCGGATCATCGACTCCGTGGAATGTCCCCGGATCAATGGGATCACCATTCCAAGCGGGGATCGCTGTGCCGTCACCGTCTATCTGGCGGACGGGCAGGGCAGCAAATACTCAGGCGAAGTGGATCTTGTGGCAGAGGGATTGCCGGAGGGGATCACGATGCATGCTCCGCGTGTTCGGAAAGGACAGCGCTCCGTGCAGGTCGTATTCGCCGCGGAACAACAGGTGAAGCCGCAACAGGGCCTTCTTCGGGTCAGATGCCGCGCGGTCGATGGCACGCATTTGTTGAGCGACTGCCAGCAGTCTTTCGCATTTGTAAACCATTCCGGCGGCCACGCCTGGCAGTCCTTTACAGTCGACGCCTTCGCCTTTGCCGTCACCGATCCACCGCCCTACTCCATCGAGGTAAGCCGCCCGAAGATCGCCCTCTCTCAAAACGGTGAACTGCCTCTGGCTGTCCGCGTCCGGCGCAATGCCGGGTTTGACGAACCCGTCGAGATTCAGGCCGACTGGACGCCGGACGGCGTGCGCGGGGAGCCCACCGTTACGATCCCAGAGGGACAGAGCGAGGGTGTCCTGAAGGTCTTTGCCGACGCGAACACGGCACCGAATGTGTGGCAGGCCTCTGTGACAAGTTCCACGACGGGAGGATCCTATTACCTGGGCGCGGGAAGGATCCGGACCGCCTCGTCTCTTTTCCCCATTGAAGTCAGCGAGCCGTACGTGCTCCTTAAAAACAAGCCGGCCTCAGTCAGGAGAGAGGACCACTCCGAGGTGCGCTGGGACGTGGAGATCCGCAAGCCTTTTCCGGGGACGGTAACCGCCGCACTTCTGGGCCTTCCGAAGGGCGTCAGCGTGGTGAAAGAGGCCACGCTGGGAGCCGACTCCAAGCAGTTGACCTTTGAAATCGATGCCAGCGCCGACGCCCTGCTGGGGCAGTACAAGGAACTCGCTTGCGAACTCACCTTCTCCATCAACGGAGAACTCATCCGCCAGCGCCTTGGGAAAGGCATCCTGAGAGTTGATCCCGCCCTGAGCCGAGCCCCCTAGCCCCATGAGCCGCCCCACTTGTTTGATCCCTTCCCGCTCCCGCCGGCTTCGCTTGGCTGCGAGCCTTCTGCTTGCCGCCGCGGGCCTTTTTTTGCCGGACCAAGGACGTTCGGCGGCGCTGATACCCGCCACCCAGGTCAATCCGGCACCGCCGGCCGGTGCACCACCGAGCTTCCGCCGGGACGTCATGCCGGTCTTTTTCCGCGCGGGTTGCAACCAGGGAGGCTGTCACGGGGCCGCCCGCGGCAAGGACGGCTTCATGCTGTCGTTGTTTGGATACGATGCGCCGGGGGATTACTACCGGCTCACGCAGGAGTTCGTGGGCCGTCGGGTGAATGTCGGCGCGCCGGAGCAGAGCCTGCTCCTGTTGAAGGCAACGGGAGCCGTGCCCCACACCGGAGGCGACATCTTTTCAAAGGACTCGCCCTATTACCGCACCCTGCTCGAATGGATTCGCGCTGGAGTGCCCGACGACGAGAGCACGGTTCCCGAACCCACGGGCATCGCGCTGCATCCAGACCGGCTCACCTTCGATTCAGATCGGAACCCCCTGCCGACCCGAGTGATAGCGCGCTACAACGACGGATCGGAGCGCGACGTGACAGCCCTTGCCCTGTTCAACTCCAACAATCCTGCTACCGCCAAGGTCGACGAGAACGGGGTCGTGGCACCCGCAGGAAAGGGCGACACCTCGGTCTTCGCACGCTTCAACCGGTTCACCGTCGGAGCGGAGGTCATCGTCCTGCCGGAAGGCAAAAACTTCGTCTGGCCCAAACCCGAAGCCAGAAACGCAGTGGATACCCACGTGTACAAGCGCCTCGAACAATTGCGCATCCTGCCGTCGGCACAGAGTGACGACGCCACCTTCATACGCCGCATCTATCTGGACCTGACGGGCTCGCTCCCCTCTCCGGAGCAGGCCGGGAGGTTTCTAGCGCTGAATGCTCCGGACAAGCGCAGCCGTTTGATTGATGAACTTCTGGCAAGCCCGGAGTTTGTCGACATGTGGACCAACCTGTGGGCCGAATGGGTCCGCCTCAAGGGCGGCGGCTACGCTCCGTCTGCAACGGATGTCAAAGCCGCGGACACTTACTACGAATGGATCCGGGAGCAAATCGCCGCAAACCGGCCGTGGAACGAGTTTGTCGCGGATCAAATCACCGCGTCCGGCAGCAACCTGACGCACGGGCCGGCAAACCTCTATACGATGCTGGTCCACAGCGTGAAGGTGACTCCGAAGGAACTCGCCTCGGATTTTTCACAACTCTTTACAGGTGTGCGGATTCAATGTGCGGAATGCCACAACCACCCCTTCGACCGGTGGACGATGAACGACTACTACGGATGGGTGTCGTTTTTCACCGGAATCCGCCGGAAGCAGGGAGTGGAGCCCCGCGAGTTCTACGTCTTCAACGACCTCTCCGCACCGCCCGCCAAACACCTCGTGGACGAGCGCCCGATTCCCGCGACCGTTCTCGGCGGAGAGAAGCCGGTTCCTGCGGGAACGGACTCCAGGCAGGCCCTCGCGAAATGGCTCACTTCGCCCGACAACACCCTCTTTGCTCGCAACTTTGCAAACCGGATTTGGTCGCATCTGATGGGGCGCGGCATCGTGGAGCCGGTGGATGACATGCGCGTCAGCAACCCGCCGACAAACGGCCCGCTGCTGGATGCGCTAACGCAGTCCTTCATCGACTCTGGCTTCAACCTGAGGTCCCTGCTCAAACTGATTCTCGAGTCAAACACCTACCAGGCCTCGGCGGCGTCGAACGACACCAACAGGGACGATTCCCGGCAGTTTTCGCACGCACAAGTCAGGCGTCTGCGCGCCGAAGTCCTGCTCGATGCGGTCGTGAAGGCCACTGATGGCGAGCGTGGGTTCAGCTATTTCCCAAAGGGAACCAAGGCCGTCCAACAATACCCCCGTTCGCCCGGAGACACCACCGGGCTCCGGTCCGGCGACGCATTCTTCGAAACATTCGGACGCACCAACCGGCAGAGCATCTGCGCCTGCGACACCAAGAGCGAGTCGACCCTTTCGCAAACGCTGCACTTGATAGCGGGCGACACCGTGATGAACCAGATTCAGACGGGCAAGGTAGCGGAGCGTCTGCTCGCGAAGCACAAGACGGTCGAGCCGGTTCTAGACGAGCTTTTCCTGAGGACCCTCGTCCGAAAGCCCACCTCTGACGAGCGAGTACAGCTCGAGGCATTGTGCAACGAAGCGAGCGACAAAACCGCCGCCTACCGGGACGTTTTCTGGGCGCTGCTCAATTCGTCCGAGTTCCTGTTCAACCACTAGGAACGATGACATCCACATTGAAACACACCTGCACGTCGGGCTTCCTCCGCCTCAGTCTCCGCGGGACGCTGCAGTTGACGAAAGGCGTCTTCATCTCGCTCGCGGTTCTCGGCGCCCCCTGGAGCGCATGTGCCGCAACCCCGCCGAACTACGAGGAGCATATCAAGCCGATCTTCCGCGAGCACTGCCTCAAATGCCACGGAGAGGACGAACAGAAGGCCGATCTCAATCTTGGTTCGTTCGCCACCGTTTCCAAAGGCGGCAGCGGCGGGCCGGCGGTGACCCCGGGGCGGTCCAGTACGAGCCTCCTTTTCAAGGCGATCACAGCCGAAGACGATGGGGAGAGAATGCCGCCCAAAAAGCCGCCCATTCCCGAGGCCCAAATCAAGCTCATCAAAGCGTGGATCGAATCGGGCACCCCGGAACGCGACGGAGCCAAGTCTCTCGCCGCGGCCAGAGACACCGCATTCAAACCCGCGGCTCTCCGGAAGACGGACGGCCCGGCGGTGGTGCCCGAACAGTGGCCCGTCGTAGAGACTCCGGCACCCGTAAATCCGCATCCCGCGATCGCGCTGGCGGCCAGCCCTACGGCTCCAATTTACGCGGTGTCCGACCTGGCCTCGGTCCGCATTCACTCCTTTGGCGACAACAAGCGCATCGCCGTCGCGCCCTTTCCGGAAGGCCAGGCCAACGTGCTGCGGTTCAGCCAGGATGGCAGTGTGCTTCTGATTGCGGGCGGCCAGCCCGTGAAGCAGGGAGTGGCTGTGCTTGTCGACGTTCGCTCCGGAAAGCGCCTCGCGTCACTCGGAGACGAGACAGACGCAGTCCTTGCCGCGGACCTGAGTCCGGACCAGAAAACTGTCGCGATCGGCGGCTCGGGAAAGACGGTCAAGATTCTCTCCACTGAAAACGGCAAGCCGTTGTTCAAGCTGGGCAAACACACAGACTGGATCACAGCGATCGCGTTCAGCCCGGACGGCACCAAGATCGCCACGGCCGACCGGGCGGGCGGACTGCATTTGTGGGAGGCTGCGTCCGGACAGATTTTGCTTACGCTGGCGGAACACAAGGGCGCGATCCGTTCCCTCGCGTGGAGGGCCGACGGACGCATCCTCGCAAGCGGCGGCGAGGACGGCCTGCTTGTCCTCTGGGATGCGAGCGACGGATGGCCTGTGTCCAACAACTCGGCGGCCCACCAGCCAAAGCGCCCGGAAGGCCACTACGGCAAGCTGCCTGCGGGCGTCCTCAGCGTGGCGTTCTCGGCGACGGGTGAACTTCTTTCCGTCGGGCGCGACAAGCAGGTGAAGCGCTGGAACGCGGAGGGCAAACCTCTCGACTCCAGCGCATTTCCCCAGATCCCGCTGCACTGCGCCTTTGCACCGGACGGCAAGTCAATTGTGGTCGGAGGCGCGCAGGGCGCGGTATCGGTGTCGCCCGTCCCGACCAAATCAGGCTCTTGAACCCGAACGCCGGAGCACTAGAGAAAAGAGGATTTCACGCGCGGAGCGCGGAGAGCGCGGAGAAAAATACCATAAACCACTGACGCAAAAATATTTATCTTCCTCCGCGGCTCCGTGCCTTGTATGTGCTCAAGGATGCGGTTTTTTCCTCGCTCACACAAGTCGAGCGTCTAAGGCTGCAGTCTCCCGAGTTTGTTGGCGCAGTTGTCTCTGCGCCAACAGCGGTCGGCGGGATCGTTTCGTGCCAGAG
>CANFTB010000032.1 GCA_947449735.1 Chthoniobacteraceae bacterium | reverse complement strand
GCTCTGGCACGAAACGATCCCGCCGACCGCTGTTGGCGCAGAGACAACTGCGCCAACAAACTCGGGAGACTGCAGCCTTAGACGCTCGACTTGTGTGAGCGAGGAAAAAACCGCATCCTTGAGCACATACAAGGCACGGAGACGCGGAGAAAAGCCGAGGCAGGATGCTTTTAGGTTTAAAGATGGGGGGTTGCATCCATGCCGCCCTCCAGAGGAAGCTTTCGGTGTGATGCCTTCAGAGACGCTCCAGCACCTCGCCCGCCGCGACCCTGCCATGCGCCGAATCATCCTCACACACGGCCCCTGCACGCTCAAGCCGGACACGCGCTGCCAGCCATTCCAAGCCCTGGCCCGCGCCATCGCCCAACAACAGCTCAACGGCGCCGCGGCCGCCACCATTCTAAAACGCTTCACCGGGCTCTTCCCCGGGCGCCGTTTTCCGCGACCGGAAGACCTCGCGCTGGTCGGGGACGACGTCCTCCGGTCGGTCGGATTCTCCGGCGCCAAGGTCGCGGCACTCCGTGATCTCGCCGCGAAATCGCTGGACGGCACGGTCCCTTCCTCTCGAACCATTGCGCGCCTCGACGATGCCGAGATCATCACCCGCCTCACCGCCGTGCGGGGCGTGGGTCCGTGGACGGTGCAGATGCTCCTCATCTTCCAATTGGGCAGACCGGACGTCCTTCCGGCGGATGACTTCGGCGTGCGCTCCGGGTACCGTCACGCCTACGGGCTTGCGGAAATGCCAAAGCCCGCCGTCCTTCTGGAATTCGGGGAGCGCTGGCGTCCCTACCGCACCACCGCCACCTGGTACCTCTGGCGCGTGGCCGACGCCGCTCGGGAGAACTCGATACGGCCGAAAAAACCGAAGCCGTCCGTCGGGGTGCCGGCACGGCAGGCTGACAAATCCAAAGGCAGCTCCCTGTAACCGGCTGACCGCGTAAACAGCTGACGCGTCTGCGCAGCGGAACGTCGGCGCACCCCCCCCGGCCACTACGCCCCGGCGCCACGGCGCCACGGCATCCCCGGACCCGGGACCCCGCCGGTGCGGCTTCCGCCTCGCCACCCAAACAGCTTCCCTATTTGGGCGAAAGCCCCGCGAAAGCGCCGCCGGATGCTGCGTGGAAAGGGCTTCCGGTCTTCACTCCGGCCAAATTCAGCCCGCCCAAGGAGAGGGCTGCCAGAAGAAGCAGAGAGATACTGGTCCAGGAGAGCCTGAGCATCCAGGGTTTGGGTTCAGACGGCTCGGGCAGGTTCAGAGAGTAGGATCTGTATAACATCACAACATCTGAATCGATGCTCAGATGTTATCTGTGTGCATGCCCTTACAGACTTGGAGTCGCCCCGGCCGGAACGGCCGCTCCGCCCACATCCTCTCGTTTGCAGAATCGATGTGCAACCTGAAGCTCTACGCCAACGCTGTCTCGAGCGGGCGAGTCTTCTCCACTAGGAGCCCGGAAATCCGTCCCTTTACACCAACTATCGCATGCCAGCCTGAATCAACGCCCCTGCTAGCGAATCAAATACAGCCAGTTCGGAGGCTCTCTCTCATTCCCTCCAAATCTAGGCTTTTCGAGTTCACCCTGAGGACTCAAAGGATGTCTCACAATTGACGCTGCGAAAGCTCGCCCCCAGCCCGATACCATTCCAGAACCTCGGCGATCACGAGGGTTATGGGCAGATTTTCATCCATGCGTGTCTGCGGGGCCGTGGACTTTGGCAGCCAACTCGGTTCCCAGCCATCGCTCTGCTGGTAGCCTTCGAAGGAAAGCCTCCGATGCTTCATCAAACTGTCCTTTCAAATTTGCCCGCACCATCTCTCGCATGGAGGTGCTCCAGCCCGTTGCCGACCATCCCGTTATATAAATTCGATCCGGGTCTTACTTCGGCGGCGGCGCTGCGCTGGAGGGCGTAGCCGGATTCGGCTGCTGTTTGACTTTCTCCAGCATGGAGCGCACGCGGGCGTTCTCCTTCTCCAGGGCCGCTCCGGTCACCGGCATCGGCTGGAATGCGGGATCCGGCACAAGCTCCTCTCCTGCAGGAATCGTTCTCAAACGCAGATTCCGAAAGGCAACGTCCTGACCGTGATCCTGTAGCAGGAGCCTGCCGCCACGGCCTGCCAGGTCGCCACCACGGATTCGGAGCAACTCAACTTCCTTGGCCCACTTTGGGTCGCTATAGTCAAAAGAGAGCACGCGCTCCTCATTGAGCCAGTGCTCGATGACGCTGCCTTTGCATAGAATGCGCGCGGTGTTCCACTGCCCCGCCGGACGGGTGACGCGTTTGCTGGGGGCCATGCAGAAGAAAAGCGAAGCCGCGGACTGGCGGGGATTCTCGCCATAGGAACTGTTCTCGTCATCGAGGACCTGGTACTCGACCTGTCCGGGACGGTAATAGACGCCGCTGTTGCAGCCTTTGCTCGCGTTCCATTCAAAACGCAGTTCGAAGTCGTCGGGGATCGACTGCACCTCGTAGGTCAACTGACCGCTTGGTCGCACACGAGCGAACGCTCCGTCCTGGATCTCCCAGTTGCCTGGGTGTTTCCAGCCATCAAACGTTTTGCCATCATGGAGTGCGACGAAGCCGAGCCGCTCCTCGGCAGGATCCAGAGCAATGGCGGACAGCGGGCCGAGAAGGGCGGAGACAACGAGGGATGCGAAGAGTTTCATGGAAAGAAAACAGGGACGGCCCACTTGCCGATGAGGAGGGTTTCAGCGGCGGCAGAGTGCTTCTAGAAACGGGTGCAAAAGCTCCTCGAAGAGGCGGGTTTAGAGAGCGGGACCTCGGGCTCGGCTAATTTCTCGAATCCCTGATCCAGCAGTGCTTGTGCGGCGGTGTCGCGATTGCGTTCGAGCGCAGGAGTGAGAAAGAAGACGGTGAGGGTCGGGCTCATGGTTTTGCGTCTCAAGTGCATTTGGTCTCAGCGAATCCAGATACCCCTGCCCGTGCCGCCCTTAGGCGTGGTCTTTGGGTAGTCGGGGTTCACCTTTTGCTCGATGACGTTAACGACTTGTTCAGCGGGCAAGTCTTCCTGCGAGGCACGCGTGCGAACGCCTGTGACACTGACGTTGCGCACGGTGCAGTCGAGGTCGGGGGAAAACACCTCGGTCCATTTCTCCGGTGATGTTGGGCCGCCGCTTTTGTAAGTCATCGACTTCGGGCCAAGTTCGACAAGGTGATAGCTGGCGGGAGGCGGGAACAGCAGTTTCACATCGCGGACGGTGAGGCCGTCGGTGTTAGCGTGGATCTGGATGCTGCCCGGGCGATTGAAGGTGAGGTTTTCAAGCACGATGTTCTTTAGTGTCCCGATGCCGATGCTGAAGTCGTTGTCGCGACCTAGTTCGAGGTTAGGCTGATCATAGAGCTTGAAGTCGCGAATGTCAGTGATGTCACGCAACGTGATGTCGTGGATGGGACAATTTAGAGTAGAGCCGTCGCTGAAGCGCTTCACGCCGGGCAGCAGGCGGATGGCGTCGGTGCCATGTTTGTCATCGGGCGCTCCGGTGATGTGCTCGATAATGAGATGATGGATGGCCCCAAACGTGACGTTGTACTGCCGCCAGTCCCAGGCCGTGAGCGAGACAGGATCATCGTGTGAATCTCCGGCGACATTGCGAATGACGCCTTCGCACGCCGGGCCATCGACATGCACGCCGTCGCGTCCGTGCCGGTCGAGAGTGAGGCCATCGACGGTGAAGTCGGTGATGTTGCCGAGGTGAATCGCAAAGGGTCGGCTCTGCCGCACGGTAACGTTCCGAACTGTGACCTGCCGGACGTTGTGCAGCAGAATGACACCGTGGGTGGCGGGCACGGGCTTAAGTTTGGAGGAGTTCCCACGCAGGTTGCCGTTCGATTCAGCACGTGCGGTTGCGAGTGTCGTCCAGATGCCGCCTTCGATGATGATGCCGGCGTCCGGCTTGGTGTCGGCGGGCACCGAGTGGCCGGCAAAGCCCACGATGTGCTCGTTGCGCACCATACAGGTGTTTGAGCCGGGCTTGAGGCGGATCTCGGTGTTCGGGTCGGCGCTGAGTTTTTGACCGGACTTCAAAACGAGGGGTCCATCGATGTAATAGGGCTGGGCTCGCGCGGGGATGTGCAGCGTTTCCTGGGCGTCCAGCGACGCCTGCATGGCCTGTGTCCATACTTCGGCGGTGACGTCTTGCGTCTCGACTTTGCCGGAAGCGTCCGGCCATTTCTCGGTCCAGGTCTCCGTGCGGACGAGGGGCAGGAAATCCGACAGCTTCTTTGCTGCAAGCACTGGCGATTCGGTGGACGGTTGCAGGTAGCCAAGCGATACGAAGAACGCGTCCAGTTCGCGGATCGTGCGATGGAAGCAGCGGCTCGCCTCCTCTCGCGGCGGACCCTGGCCGCGGCCGGGATTGAAAAAGCCGTGCGGCTGGCCCTCGTAGGCTTTGAGTTCGCAGCGATTGCCAGCGGCGGTCATGGCCTTGGCAAAGAGTTCGACCGTCGGAAATGGCACTGCCTCATCCTTCGTGCCGTGGAAAAGAATGCTCGGAGGCAGCCCGGCGCGAACGAAATGATAAGGCGAGATCTCCTGTGGACGCCCCCCGGTGCGGGCGCTGATATCGGCGATTTTTTCGTCAGAAACCAGACCGGGATAGCCTTCCACCGGAGACAGCACGACGGCGGGATTGAACAGCGCAACTGCATTCGGCATGGAGCTGACCCCGGTGTCGGCTCCATCTTCGAAGTCTGGCACCAGCGCCACAGCAGCCGCGAGATGACCACCGGCAGATTCCCCTCCGGCCACGATGCGTTCAGGGTCGATCCCCAGACGCGCTGCATTGGCGCGAGCCCAGCGAATCGCCGCCTTCGCATCACGCAGGCAATCCTGCGGGATGGCCCCGTGGCGGCTCAGCACCCTGTAATCGCACGGGATAGCGACCATTCCACGTTGTGCGAGGTAAAGGGATTGCGGAAGGAATTGCCCCGGCGTTCCGCTTTTCCATCCGCCGCCAAAGAAAAATAACACCGCAGGGCGTCGATCCGAGGCTCGATGATTCGGCGGCGTGAAGATGTAGGCGTTGAGCTTCACCCCATTCACCTCCCGATAAACCTCCACACTCGCCCCCGGCATCTCCGGCGGGTATTTCCAACTCACGGGCGGCTCTGGAAGATCATCACCGGCGTGCAGCGCAAGGAAGGGCGCCAGCAGCAGGAGAATGAAGGCAAGCAAGTGTTTCATAGCAGGTCGCATCACGGTTGGTCTTCGAGCCAGCTCAGACCCAGATCCGTACCTTTTTCGGTACAGCGAGCCACGACGCAAACGTTGTTGAGGCCGTTGACGTTCCTGAGCGTCGCGGGGATCGGGGGAAACTCACCTGAGTCGGCTTGGCGGGAGATCGCATTGTATGCTTCCAACATCGTATTGCGTATGCGGAACGTTTCTTCAGCGTAAATGAGCACCTGTTTCACAGTCAAAATAAAGGGTGCACACAGAATCTACGGAGCGGATTTCTGATATTTTGAGTCGGTGATTTCCAGGTAGTCTGTAGGCCATTATGGCGCGGTACTGGGAACGTCATCATCCGTTCGGAAGGGCGAGGCCGGCAGATCGGCGTTATCGTAAAAGTTGCACATAGGCTTATACGCCCCTCCATAGCGCACAGCGACAGGCTCCGCCACATAACCGGATGACACGAGCACCGTGTCGCCGTCGATTCTAGCATCGGCCCAAACCCATTTCTTTTCTGCGGGGACGGATTTCCAAGTACGTTTGGCTGCCTGAGTAGCATTCGCGACGTCGGGCTGTGCTTGGGCGAAAGCGGCGAGCGGTGTCAGGATGAGGGCGGCAAGGAGAATGAGGGTGTGTTTCATTGCTGTGTGCTGACTCACTCCTTCGGTGCAGCCGGCGCTGTTTGATCCACGTGAGGTTAAAGACGCAGTGGTTCTGGCTGGTAATGAGCTAAATACGCGCATCGCGGGTCTGGGTGACGGCTGGGTAGCCGCAGCCGTCGGCGGTGTTTTTGCCCTCGGGAGCAAACTGTCGAAACTGCGCCACCGTGACCTCGGTGACGGCCATCATGAAGGGCTGGGTGATCGTCACCTGGTGTGCCGGCCTCTCGTCAAAGTCAATCCGGTCGATGTCTTTGTGCATCTCTCCAAACCGCTTCTGCCGCAGGTAATCCTCCAGCGGCGGCCCGTCCTGACCCATTATGAACGTGCCCGGCTGAATGCGCACGAGCGTTATGCCGATTGAGTTCGTGATGGAGGCTGCGGAATGGAGCGCCTGCGTGGCGAAAAAGAGCGTGGTGAGGATTACAAGAACGCGTGTCATCGTCTGGAGACGTTTTCCAGGTGTCAATCACCTCCCCCAAGAAGCCCGCGCAGCCTAGCGACAAGGAGGCGTCCTGTCGGGTTTATCCAAGGGAATGTCAGGCGATGATCTCTTTTACGACTTCGCCGTAGACGTCGGTGAGGCGGAAGTCCCTGCCCAAATGGCGGCGGGTGAGCTTGGTGTGGTCCACGCCCAACTGATGAAGCATGGTCGCGTGCAGGTCGTGGATGTGCACTTTGCCCGATACGGCGCGGTAGCCCATGTCGTCGGTCTCTCCGAAGGTCATCCCGCCCTTGATTCCCCCGCCTGCCATCCAGCTGCAAAAGCTCTCCGGCTGGTGTTCGCGTCCGTGCTTGTCGATCGGAGCGGTGCCGCTCAAATCCTGACTCCATGGCGTGCGGCCAAATTCACCGCTCCACAGAACCAGCGTGTCCTCCAACAGGCCCCGTGACTTCAGGTCCTTTAGCAAAGCTGCAACGGGCTGGTCCGTTTGGGCGCACAGTTTTGGCAGATTGCCGCGGACATCACCGTGGTGGTCCCAGCCGCCCATGGTGACCTGGACAAACCGCACGCCAGCCTCGCTCAGTTTGCGGGCCAGGAGACAGGCGCGGCCGTTCTTGTCCGTGTCCTTACCGTCCACGCCGTAGAGTTTCCGGGTGGCCTCGGTCTCCTTGGAGATGTCGACAATCCCGGGCGTCGTGGTTTGCATGCGAAAGGCGAGCTCCAGGTTCTGGATCATCCCCTCCATGCTTGCCTCTCCATGGAGATCCCCAACGAGCCTGCGGTTCATCTTTTGCATCAGCTCAATGCGCTCACGCTGAACCTCCTCGCTCGGGGAGACGTTCTGGAGATTTTCGATGGGCGAGGCCTTGTCGGTCAGCGGCACCCTGAGGGCTGTTCCCTGGTGAATCGCGGGGAGGAATGCGGAACCGTATTCACGGACGCCTCCGGGCTGGATGGAAACAAAGCTTGGCAGGTCTTGGTTCTCCGTTCCCAAACCGTAGCTTACCCAGGCGCCCATGGAGGGACGGACTTCAGCAAAAGTGCCTGTGTGAAACTGCAACGTTGCACCGGCATGCTGCGGATTGTCGGCATTCATGCCCCGGAGAAGACATAGATCATCGGCGACACTCGCAAGATGCGGCATCAAGTCTGAAATCATCATTCCCGACTGGCCGCGCGGCCGCACCGGCGCCATGGCACCAAGAGCCAGATATTTATCTGTTCCCACCTGGGTGACTTCAGGCCGCAACGGAGAGTCGATGGGCTGGCCGTGTCTGGAAGTGATGAACGGCTTGGGATCGAAGAGGTCCATTTGCGAAGGACCGCCGGCCATAAACAGAAAGATGACCCGCTTGGCCTTGGGAATCATTCCGGGAATCTGCGCTGCAAGCGGGTTCGTGGCCGCTTGGAGAATATCGCCTAGGGCGAGGGCGCCGAAGCCGCATGCGGTGCGCTGGAGCCACTGGCGTCGGTTGAGCGGAAGCAATGGTTTCATGATTCAGGGTGGTTGATTAAATACGGTAGATGAACTGGTTGGACGCCAGCAGGGTGTGGCAAAGCTCGACCCACGCCAGCCTCTCGGCGGCGGGTTTTCCCTTGAGAAGAGGCTCGATTTTCTCGAGGAAACGCGTGGCGTCCCCGTGTTCCTCAGAGGTGATCGGCCTGCCGAGTGCTCTCAGCCAAAGGTCCTCCAAACGGGCGTTACGTTCAGACTCTTTCTCGATGATCTTGTTGGCCAGGGCGCCCGCGCGTTTGCGCAGCAGATCGTTGTTTAACAGAAAGAGCGCTTGCGTCGGCACAACCGTCTGCGGCCGCTGACCCGCAATCTGCGCCGGATCGACAAAGTCAAAGAAACTGCGCACCCGGTCGGGCCCGGCGAAGCCCCCCCGCATCACCGGAAGATACACGGTACGCTCAAACTCCTGAGAGGGACGTGGAACTTTGTGGGCGTAGCTCGGCGGGTTCACTCCTTTTGCTACGAGAGAACCCGTGTTGTCTGGATTTTCGATTGCCAGCGCGGGACCGGCGGAATCCGTCTTGAGCTCCTCGCTTACGGCCAACATGGCGTCGCGAATGATCTCGGCGTCGAGGCGCTGCCGGTTCATCCTCCAAAGGAGGCGGTTGTCGGGATCCACTTTAAGGGCAAGCGAATCATTGGCCGTGCTCATTCTGTAGACGCGGCTCAGCACGAGGGACCGGATCAATTTCTTCTGCGACCATCCTTCCTGCATAAAGCGCGAGGCCAGATGGTCGAGTAGTTCCGGATGCGAGGGCAGCTCTCCGCGCACGCCAAAGTAGTCGACACTCCGGACAAGTCCCTCGCCAAACAGCTTCTGCCAGATGCGGTTCACCGCCACACGGGCCGTCAGCGGATTGCGTTTGTCCGCGAGCCACTCGGCGAGTTGCAGGCGGCCGCTCTGAGCTTCAGGGATCTGCGGAAAGGCCGTCCAGGAAGCCACCCGCACCGTGCCGCGGGGAATCATCGCGCCGAGTGCGTAGGGATTGCCGCGGATATACACGGGCATGTCCTGCGGCTTATCTCCATCCCGCATCGCGAAGGCTTTTGGAACCTTCGAACGGAAAAACTCAGCGTGTTGAATTTCTGCGGCCAGCTTCTTTAACCTTTCCGTTAGCTCGTCCCGTTTTTTGGTGAGCGCCTCCTTATCGGAGCCGGGATCCTGCTGAGCATCGGCAGGCTTGGGGCTCTGCGGCCCCTTGGCTTCGCCAACAGTTGCGGGGGCGACGGGCGCGGTGCCACTTGCCGTATCTGTGGGAGCGGTTTTCTCAAGCTTTTCAATACGTGCAACCTCGGCTGCAAGAGCGTTTTTTTCGGCCGTGAGGCGGGTTTGATCTGCCTTCAGCGCAACGATGTTTTCAGCGTTTTCGGCTTCCTGCATCTGGCGTGCGGCAAGCTGCTCGGGTGTTTCTGGAAGGTCGGTGGTGTTGAGCCGACTCCAGACTCCGAACGGTATTTTGTGCGTGGACGGGGAACTGCGGAGCATCCCGGCGATGCCGTAATAATCCTCCACCCCAATCGGGTCGAACTTGTGGTCGTGACAGCGAACACAGCCCATCGTCATTCCCATAAACACCGTGCCGAGTTTGCTGATTTGGGAGTCGATGTGGTCCGCCTCCATTTTGCCCTTGTCGGGATTCACAATTTCAACATCGCCGACCATGAGAAAGCCGGTGGCGGTGATGTTTTCAGCGCGGTCTTCCACCGACTTGGCGGGCATCAAATCGCCGGCAATCTGTTCGCGTACAAACTCGTCAAAGGGCTTGTCGCTGTTGAACGCATGAATGAGGTAATCGCGGTAGCGCCAGGCATGCTCAGCAAAGACCGAGTTGGAGGTGCCCATCATGTCGGAATAACCCGTAAGATCCTGCCAGTGACGCGCCCAGCGTTCTCCAAAGGCGCGGGATCCCAGAAGCCGGTCGACCACTTTTTCACAGGCGTCGGGTGCGTTGTCTTTCACGAACGCCCGTATCTCTTCCGGTTTCGGAGGAAGCCCTGTCAGGTCAAGGCTCACGCGGCGCAGCCAGACAAAGCGGTCGGCATCCACCACTGGCTTCAAAGAAGCCTGCTCAAGCTTTGCCAGCACAAACGTGTCCACCGCGTCCACAGGCCACGCCTTGTCCTTCACGGGAGGCGCCGTTGGATTGCCCACCGGTTGAAACGCCCAGAATTTGCGGCCCTCCTCGATGTCGATCGTTCGTTTTTTGGCACCGCCCGCAGCAACTCTCGGATCGGCTGCGCCCTGCTTCACCCACTGCTCAAGTATGGCGATCTCATCGGCAGGAAGCTTCGCTTTTGGCGGCATCGCAAAGTCTGCGTCTGCGTAACGGACGGCTTTGATGACCAGGCTTTTTTCCAAGTCGCCCGGCCGCACCGCGGGACCGTTGTCGCCGCCCTGCTCCCAGCCGCTCCGTGAGTCGAGTGCCAAGCCGCCCTTGATCTTTTTATCGTGCGAATGGCACTCGTAGCAGCGCTTCAAAAGGACAGGCTGCACCTTTGTCTCAAAGAACGCGTCGTCGCCGGCCGGCAAATCGGCGGCCTGGACTGCCCCGGCGAGGGCGATGATGGCGGTGAAGATGCGGGTCTTCATGTGAAGGCAAGGCGTGAGAGGGTGCGGTACAATCTCTTGTTCAGGGCGTTTTCACCGGAAGCAGGATGTGCGACAGGGCCGCCGGTGCGTGATGAACCTTCTCCGTTGCCATCGCTGTCCGGGCGTCAAAAGGACCGCCGCCGGTGTTTGGATTGCGGTCGTAAAGAGGAAACAAGGACCCGCACACGTCGACACGAAGCGTATGGCCCGCGGGAATAGTGGCGGCAACCGGTCCTAGATCGACTTGGATTTCATAGATTTTTCCGGGTTCCATCGGCGATGGGGAAGTCAAAGAACTCCGGTACCTTCCGCGAAGAATACCCGTGGCCAGATTTTGCGCGAAACCGTCGGGGCGCACTGCGACCAGTTTGACCGCCCAGTCCGCATCCGGCGTATCTGTGGAGACAAACAGCTTGGCGACGGGGTTGCCCGCAAAGACCAGCGGCGCCTTCAGTGCCTCGCCCGAATAGACCAGCACATCCTCCCGGTCCTCGGTGCTCTGCTGGTCGACAGGCCCCCATACAGCGGCGTGCAGCGGGCGCTTGTCGGTGACGGGCGTGGCGGGCACTGGATTCGCTGGATCCGCACGGAACTGATCGACGGGCTCATCCTGTGCCGGAGGCTCGCTGCTCAGGCGTCCCGAACCGGCTCGCGTATTTGCCTTGCCGCTGGAGCGCAGATAGAAGGGCTTTGGCGAAAAGCCCTCGGGCGGCCAGGCTTCCGCGTCTCTCCACATATTATCGCCCATCGAAAAATAGCGCACTGGAGGAAAGGGCTTCGACTGAGCGGCGGAATCCTGTTTGAGGAAGCGCTCGAACCAGTCGAGCTGCAGGGCGGCGGGATCGACGACCGCGTCCGAGCCGAAATCCACTTCGCCAACGACGCTTTTGCCCACGGTTCCGTGGTCCCAGGGTCCGAGCACGAGCCGCTGCTGCTGGCGCGTCTTCAGACTGCGCGCCTTCTCGCGCATGACCTTGAAATTGTCCACCGACTCGCGGGAGAAGAAGTCATAGTAGCCGACTACGTGCAGCGCAGGAAGTTCGAGCTCAGGAAGCCTGTCCGTCAAGCTGAGTCGGGTCCAGTAGCCGTTGGGTTCGGGATGGGTGAGGAACCCTTCGAGCCAGGGAATCGGCCAGCCGATCTTGTCGTCGACCTCGCTCAACGGCAGGTGCATAAGCGTACCGTCCCATTCCGTTGGCTTGACGCCGGCGGGCTTTGCTCCATTTCCAGCGGCCCACTTTGCAATGAGGGAAAGACGCACCGCACCACCGAGGTAGAGGTTCCGGTAGAAACTGCTCCAGGTGGCCTGGGGCGCGATGGTCACGAGGCCCGGCGGCTTCTCGACTGCAGCCTGCCATTGCACTGCTCCGACGTACGAGCCGCCCATCATTCCGACGCGCCCGTTGCTCCACGCCTGGCGCGTGATCCATTCGATCGTGTCGTAACCATCCTGACCCTCATTGTAGTAGGGCACCATGACACCCTCCGAAGCGTTCGCTCCGCGGCAATCCTGCAGCACGACGGCGTAACCGGCGGCCACCAGTCTTTCAGCACTGCCCTTGGCTTTGGTCTTGTTGTAGGGCGTGCGCATCAAGACCACCGGCGTCTTGCCGCGGGACGGGTCGCAGTAGACGTCGGTTGAAAGCTGCACGCCGTCGCGCATCTGGACCGTGACGGTCTCTGCCTCGACGCCTGCCGCAGCGCGGACGCACAGACATGTCAAAACAAGCAGGGTGGCTGGGATTTTCATGGCTTATCTGGTTGTCTGCGCCGCGAGGGAGGGAAGGTCCATGTCTTCGCCGGCCGCTAGGATGTGCCTCTGCATGGCAGCGCGAGCCGCCGCAGGGTCCCGGTTGATGATGGCCTCAAGGATTTGCCCGTGGTGCTCGACGGCACCCGCCTTGCCGATCCGCCCAATGGTGCGCAGCCGGCTGGTGAAACCAATGTCGGCGAGGGAGTCTAGGACGAGCTGGTAGATCAGATTTCCACTGGCTTGGGCGATGGCGCGATGCATCGAAATATCGGCCTCGATGGCGGCCGCGTGGTCGGGCGCGGACTCGAGCTCGGCCTGGATTTTTTGCATTTGCCGAATGTGCTCCTCCGAAGCGCGCTCCGCGGCAAAGGCGGCCGCGTCGGGCTCGATCGACATGCGCGTTTCATTGAGCTGCTGGAGCCGCTCGGCGACATCCGGAATGAGGAGTGAAAGCGAGTCGTTCAGTGGGCGGTGGAGCTTGTTGACCACCTTGATTCCGGTGCCGTGCTGGATCTCCAGCAGGCCCTGTTGTTCGAGGCGCTTGGTGGCTTCGCGGACGACGGTGCGGCTCACTCCGAGCTGCTCGGCGAGGGATCTCTCCGCCGGAAGCCAGCGGTCGTCTTGGGAGGTAGTCCCGCGGACCAACTCGGCGAGCTGCTGGCAGACCCCCTCCACCAGGGAGACGGGGCGTTGAAGAGCGGTAATGTTCATGGATCAGAGGGTAGCGCGGGCGGCGCGGCGCGGCAAAGGACTGGCGGGCGGCAGATTCCGGGGGCGGAACGGGGCAAGGTAAGAGGTCTTACCAGTGTGAAACCCAAGGGAAAAGGAATTGTTAGGCGAAATTCGGCGGCCTTTGCTCAGAGTCGGCGTCCTGGTGTCCCGCTGGCGGCGGTCAGGCGAGCAGATCCTTGACCACCTTTCCAAATACGTCGGTGAGGCGGAAATCGCGCCCGGCGTATCGGTAGGTCAGGGCTTCGTGATCGAACCCGAGCAAGTGCAGGATCGTTGCGTGCAGATCGTGGACGTGAACCTTGCCCTGCGCGATGCCGAGTCCAATTTCATCGGTGGCTCCATGTATGTGCCCGGCTTTGACTCCGCCTCCCGCCATCCAGATGGAAAATCCATCGGAATGGTGATCCCGCCCGACCTTTGGGGTAAGCGGCATCTGGGCGGTCGGCGTGCGTCCGAACTCGCCGCCCCAAATCACGAGGGTGTCCTCCAGCATTCCGCGGCTCTTGAGGTCTTGAAGCAACGCTGCGATGGGCTGGTCGCATTCGCCGGCAAGCCTTCGATGAGACTCCTCGATGCTGTTATGGCTGTCCCAGGGCTGCCCCGCGCCATGCCACACCTGGACGTAACGCACACCTCTCTCTACAAGGCGTCGGGCCATCAGCATCTGGCGGCCCTGCAACGAATCGCCGTACAGTTTCCGGATGCTCTCCGGCTCGCGGTTTACATCAAAAGCGTCTGTGGCCTCGGTCTGCATGCGGAAAGCTAGCTCCATCGACTGGATGCGAGCTTCAAGCTGGGAGTCCCCCTGCCGGTCCTGCCTGTGCATTTCGTTGAGGCGCTGGATATAGCTCAGCTGCTTGCGCTGCTGGTCGGGGAGCACGAAGTCGTTGCGAAGATTGGCGATGAGCTGCTCGGGGTCCGCAGACTTTTTGGCGTCCACGTGGGTTCCCTGATAGATTCCGGGCAGGAAGGCCGAGCGCCAGTTGGCGCTTTGTGAAACAGGTAGGCCGCCGGGGCACAAGACGACGAAGCCAGGCAGGCTTTGGTTTTCGGAACCGAGCCCGTACAATACCCAAGAACCGACGCTTGGCCGCGGGAGCGAGAGGTTTCCCGTGTTCATCATCATGAGAGCGGACTCGTGATTGGGCACGTCGCTGAACATGGAACGGATCACACAAAGCTCATCGGCATGACGCGCGACGTTAGGAAACAGCTCGCTGATCTCGATGCCGCTTTGACCGTGTTTTTTAAATGCAAACTTAGACCCCAGCGCGGCCCCGCTCAGGCGCTTGTCCTTACCGAGATCCTTGCCGGCGGGAAGGGTCTTGCCGTGGAACTCGTTCAGCTTGGGCTTTGGATCGAAGGTGTCCATTTGGGACGGCCCTCCGTTCATGAACAAGTGAATGATGCGCTTCGCCTTCCCGACTTGCATAGAAGCGTGGGAGGCGAGTGGAGAACCCTCGGCGGCGGCGTGGGCGCTGGTCAGACCCATGTCGCTGAGAACACCGGCAAGCGCAAGGCCGCCGATCCCAAAACCGGCTTGTGAAAGCGCCTGCCTCCTCGATACAGGCCGCTGCGTGGCAAGAAGGCCTTGAATAAAGTCTGGTTTCATAGGGTTTTAATAAAATCAGCCGGCTCTGGTTGCGCTGCCGTTAGTCGACAAACAAGAACTCGTTGGTCATCAAAAGGGCGTGCGCCACCTGCTCCAAAGGCTTGAGCTTGGGAGGCGGGGGCGCCTTGAAATCGGTCTGGGCGTCCCAGACCGTCTGCAAGGTCTTCGGCGCGGATTCAGGCATCACGACTAGATGAATGGAAGGAACCCAGCGGAACCCATCTGAATTTGTGCTCTCGCGACAGTCGACGCTGAAGTCGAGCACTTCGCCTGCCGAAATGCGCACACCCTTCAACTCGGTCCTGGCCGTCGAGCGGTCCGCAATCCATTCGCCCAAAAGGCCTTTCCGCGAGGAGATGATGCGGATGCGGATTCCGTCCCCGGTGCCCTGATTGCCGACGGCCGCCTCGCCGCCAATATCGAAGGTGCCTTGATACGGAGCCACCCAACGGCGCACGGCCGCTCCGGTGATACCAACTCCGGGATGCCCTCCTCCGGCCGAGAGGCTGGTGAAGGTGAACTGCGGGTGGGGAAAGACGCGCCCGCCCTGGTAGCGTTTGCTTTGCGGATCAAAGTAGGCGAGCTCTTGAAAGGCCTTTTCACGCGGGACCGCGGGATCGGCATTCCCGACACCGTACATCCAGACACCACCCGGCTGCCTTTTGGGCACGCTCGCGGTCTGGTCCCAAAACTCCCTGGCGAGGCCGAGTTCGGCGGGGCTTGGAGGACGCTGGTAAATTCGCTGGTAAAGCCACGCCAAGGCTGAAGCCTCGCCTTGCTTCTCCGCAGCCGCAGCCAGCGCGCGCGCCTGACTTACAATGAACCCGTCATTAAGCGCAAAGAGCGCCTGCTGCGGCACCATTGTTTGCGAACGCTCGGTATTTGCGATGTCTGGAAACGGAAAATCAAACGTCGTGAAAAGTGGATCCAAGTTCACACGGTCCACAAACCCATAAACGGTGCGTCGGCCGCTGAAAGGCTCGGCGGTCAGGTTGACGGCACGTCCCCCCGGCGTGCCGTCGAGCTGCCCGCTGGTCGCGAGCATTGCATCGCGCATAGCCTCAAAATCCATGCGCCGGCGGTTTGCGCGCCAGAGCAGGGTGTTGTCGGGATCTTCCGAGGCCGCTTCCGGGCGGTCCATGCTCCGCTGCAAGTAAGATTCGGACAGCACAATGTCGCGCACCAGCTGCTTTGTGGACCAGCCCCTTTGGACCAGCGCCGAGGCCATCCAATCGAGCAATTCCGGATGACTGGGGGGTTCGGCTTGGAGCCCGAAGTCGCCCGTGCTTTTAACCAGCGGACGGCCCAGCAGATGTCTCCAGACGTGGTTGGCCCAGACCCGCGGAGTCAGAGGATTGTCCGCGTTTCCGATCTTGTCGGCCAACTCCAGGCGGCCGCTTTTTTCGGGGGAAAAAGCCTTCTTTGCAGGATCGAGCACTTCGAGAAACCGGCGGTCCACGGGGTCTCCCCTTTTGGCGGTGTCTCCACGCACGAAAATCACCGGAGTAACCGGCTTGGCCTTGTCCTTCACCGCCATGGCGCGGGGCGGCGCGCCTGCGTGGGTGGATTCCAGACTGGAGATGGCAGTCTCCAGCTTGTCCAACTCCTTGCGTCCCTCCGATTGCTGGCGGTGGGCTGCCTCCACGTCCTTGAGCGACAAATCCAGCCAGCCGCCTTCGCCGAAGAACGCCTTTGTGACCTCTTTGGAAGCTTCGTCGGATTCCTTTTGCACTCTGGCAAGCAGCGCTCCATAGGCGCCCACCAATGCAACCTCGTCCTTGGGTTGCGCTTCCCGAAGCGTAGCCAGAACCAGCGTTTGGATCTCAATCTTGCCGCCCGCAATGCGACCGGTTTCGAGCGCAGTGCGGATGGCGGCCTCCTTGCCCTCGGCTGCGGTGGCGGCCACCTGCGCCAGCAATCCCACCACCGGGTGGTTCTTCCATTTGACGTTGCTCTTCAACGCGCCCCACTGCTGGCCGAGGGGCGTCAAAGCCGTCTCGATCATCTGCTTTCCACCCAGAAGCTTGCGTGCGTCGGCAGTCTTCTTAACCTCCATCTGGCACAACGCGTCGAAGTACACCTCGGGCTTCGCTGCGATATCCGCGACCGCCTTGTCCTTCAGGCTCTTCAAAAAGTCAGACTGCGCCGTCCGCGCTTTTGTAGATGCGGCTTCATACTCAGCCCGCGACTTGGGATCCGTCTTTGATCCCGCCTGCACAATCTCGGGCAACTGCGTCAAATCCTCGGTGCTGCTGAAGACCCCGTGGAGTGCGTAGAAATCGGCGGTCGGAATGGGATCGTACTTGTGATCGTGGCAGCGGGCGCACGCCACTGTGAGCCCCATCAGGCCTCTTGTAATGACGTCGATGCGATCGTTGATGATCTCATCCTGCCGTCGAAGAAACCGCGGACCCACGGTCAGGTAACCCAGTGCTGCGAGTGTCGGATCATCCGCGGCAAGGCCCAGTTGATCCGCTGCAATTTGTTCTCGGATGAAGGTGTTATAGGGCTTGTCGGCGTTGAACGCTCGGATGACGTAGTCCCTGTAGGTCCAGGCAAACGGGTAGCGCATGTCCGGTTGCGGGAAAAAATCCTGCGTGTCCGCGTATCGTGCGAGGTCCAGCCAGTAGCGGCCCCATCGTTCTCCGAAGGCTGGCGAGGCGATCAACTCGTCAGCTTTCGCAGTGAGCGCTGCTCGGGGCTCGAAGGCGAAGGCGGCCGTGAACGCGTCGACCTCGGCGGGCGCCGGGGGAAGGCCGGTGAGGTCGAAGTGCAATCGCTTTAAAAGTGTGCGCGCATCGGCTCGCTGGGAAGGCTTGAGGCCTTTCGCCTCGAGTTTGGAAGCAACGAGGGTGTCGATCGTCTTTGACCCTTCGGCCAGTGTGGCGGCCTCGGCGCGACGCACAGGCTGGAAAGACCAGTGAGAGGCGGCTTTTTTGAAGATCGCTTTTTGATCGCCGAGCGCAACGACTCCATCCGGATGCGCTGCAGGACCAGTCTGGGGCCATTTCGCCCCATCGTCGATCCAGGCACGCAGAATGGCGATCGCCTCGTCGGAAAGCTTCGCCTTTTCGGGGGGCATTTCCATGTCGGGCTCGAGATGTGCCGTGAAAATGACCAGCGGACTCTCCGCGCTGCGCCCGGGAATGATCGCGGCGCCGTAGCTCGCGCCCCCGGCGACAGCTGCCTCGAGCGAGTCCAGCCGCAGTCCGCCCTTCTGCTTTTTCGGTCCGTGGCAGGACACGCAATGTTCGACAAGAATGGGGTGCACATCCCCGAAATATTTGACAGGTCTTTTGACAGGTTCAGGCAACGAGGCCGTATCCAAACCGGGCTTCGCCTTCAAAGACGCCGCGAACAAGGCGGAACCGGAACAGGCAACGGCAAGGCCGGAAACGAGAAATTTGACCAAAGGGGTGGAGTACATGAGGACGGCGGAGACATGATCTTACACAAGCCTCCTTTCCGAGAAAACCCTTTGGAACAGGGTTTATTGGGGTTTTCCTCCACCGACCCTTGGGGCTTTGCGGTCGAAGAGACCCTTGCAAGGGTGGACCGGCAAAAGCGGATGGTTGATGAAAGCTGGAACAAGGACGCGCCGGTTTGATTTCAACAGCGCTGCTCCAGCGGCATCACAAACTGCTTTTTTACAAAGCCTTTTCTATTCTCCGCTTTGAACACGCGGTTAACATAGCCATGCTGCCATTTACCGGGCAGCCGCTCGGCGGGTGGGTCAGCCGTGGGTCATTCCGCCTGCAATATCGTCCGTCCAACCGCTACACACCACCCATATGAGTCGCGTCGCCCCTTTTATCAACAGCGCTCTCTTTGCAGCTCTCGCTTTGTGCGTCAGCGGCTTCCAAGAGATCCGCGCGCACGAGGCTGACGCCGGAGCTTCGGGCGCGCCCGCCTGGTTTGGAAATGCGTCTGGTCCGGCGGCAGCCCTGGGTGAAGGAAGCCCGCGTGCTGCATTGATGGCGGCCTCGTTTGCGCCCTTCAAACCGAAGGTCCGCTTTTACTGGGACGATACGTTTTTCTACGAGGAATCCGACGGGTTTCCCGACCGCACGCTGATGCCGAATTTGATGGTAGGCATCACCGCGTGGAACCAGCAGGTGCCGATGACTGCTTCCTACTTTGCGAGCACGCCCAACGGAAGCATTCCCAACTACTGGCGAATTCCTCTTGTCCCAGTGCCGGCCAGCGTTCCGTACGAGATCAATTCGACCCAGTTTCTTCGTGGAGCCATCGCACTCGCGTCCAACGGCATCCCGATTTTCAACCCGGCGAACAACACCGGCCAGTACTCCTACAGCATCGGGGAACTGGACGCTTACGGCGGCCACAGCGGGATGGCCGACGACTACCACTACCACATTGCTCCAACGCATCTGACGCCCGTGCTGGGGAATGACAAGCCGCTTGCCTGGGTGCTAGACGGCTACCCGATGTACGGCTACGTCGAGCCGGACGGCTCGCCGATGCTGCCTCTCGACACCTGCGGCGGTCACAATCACGGAACGTGGGGCTACCATTATCATGCACGCGGCGCTCTGAACTCCGGCACCTGGACGCCGGCCATGCCCTTCATGAACTCCAAGTTCTACGGCACTGTGAGCTATCTCGACGGCCAGGTGGATCCGCAACCGGCGGTCAGCCCGATGCGCAGCAGGCGCACCGACGGCATCGGCTATCAGGCGGAGCCAGTTGGAGGCACGGTGCTCATCACCGCCTTTATAAATCCCGTGGCCCTAGCCGCGAACGGCTCTGGAGATCTGCAGCTAGACACATCTCCGGGGGCTGTGGCGTCCAACGACAATTATCTGATGCGCTACACCCACAATGGGACAAGCTATGATCAGTGCTGGAACTTTGACCGTGCAGCAGGAACGCTGAAAGTGACGTGGCGGCTCCCGACGGGGATCAAAACATCGTCTGCCACCTACCCGGTAACGACGGCGGCCAGCACGACCACGACAACTGCCACGCCCACATCAACTTCGCGGATCAAGGCCTATGCCATGGGCGGCTCGAGCATGCTCGCCGTTCCCGACACCAGCCAGGCTAGCGACACCACTTCAACCTTTGGCGAGGATTCCGACTACTCACTGCACCGGCAGTCGTTCACCGACAACAACAACGGAACGATCACAGACAATGTCACAGGGTTGATGTGGCAGAAGACGGACCTGGGCGAATGTGCATGGCCCGCCGCCATTGCAGCCGCCGGAACAGTGACCACAGGCGGCTACTCGGACTGGCGGCTCCCGACTCCCTCCGAGTTGTTCAGCATCTTCAACCTCAACAACGCGACTTCCGCGCTAGACCCGGCCTACTTCCAAAATAACCCGGCAGGTTCCGCCGACTACTGGTGGACAAGCGACGCGTACGGCTCGAGCACCACAAACGTCTGGTGCGCAAATTCCGGTGGAGGCATGGGTGGCAAGCCGAAGACGGAGACCCTCAGCGCAGGAGGCAGCTACCGATATCATGCGCGCTATGTGCGGGGTGCGAAGCCGACCAACGGACACAACTACCTGAACAACGGGGACGGCACCATTACCGACCTGGATACGAGCCTCATGTGGACCCAGGTCCCGGGCTCCTCCCTGAACTGGGAGAGCGCCCTTGGATACGCAGAGTCCCTGACGGCCGGCGGCTACACGGACTGGCGCCTTCCCAACATCAAGGAGCTGCAAACGCTCACAGACTACGCTCTCGCAACAGCCACGTCCGCAACGGGAATGCTTCCATGTTTGAATCGCGTGCTGTTTCCCGCGGCCACCGCCACCGCGTACTGGTCCTCCACTTCGCTCAAAAACAACCCCGCCCAGGCTTGGCTCGTTGAGTTCGGAGTCAACGCCTCCGTCAGTCCCTCGAAAGGTCCCTCCCGTGGATCACAAGGCATCATCAGCTACGAGGACAAGACGTCCACTTACCCGGTGTTTGCCGTGAGGACAACGAGCGTCGTTTCCCAAATAGGCGTTTCCTTCGGCGGTTCAGTTCTCTACGACAACGCGAGCACGCTGGCGTTCAGCGGCGTGGAATACGGGCAGACTGCGTTCAAAACGCTGACTGTGAAAAACAACGGTTCGACTTCCTTGACCCTCTCCGGCGCCTACATCGACGGAACAAACGCCTCCAGCTTCGGACTCGGTCCATTTCCAGCCGCCACCGTTATCGCCGGCAGCAGTGCGACGCTTCAAGTCAGCTATGCCGCAAACGAGGCAGGCCCGAAGACGGCCGTGCTTCACATCACCAGCAGCGATTCCTCGGTGGGAGGCGCCTTCGATATCGCCCTGAGCGGAACACCAAGCATCCCGGCGCCGGCAGTAACGAACACATGGGTGATCACCGGAACGGTCGGCGGCTCATCCGGTGCCGTCGTAAATAGCACGGTCCGAGCGGCACCCGGCGCGGTTGTCAGTGCGGTGACAGGTTCTTACTTTGACGGGGGCCAGTCCACTGCCACTGTATTCAGCGAGACCATGAGCGCCACAGCCTCCCCGGCGCAGATTGGATGGACGGGCACAGGAACCGAGCGAACATGGTCGGTGGCAACCCAAGGACCTCCGGATTCCTTCAGCCAAAGCAGTGCAGCCAATCAGGGGCCGGGAAATGCCTGCGGCTTGAAGGTGGAAAAGTGCGGATCCAGCCTCGCCTCCAACACGCTCACAAATTCGGATTCCATCAACACCACCGGGATATCGGGTTACGTTGATTTTAGAATGGCAACCTCTGACCTCGGTTCTCAAAACGGATGGGTCTTTCAGCTTTCAAGCGACAGCGGCGTCACGTGGAGCACAAGGCTCAGCGAACTCACTGGGAGCAACCACGGTACTTCGCTCTACCACTACCCGCTTGCCTCCAGCGAACTTGTCCCGACATTGAAAATGCGTTTTCAATTTTCTGGTTCCGACCCAGCTCCGCCAGCGCGGCCGTCAAAATTTTATCTCGATGACATCAGGGTTGTAGTGACGGCCAACAACGCAGCCGCACCTTTTACCCTATTTGACGACGGGCTGCACGGAGACGGGGCCGCGGGCGACGGGATTTATGGAGCCCTCATTGCCGGAGGGACCACTCAAAGCATCGCGTCTTACACGGTCACGGCGACCGACTCGAATGCGGGGGCCACCAGCACGGCCGGAACCCTGTCTGCGTTTCCCTTGATCCTGAGCGCCAGCAGTCAAATTATCAGCTCTTCCGGAGGCACTTACACACTTAGTGTTGCCGCTACTGAAAGATGGACACTGAGCGGATTACCCGCTTGGGCGTCTGTCTCTCAAAGCTCAGGATACAGCGCAAACCTTACGGTCACGGTGGCTGAAAACACATTCCAGTCCTCCCGCTCGGCAGTTCTTTTATTCAACAACGCCGCGCACACACTCACCCAAAGCGCGAAGATTTACGAAACCATCGTCGGCGGAAACTTCACCCTGTCGACCGGAGGAGCGGCTTCCGGGGTTCTTTATACCGCAGTAAGCCTGCCGACCGGATTGCGAATCAACAGCTCGACCGGAATGATCAGCGGAACCCCAACCAAGGCGGGTGACTACGCCGTTCTCGTCTCCTCTTATTCAAACGGCCTTTTCAATTCTTCTTCGACGCGCAACATCAAGGTGCTACCCCTGTCCGCTGGCGTCGTCGGTTCATTTTTCGGCTTGTTGGAACGCGATGCGATTCTAAACAACAACCTGGGCGGCTCCCTTCAACTCACGGTCACCTCCACAGGGACCTGTACGGGTCGTTTGCTCATAGGCAACACATGGACTCTCTTGAAGGGCCAGCTGCAGGCCGACCCGACCGCTCCGACTTCCGCCACCCTTTCCTTGCCTCTTCCAAAGTTCGGAGATGGTGTTGTACTCAACCTTGTTTTCGACGGAACACATCAGACCGTTACAGGATCCCTAACCGACTCCTTTCGCAGTGCCTCGGTCCGGGGTTCGCGAAGCCCATGGTCCGCCCTGCTGAAGGCAACCTCCTATGCCGGGCTGCATTCCTTTTACATGGACCAGCAGGATGCCAGCGCGAACCTTCCTCAGGGCTACAGCTTTGGGACTGTTAACATTTCGTCGATCACAGGTTCTAATGTCGTCCTCGGAACATTGGCGGACGGCACGAGAATCGTGACGAGCGGGCCGCTGGGCTCGGCTGGGGAGGTTGCGTTTTATGCCTCACTCAGCAGTGGTAAGGGTTCTGTTTTCGGAGGACTTTTTGTCACGGCCGGGACAAACGCTCCGCTGAACAATACTCTCAGCGGTGAGGCCAGCTGGCTGAAACCCGCCTCCTCACAAAGCTCGCAGAGCATTCCCTACGCGGCTGGCTTCGGGCCGCTACCTCTCTTGATTTCTGGAGGACGTTACGTTGTTGTCCCTTCTGGCGGCCGCGTCTTGGGTCTCGGCGCGTCTACAAACAACGCCAGGCTGATCTTCTCCAAGGGCGGACTGGAGGCGGAATCTCTCGAGTTCTGGCGCTCCGTCACCGTGTTGAACCCAAGTTCAACGGGCGCTATCAATCGGGCCACCGTTGCCGCCGGTAGCATTTCCGTTGCACTTCCGTTGCTGAATACGGCATCGGGGGCGTTCTCGGGTTCCGCGAGCGTGCCGGCGACGCCCTCGGCATCGGTGCGCTCCATCACATTTCAAGGACAGATTGTGAATACGGGAACCGCGACCAAGGGATACGGATTCTTCCTGTTTCCCCAGATTCCAACTGGTTCACAGACGTCCGTAACCGCACCCAAGCTTTCAGGAAGAATGGTTTTAGAGGCTCAGTTGCCGTGAGGCGCCTCCAAGCGCTACGCGAGAACCTCGTGGATCACGTTGCCCTCCACGCTGGTCAACCTGCGCTGCACGCCGTTGTGTTCAAAGGTGAGCTTCTCGTGGTTCAACCCGAGAAGATGGAGGATAGTAGCGTTGAAGTCGTAAAGCGGATGCACGTCTTTCACCGCCTTGGCGCCGAATGAGTCGGTTTCACCATGGGACACGCCCCCCTTCACGCCCGCGCCTGTCAGCCAGCAGGTGAAACCATCCGAGTTGTGGTCCCGTCCTTTGGCGCCCTTTTGGAAAAAGGGCATGCGCCCGAACTCTGTGCACCACACCACCAGTGTGTCCTGCAGGAGTCCGCGCTCCTTGAGGTCTCGAATCAACGCCGCGGCGGGCTGGTCGAGCACGTTGGCGTGGATGTCGTACTGCTCCTTCAACGCGTTGTGGCCGTCCCAGTTTAACTTTCCGCCGCTCGCATAGGCCCCGTTGAACAGCTGGACAAACCGCACGCCTTTTTCGACCAAGCGGCGGGCGAGAATGCAGTTCTTGGCGAAGGCCGCCTTGTCCTTGTTGGTAGAATCATCGGCGCCATACGCCTTGAGAACGTGAGCTGGCTCGGTGCTCAAGTCGCTGATTTCTGGCACGCTCAGCTGCATGCGGGCCGCCAGCTCGTAGCTCGCGATCCGCGCCGCCAGCTTGCCATTCTCGGGATTTTTCTGGAGGTGCCGCGCGTTCATCCGCTGCAGCAGCGACTTCGCCGCGGCGTCGGAATCCTGCGCGAGGCCCGCGGACAGATGCCGTATCGGGTTCAGCGAACTCATCGTGGTGCCTTGGAACGCCGCCGGCAGGAAGCCGGGACCCCAGTTGTTGGCTCCGTTCTGCGGCACCCCGCGCGGATCCGGTATGGCCACGTATGCCGGCAGATTCTGGTTCTCGCTCCCGAGCGCGTAAGTGGCCCAGGAACCTAGACTGGGGAACCCGTCGAGATTGAACCCCGTCGAGAGGAAGTTCTCCGCGGGACCGTGCGTGTTGCTCTTGCTGGTGAGCGAATGAATGAAGGCGATGTCGTCCGTGAGCTCCGCCAGATGCGGAATCATGTCCGAAACCCACTTGCCCGTTTTTCCGCGTTGCCGGAACTCATACTGGGGACGCGCCAGGTTTCCGGCGGGTCCCTGGAAGGTGACGGCGGGGCCCCCGGGTAGCGGCTTGTCGTCCCACTTGATGAGCTCCGGCTTGTAGTCCCAGGTTTCGAGCTGGCTGACGGCTCCCGCGCAGAAGATCACGATGACGTTTTTGGCCCTGCCGGGGAAGTGGGGGGCCCTCGGCGCGTAAGGATGCGCCGGGTCAATCGCAGGCGCGTTGCTTTGCGCCAGCAGACCGTCCTGTCCGAGAAGATTGGTGAGTGCGATGGAGCCCAGCGCCGTTGCTGAATTTGAGAGAAACTGGCGGCGGTCCAACAGGACACGTCCGGGGGCGGAAAGATGTTCCGAATTTGAACAATTCATAGGCTTGGGAGGTTTAGGGAAGGAACACGAACTCGTTGCTGTTTAGAATGGCGCGGCACAATGCGCCGGCCCCGTGCGAGGAGACCACCTCGAGTGCATCGGACACCTCGCCCGGGCCGGGGCTCCGTCCGAAAGCCAGAAGGTAGGCCCTCTGAATCTGTCTGGCCGCGTCGTCTCCAGCCTCCTGTTTCACACGTGCGGCAAACATCTCGCTCTGGTCGAGTACAAACCGGCTGTTGAGCAGGTTGAGCGCCTGGATCGGCGTGGTGGACTCGCTGCGGCGCGAGGTGCTCAGCCCGGCGTCGGGACAGTCGAAGGCTCCAAAAACAGCCTCGGGTTCGCGTCGGACTTTGTGCGCGTAAATCATCCTCCTGAGGCCGTCCCCGGTGAATTTTTCAACAGGATTAAACCCGCTCAGCCCTCCGCGTTGGTTGAACAAATTAAACCCGCTTCCATACATCTTCAAATTCAACGCCCCGCTTACTGCGAGGATGCTGTCCCGGAGGCTTTCCGCCTCAAGACGCCTTGGAGGGAACCTCCATAACAAACGCGACTCCGCGTCCTTCGCCGCGGCCGCCCCGTTGTGCGCGGAGGACTGGCGGTACGTCGCAGACAGGACGATCTGCTTGTGGAGGGACTTGATCGACCACCCGCTCCGGACGAATTCGCGGGCCAGCCAGTCAAGCAGTTCGGGATGCGAGGGGCGCAGCCCCATCCTCCCAAAATCACTCGGCGTGGCGACGATGCCGGCTCCGAAGTGGCCCTGCCAGACGCGGTTCACCATCACACGGGCCGTGAGGGGGTTGTTGGCATCCGAGACCCACCGGGCGAGCGCGACACGCCGTTCCTGTTCGCCGATGTCGGCGGGCAGTTTTAGGTCCCCGAGGACGCTTAGCACCGCGGGCGACACGGACTCTTTGGGTTGCTCCGGATTGCCACGGTACAGCAGATGGATGTCGTCCGGCTTCCTGAAGACACCGGCAAACGCCTTTTGCGCGTTATTGAGGGCCGCCAGCCGGGCCACAAGCGGCAGCCTTTGTGAGACCAGCGCGCCGGCCTGCTTTCTTTCCTCGGGACTTAAACCCTCCCTGGAAAAGGCCTCCTCCCGGGCGTCCTTTACCGTCTTGGTCGAGCGGTCTGAAGAATCGGCCACCAGCTGCCAGTCTTCACCGCTCTCACAAGTTTCGATCTGGTAGCCCGTGGCCAGGCGGTCTTGGAATTTTCCCTCGCGGTCGCGCCCCCACACCACGCGGTCAATCGTCTGCACGGTTGGAAACTCAACGACCACGGATCCCTTGCCGTTTTCATTCCCCATCCAGCTGCGCGAATTTCCGTAGCGTCCGTCGTTGATGTAATTCAAATCATGACGGTCTGCGACGATGGTCTGTCCGGAGGCTGAAACGCTTGCACCCGAGAAGGCCGCGGCCACGTTGGCCCCGTCGGTGTTGAAGACCTCAAGCTCGTCGATGCAGGGCTCAAGGTTGTTGGTTTTTTGGATGCTGAACCTGACCCGCTTTGCCTTCACCGGGGTAAAGCGATCGGTATTCACCTTTGCGTTTACCGCCGACCGCTTTCCACCGGCGCTGGCCAGCGGAACAAAGCGGGAAAGCTGCTTGTCTATATCCGCTATTTTACCGCTGACGGTCTGCGCCTCTTTCTTTGCTGCCAGCGCTTCGGGAGTTTGCAGCTCCCGGTCCTGGTATTCGACGCCTGCGAAGAAGGACTGCATCGCGTAGTAGTCGCGCGCTGAAATCGCGTCGAATTTGTGGTCGTGGCACCGCGCACAACCGACGCTTAAGCCGAGAAACGTCTGGCTCGCATTCACAACGATCTCGTCGATCGCGTCCTGCCGTGCGAGCCGTTTTGAGGCGTCGTCCTTACCAATCTGCCCCGGCAGAAGGACGGATGCCGTCACCAGAAATCCCGTCGCTGTTTCCTGACCGGTGGCGTCTCCGGCAATCTGGTCCCGGACGAACTGGTCGTAAGGCGTGTCGTTGTTCAAGGCCCGGATCACATAGTCGCGATAGGGCCAGGCGTTGGGCCGCTCCGTATTGACCTCGAAGCCGTGCGTGTCCGCGTACCGCACAACGTCGAGCCAGTGCTGGCCCCAGCGCTCCCCGTAGCGCGGGGATTTCAAAAGCCCGTCTACCACACGCTCGTGGGCATCCGGAGCCTGGTCTTTCACAAATGCCTCCGCTTCCTCCGGAGAGGGCGGAAGTCCGGTGAGGTCAAAAGAGACGCGCCTCAGCCACGCCTGGCGGTCGGCCTCCGGGGAGGGACTCAGGCCCTCCCTTTCGAGCCTGTCGAGAATGAAGCTGTCGAGTCCGCGCCTCGCCCAGTGCGTGTTTTTTGGGGTGGGTGGAGCCGGGTTTGTAACGGGCTGCAGGGACCAGTGCTCCTTTTTGTCTTCAAGCGCGGCTAAATCGACCCCCTCCGGCCATTTCGCACCCTCCTCAATCCAGCGGGAGAGGAGCGCCGTCTCGGCCGCCGGCAGTCTTTCGCCTTTGGGAGGCATCACAAGATCCTCCTGCTCACCTTTGACGAACCTGACTAGCGGACTGCCCTTCGGGTCGCCGGGCACGATGTTGGGTGCGTGATCGTCGCCTCCTTTAAGAGCCGCCGCCTTGACGTCGAGGCGCAGGCCTCCCTTCTGCTTTTCCGCGCCGTGGCAGGTATAACACCGCTTCTCAAGAATGGGCCGGATATCACGAACGAAATCCACGGGCTCTGCTCTGGCCAGGCCGGCGCCTAAGCAGGCCAGTAGGAACAAGGGGCGTGTTCGTGCTTTCATCTACGGATTGCATTCCAAATGGGGGTGTCATTTGCCGGAAAACATACTGCAGTCGTAAATCCCTGAATTTCAGAACTCAGACTTCTGAAGATGGGCTTGGAGCGGGATGTTTATCGGAGGTGGGTCCCCAAACTGCCGGCAGCCGCCATCACTTTAAAGGCTGTTTTCTTGAGATATTCGGAAACTGGACCGGCCCTAGCGGCAAGCAAGAGCCTACCGGTAAGGATTACCACTTTGAAAAAGTTCCCTCACCTCGGCGTTATGGAGGGCCGAATTCGGTGCACCACACCACCAGCGTGTCCTGCGGGAGTCCACGCTGCTTGAGGTCTGAAATCAACGCGGCGGCAGGCTGGCGGGGGAAGTTAGCTTGTATTTGTACTGCTCCTTCAATGAATCAAACTCCTGAGGCCGTTCCCGGTGGATTTTTCAACTGGGTTGAATCCACTCAAACGTGCGCATTGGTTGAACAAGTAAAATCCGATTCAGCCCGACTCAATTCGCAGATCTAGCGGCGCACCCATGTGATCGAGCGCGGGAAGACTCCTGCTTTCTATGGAAAACTGGAGGCTGGTCTTAGGCACTTAAAACAAGCGCCACCGTGAGAAAAACAGGAATCCCACCAGCGCTAATATGGGCAGCAAGATGGGAGCCGAGTAGCGCAGAATGTAGGCCATGAAGTCGGGCGTGTGCACTTTTTGCTGGTCCGCAATTTTTTTGACCATGAGATTCGGGCCATTCCCGATGTAGGTCATGGCGCCGAAAAAGACGGCGCCAAGGGAGACCGCGAGAAGGAGCGCGGATTGTTGTTGGATAAAAAGGGGCATGTCGGTGTCCAGGTTCAGCCCTGCAGATCCAAAGGCGGCGGCGAGAAACGCCAGATAGGTGGGAGCGTTGTCCAGAACGCCCGAGAGAACACCGGTAGACCAAAAAAACTGGAGGCTCGAATGGAGCCCAAGTGCCTCGGTATTCGCACCCAAGACCTGAAGGGCCGGGATCATGGTCAGGAAAATACCTGCAAAGAGCCAGGCCACCTCCTTTACCGGGGCGAAGTCGAAGTGATTAGCCTCATGCACTCTTTTGGGCGTGGCGAACCAAGAGACTGCTGCAACTGTGGTCATCAGGAGTTCCCGCCATCCAAAGGGAAGAAGGATGCCGCTAAGCAAGACTGCAACCAGCGGTACATTCACGAGGCCGTCCATCTTCCAATGCTCCTCGCGGGTTTCCATGTCGCGCACCAATTTGGGAGCGCGCAGAAAATTGCGGCGGTCCAAGACATAAAAAACTCCGAGCAGAAGCAGTGTCGCCAGAGACCATGCTCTCCAGCCATGTTGTAAAGTCCACCAGAAGGGGACACCCTTCAAAAAGCCGAGGAAAAGCGGCGGATCCCCGATCGGCGTGAGCGCGCCGCCGACGTTGCTCACCACAAAGATGAAAAAGACAATATGGAACCCTGTGATCCGGTACTTGTTCATCCGGATCCACGGCCGGATTAAAAGCATAGACGCGCCGGTCGTGCCCAGCACATTGGCAAGCACAGCCCCCGTCAAAAGAAACGCGCAGTTCGTGAGCGGCTTCGCCTCGCCCTTCACTCGTATCAGGATCCCGCCGCTCACCACATACAGCGAACCTACCAACGCCAGAAAGCTGACATATTCGCTAACCGCGTGCACCAGCGGTTCGGTTTCATGCAGGCCGAACAGATAGTAACCGGCAGTCAAAAGCCCAAGTCCAACCGCGACATGAGCGTAGTACCTTTCCCAAAAATGCGGCGCAGCGAGCGGCGCAGCGGCAATCAGAAACAACAGAAGCGCGAAGGGAAGCACCATCCAACCGGACGGGACTGCCTGCACAACAGCGATCGAAGATGGGCACATGCCCACCGCCTAGTCGGTGCAAACCTTTAAATCGAGCTTGAAATGCCTGCTAGAAGGACTAAGCGCGCCGACGCCCCATAAGCGGCTCCAAATGCAAAGGCTGGGCCGTCGCGTCCACCCCGCCCACCGTGCGGGTTTGTCTCGAAAAGCTCAGCGTTCCAGAGCGTGTTTCAAGACCGTCCGCCGAGACGGCTTCCACTGGGATTTCAAAATCTCCATCGGGCAACGTGAAGTGGTACCGAAAGGTCCCGTCCGGCTGGAGATGAATCTTCTGGCCGTTCACGCGCACTGTCGCATCAGGCTGGGTGCCTCCGTAAAAAATCACCTCTGCATTCAAGTGCATTGAGAACCCGCGCTCTCTGGGGACGCCGAAAGGCTGCCCGCTCCAACTCGCACCCAGCGGGCTGAACAGACTGGCACCGGACGGTCCAAACGCTGCGGCGAGACGCGCGGAAAGGCCGCTGGCAGCCTCGCTGTGCAGCTTCTCCTGCAGGGCCTTTCTCAGCAGACGGTCAATCTCCTCCGACCCCAGACCCACCACGTTGATGAGGGATTCGCCCAGCAACATGGCGAGCAAGCGCTTTTGTTCCTCGGTCCACGTTGGGGCGGCGCCTGAGCGGATTTGGATGCGGCCCTCGCCGGTGATCCGGGCAATAGCTTCCAAAAGCGTCTCTCCCTGTTCCATGTGCTGTTGCACAAGCTCCTGAAGTTTTTCAAAAGTAAGTCCAACCGGGACGCTGGCGAAGGATTCGCCGCGGCTTTCCGCAGCCAACGCGTCCGCCGGGGTGTGTGCCTGTCCCGAGCGCACCAGGGCGTGCCACACGCCGCGGCGGTCGAAGTAGCCCAATTCGGCCGTGTAGGTGGTTCCGCCGTCGCGCACCGGAACATACCAGTTCCGGGCGCCGGGATGAATCTCCACCAGCGCTTCAATCTCCCCAGACAGCCGGCTCACCCGGAGGAAATAGGCGCAGCGGCCGTCGCGCATATCGCCTGCGCCCACCCGTGACCAGTTGAAGTCCCAGTAGGAAAAGAGCCAGTGCGGGTCGCGCGCCGTCAGAAAAAGGGAATCCTGATGATACGTATCAGGAAGGGCACCGAAATTTTCAACGTACCCGTTCTGATGGAGTTGCACCGCTTCGCCGACCCGGGTGTTCCCGTGTTCAAACGTCTCAGCAAAGGACGGGGAGGGACAGCCATGAGGGCTTTCCGCGACACCGGGGACGTCGGATTGCGGGCCCTCGCTCGAGGGCGGGGTCAGCAAAGGCTCTTGGGACACCTTGAATTTGACGCCCTTTCGCGTCGCCTGTGTTTTGGGGTGAACGGCAGGATCAGCAGCGATTGGTTTTCCCATAGGTTTCTATTAGCCGTATTCGCCCTTGGTGTAAGCCGTGGTCTTGTTCGGAGCAATCCGAATCCCTTTTCGGGAAACGATTGTCGAATTAGCTCCCATTTCAGGCCCTTCCGGCCCCATTTTGGGCAGGATCATGTTCACCAAGCGCGTCATTCCCTGCCTCGATGTCCACGACGGAAAAGTCACCCGCGGAATCCAGTTCGGCCGGGCGGAAGAGGGCGGCCTGCGAAACGTCGGCGACCCCGTGGAACTCGCGGTTCGCTACAACCAGCAGGGAGCCGACGAAATGGTTTTTTTCGACATCACCGCCACGGCACACGGCCGGGCGTCCATGGTGGACGTCATCGAACGCACGGCGGCCCAATGCTTCATGCCGCTCACGGTCGGCGGCGGCATCCGGGCGGTGGAGGACATGCGCACCATGCTGCAGGCCGGCGCCGACAAGATCAGCATCAACTCGAGCGCGCTTTCCAATCCGGAGCTCATCACCGCGGGAGCCGAGCGCTTCGGCTCCCAGTGCATCGTCGTCTCCATCGACGCAAAACGCACTGCGCCAGATTTCTGGGAGGTGCATTCCCACGGCGGCCGCAAACCCACGGGTCTGGACGCCGTCGCCTGGGCGGTTCGCGCCTACGAACTTGGAGCAGGCGAAATCGTCCTAAACTCCATAGACGCCGACGGCACCAAGGCCGGCTACGACTGTGAAGTCACCCGGCGGGTGAGTGAGTCCGTGGGTGTTCCCGTCGTCGCGAGCGGCGGCGCGGGAAACCTGGACCACATCGCCGAGGTTCTTTTCCGCGGCAAGGCGGACGCCGTCCTTGCTGCCAGCATCTTTCATTTCGGACAACACACGGTGGGCGACGTGAAGGCCCACCTGAGCGCGCACGGCATTCCCGTGCGTCCGCAGCAGACTGTCTCCGTCTAGGCAGTCCGACGCCGACCATCCCCAGGCAAAAAGCGCCCTAAATCCCTCAGCCCGCCCCGCCTCCATGGCTTCCAAAGGCTATTTAGCCCTCATCTTGCACGCGCACCTCCCCTACGTGCGCCATCCCGAACACCCTCAGTTTCTGGAAGAGGACTGGCTCTTCGAGGCCATCACCGAGACCTACATCCCACTATTGGTGCTCTTGGAGGGGTTGGAGCGCGACGCCGTCCCCGCCTGTTTTTCCCTCACCCTCACACCCACCCTCTGCCACATGCTGAGGGACCCGTTGCTGACGAACCGTTACTCAGCGCACTTGGAACGGCTCCTGGCGCTCGCGCGGGCAGAATCGGAACGGCACCGCAACGTGGCCCCGTTATGCACTATCGCCGATTTCTACGTGGCGCGCCTGGAGGACGCCCACCACGCCTGGCATGTCCGTTGGAAGCAGGACATTGTTGGCGCCTTTGACACCTTTGCCACGGCGGGTTTTTTGGAGATCATCACCTGCGCGGCAACCCACGGTTTTCTGCCACTCATGGAAGTGTGTCCCGAAGCGATGCGGGCCCAGGTGCTCATCGGCCGCGACCATTACAAGGAAACCTTCGGCCGCGATCCCGCAGGCATCTGGCTGCCCGAATGCGCGTACGTTCCCGGCCTCGACGCGATCCTCCGCGAGGCCAACCTCCGCTGGTTTGTCATCGACGCCCACGGAATGATGTTTGGCAGCCCGCGGCCGCGCTACGCCATCTACGCCCCCTGCTTCATACCATCCGGCCCCGCGGCATTCGGCAGAGACCGGGATTCAAGCCGACAGGTTTGGAGCGCGGAGGAAGGCTACCCGGGCGACCCGGCCTATCGGGACTTCTACAGGGACATCGGCTTCGACCGCCCCTTGGAGCAGCTGGAGTCGTTTTTCGGCGATCAAAACCGGAGATTCACCGGGCTCAAATACCACCGTGTCACCGGGCCCGGAGCGGACAAGGACTACTACCGGAGAGACTGGGCGCTGGGAGCGGCCGACCATCATGCGACCCACTTTCTCAAAGCCCGGGCGGCGCAAATTGCCGAGTTGCGCGCGCACATGAACGTGCCGCCTGTCGTGGTGAGTCCTTTTGACGCGGAGCTTTTCGGACACTGGTGGTTTGAAGGCCCCGAGTGGCTCAACGGCTTCCTGCGGAAGGCGGTCTACGACCAGGCCGAATTTGAGCTCACCACACCCACTCGGTATCTCCAAAGCCAGGACACCCACCAGCTCCTGGCTCCAGCGGCCTCCAGCTGGGGGCACAAGGGCTACTGGGAAGTCTGGCTGGAGGAATCCAATGCCTGGATCTACCCGCATCTGCACGCCGCCGCCCGGCGGATGACAGAGCTCGCCCGGCGCCACCTTTCGACCGACTCCGCGCAAACGCACCGCGCCCTCTCCCAGGCCGCCCGTGAGCTGCTCCTGGCCCAGTCGAGCGACTGGGCATTTCTTATGAAGACCGGCAGTGCGAAATCTTACGCAACGCGACGGACCGAAGACCATCTGCACCGCTTCACCCGACTTTACGAACAGCTTTCAGGCCCCGGCGTAGACGAGGCTTTTCTTGCTCACTGCGAGGAGCGGGACAATATATTTCCAAACCTAAACTGGCGTTATTATGCTTAGTAAATTTCGTGTGCAAAAAAAACAGGCGCATGCGTTTCTCTTTTTGGCGTGCATCCTGACGCAGAGGGGCTTCCTGCTAGCTCAGACCCCCACCGCCGCAGGCAGCCAGCAGACCTCCGCCGCGGGTGCCTCAAAAGCAAACACGCAGATTGCGACGCTGCGCATCACTTTCCTGCCGCCGCCACTCGAAGGAACCATCAGCCTCGGAGTCTATGATCGTTCTGGAAAAAAAGTGCGCACGCTTGCCGTTGAAAGCACCGCCTCGCAATTCACAGTCGGCTTGAACGGGCTGATCACAAATTGGGACGGCAAGGATGACTCGGGAAAATTACAGGCGCCCGGAAAATACAGCGTCCGGGGGCTCGCTGTCGGAGATCTCGAGATCACCGGCGAGGCGTACCATGCCAACGACTGGGTCGCGACGGAGGAATCTCCCCGCCCGGTGGCTTTTCACGGAATCCGATACGAGGGAGGCATTTTAGAACTCATTGCTTCTGACTTGGACGGGCAGTTTTGGAGCGTTAAAGAGTCCGTCGCCATACAGGACGACGTGCCTGTCTTTGAGAAGTCGTCCGCTCCCGCAGCTCCGCCAAAGTCTTGTTCCGGCAAGGAGGGCTCGCGCTGGAGCATTGAAAAATCACTGGGGGAAAGCGTGGTGGTTCAATTCGACGCCCAGGGCGAAATTCAACGCCGCCTCAGCATCGGAGCGGGCCAGCCGCTTCCCATCGGCATTGCAGCATCCAAGGATGCTGAAGAGGTGTTCCTATTGGAACAGGACGGCGAGCGATGGAGGGTGCGGGGCCTCCGACGCAAACCTGCCGACAAACCCGCGGCCGGAGGCCCGGTCTGGGAGACATTTTTTGAAAAAAACCGGTGGCCCAGCGGACGCTTTGCAGACGCGGCAGCGCGCGTGGGGCGGGCGAAACCCTTTGCTGCTGAGCTTTCCATCACCGTTCAATCCCAGGCTAATCCGCTCCTGGCCGAGGGTGTTGCTGATGTTGCTCTCAGCGTAGGCTTGGATGGCGACGGCAGCTTTCTGCAGACATTCGACGGGCTCCTGCTCAGGCGGTTGACGGACACCGGGAAGCTCCGCTGGGCGGTGATCGGCAAGGATCCACGCCAACCAGGAATCGTTCTGCTTCAAAGCGCGGGAGCGGTGATCGAGGAATACAAAATTCTCCAACCCGGCATGCTCATGACCTTCGATGCCGGTGAGTATCAATGGCCCCCGAAATAAGCCTACAGCTTTACGCTCGGTTGCTGCGAGGTGAGGAGACACGCCACCCCCTGAGCGCAAGATCACGGCCGCCACAAGTTAGTGGTTTATGATCCGTCTATCTTAAGAAAAGATTCCCCTCCCAACCCCATGCAACCTCCCCGCCTCATTTTTGACGCACATCTGGACATCTCCATGAACGCCATGGATTCCAACAGGGACCAGCGGCTCACCCTCGAAGAAATCCGGCGCTCCGAACTGCTCTCGACAGACGGCCTTGTATTCCGGTCTCGCAACACCGTTTGCTTCCCAGAACTGCGCCGCGCCAGAATCGGAATCATCGTTGCAACCCAGATCGCCCGGTACTCGCCCAAGTTTCACAAGCTCCCCGGATGGACCAGTCCGGAACAGGCATGGGCGCACACCCAAGGTCAGCTCGCCTACTACCGCGCGATGGAAGACTTGGGCGAACTGCGCCAGCTGAGAACAAAAGCCGAGCTCGAGGCCCACGCGAAGTTATGGCGCGATGCAGACGACTCCCAAACCGCCACACTGCCCATCGGCTACCTGCTCAGTCTGGAGGGAGCTGACTCCATTCTAAGCTGGAAGC
This sequence comes from Chthoniobacteraceae bacterium, assembly GCA_947449735.1. Classification (GTDB taxonomy): domain Bacteria; phylum Verrucomicrobiota; class Verrucomicrobiia; order Chthoniobacterales; family Chthoniobacteraceae; genus Chth-196. The sequence goes on along the minus strand of CANFTB010000032.1, from coordinate 23,500 downwards.
ATCTGGAGAAAGCCAGGGGCGACGGCCTCGTCGCGCTTGGTCCAGTCCACTACGGGCCCGGTGTTTATGGACACGGCACCGACGACTCCGGCCCGTTGACCGCGAGAGGCAGAGACCTGCTAAAGGAAATGGAGAAACTCGGCCTGATTCTGGACGCCACACACCTTTGCGATGAAAGCTTCGCCGATGCGCTCTCCCGCTTCAGCGGTCCCGTATGGGCCAGCCACCACAACTGCAGGGCGCTTGCGAACTGGAACCGGCAGCTCGCCGACCATCAGATCAAGCAGCTTGTGGAGCGCGGAGCAGTGATCGGCATGGCGTTCGATGCAATCATGATGGTCCACGGCTGGCACCACACCAAGTCGACACCCGCGGAGTTCGGACTTCGAATTGAAAAGATCTGCGAGCACATCGACCACATCTGCCAGATAGCCGGCAACGCCGCACACGTCGGGATCGGCACCGATCTCGACGGAGGCTTTGGCACGGAACAGACGCCGATGGATTTGAACAGCATCGCAGACCTGACAACGCTCCAGCCGCTTTTGCAGAAACGCGGCTACTCCGCGGCCGATATAGAGGGCATCCTCAGCGGGAACTTCCTGCGGTTCCTGACGAAACACCTTCCCTAATCTCGGACCAGGGGACAAACCCGCCCCGATGATGCTCGCCTCAAGTTCCCTACGCTGCCTCACGGCCTCTCTCGCCCTGGCCATCGTCCAAACGGCTGATGCCTCCGATGCGGCGCCAGCCGAGGCGATCGCTCCATTTTTAAAAGCGCCTCCGGAATTCACGGAAGATCGGGCTTCGTTGCGCAGCCTTCTGCGCTTTGAAAACGGACAAGAGGTACGCTCCAAGGGTGACTGGAGCCGCCGCCGGGCCGAGTTAAAATCCCTCTGGGTGAATGCAATGGGCGAGTGGCCGGCGACGCTGGCAAACCCCCGGATCTACACCATCGCCGCGGCCGACACCCCGCTGTACTCTCGCAGACGCGTCCGCGTGGAGATTGCGCAGGACCGGTTTGAAGAAGGGTGGCTTTTGATTCCGAAGACCGCCGGGCCGCATCCCGCGGTCTTAGTCCCTTTTTACGAACCTGAAACCAGCATCGGTTTGGGAGACAGGGAGCACAGGGATTACGCCAGACGTCTCGCCGAGCGCGGCTTCGTCACACTCGCCATAGGATCCCCGGGGGGCGACGCGCGAAAGCCGGATCCCGGTCGCGAAGGGTGGCAGCCGCTTTCCTTTCTTGCGTACGTGTCCGCAAACTGCGCCCGGGCACTGGGAAGCCTGCCGGACGTGGACGCAAAAAGAATCGGCATCGTGGGTCACTCGTACGGCGGAAAATGGGCGATGTTTTCCGCGTGTTTGAACGAAGCGTTTGCATGCGCCGCCTGGAGCGACCCTGGGATCGGCTTTGACGACACACGCCCCAGCATCAACTACTGGGAACCGTGGTACCTGGGTCGTACCACTGGACCACAGCGCACACTTGGACTCCCCTCACCATCAAACCCCATAACCGGCCCTTATAAGATGCTCCGAGAGCAGGGGCATGACCTCCACGAGCTGCAGGCGCTGATGGCTCCCCGGCCTTTCTTCGTGTCCGGCGGTAGCGAAGATCCCCCAAGCCGCTGGACACTTCTGAACCACGTTCGCGACGTCTACGCTCTGTTTGGGGTGCAGGATCGCGTCGGGATGCATAACAGGCCCGCACATCCCCCCACTGACGAGGCCACCGAAAGGGTCTGCGATTTTTTCGAGCACTTCCTTAAGGATGGACCAGCGCATGCACGCTGACCTCGCTGACATTGCCTCAGGCTAAGGCCGTAGTGTCAGGAAAGCGCAGGCCGCGCGGCGAGCCGGTTCATGCCAGGAGTTGATCCAGCACGCTTCCGTGGACGTCTGTCAGCCTCCGGTCGATTCCGTTGTGACGGTACGTAAGTTTCGTATGATCCAAACCCAGCAGGTGCAGCATCGTCGCGTGCACGTCGTAAACCTGCGTCGGGTTTTTACGGTCCAGCGGCTTGTATCCCCACTGGTCACTCTCGCCGTGCGTGACGCCCCCGCGGATCCCGCCACCACACAACCAGTTTGTGAAGACGAAGGGATTGTGGTCGCGGCCCTTGCCTCCCTGGGAGGACGGCATCCGGCCGAACTCGGTTGTCCACAACACGATGGTATCCTCGAGCAGACCCCTCTGCTTCAGGTCTTTGATAAAGGCGGCACACCCGCGCGCCATCCCTGTGGAGAGCGGACCGTGGTCGCGCCTGATGTCCTCGTGTGAATCCCAATTGCGCCGGGGAAATCCATTGTCATTTCCACTCCAGACCTGAACAAAGCGCACACCCCGTTCCAGAAGCCTGCGGGCGGTTAGACATTTCTGGGCAAAATAAAAGCTCTCCTCCTCGTCGTTGATTTCCTTGCTCCACGTCTGCGGACCGCGCTCGAGACCGTACAACTTCAACGCGTGCTCCGGCTCCGCCTTCAAATCCAGAGCCTCGGGCGCGGTCATTTGCATCTTCGCCGCAAGCTCGTAGCTTCGGATGCGGGAATCCAGCCTGTCGTCCCCGTCCCGAACCGCCGCATGCATCCTGTTGAGCTGCGCCAGTGTGCGGTGGGCGGCGGCCTCTCCTCCGCCGCGCACATAGTCCCCGCTCTTGTGGGGAAACAGGTCTGCGATTGGCGAATCCGTCCCGGGATAGATGATGGTGCCGCTGTGTTGCGCCGGCAAAAAAGCGCTGTCCCAATTTTTGATCCCGTTGGAGCCAAACCCGCGGTGGTCCGGAAGGACGACGAACGTTGGCAGGTTTTGGTTGAGAGAGCCCAGCCCGTAGCTCATCCAGCAGCCGGCGCCAGGGAAGCCGGGGATCAGAAACCCCGTCGCCTGCAACAGCGTGGCGGCTGAATGCACGCCCGATTTGCTGACCATGTTGTGGATGAACGAGATGTCGTCCACAACTCCCCCCAGGGCGGATACGGGTTCGGAGAGCATCTTTCCCGAAGCACCGTAGGGCTTGAAGTCCCACACGGGTTTTAACCACGGCCCGAGGCCGTTCTGAAATGCCTCTACAGGCTCGCCGAAATCGCTGGGCTTGCCATCCATGCGGACCAGTTCGGGTTTGAAATCAAACAGGTCGATGTGACTTGCTGCGCCGGCCATGAAGAACTGGACCACGCGTTTCGCCTTCGGAAACGGACTTCCGGTACGCTCCGCCGCGGTGGCTTTTCCCTCCGCCGAAAACATGGACGCGAGGGCCACTCCGCCCAGGCCGCCTCCGCTCTGCCAAAGGAAATCTCTCCTGCTCAGGAGAGGCAGACCGGTTTCAGAATGAAATGGTGAGGTGTTCATGGGTCGCGCTTTGAATGAGTCTTTTTCTGTCCGGTCAGTCGACGAACGTGAACTCGTTGAGGTTCAGAATTAAACGGCAGGTGTTAGCGAGGCCGTTGTCCGAGGCATACGCCGTGAGCGCTTCCAACTCGGCAGGCGATGCGCTGCGGGAAAGGGCTAGACGGAAGGCGCGTTCCACACGCCGGTTCATATCAGGAGCCTCGCCCTCCGCACGCTTTGCAAGTTCGCGCGCCTGCGCCAGTAAAAAGCCATTGTTTAGCAATGCAAGTGCCTGCAGAGGGGAAAGGCTTTCGTTCCGGCGGTCCACTCGCATGGATGGGTCGGCGCAATCCAGCGATGTCATCCACGGCTGTGTCTGCGACCGCACAATAAAACGGTAGACCGACCGGCGGAATGTTCCTTTGTCTAGAGGGTCGGACAGGTCGTAGCGGTAATGTGGCGAATGTGCTGGCTGCTCCACTACGAAATCCTGCCAACCCGCCCCCCCCATCGTAAGATCCAGCCTGCCAGAGGCCTGCAGGATCGCGTCCCTGAGCGCCTCGGCCTCCAGCTTGCGCCTGTTTTGGCGCCACAAAAGCCGGTTGCTGCCGTCCACAGCCGCCGCCCCAGCGTAGGAGGTCGACGACTGGCGGTAGGTATCCGACAGCATGATCCTCCGGTGGAGTTTTTTCACAGAGCCCCCATTGTCGCGGAACTCTGAAGCCAGCCAGTCCAACAACTCCGGGTGCGACGGTTTGCTGCCGTTGCGGCCGAAATCGCCGGGCGTCTCCGAAAGACCCTGTCCAAAGTGATACTGCCAGACTCTGTTCGCCATCGTGCGCCACGTGAGTGGATTGTTTGGATCCGCAACCCACTCTGCCAGGGCGGCCCGACGGGCTGCCTCGGGGGCTTCCGCGGGCAGCTCAAAGCGAGCCGGCTTGAAATCCAGCGCTGCGAGCGCTCCCGGACCGACCTCTCGTCCCGGTTGTGTCACCTGGCCACGCGCCAGCAGAAATATCGGGCGAGGCTTCCCCCCCTCCGCACCGGTCCCCTTGAAATTTCCACTTCCATTGTGAATCGCTCCGACAAAGGCCACCTTCGGCTTCGGGAAGCCCTGCATTTTCTTTTCAAGTGCTGTGCGTTCCGCCCGAACCGTTTTCAGCCTCTCCATGGCCTCCGGCGAAGCCTTTTCGCGCAATAACTCGGTACGCCGCTTTTCCAACTCGGCAACGTTGGCCGCGGACTTTAAGTGGCCTGGATAAATTCCGTCCGTCAGATTCTTTCGTGCCCAGCGCACGCCGGCTTCCGTGCTGTCAAGGGACGTCACGGCCGCCCCCAGCGCTGCGTTTTTTCCGTCGGCTGAACGCGCTTCGATTTCTGCGAGTGCCAGAATATAGTCGTCCTTCCGGGGAGCCAGCTTGGTAGCGGTGAAGCGGAGGTAGCGCACAGAAGTGGTTCCGAGCTTGAACCTTTGTGCGGAGGTTCCGGGGTTCGGCTGGTCTGCGTTGGTGCGGTCCGCCACCAAACTCACATCCTGCTGAAACATCGGATCATTTGACGCTTCAATCCTGTAGCGGACCGGGAATCCGAAGCCCGCTCCGATGGAGTTGAAATTGTCATGGCAGCCCGCCACCAGGAGCTCTATGAGCGCGATGGACTTGCCGAGGTCGATCTGCACCCACTTCACGGCGTCCTGAACCGGCGAGATCGCGCTGTGGAAACCTTGTTCTGGAGTACCGCCCGGGTCGGAGATCTTGCGCGCCTCTTTCAGCTGCTTGTCAATTTCGACCAGTCCCTCGCCCGCCTGCTTCTCTGTCTGTTTTACCAGCTCGGCCTCGGAGCCTTTCACCTTGCCAAGAGCCCCCTCCAAAACGCCGTACTGCTTCGTCTGCTCGGGGTCCTCGAAATACTTTTTCTCGGTCCTGTCTATTGCGGCGAAAACGGCTTGGAGGCTGTAGTAATCCTCCTGCGTGATCGGATCAAACTTGTGATTGTGGCACTGGGCGCAGTGAATGGTTGTCGCGCAGAAGCTTCCCATGGTGTTGGAAACCATGTCGTCCCGGTCGAGGTGCCTCGCAATCTTGCCGTCGGTTTTTGTCTCGGGCACTTCAGAGTGGCCTATGTAATCCCACGGGCCCGCCGACAGAAAACCAAGCGCCTCGATGCCGTCGCTGGTCCCCGGAAACAACAAATCTCCGGCTATCTGCTCCTTGATGAAACGGGAGTACGGCTTGTCCGTGTTAAAGGCCCGGATCACGTAGTCCCGGTAGGGATAAGCGTTCATCCGCATCTTGTCCTTGTCGTAGCCGTGCGTATCGCCGTAATGCACCACATCCAGCCAGTGGCGGGCCCAGCGTTCGCCGTATCTCGGGCTTTCGAGAAGCTTGTCCACAAGCCGCTCCAGCGCGTCTGGGGCGCGGTCCGCCACAAAGGCATCCAGCTCTTCAGGGGTCGGGGGCAGCCCGATCAGATCAAAATAAACCCTCCGGCACAGCGTCTGGGCATCCGCGGGCGCGGACGGCTTCAACCCCTCCCGCTGAAGACGCTCTAAAACAAATGCATCCACCGGGTTCGCGAGGCCGACACGGGGTACCGCTGGGCGCGCCAGGGGTTGCAGCGACCACCACTTGGAGGGGGCTTCCAGTTTCACCGAGGCGGTGTCCGGCCACTTCGCTCCCTCGGAAATCCAGCTCCTCAAGCGCTCCACCTCGGCAGCGGTCAGGCGCTCCCCTTTTGGTGGCATCCGCTCGTCCGACTCCGTACTCGTTACAAACCTCAGCAGGGGACTCCGGTCGGGCTCTCCCGCAACCACATTCGGTGCGTGGCTCTCACCCCCTGTGAGCGCCACTTCACGGACATCCAGCCTGTAGCCGCTTTTCTGCTTTTCGGGTCCGTGGCAGGAAATGCACTTCTTTTCAAAAAGGGGCCGTATCTCGGATTCAAAATCCACCGGTGCGGCACCCGCCTCAGGCGGAGGGAGGAGGCCGGCGAGCACACTCAGAATCAAAACCGCAGGGGAGCGCATGGGTCTACTATAGCAAGAGAAGCAAAAAATGTCGTGCCACGCGTACGCGTGACGCCTCATGGCACCAGAACCCCCGCCTACTTCAAAGCAGCCTCTCTCGCAGCGCCTTTGTCACCGCGCCGCTCCTCGACTGCACATGGAGCTTCTCGTAAATGCGCCGCAGGTACGCGTCCACGGTATGGATGCTCAGTCCGGTGCGGGCCGCTATCTCCTTCTTAAGAAGACCGTCGACGATCAATTGCAGCACTTCCCGCTCCCGCGAACTCAAGCCGTAATCCTGCCGGGGCGGCACCAGTGCGGCGAACATCTCCATCATGCGCCGCGCCAGCCGTGGACTTACGGGCGCCCCGCCATCCAGCGCCTCCCCCACGGCTCGAAGGATTTCGTCCGAGGACTGCGTCTTCAACAGGTATCCACTCGCCCCTGCGCAGATCGCCTTGAAAAGCTTTTCATCGTCTTCAAACACAGTCAGCACAACGATGCACGCCTCGGGAAGAAAGCCTTTCAGAATGGGAATGGCGTCCAGACCGCTCATCCCCTTTAGGCCGATGTCGAGGAGTACAAGGGCCGGTTTTTCAACGCCCTCGGCGCGCAACGCCTCGTGCGCGTCTTCCGCCGAAGAAAACGACACCACCGAGCGGATTTCGGCCGCCTCTCGCATCAAGGCCGCGAGGGTCCGCCTCATCACGGCATGGTCGTCTATAATCCAAATGTCCTTCATTGCAGGGGTGCTTTCAGTCGGATGGTGGTTCCCGCACCCGGCGTCGAGGCAATTTCAAGGCTGCCGGACAGTGCCTTCGCGCGCTCCCGCATGTTGCCGATGCCGTGTCCCTTGGAGGCGAGCCCTGTGTCGAAACCCCTGCCATCGTCGTGGATGTCCAACTCCAACTCCACGCGGCTCCACCGCACGTGGATCTGAATCTTCCGCGCCTGCGAATGACTCGAGCAGTTGTGCAGCGCCTCGCGCAAGATGGCCAGAACCTCCCTCGCATCACCAAAAGCCATTGCCCGCGCTCCGAGGGTACTGCTGGAATCGAGGCTCCATGCCGTCTCCAACAGCAAGGTGCGGGCGCACCGCCGCATTTGCTCGAGTACCGCGCCAGGTTCCGTCACGCCGCCTTCGCGGTAGAGGCGCACAATGTCGCGCAGCGCCTCCGTCGACTCCACTGCAACCCCTTGAATGTCCCTCAGCAGGCTGTTCGCCTCGCTCACTCCGGAGTCCTGCCTGCAAGCCATTTCCGTCATCAGTCGGATGCTGCTCAGGTTGCTGCCGATCTCGTCGTGCAGGTCGCGTGCGACCTGTGCTCTCAAGGCCTCCACCTCCGCCTTTCTGCCTCGATGACTCCTCCACGCATAGACGAGGGCGCCGCTGACAACACCAACCACAGTCAGGACCGTGCCCAACCAGAGACGGCCGCGCATCGTCTCCACCAGGTCGGCGCGCTGGCGTTCCAGCAGTTCGCGCTCCTGCAACAACTCGCGACGCCTGCTCAGGCCCCCCAACCATCCCTCCTCCTCCACCAACTCTCCAGCACCGCCTATTCCGTCCACCAAATACCGCTGCATCCAGCCGCCTGTTTCTGTTGCATCCGAGGACTCCACCGGCGCATTTAAGGCAACATTCCTCCCCTCCGCCCTCACCTGAAGCTCCGAAAGCGCGAAAACATAATCGTTTGTGCGCTCCCACAGACGAGTGGCCGTCACGCGCAGGTACCGCATTTCGATGCCGGGCACTTTGAAGGCCACGGGAACATCCCCGGGCGGAAGGTGCTCGCCGTTCGTATGATCCGTAACAAGGAACGCCTTATGGAAATCCTTTCCAAGGCTCCCCTCCACCTTGAACCGCGGGGGGAAACCAAACCCTGCCCTGTCCGGAAAGTCTGGAGGGTGCGCTGGTATCAGCCTGACCTCGTCCACCCGGTGGCTTCCACCCAGGTCGACCTGCACCCAGGAGGTGCTGGAAGAATCCTTGAAAATCGCGCTATGCCATCCGTTTGTCATCGTGGCGGTTGGAACGGACGCCACGCCGGGCGAGTAGACGCCGTCGACCAGGTTTTGCGCGAACCAGGTGGGTGGCGTCTCAAACCGGGTCTGGGCCTCCACGGCTCCGCCCAGTGCCACGTTGCGGCCTCCGCTGAACACAAGCAGTTCGCCGAGGCAGAACACGAAACGGGATTTTGCCCTGGGCTGGGGAGTGAGTCCCGTGACGGTCATGCGGACAAAGCGCGCCGTTCTTCCATGCCCGGGATGCGCACGGGGCAGCGGGGAAAGAACGCCGTCGCAGTCCGTGAGTTCCACAAGACATGCCGCCTCTTGGAATCCTGGATCCACGCTCGCCTCGACCTTGTATGAAGATGGAAATCCAAAGGCCCGGCCGTCACCCAGTGACGCGGGCACCATAACCACCGAGTCAATCGGGTACTCCGCGCCAAGGTCGACCTGAATCCAGCGCACTGAATCTGCTGATTTCGCAAACCCACTGTGGTAGCCGATGTGGGCGTTGGCCTGCAACAAGGGCTCCGGGGGGAGCGCGGAAAGTGTTTCGTCAGCGGCCGCAAGCTGCTGTTCGACAGCGGAAAGACGAGGCCTCAGCATCCGCATCCACCCGGACGGAGGGGGGCCATCGGCAAGACAGTTCCCGGAGCCGCCCAGAATGAGACAGCAAAAAACCATCCGGAAAATGCGGGGCGCGTTCACTGCGGACATCATCAATGAATCAACCACCCGTGCAATCCGGCAAACTCCGCCTGCTGTCACGCGAAAACGTGACGGTCAGCCGTCGCGCTGGGCATGGGCAGCGCCCGGAAAAGGTGGTGAGAGTAAAAGACCTCCACGCCTTGCGCAGCTAGCGAGGGCAGAGGCGGCCCCCCATTTCTCGCTGCGAATCAGAGCCGGTGTTTGAACCCGCAGGACCAGAACCCGCTAAACTCCGGCACCAGTCAATCCTATCGCACTGGCCGGGCAAGCGTTCGGCATGAGGATTTCGCCCCGGGGTATTGCTTCCTCAACGCTCGGGAGAATACTCTCTAAGGTGTAGCTCCTCTCGGAATCATATGATTATGTCGTTATCCAGCCTTGCGCCAGCCGCGCTCTGTCTGATCCTCCTGTCCGCGCGCTCCTTTGGCTCGGATAAGGTCCGCTTCAACCGGGATGTTCGCCCGATCCTTTCGGATACGTGCTTCCACTGCCACGGACCCGATGAAAAGGAGCGCAAGGGGGGCCTCCGGCTCGACGTTCGCGCGGAGGCGGTCAAGCCCGCAAAGTCCGGTGCCACGGCTATTGTTCCGGGGAAGCCTGACCAGAGCGAGATCATCGGCCGGATTCATAGCAAGGACGCCGATGAGATAATGCCGCCGAACAAGCTGCACAAAAACCTCAGCGCCGCGCAAAAGGAAACGCTGCGCAACTGGGTGTTGCAGGGAGCCGAATATGAGGGGCACTGGGCCTTTATCCCGCCCGTCCGAGTGGAGCCGCCTTTGGCCGCAGAAAATCCAATCGACGGTTTTGTGCGCGCCAAGCTGTCGAGCGCCGGCCTCAGACCGGCGCAGGAGGCTTCGCGGGAGGCGCTGATCCGGAGGGTATCCCTCGATTTGACGGGTCTTCCACCGACCCCGGCCGAGTTGTCTGCGTTTCTTGCTGACAAGGCCCCCGGCTCCTATGGGCGTTTGGTGGACCGGCTTCTGGCCTCGCCGGCTTACGGAGAGCATATGGCAGCGCCTTGGCTGGACCTCGCCCGGTACGCCGATAGCAACGGGTTTCAAAGCGACACGAGCCGCGAAATGTGGCACTGGCGGGACTGGCTCATCGGCGCATTCAACCGCAACATTCCTTTCGACCAGTTTACGATCGAGCAGCTTGCGGGGGACATGCTTTCGAATCCCGCTAAGGACCAGATTATTGCGACGGGCTTCAGCCGGAACCACCGCCTCAACGGCGAGGGCGGCCGCATAGTGGAGGAATGGTTCACAGAAACGGTCATCGACCGGGTCGAAACGACCGGCCTCACCTGGATGGCGTTGACGTTGAACTGCTGCCGCTGCCACGACCACAAGTACGACCCCATCAGCCAGAGGGAGTTCTACCAGCTGTTCAGCTACTTCAACTCGTGCGACGAGACCGGTGTGCTGGGCGAGTTCGGCGGGGGCGGGGAGACAAAAAAGGGAGGCAACACCCAGCCCGTCCTCTTTCTGCCGACGCCCGAGGAAACCAAGCAGCTTGCCGACTTGGAAGCGGACATCAAAGCGGCTGAAACGGAGCTCGCAGGCTTCCGGAAAGAACTGCCCGCGGCCATCTCGGTTTGGGAAAAGGACTTCACTGCAAAGCTCGCGGACCTTTCCCTGGCGTGGAAAACCCCGATGGTGCAGGAGGCGCGCAGCCTCGGCGGTGCACAGCTCACCACGCGGGAGGACGGTTCGGTGGTCGCCGGCGGTAAAAACCCTCCAAACGACACCTATGAAATCACTCTCAAGCCCGAGCCCGGCCAGTTCACCGGCATCCAACTGGAGGTCCTTCCAGACGAGTCGTCTCCTCAAAAGAGTCTTGGACGCAGCGGCGGCGGAAACTTCGTCCTAACCGGAGTCGAGGTCGACATCCAGATCCCGGGTGCCGCGGAGGCGATGCCAGCGCATTTCATCCGGGCCGAGGCTGATTACGAACAAAAGGGCTATGAGGTAGCGAAGATCGTCGACGGGCAGCCCAAGCCGGTGAAAGGCAAGAGGGTGGCGGACAAGAAGACGGGCAAGGTCGGGTGGGCTGTCGACGGTGCAGACCCCACAAAGAGGGTCCCGCGTAAGGCCGTTTTTGTCTGTGACCCGCTGGACGTTCCGCCGGACGCCACCCTGACTGTGCGGCTTGTGCACGCCTCCAGTTTCGGAGACCACAATGTCGGGCGTTTCAAAATTCAAACCACCTCGCTTCCCCCGGCCGCCGTCACGCTGAACGGCGAGGGCGTTTCGGGAAGCCTCAGCACGGCGCTCTTAGCAGTGCCGGCAAAACGTTCCGCAGCACAGCGTTCCGAAATCGAGAAGTTTTACCTCGCGAACACCAGCAATCCGGTGCGCCAGACCGAGACCCGCCTGATGGACCTTCGCAAAAAGCTCAAGGAGACCACCGATTCGCAGCACAGCTCGATGGTCATGAGAGAGGCGGCGAAGCCACGTCCCGCGTTCATCCTGACGCGCGGCGAGTACGACAAGCCCGCGGAAGAGGTCGTTAGAGCGCTCCCGGCTGTCCTGCCGCCACTCCCTGAAGGAGCATCCAACGACCGTCTGGGGCTCGCGAAATGGCTGGTCTCCGGCGAACATCCGCTGACAGCTCGGGTCTGGGTCAACCGCGCGTGGGAGAAGTTTTTCGGCGTTGGAATCGTAAAGACGACAGAGAATTTCGGCTCGCAGGCGGAGTGGCCTTCTCATCCGGAGCTCCTGGACTGGCTGGCCACCGAGTTCGTGAGCCTGAAGTGGGACATGAAAGCGATGCTGCGCCTGATGGTGACGAGCGAAGCTTACCGGCAGTCCGCCACGGTCACCGAGGAGCACCTGGCGAAGGATCCGGAAAACCGCCTCTTTGCTCGCATGCCGAGGCTCCGCTTGTCTGCCGAGATGCTTCGCGACCAGGCTCTTGCTTTGAGCGGCCTGCTGGTGAACAAGGTCGGCGGCCCAAGCGTGCGGCCGTACATGCCTGACGCCGTATGGGACGAGACCAGCGTCTACGGCAACCTCCGCAACTATAAAGCCGAGACCGGGGAGGGCCTCTACAGGCGGACGCTTTACACCATTTGGAAGCGTACGGCGGCGCCGCCCTCGATGCTCCTCTTCGACAGCCCGAGCCGTGAGATTTGCACGGTCAAGCGGAGCCGCTCAAACACGCCGACCCAGGCGCTCGCGCTTTTGAACGAAGTGACGTATGTCGAGGCGGCGCGCAAGCTGGCGGAGGGCATGTTGCTGGAGGGCGGGAACACGCCCGAGTCCCGGGTCGATTGGGCCTTTCAGCGCGTGCTGGCGCGGAAGCCGGATGCGTTTGAAAAGGAGACTGTCATCCAGAAGCTCAAGGCGCGCCTTGAGCGGCTGGCGCCCGACGACGCAGCCGCGCAGAAGCTGGTCTCGGCGGGTGATTCCAAGCCCTCGCAGGCACTGCCGGCCGCTGAACTTGCTGCCTACACCGTGACAGCCAACGTACTGCTGAACCTAGACGAACTCGTATCCCGTCCTTAATTTTATGAACTGCAACGATTCGCACTTTCTTTCCCTGGACGCCGCGGCCCGCGAGGCGGTCACTCGCCGGACTTTCTTGCGCCAGTCCGGCGGCGGTATCGGTCTAGCCGCGCTTGGCGGGCTGCTGGGGGCGGGAGCCGCAGCCCCGGCACAGGGGGCGATGCTGCAGGGGTTTCCGCACCACGCCCCGAAGGCAAAGCGCATCATCTATCTGTTTCAAAGCGGGGCGCCTTCGCAGATGGACCTGTTTGATCCGAAGCCGCAGATGCAGGAGCAGCGCGGCAAGGATCTGCCTGACTCCATCCGCAAAGGCCAGCGGCTGACCACGATGACCTCGGGCCAAAAGTCCTTTCCGATCGCGCCTTCCATTTTCAAGTTTGCGCAGCACGGGCAGTCGGGCGCCTGGTTCAGCGAGGTGATGCCCCACATGGCCGGCATCGCGGACGAGTGGTGCGTCGTCCGCTCCATGTACACGGAGGCGATCAATCACGACCCCGCGATCACGTTTATGCAGACCGGCTCGCAATTGGCTGGGCGTCCGAGCATCGGCGCCTGGACAGCGTACGGGTTGGGGAGTGAAAACTCGGACCTGCCTTCGTACGTGGTGCTCACCAGCTTTGGCACGGGACGCAAGAGCGACCAACCGCTGTACGACCGGCTCTGGAGCGCCGGGTTTCTGCCCGCAAAGTATCAGGGGGTGAAGTTCCGCAACAAGGGCGAGCCTGTTCTTTACCTGAACAACCCCGCGGGAATGGACCGCAGCCTGAGACGCGATACACTCGACGAGCTCGCAAGCCTCAACCAGCACAAGCACCAGCAGCTTGGGGATCCCGAGATTCTCAACCGCATCGCGCAGTACGAACTGGCCTTCCGCATGCAGGCGAGCGTACCCGAGTTGACGGACCTCTCCAACGAACCCGAAAGCGTGCTGGCGGAATACGGCCCGGAGGTGCGCACACCCGGAACCTACGCGGCGAACTGCCTGCTCGCCCGCCGACTAGCGGAGCGGGACGTACGTTTCATCCAACTCTTCCACATGGGCTGGGACCACCACGGCGGCCTGCCGCCGGCGGTGCGCGGACAGTGCAGCGACACCGACCAGCCCACCGCGGCGCTTATCAAAGACCTCAAACAGCGCGGGCTTTTGGACGACACGCTCATTGTGTGGGGCGGCGAGTTTGGACGGACCATTTATTCGCAAGGCGCGATCACCGAGACGAGTTATGGACGCGACCACCATCCGCGCTGCTTTACCATGCTGCTCGCGGGGGCGGGGGTCAAAAAGGGGCTCACCTACGGGACGACGGACGAGTTTTGCTACAACATCACGGAGAATCCCGTCCATGTGCACGACCTGAACGCCACGATCATGCACCTGATGGGCGTAGACCACACGCGCCTCACGTTCCGGTATCAAGGCAGGGACTTCCGACTCACAGACATCCACGGCGAGCTCGTGAAGGGCATCCTTTCCTGACCCGCCCCCAGAGTGCCGCTCTCTATTTCGGTGCGGCAAACCGCATGGAGATAGGTTTGCCCTTCTTGTCCAGGGTTGGCGAGCGCAGCTCAAATCCCGTCGCCGATGTCGTGTACGAAAACGGATTTCCAGTGCCAGGGTCGCGCGCGAGAGCAGCCGCCTCGGGGCCAGAGGAAAGTATGGCAAGCCCCGCGGCAAGCATCTCGCGTTCGACTTGAACCCGACGGAATGCATCGCGCACACCACCAAGAGCAGGCAGCGACAGAGCAGCGAGCGGATAATCGACCAGGCGCGCGGTGAACTCGCTGTTCCAGGCTTTGAATTGAGCATCCGGCCAGCTCATCGCCTCCGCCATTTGCGCTTCGATCCTCTTGATGAAACTCGCCTCGTCTGCGAGGCGTTCAGGATCCAGAAGCACCTTCTCCGCTGCCGGTCCGAGGTCGATGCCCCAGAGCGACCGTGCGTACTTCAGGCGCTCCTCGGGGCTCATGGCGGAGAGCGTGTTAAAGACCGGATCCATCAGAGCAGCCTCGCCCGCAAATGCGCGGCTCACGTCCTGATTCAAGGTGGATTCGGCGAGGAACGTGCGCGCCCGCTCGAGCGTCGAGGCGTCCAGATGCCTTGCGTTCTCCCGAATAACATCCAAGGCGCTGCCCTCAATCGACGATACCACCAAACCTCCTATCAAGAGATGCGTCTCGCTGCGCGGAATCTTCGCGCGAGCCGCAAGATCTTCGATCGCGCCCGCAGGATCTTCAGCAAATCGGTACGCCGCGCTCCACAGAGCCGCCTGAGCGAGTTCGAGGATGATCCGATACTGGGGCATTGGCTTGTCGATAGAAACTTCCCCCAGACCCCAGTCGTAATAGTCCGCCCGTGCGGCGTCATGAATGAGCGCGAGGACCGGCTTCAACTTTTCGTAAAGCGCCTTTGCCTCAGCCTCCGCGACTTCCTCGCGCGGCTGCTTGATCATCTTCCATTCTGCTTCAGACAATTGCTTCAAAAGCGCGGATGCCTTCAAGTACAGGTTCGTCCCGTTGACTCCGCGCGGCTGCGAAGGCTCGCCGCGGTCCGTCAGGGCCGGACTCAAGTCGACCAGTTCCCCTCCTGCGCCGGCTGCGCGTTGCGGCTCAGAAGGCGCTGCCGTAGGGCTGGCCGGCGCCGCGTCCGTAGCTGTCTGCTGGAACGTTCCCCCAAAGCGCGAAAACCAGAGCACCACGAGGCATGCCGCCAGAAGCAATCCAGCGACGAGAATTCGCGAACGGGAGGAAAGCTTGTTCATGTTACGGCGGGTGGTGAGGCCACGAATGAAGCAGGATCCGGAATTTTAACGCGTTACTGACAGCCCGGCTGTGTGCGTTCATTTTCGCGACGCATCCAAGGCATATCTTTACCCACCGCCTTTTTGACTGCAATCCCCGGGCCGGAATCTATGCTCCAAGGAGCGGTTGCGGAGCGCCGGGGGGGCTTTTGATCTTTTATGATTCCAGACAAACAGGCGCTGCGCGAGCAGCTCATCGAGCATTTGGCGGAGCGGCTTTCGGGATTCGACAAGTCCGCGCGGGAGGCCCATGCCGAGGCTACGCACGAACAAAACAAGGCGGAGAACAAATACGACACGCGGGCCATAGAGGCGTCGTATCTGGCCGAAGGGCAGGCCCGGCAGGCGGCTGACGTGGCCGCCTCGATCCAAATCCTCGAGGGCATGGTCCTCCGCGACTTCGGTCTCGCAGCCCCCATCGCGCCCGGGGCGCTCGTGGAATTGGAAGCCAACGGCGGCGCGGCCTGGTACTTTCTGGCGCCCTGCGCGGGCGGGGCGGAACTGCTTACGGAGGACGGGCCCGTGCTGGTGGTCACGCCCCAGTCGCCCTTGGGTGGGGCGATGTCGGGGCTCAAGACAGGCGGCACATTCAAGCTGCAGTTTGGGCGGGAGCGGGTGCTGCACAAGGTAAGGTCTGTGCACTGACGCACGGTTCCGTGCCGAAGCGGAAAGGACGCCCCGGGCGATTGGGCTTTGCGCGGCCGCCGGCATCGCCTTGTCTGGGGGGATGAGCGCAGATTTTGCTGAGTTGGATTATCGTCAGACCCCGCTTGGGGAGTTGGTTTTGCAGCGGCGGAGAGTGCGGGAGCTAGACGGACTGGAGGTTTTCGAGGTCAAGCTTGGCGAGGATTTCCTGATGTCGAGCCTGTTCCACGAGGTGGAGGTGGCGCTTGCGGACCTGGGGATCGCGCGGCTGGAGGGCGGGGATTTTGATGTCGTAGTCGGAGGACTGGGCCTCGGGTATACGGCCCGCGCCGCCTTGCGGCACGCCAGCGTACGCTCGCTGGTAGTGGTCGACTATTTGCAGCCGGTCATCGACTGGCACCGGCAGGGGTTGGTGCCGCTTGGAAGCGAGATCACCTCCGACGTCCGCTGCCGGCTTGTGCACGGGGACTTTTTCGCGCTGGCCGCCGAACCCGCGCTTGGGTTCGACCCCGTCAGCCCCGGCCGCCGCTTTCACGCCGTGCTGCTGGATATCGACCATTCGCCCAAAAACCTGCTGCATGAGCGGCATGCGGACTTTTACGCTGAGGAGGGTTTGCGCCGTCTGGCGGCGCAGATTCATCCGGGCGGGGTGTTCGCCCTCTGGTCCGATGACGCGCCGGACCCTGAATTTGTCGCCGTATTGGAAAAGGTGTTCGCGGCATGCGAAGCGCAGGTCGTGCGTTTCTACAACCCTCTTCTGGAAAGAGATTCGGCGAGCACCGTTTATCTGGCGCGGGTTAGGTAGGCGTTCGCGCCCGGGCGCCTCTCGTTGTGACTCACTTCACAGATTGCCGGCTCAACCATCCGCGAACTCATCGCTCTGCACATCAAGTCAGCAGGCTGCGCGACGTGTCACACAAAGTTTGATCCAGCCGTTATTGCGTTGGATATCTTCGAAATTCTCGGAGGGTGGCGACGACGATGCTGCCATCCAGTCACGGCAGCATATCCGAACCTTTCAATGAGGGCGGTCGCTCACATGGGCGCCGACGAGGGCCTCGACAGGCGGGGGCGCCAGACACAAGTCCAACAGGACAGGGCGGGTATTTACCGGAGGAATGGAGTTTATATGAAGAAGGAGTTTGTCACAGGGTCGGTCATTGTTTTGTCAGCGCTCGGCTGTTTGCGGGCCGACGAGGAGGGGGAAAAGGAGGCTATCCAAAAGCGTCATACCGAGTGGGTTGCGGCATGGGATGCACATGAACCGGCGCGCATGGCCTCGTTCTGGGCCGCGGACGGCGATCTCCTCGATCCTTTTGGCCGTCACGCCAGCGGCCGCGACGCTGTCGAGAAGTTGCTGGCTGAGGACCACACTGGGAAGGGTCCAATGGTAGGCACCATTTATTCGGCAGTGATCGACAGTGTGCGGTTTCTCGGAAAGGACGTGGCGATCATTGATGTTTCCGCCGAGATCAGGGGTATTGGCGGACCGGAGACCACTGAACCGCAGGTTCTCAAACATCACGTGACTTGGGTGGCCGAGAAACGGGATGACAAATGGATGGCCGTGGCCGCGAGGCCTAGCGTTCCGGCACCGGAGCTGAAGTCTAACCCGTAAAACCCATTGCTTATTGGGGCTTTGCAGCGGCGCGGCTGCAGGCTGTGAAAGACGCGTTGACCGGGCTGCTTTCCCCTGAGGGTCAGGCCGATCGTGCGAAAGGCTGTTTGTACCGCCGCAGGGCTTGGCAATCCCTGCGGCATTCCTTATCGGAGGGCCTTCAAAGCGCACCTTCGCTCGCATACCAGCGACCCTTACGCAAGACCCACGTGGCGCAGGGCTTCCTCGGGCGGGCCGGAGAACGCAACCAACGGGACGTTGCCCACATAACCGGCCGCCTTCATCCCCTCGGGCGTTGTGTAATAAGCACCCAGCGTGAGATCCCTGTAGCGCTTAAAAAACGATGCGGCGCTTTTCAAGTCGGCCCTCGCCTTGTCGGGGCGCGCCAGGTCACCGCAAATCTCCGCCTGCCTTAGCGCATCGAGCTCCGCAAACTCAGACTGGAACCGGTGCTTTGCCTCTGCATCTATCCACGCAAGCCCCTCCAGCAGTGGACGCCTGTCGCTTTGCTGGGCGGCGTACGGCGCGCTAACCCATTCGTCAAGGAACTCGGGCACGCCCACAAAGGAGGCTGCGGGCGACAGTTCGTCTGCCGGGATGATCGCGTCGCAAAGAGCAGCTGCAACACGCCTCTCCCGGGCGTTGAAGGTGAGCGGCCAGACGTCGCCCGGCTTGTAGATCCGCACCATGGATGGATCCGCGCCATAACCGGCACCCGTTGCCGGCGGGGAAAGAGCGGCGGCATCTGCAGCCCGCGGATCGGGCAAAGCCAGCGTGGCTGCGACAGAAAGCATCCATTGAATCGCGGTTCGACGCTCCATGCGGACAGGTTCGCCTGAGGAGTGCATTTTAGAGATTTCCCTTTCTAAGCTCTTCCACAACACGGTCTGCCATGCGCCAGGCGAGCGCCATGATCGTCAGGGTGGGGTTCTTGTCGGCCGTGCTTGCAAACGGAGCGCCGTCTGCCAGGAACAGGTTTTTGACGTCCCAGGTCTGGCTCCATTGGTTGGTGACGGACTCCGCAGCGCTGGCTCCCATGATGGCACCGCCGACCTCATGAATCACGGAACCACCGGGCTTCATCGACTTGAAAACATCCGCCTCGGCAAACGGCTTCACCCTACCCCCCAATTCCTCCAGCAAATGACGGATGTGGGCCTGCTGATGACGGACTTGGTTGAGCTCAAAATCCGTCCACTGCCAGTGAAAGCGCAGGACAGGAATTCCCCACCGGTCCTTGACCTCGGGATCCAGTTCGCAAAAGGAGCCGTCATTGGGAAGCATCGTCCCCTGCGCACCGAAGCCGAGACTGCAGCCGTAAAAGCGCCGGACCTCCTCCTTGAGGCGACTCCCGAAGAGAACCCCTCCCCCGCCTGCAAAACCGTCCACGCCGAGAAAAGTAGTCATAGAGGGCATCTGACGGCCGCTCATGAACTCGAGATGGTAGCCGCCGGGAAAGCCCAGCCCGCCATTTCGATTTTCGGCGTGCATCGTCCACGGGACGTAGGCGTGCGGGCCGCCCGCTCCGTCTTCGTTGTGCACCGGCATGCCTTCAAAAGCGGGGATGAGGCCACCGAGACTGCTGGACACGGAATCGGTGACGTACTTGCCCACCTTTCCGCTCGAGTTTGCGAGTCCGTGGGAAAACAAGTTCGACTTGGAATTGAGAAGCAGCCGGACGGACTCCTGGGAGCTCGCCGCGAGCACGACCACCCTCCCGTTGGCATGACCCTCGCTGCCGGTGAGCTTGTCGATAAACGTGACTCCCGTCGCCCTGCCTTCCCGGTTAACGGTGACCTCGCGGGCCATTGCATTGGGCAGGATGTCGAGGTTCCCGGTGGCCAGCGCAGGCCGGAGATGAACCGTTTGCGAATCGTAATTGGCGCCGATCGAGCAACCCCTGTGGCAGTCCGTCGCCCAAAAACATGCGGCGCGCCGGCGCATGTTTTCAGCCAGTAACCGCTGCGCCTTGGAATTGCCCGGGTGCAGCCGGGCCGGTGTGCGCTCGGCGTCCTGGGCCCTGCTCAGGACGGCCCGGTGTATGGACGTCACTCTGGCACCGGCGCGAACCCCGTGCTTCTGCGCGTACAACTCGCCAACCCTGAGCGCTGGCGGGGGAAGCAGAACACCGGGGGACGAATCGGGTGAATTTTCCAGGCCTTCATTGGAGCCGAAAACACCGACCAGCAGCTCCACCTTGTCGTAGTAGGGGGCCACATCGTCGTACGAGATGGGCCAGTCGAACCCGGCGCCCCACCGCGAGCGAGGCTTGAAGTCGTAGGGCCCGTTGCGCAGGGAGATCCTGCCCCAGTGGTTGGTCCGCCCTCCCATCATGCGCTGGCGCCACCACCGGAACTGTTTGTCGGGCTCCTTGCTGTTCTGCGTGTAGGGCTCCCCGGGAATGTCCCAGCCACTCTCGATGGAGCAATCGTGGAAGCCGTACTGCTTGTCCGGCGTCGGCACGGCCCGCAGGGGTGCCTGGCTCGGCAGCTGAAACATGGCTGCCTCGCTTGCCGGATCGAAGGAACGCCCCGCCTCGATCACAAGCACCTTCACCCCTTCCATGGTGAGTGTGTAGGCAGCCTGCCCGCCGCCGGCGCCCGAGCCTACGATGACGACGTCATACGCATCCTGAAGTGTGGAGGAAGTGACCAGCGCCATACGGTTTAATTGGCAGAGGCGGAGGCTAGGCGTTCACGCCGGCCAGCAATGCTTCTATGTGGGTGCGCGACTTGTTCACAGCCGCGGTCACTTCGGCTGCCGTGGGAAGGATTGGAACCCCGCGCGGCGTCGGGTGCATGAAAATCTCGGTCCACCCACGGAACTCAATTTCGCGCAACGCGCTGAGAATCGGTCGATAGTCGAGCGTTCCAAAACCCGGCATTTGCTGGAGTTCGATGCTCTTTTCCACCTTCTGCTTGCTACCGATTCCGTGTTCCTGGAAGTAAACAAAGGGCAGGTTGGCTGCGCCCAGGTCGCGGATCAGCGCGGGCATCTCGTCGATGAAATCGAACAGATGGTGAGGGGCAAAAGCGACTCCGAGAGCCGGATGCTTGTTGAGTTCGGCCCAGCAGCGGATCGAATCAGGCGTGTGTAAAAGCGACGCGGAATGGTTCTCGATTGCGATCGTGATGCCGTGCTCTGCGGCTGCGTCGGCATGCGGTTTCATCTGCTCCAAAAACGCGCTCACCCCGGCGCGCGCCTCGGCGCCTGAAACGCTCTTCGGTCCCTTTGCGCCGGTCACAAACAAGCTGCCACCCAGTTTTTTGAGGACGGGCATTTCCTTTTGAAGCTCAAAGGGTCCGAGCGGATACTGTGTGAAACAAACGGGTTTCACGCCGTGCTTGCGCAGCAGCCCGTCAAACGCTTCCTCGCCCATGGCTGCAACCTGCTCACGCTGTGTGCCGTGCGGCTTGCACCACACGTCCAGCCCGCCGCAGCCGGCGGCCTTTACCTCGGGCAGGATGGACTCCAGCCCGATGTCGCCGTAAAGCGCCGAGGCAAGAATGTATTTCAGCTTTAACTGGGGCTTTGCTGCTGTCGCAGGCAGCGCACCTGCGAGGGCGCCTGCTGCCAGGCTCTGAATAAAGTGACGGCGGGTGAACATGGTTTCGCTTCCGTTGGGTTACTTGGTCATGCCGCACTCGGCCTCGAGCAACCGTATCCACGGCGCGACGAAATGTCCGCTGTCATGGTAGGTCCTGCCGCTTACCATATTGCGGTCGACAACGCAGGGCTCGTTCACATAGATGCCTCCGCAGACTTCAAGGTCGAACTTGCACTTGGCGACGGTCGCCATCCGCAAGCCTTTCACAATGCCCGCCCGGGCCGGAATCTCCACTCCATGGCACACGCTTGCCATGGGTTTGCCGTGCTCCCAGAACCAGCGCGTGATCCGGAGCAGATCCTCGTCCTCGCGGATGTACTCGGGAGCCCGGCCGCCGCTGAAAAAGATGCCGGCGTACTCCTCGGGCTTGATGTCCTTGAAGGCGATGTCGGCGTCGATGGAGTACCCCTCCCACTCCTTGGTGATCGTCCACCCGGGCTTAATCTCATGCATAACCATCTGGTATTTCCGCTTCTCCGGAGCGGCGACCACGGGTTTGAACCCGCCTTCGATCAGACGGTAAAAGGGATAAAGGGTGTCTACGGTTTCTGTGGCGTCTCCCACGACGACGAGAACTTTAGGCTGGCTCATGATGAATTGGGGCGGGTGAAGGGTGGTGCGGAGCGCTCCGGCGCCGTGCCGGCCCGGAAAGGGCCCGCTGCATCGGGCATTCTGCGGTCCTACTATGCCACTTTTCAGCTTGTCGCCAATGCGCCAATGCGGCAGGAAACCTAAGGTTTTTCACCACAAGGTCCCAAACATGCCCGCCAGCATCACACCCAGAATTCCGCGGGTCGCCCTCCTGGTTGAGACGACACGGACCTACACCAGGGAGCTGCTGGCCGGCGTGAAGCACTACGTGGCGGCTCACGGACCGTGGTCGACTTTTTTAGAACTGCGTTCCCTCGACTCGTCTCCCCCTGTCTGGCTTCGCAACTGGGATGGGGACGGCATTTTGACCCGGACGTTTACCAAGGAGACGGGTGAGCTGATTGATTCGACGGGCCTGCCTGCGGTGGAGCTTCGCTCCTCAAACAATGCGGGAAAACGACCGTTCGTCGGCATGGACAACGCCCATGTAGGCCGAGCCGTGGCGGAGCACTTTTTTGAACGCGGCTACCGGACCTTCGCCACCTACAGTCTCCAAAACGAGCGCTTTTTTGTGGAGAGAGTGCGGAATTTTGTCGCGACTGTTTACTCCTACGGGTGTCCCTGCTGGGAACTCCCAGACACGGATTCGGACAGTGTGGCCGACTGGGAGGAGAGCCAGAAGCGGCTGGTGTCGTGGGTTGCGAATCTGCCTAAGCCCGTCGGCGTGTTTGCGGCGAACGACCAGCTCGGCGTCCGCCTGCTCGAGGCCTGCCAGCGCTCGGGCGTATCGGTGCCGGAGGAAGTGGCCGTGGTCGGCGCGGAAAACGAGGAAACGCTGTGCGGCTTTGCCACGCCTGCGCTCTCCAGTGTCCGCTTTGACGGACACTCCGTGGGTTACGCCGCTGCGGAGCTGCTCGACAAGCTGATGGTCTCCGGAGCTACCGGGCCGTCCGAGATTTTAGTTCCACCCCGAGGCATCATCGTCCGCGGTTCTTCTGACGAGCTTGTGATCACGGATCCGCTCGTGGCTCGGGCCGCCCGCCTGATCCGCGAAAATGCCCTCAGCGGATTCAGCGTCAAAGCGCTTTGCAAAAAACTGAACGCATCCCGCAGCACGCTGGACCGCCGCATGAAGCAGGCGCTCCATCGTTCTCCCAAAGAAGAGATCGTGCGGGTCCGCTTTCGAGAGGTGGAACGGTTGCTGCGTGAAACCGACCTGACCATCGATACCATAGCGCTGCAGACGGGGTTCGCGCACGGGGAGTATCTCCAGGCCGCTTTCAAGCAGGCCTACGGAAAGACGCCTGGCGCTTTCCGCCTCCACCTGAAGGCCAAGCGCCGTCCGCAACTGAAACGCCGCAACCCCGCCGGAAGGCGCAGGGACTGAATGTCGCAGACCGACGATGGCCCGCTTCGTGCTTAATCAAAGGTCGCCATGAATCTAATGCGCGGCCCTTACAGGCACACCAAAATCATCGCCACCCTCGGCCCCGCCACGGACTCCAAGGAGATGCTGGGAAAACTGATCACGGAAGGCGTGGACATCATGCGCCTCAACATGGCGCACGCCTCACACCAGTGGGTCGCCGACGCCATCTGGTTTATCCGGGAGGTCTCCGCCGAGGTGGGCCGTCACGTGGGCGTGATGATGGATGTAAAGGGCCCCGAGATTCGGACGG
>CANFTB010000031.1 GCA_947449735.1 Chthoniobacteraceae bacterium | reverse complement strand
TTGCGCAGCGCAGCCTTGCGGCCGCTTCCGCTACGCTCCAGCAGCCGGAAGGCTGCGCTCCATCCCCCAAACAACAAACCAAGAACAAAGGATCCAAAACTAACCCAAAACTCTCATAACGAGTGGATCAAAAACCGGGGGCACGCCACGCCCATTCCGCCGCCCGGGATCTCAAAAGCGCCCTGCGCGTGATGAAGACCAGCTACGCCCTGCGAAAAGGGGAGCGCCCCGGCAGTTCCTCGGGACCTGGCGGCGCCTATGACGGCCGGTTCGCCCAGGACTTCGAATTCGTCCCCGGCTCGGGAGACCTTGATGAATGCAATGGCCGCACCGGCATCACCCCCGAGTACCCGGAAGGCACGTACTACTATTGCATCACCCGAAGCTTTCCATTTGTGCCGAGAATGTGGAGAGGAACACCGGACGCCAGTTTTTCGAAAGGTCCACCTGGGGCATCAGGCCGGCCCGGAGGAAGGCCCCCGGGACCGCCACCACACGGGCCCCCAGGGCCGTTCCCTCCCGGCAAACTCCCTCCGCCTCCCCGGTGACAAACACTCCGACACTCCGACACTGGACTCGCGCCAACGAACCCTAACTTTTTCCCCTCCAAACCAGGCTTCGTCCATTTCTGGCGGTCATTCACGTAAGCAAAAACAACAACGAACCGCAAAAGCTCTTGCAATGAGGCACCGGTGAGATCGCTCACTTTGCCACTCGCGTGCAGCCCAAACCTTAAAGGAAATTCGGGCTACCGTTGAAAAAAGGTTCTTTGCGGTACAGTTTTGCCTGCGGCTTCATTCAAAATCCGCCTCGCGGAGGACGCCCTGCCCGTCCGTCAGATACTTACGCTTACCGTGTGCATTCGGGACTTGAATCCCAAAGGGGATACACACTGCCGGGGACACAAACAAAAAAACCGGCCGCCTTTAAGGGCGGCCGGCTGTTGAATTTTTGCTAACTGCAATGGTTACTTCTTGGCAGCTGGAGCGGGCTTGGCTTCAGGCTTGGCCGCCTTGTTAATTTCAGCTACGATCTCAGCAGTGAAATCAAACGAATCCTTGGCGTAGATCAACACGCCGACGGCGTTCAAAGACTGGCCGGACTTGTCGATCACGAGGTCGTAACCGGCAGCCTTCACCTTGTCGGCAATGACCTTGTTGATGTCTTCCAAAAGAGTATTCCGGGAACGCACAGACTGTTCGGAGAGCTGGCGCTCGCGAGTCTGCTGGAACTCCTGGACTTCACGCTGGAGGGTTCCAAGAGCCTGCAACTTCTCATTGAGAATCTTGGCCTTTTCAGCCTTGGCCTTCTCGGTGAGTTCGGGCTTGTTGGCCTCGTCATTCAGCTTGCGGGCTTCTTCCTGAGCCTTGGTGAACACCGCAAGGCGCTCATCAAGTTCTTTCTTAGCCTGCTCACGCGACTGGTTAATCTTGGCCTCGGCATCCTTGGTCTTCGAATAGCTATCGAACACCAGTTTCATGTCGATGGTTCCAACTTTAATTTCAGCCTGGGCCGAATTAGAGAAGGAAAAGGTACCGACGGTCAATGCGAGGAGGGGAACAATACGGTTCAGTTTCATAAAAGATAACGTCAACAAGGTTGATGTATCGGCGGAGTGAGCTTTCGGATCAAGCGGGATTAAATAAAAATTTAACCCCTCTCGATACCACCTACTCTTCCGACAAAAAACCTCCAGGGCAAAAAGCCCCCTAATATATAACTCCCCTTGGAGTTAAGCTCTACTTAGCCCAGCTGATCAACCTGAGCTCGTGGGCCTGGGTGAGATTCGGATGGGTTGGAATAATCCGGACGCTCAACCCGTAGGACCCGCTGTCGGCCGCGGCCACAGTCCCCCGGTAAAGATACGCGCCTCCGTCGAGCTTCGCGGCAAGCTCAAGACCCGTCGTAGACGGGGACAGGATCTGCGCGTTGAATTCCTCCCCATAATACGCTTGGACAGTGACATTTTCGGGCCCAAGCGACCCGAGATGCACCGTCGCGCGCACCGGAAGACTATCGCCCACCTGCACGCTGCCCCCAGCGCGCTCCACCTCCACCACATCCACCCGCACCGCGGGCCAGGCAGCTCGAATAGAATCCTTCCACTCGGAGAGAATACGCGCCTTTGCTCCGTTTTTCGCGGCAAGCACGGCATTCGCCCTCGCCGCAGGCTCGTAAAGACGTTCGGTGTACTCACTTACCATCCTGTCCGTATTGAAGACTGGAGTAATTGAGCGGATCGATTCGCGCATCAACTGCAGCCACGCCAGCGGCAGCCGGCCGTCGGGCTTCGCATAGTACAGAGGAACGACTTGCGTCTCGAGAATGTGGAATAGGCTGGCCACGTCCACCTCGTTCTGAAACTCGGTCGACCCGTCCTCGATCTCTTCGCCGATGGCCCAACCCGTTTTCCGATTTTGGGCATAAGCCTCACACCACCAACCATCAAGAACGGACAAGTTCAGACCGCCGTTGGGCGGGAGCTTCATCCCGCTTGTTCCGCTTGCCTCCAGGGGACGCAACGGGTTGTTCAGCCAGAGATCGACGCCCTGATACATGCGGCGGCCCACATAGGTATCGTAATCCTCCAGAAAAACGATGCGGTTGGCAAACTCGGGCATCCGGCTGAACTTATACACCTCCTGGATAAACCTTTTGCCCGGTTCATCCTTGGGATGCGCCTTGCCAGCGAAAACAAACTGAACCGGCCGCTCCGCGTTGTTCATCAGACGCTTCAGGCGCTCCGGATCGGAGAACAGAAGAGTCGCCCTCTTGTAGGTCGCGAAACGCCTGGCAAAACCGATGGTCAGTACATCCGGGTTCAGCAACCGGTTGGCCGCGCGCAGCTGCTCGGGCGACTCGCCGAGGCGCTTGCGCTGCGAGCCCACACGCTCGTGGACAAACTCGATCAACCTGTGTTTCAGGGTCTGGTGGGTGCTCCAAATCTCCTCGTCGGGAATGTCATAGACGCCCCTCCAAAAATCTACGTCCACGAGGTGTTCCTCCCACCCCGGCAGGTAACGGTCGTACAGCGCGGCAAACTCGGGAGCCATCCACGTGCGCGTGTGCACGCCATTGGTGACGCTCGTGATCGGAACCTCCTGGGTCGGCACGCCGTCCCAAACGTCCGTCCACAGTCCCTGCGAGACGCGCCCGTGCAGTTCGCTGACGCCGTTCGCATGGCGGCTCGTGCGAAGGGCCAGGATCGTCATCGAAAACGGGTCCGCCGGATTTTTGCGCGTCTGGCCGAACCCGACGAACTTGTCGAAGTCAATTCCCACCTTGGCTGGGTAGTCCCCGAAATACTTGTCCATTAACGCCAAGGGGAAGGCGTCGTTACCCGCCGGAACCGGAGTGTGCGTCGTGAAGATGTTTCCAGCAGCCACCACCTGCAGCGCGGAATAAAAATCCAGCCCCTTGTCGGCCACTTGGCGCCGGATCAGCTCCAGCGACAGGAACGCGGAGTGACCCTCGTTCATGTGGAAGACCGACGGCACAATCTTCATCGCGTGCAGCGCATGCACTCCCCCGATTCCGAGCACGATTTCCTGCCGGATGCGCATCTCCAGGTCGCCCCCGTACAATTGTGCCGTGATCAGCCGGTGCTCATCCGAATTTTCGGGAATGTCCGTGTCTAGAAGGTAGAGCGCGATCCTGCCGATCTGCAGCTTCCAAACCTTCACATGGACGGACTCGCCAAGGATCGTCACATGAACAAACAACGGCTTCCCCTCCGAATCGAGAACCTCGATCAGCGGCAAGTGGGAGAAGTTCTGGTTCAACTGCACACTCTCCTGCCAGCCGTCCTTGCCAATCTGCTGGCGAAAGTACCCGTGCCTGTAAAGCAACGTGAACGCAATGAATGGGATATCCAGATCACTCGCGGACTTACAATGATCCCCGGACAGGATGCCCAGGCCGCCGGAGTAGTTTGGAACCGATTCGTGGAAGCCAAACTCCGCAGAAAAATAGGCCACAGGGCCCTTCAAGGGAGTGGACTCGCTACGCAGCTTGCCCCAGGTGTCCGAGCGCTTCATGTAGGCATGAAGCTTCCCAGACACGACCTTCATATCCCGTTTGAAATCCTCGTCTGCAGCGATCTCCTTCAACCGCGCCTGCCGGCACAACTGGAGCATGCGCAGCGGGCTGTGGTTGGTCTTATGCCAGAGCACCGGGTCCAGGTGGCGGAAGAGCTTTCTGGCGTCGGGCTGCCAGGTCCACCAAAGGTTCAGGGCGATTTCACGCAGGGGCTCAAGGACCTCTGGAAGTTTCGGGACGACGTTGAAAGTATGGATCGGCTGCATTCGTTTCCTTTCGGTTACATTTGCGCCCCGGGGAGGCGGCAGGATGCTAACCATCTGCCACGCCCACTCAAGCGCATAAAATGAGAGGTCGACACTTTGACAAGAGCTCACCCCGCAACACTCCTGCCAAAAAATTACGCCCCCCCGTCAGTCATCGCGCCTCGGACCCAGATCGAGTCTAAGAAACCAGAGCCGCCCCCTGTGGGGAAACACCTTTTAAAGCCTTCAAATGAGTGTCTTAATAGAGTCAAGAAGCCCCTTCCGGGCGGCCGAAAGCTCCCTTCAATCGCCCCATTAGAGAAGACAGCGACTCTTCCCGCTCCCATTCCCTGACCGGGGCGGGAATGCGCTCGCTCCAGTTCGAATCTGCAACGGCCCCGGGCACGTTGAACCTCTGAGCAGTGCCGAAAAGATCCGTCACCATGAAGATGGTCATCCAAGAGTTGCAACGCAGAATGCCCCGCAGAAGCAGCTCATGAACCCGCTCAAACTCAAGAATACGTGGCACTTCAAAGCCCGCCCAGCCGGCCAGACGCCTCACCTCCCACCAGGCATGGTCCCGCGCGCGGGCATCCTCTTCACGCCCGGAGTCACCGCGCGCGATCAAGCGCATCCAGCGGTCCCACATCACCCGCAGGGGATCATGGTCGTGGGTGGCATATGTGGCCACGGAGAGTCGGTTGTAAGCGCTTCCCGGCGTGAGGCTCGTGTCCCACTCCTTCTCCCACATCGGCACCTTGAAGCCCGCGATGTGCAGTGATTCCAAACTCGGGCGAACGTAGTCCGGCACCGTACCAAGATCCTCTCCCATGAGGCGGAATCGGCCTGTCTCCTCAACCAACTGGCGCAGCAGCGCCTCGCCATGCGCCCTGTTAGCCTGCTTGTGGGGGTCCGTGTCGTCAGCGTTCGGTTTGAACCGCGGCAAGTCGCCGCCAGCGAGTCGCCTGGCGGTTTCCGCGTCAAGCGGGGCGAACTCCGCGTTGCGCTCAGGGCGCCAGGGGAAGGCGTAGATGCGGTAAAAGCCGAGGACGTGGTCGATGCGAAACACGTGGAACACCTCCCGGACCTTTCGGACGCGCTGGCGCCACCAATGGAGGTTCGTCTTGTAAAGTTCATCCCAGCGGTAAAGCGGCACACCCCAGTTCTGCCCCCATCTTTCCGTGAACAGATCGCCCTGAAACGCCGGCTCAGGCGGCGCCCCCCCGCTCCACCCGGAATCAAAAATGCCGGGTTCGCAGAAAAAGTCGGCGCTGTAAAGGCTCACGCCGAAGGGGATATCCCCCATCAGGGCGACCCCTCTTGACTCGGCGTAGGCCTTCACCCGCTCCCATTGAGTCCAAGCAACCCACTGCACGTACATCACTTCGCGTTGCATTTCCGCCCAACGCGCGCGGACGGGCTCCGGCTGGCCTTCGATCCACGCAAGCGCCGTCTTCAAAGTCCGCTGCTCAAGGGGCCACTGGTCCCAGCGCTCTGTACCGTTCTCAGCCATGAGCACCCTGAACAACGCGAAGCCTGGCAGCCACGAATCCTGCGCCGAAACCCACGCCTCGAACTCTTTGGTTCTGGTCGTTTTCTTCTTTTCTGAGTCCTTCAGAAAGCGTTCGAAGGCCCTGCGTAAAATCGCCCGCTTCATGGGCTTCACGATCTTGTAATACACTGGGCCCTCGTAAACCCGCCGGAGGTAAAAACGGTCCTTCTCTGAGGCAATCATCTCGGACGTCAGCTCGGGCAACGCCTCGGGCGTGAGCTCAATCGTCAGGGGATCCAGCGCCACCGATGAAATGGCGTTGTAGGGGGAATGATCGTTGCCCGTTTCGTTCACCGGCAGCAACTGAACCACACGCAAGCCGACACCCGCCGCCCAGTCGATCAGGTCGCGGAGCGCCCCGACGTCGCCAACTCCGAGGTCGTTTGCCCCCCGGAGCGCAAAGAGGGGCGCGAGGATGCCTGCCAGCTTTTGATCGGGGCTCAGTTCCATGACGGCCGATGATAAACGACGAACCTGACCCTCATGGCAAGCCGGGGAAGACGCGCAAGCTGGACACCAAGGCGGGCTCTAGTGAGAAATAGCGCCATGTCTGATGAAATGATCCTCGTTGTGCCCCGCTCTGAGTTCGACCGTCTAGGCGCTTTTCAGGGGCTCCACTTCGACGTGGAACGATACCTTAACGGCCTGCTTCAGCCCCCTTCCCCGCGGTTCATGCCTCGCTCGCTCGCGGAAACAGACCCCGGCTTCAAACAAATCATTCCCTACGCAATTTTCACGCATGGCGGACGCATTCTAAGCTACGTCAGGGGCGGCAAGGGCGGGGAAAAAAGGCTCACCGCAAAACGCTCCATCGGGATCGGCGGGCACATGAACGACACGGACGCCGCGGGCGTCGCCTTCAATCTCGACGCCTACCACCGGGCTCTGCAACGGGAAATCAGCGAGGAACTGCGGATTCAAACTCCGTACCGCCAGCGGGCGGTCGCCCTCCTGAACGACGACTCCACCGAGGTCGGCCAGGTCCACATCGGCGTCGTCCATGTGTTCGAGTGCGAAACGGACGACATCTCCTGCGGCGAGGCGGCCATAGCGGACCTTGGTTTTTTAGAAAAGCAGGTCCTGCTGGAGTCCCGGGATTCATTGGAGACTTGGTCCCAGATTTGTTGCGACCACATTGAAAGGCTCTTGGGCTGACTCGGGGCATTGCGCTGCTTCATAGCCGTCGACTGCAGCCGCCGAAGAGCTTCCCCGAAAAAGCGCCCCTAACTTTCGGCCCGAATTTCGATTGTCAAAAGAGTCCCTTCTACGCAAATGCGCACAAAAGCCCTGAGCATTGTCCTGCCCATTCTAGCAAGCTGCCCTGCGGCATCGATGGCAGCCCAGGGCGCGATTGAATTTAACAGGGATGTGCGCCCGATCCTCTCGGACAAGTGCTTCGGCTGCCACGGCCCGGACAGCGGCCACCGAAAAGCCGGACTGCGCCTCGACCAGCGGGATGCGGCCATGAAGGCTGCCAAAAGCGGCGAAGTTCCTTTGAAGCCCGGAGACACCGCCGGCAGCCACCTCTTTGAACGGATCACGAGCCCCGACAAGGACGAGGTCATGCCCCCTCCCGAGGCCAAGATGGAGCGGTTGACGAAGGCCGAGGTGGAGACTATCAGGCGCTGGATAGCGGAAGGGGCGGAATACCAGCCGCTCTGGTCTTTCATTCCGCCGAAGGCTCCTGACGCGCGGCCTAACCCGACTGCCGGGCCGTCCGAGGAAAACGAGATCGACCGCCTGGTCCGCGCACGTCTGAAGACCCGGGCTCTGAACCTTCGCACCGCCGCCCGCCCGGAAGCGCTGTTGCGCAGGGTGAGCCTGGACCTGACGGGCCTGCCCCCATCCGCAGACGAAGTCCGCGCCTTCATCGCCGACAAAAGTCCGGACGCATACAAGCGGGCTGTTGAGAAACTTCTGGCTTCGCCGGCGTTCGGCGAACGCATGGCCTCGGAATGGCTCGACGTCGCCAGATACTCCGACAGTTTCGGCTTTCAGGTGGACCGCGAACGGCCGGTCTGGCCGTGGCGGGACTGGGTGGTGGACGCATTCAACAAAAACCTGCCATTCGACCAGTTCACAACTTGGCAGCTCGCCGGGGATCTGCTTCCCGGGGCCACGCAGGAACAAATTCTCGCCACAGCTTTCAACCGCCTGCACCAGCAAGAGTCCGAAGGCGGTTCTGTCGAGGAGGAGTACAGGGTAGAATATGTCGCCGACCGCGTACAGACCTTCGCCACCACCTTCCTAGGACTGACGTTCGAGTGCGCGAAATGCCACGACCACAAGTTCGATCCGATCACGCAGAAAGAGTTCTACCAGATGTTCGCCTTCTTCGACGACATCGACGAGGCGGGGCTGTATTCCTTCTTCACCGGCGACGCCCCCACTCCGGCGATCCGCCTTGCATCCGCCCAAAGCAAGGAGAAGACGCGCGGCTTCGAGGCCCTCATCGCGGACTCGGAAAAGACTCTAGTCGACGCAAAGAGAGTGGCCAGAAATGAACTGGCAGAGTGGATCGCTAGGCGTTCCGGGGAGTTTGTCCCGTCCGGCGAAATCGGCCGGTTCAGCGGAGCGACCCCCGAGGGCAACAAGCTCCAGAACCTCATCGACCTGTCCAAACCGGCGGCGGTTTCGGGTGAAAACAAGATCGTTGAAGCCCCGTTTGGAAAGGCTGCACGTCTTTCAGGGGACGATGCATTGAACCTTTCCGTGGGCAGCTTCAACAGGCCGGATCCGTTCACCATTTCGCTCTGGATTCAAACCCCTGACGCCAAAGAGCGCGCGGTAATCCTCCATCGTTCCAAGGCGTGGACGGACGCGGCCAGCCGCGGATTTGAGCTGCTGCTTGAGGACGGCAAGTTGAAGTGGTCGCTGATTAGATTCTGGCCCGGCGATGCCGCCTCGATCCGAAGCAAACAAACCGTCGAGCCTGGTGAATGGGTACATGTCGCCGTAGGCTCCGACGGATCCGGAAGGGCCGCGGGGTTGCAGCTTTTCATCAACGGAATGCCCGCCGAGACGGACGTTCTAAAGGACAACCTCTCGCGGGACATCAACCCGGCGAGGGAAAACATCACGCTCGGCGAACGCATGCGCGACCGCGGCTTCAAGGGCGGCATTGTGGGAGATATCCGCGTTTTCAACAGACTGCTCTCGGCGCCGGAGATCCACTCGACTTTCCAACCTGGGCTCTTGCAACAGCTTTGGAGCAAAGACGCGGCGCTGCTGACTGAGTCCGAACGGGAGCAGCTGTTCGAAGTCTTTGTTGCAAGCGGAGGAACGCAACCAATCGCGCAAGCGCGGCAAAACCTGCACAAGGCGCGGGCCGATCTCCTCAAGGAACTGGAGACCCAGCCGGAAATCATGGTGATGAGGGAGCTTCCAGTGCCCAAAAAGGCCTACGTCCTGTCGCGGGGCCAGTACGACCAGCGGCGCGACGAAGTCGAGGCGGGAACTCCTGCCTCCCTACCGCCCTTTCCCACCGACGCGCCCCGGAACCGCCTTGGTCTGGCCAGATGGCTCACATCACCGCAGCATCCCCTACTCGCCCGGGTGACGGTCAACCGTTTGTGGCAGTCGCTTTTCGGACGCGGACTGGTAAGAACTTCTGATGACTTTGGAAGCCAGGGTTCCCAACCGGAGTACCAAGAGGTGCTCGACTGGCTCGCCCTGGAATTCGTGAAATCCGGATGGAACACCAAGGAGCTCCTTAAGCTCATCGTGCTTTCCAAGACCTACATGCAGGAGAGCACCGCGGGAATCGAACTGGTCACAGACGACCCCGAGAACGTGATGCTCGCCCGCGGCCCCAGATTCCGGCTGCCTGCGGAATCCATTCGGGACACCTTCCTGTTTGCGAGCGGATTGCTGTCACAGAAGATGGGAGGAGCGCCGGTAAAGCCGTACGAGGTTTCGGAGGCGTTCCGCCCGGCGGCGGCGGATCCTGGCGAGGGGAGCCTGAGGCGGAGCCTGTACACCCGCTGGCTCCGCACCTCGCCGCCGCCCGCAATGATGGCCTTCGACGCGTCCCGCAGGGCGGTGTGTTCCGCACGTCGTGAACGAACCAACACGCCGCTACAGGCGCTGGTGCTGCTCAACGGTCCGCAGTATGTGGAGGCGGCGCGGACACTCGGCTCCCAACTTCACGCCAAGCACGGCGGCAACCTCGACGCCATGATCGAAGACGCGTTTCTGGCATGCCTCAGCCGCTTTCCGGACGCGGCCGAGCGCAGCATTCTGTCCAACCTTTACGCCGAACAACTCGCCCATTTCCAAGCGCACCCGGACCAGGCATCCGCGCTTTTGAAGGTCGGTCAAACTCCCCACAATCCCAAGGTGCCCCCGGCCGAGGCCGCCGCGGCTGCGATCCTTGCGCAGGCTCTATTCAACCACGACGGCTCCGTTGTAAAACAATGACTGACCCATCTTTCACTCAATCCGAGGCCGGCAGCCTGATTCCGAGGCGCCACTTTCTGCGCGAAGGCGGACTGGGACTGGGCGGCATCGCGCTCGCCGATTTGCTTGCGTCCTCGCAGGGACTCAAGGCAGAGACGGCCCTACCATCCCCTCTTCCGCCAAGGCTCCCGCACTTTGCGGCCAAGGCGAAGCGGGTCATCTACCTGTTCATGTCGGGCGGCCCGTCCCAACTAGACCTCTTCGACTACAAACCCGAACTGGTTAAGAGACACGGGGAGCAACTGCCGGACTCCGTGCGCGGGGGGCAGCGTCTCACCGGCATGTCCGGGAACCAGTCGTCCATTCCGATGGTCGGCTCCCCGTTTCCATTCAAGCAGAGCGGCCCCTCGGGCGCCTGGTTCAGCTCGCTCCTCCCGAACACTAGCGAAGTGGCATCGGAACTCTGCGTCATCAAATCGATGTTTACGGAGTCCATCAACCACGGTCCCGGCGTGACCTTTCTACAAACGGGTTCGCAGATCCCCGGACGCCCCAGCATGGGCGCGTGGCTAAGCTATGGTTTGGGAAGCGAGAATAGCAACCTGCCGGGATTCGTGGTCCTCATCACCAAGGACAAGAGCGGGCAACCCCTCGGGGCGCACCTTTGGGGCAGCGGTTTTCTGCCCGCAGAGTACCAGGGCCTTCAATTCCGCCCGTCCAAGGATCCTGTTTTATACCTGAACAATCCGCAGGGAATCACGGGTGAAAGCCGGCGTCTGATGCTGAATCGCCTGGAACAACTGCACTCGCACCAACTCGAGACATCGGGAATCGATCCGGGCATCCAGGCGCGCATCGCCAACTACGAGATGGCGTTCCGCATGCAGAGCAGCATTCCGGAGGTGACAGATTTTTCAGACGAAAGCGAGGCGACCTTCAACCTCTACGGACCGGACGCAAAAAAGCCCGGCAGCTTTGCGGCCAACTGCCTGCAGGCGCGGAGACTCGCGGAAAAAGGAGTACGCTTCATCCAGCTCTACCATCAGGACTGGGACCACCACGGAGGCCTGCCCTCGGCGATTCCAAAGCTCTGCGGCGAAACCGACCGTGGATGCGCAGCCTTGATTCAAGACCTCAAGCAGAGAGGGATGCTGGACGAAACCCTTGTGGTCTGGGGGGGCGAATTTGGACGCACGAACTATTGCCAGGGAAAGCTAAGCACAAACTTCGGACGGGACCATCATCCGAGATGCTTCACCGCCTGGATGGCGGGCGGCGGCGTTCAGGGTGGCATCGTGCACGGCGAGACAGACGATCTGGGTTACAACGTGACCAAAGACGGCGTCCACGTCCACGACCTACAGGCGACGATCCTGCACCTGCTCGGACTGGACCACGAGGCACTCACCTACAAGTTCCAAGGCCGACGCTATCGGCTTACCGACGTGCACGGCAAGGTAGTGAAACCCATCCTGGCTTGATTTTGCAAAAGCCTCCCATGGCAGAAGGAAACGCCCGGCCCTGTTTGCGCAATCCGCGGGCCGGGCGGCACCGCCTGCTTAGACGGCCACGGCCAATGACTCGGGGGCATGGCCGCTTTCCTCAACCCAGCAGATCGCGTAGCGCACAAGCTCCTGCGAGGAGGCGATGCTCAGCTTCTGTTTAATGTTGGCCCGGTGGGCTTCGACGGTCTTCATGCTAATGCTCAGGCGTTCCGCAATACTGCGCGTGCTGAGAGCGTTGCCGACCAAAGACAACACTTCAAGCTCTCGGTCCGAAAGCCGGGCCTCGGGTATCGTGTTTTCACCCGGCGATTTGCCTGCGAAAATTTCCAGGATGAGGGAGGACATCGGCTCACTCACGATGATCTTTCCATTAATGACGTTTCGGATTCCCTCCGCCACCCGGTTTACCGGCTCGCTCTTCATGATGTAGCCACGCGCGCCAGCGCGCAGCACACGAGGCGCATACTGAGATTCGTCATGCATAGACAAGACAAGGATGGGCACGTTGGGATGAAGCGCCCTCATGTCCTTGATCAGCTCCAAACCGCCCTTTCCCGGGAGATTCAAGTCCAGCAGCACAACGTCAGGCCGTTCCTTCTCCAGCAACCGCATGGCTTCGCGCGGATCCGAAGCTTCCGCCCAGACCTTGAGGTCCACCTGGGCGTTGATAAAATGTGCGAGTCCGAGCCGGAAAAAGGGGTGGTCGTCCACCAGGAGGATTCGGCGCCGGAGACCTTCAGAGTTTGAATTGGAAGACATAGCGTTGGGTATGTGGTAAGGGGAACACTCATTACATCGCAGCAACGCCCCCATCCTGCCGTATCCATCCCGCCCGCCATGCCTGCCCACTACAGAGGACGCCTCGCCCCCTCGCCCACCGGCTTTCTGCACGCAGGGCACGCGGCCACCTTCCTCACCGTTGCGCTACGCGCCTCTGCAGCCGGAGGAACGCTCATCCTGCGCAACGACGACCTGGACGGCGCGCGCTGCAAGCCGGAGTTTACCCATGCGACCCTCGAGGACCTGCGATGGCTGGGCATCCACTGGCAAGAGGGCCCCGACACGGGCGGTCCGCACGCCCCTTATTCTCAAAGCGAAAGACTTTCATCCTACCGGGCTGCGTTTGAAGAACTCAGGACCTCGGGCTGGATCTACCCTTGCAAATGCTCGCGCAAGGAAATCGCCTCGGCCCTAAGCGCCCCTCATCCGGGGGACGAAGAACCAGTCTATGCGGGCACCTGCCGACCCAAAATACCCACCGTTTTTGAGCACTCCCTGCCCGCCACAAACTGGCGGTTTCGCATCCCGGAGCACGAAACCCTCCGATTTAACGACCTCCTCCAGGGCCCCCAGCAGTGCGTCGCCGGCCGGGATTTTGGAGACTTCCTGATCTGGCGCAAGGACGGCTTTCCCTCCTACCAACTAGCCTCGTGCGTGGACGACTCCCTGATGCAGGTCAGCGAAATCGTCCGTGGGGCGGACCTGATCACGAGTACTTTCCGACAAATTCTGCTCTGGCGGGCGATGAAGGCGGCCGAGCCCGCCTTCTACCACTGCCATCTGGTCACCGACGCGAATGGAAAACGCCTGGCCAAGCGAGATGACGCGCTTTCCCTGCGTTCGCTGCGCGCCGCCGGCTGGTCGCCCTGCGACGTCGCCAGCGCAATCACAGAAGGACGTCTTTCATCACTTTCGACCCCTCCACGCCCGTAAGCTTCGCGTCCAGTCCCTGGAACTTCACCGTGAACGCATCTGGCTGAACGCCCATCTGATGCAGCATCGTCGCGTGCAGATCGTGGACCGTCGCAACCTTGTCGACAGCTGCGTAGCCGAGTTCGTCAGTCGCGCCGTGCACGATTCCGCCGCGCACGCCTGCGCCCGCCATCCATACGGACATCGCCTTGTTGTGGTGGTCGCGCCCGCTTCCTCCCTGCGACATCGGCGTCCGCCCGAATTCCCCGGCCCAGACAATGAGCGTGCTGTCCAGCATGCCTCTCTCTTTCAGGTCGGTGATCAGAGCCATGCACGCCCGGTCGATCTCCTGCGCCTTGAACGCGATCCCCTCCTTCAATCCACCGTGGTGGTCCCAGTCCTTGTGGTACAACTGGATGAATCGCACGCCGCGCTCGGCAAGGCGCCGGGCCAGGAGGCAGTTGGACGCGAAGGAACCGTCACCCGGTTGGCAGCCATACAGCTCCAACGTCTTCGCCCCCTCCCCGGAGATCTCCATCAACTCCGGGACGCTCGCTTGCATCTGGAAAGCCATCTCGTACTGCGTGATCCGTGTGGCGATTTCAGGGTCGTCGACCAACGAGGCATGCTGACGGTTTAAAGCGTTGATTGCCTCGACATCACTCCCCTGCTGCTGCCGGGTCACCCCGGGCGGCGTTCCGAGATAGAGCACAGGGTCACCCTTGCCGCGCAGCTGGACGCCCTGGTAACGGCTCGGCAAGAAGCCGCTACTCCACTGGCGGCCAGCGATGGGCTGGTTTTGCCCGCCCTTACCGAGCGACGTGAGGACCACAAAGCCGGGCAAGTCCACGGACTCGCTTCCCAAGCCGTAGGTCACCCACGCCCCCATGCTTGGACGTCCGGCGATCTGCGAGCCCGTGTTCATGAACATGTGCGCGGGATCGTGGTTGATGGCATCCGTCGTCATCGAACGGATCAGGCAGATATCATCAATGACGGAGCCGATCTGGGGGAAGAGCCCGCAGATCTCGGTCTGGTTTTTTCCAAACTTTTGAAACTCATGCTGCGGCCCGAAGCAGCTGAGCTTTTGGCCCTGCAACTGGGCCAGCTGCTGCCCTTTGGTGAAGCTCTCAGGCATCGGCTGCCCGTGCATTTCCGCGAGCTTCGGCTTGTAGTCGAAAGTCTCCAGATGCGAGGGCCCGCCCGCCATGGAAAGCCAGATCACGCGCTTCGCCTTCTGGGGAAGGGGCAGCTTGCCGAGCACGCCCTGAGTTGCGGCGGCGTTCAGGAGCGTCGGTGTCGAGAGCGAGGCCAGCGCGACGGCTCCGAGACCGCGCGTCGCCCTGCCGAGGAAAACCCGGCGGTTCAGTTCGGGAAGACTTTGAAAGTTCATATGCAAATCAGGCGCGTGTGATCGTTTCGTGCAGGTTCAGAAGTACGCGGGCCACATGGAGCCACGCCGCTAGCTCGGTGTTGTTTGCCGAAGCCCCGACCGGCGCGAGGCCCGTCTTTAGTAGGAGCTCCGCCGCATTCGGATCCGCCGAATAAACCGCGCGATGCTTTTCAAAAAGAGCCAGCATGGTCGAGGCCTCCTCCGGCCGCGGCTCGCGCTGCAGCACGATCTGAAAGGCCCGTTTCATCCGGCGCGATGCGTCCCCATCGCACTCCGTGAGAATGCGCAAAGCGAGAATGCGCGCCGCCTCCACGTAGGTCGGGTCGTTCATGAGCACCAGCGCCTGCTGGGGAATATTGGAACGGGTGCGCTCGGCGCAGCATTCCTCGCGGCTCGGAGCATCGAAGGCCAGCATCGAGGGATGCAGGAAGCTGCGCTGCCACCAAGTGTATACGCCCCTGCGATACTGCCCGTCATCCTTGTCTGCCGCGTACTCGCGCGTAGGGAAGTTTAGATTTTCCCAGTAGCGCTCCGGTTGGTAGGGCTTAGCGCTCGGGCCGCCAATCTTCGCGACAAGCAATCCCGAGACTGTGAGGGCGTTGTCGCGAACCGACTCCGCATCGAGTCTGAAAGCGCTCTGCCGGGCATGCTCCCGATTGTACGGATCCGCGGCCAGCAACGCGGGCGTAGCGGTCGACACCTGGCGATAAGCGGCGCTGCTGACAATGGTGCGGACCATGTGCCGGAAATCCCAGCCGCTATCGACGAACTCGCAAGCAAGCCAATCCAGAAGCGCAGCATTCGGCGGCGGTTCGCCCTGCGCACCGAGGTCGTCCAGCACCTTGCTCAGACCCGTTCCGAAGAACTGCTTCCACAAGCGGTTCATCACCGTCCGCGCGGTCAGTGGGTTCTCCTGGGACACCAACCAGCGGGCCAGGTCCAGGCGGGTGAGGTCACGCCCCTCGACTGCAGGCTGGGGCAAATAGTGAGGCAGGCCCGGCTTCACGATCTCACCGGTTTCATCCATGAAATTCCCACGGGGCAGAATACGCACAGTCCGCTTCGCCTCGGAACTGGTGGAGACGAGGCAGTGCGCCACATTTTTTTCATACTCCGACTGCTCGAGCTGGGCAGCCGTGATCGCCTCACGGGCAGCTGCAAACTCGGGCGCAACCACACGGTAATGGCGTGCCAGCTTCGCCTTTTGGGGGTCCGAACGCTTCTCCACGGGCGCGTTCAATACGCTAATGATATCAGCGGGGAACTGGATATTGGGCGCCCGCACAGGCTTGGGTGCGCTCGTAGAGGAAACACGAAAGCGTCCCAGCGTCTGGTTATCCCCGGCGATCTGGCGCAGCAGCAGGGTGACGGTTTTCTCCCCAACAATGGGCTGTTCCAGCTCAAAGTAGATAGAGGCGTCCCCCGCTTCATTGCCGAAGGTGGACCAGCCCTTTTTGGGATCGTTCGACTTTCCGTCGATGGCGCTCTTAGCCACGAACCCCTTTTGCTCGTAAGTCGCTGAGGCCTCTGAAACCTTCAATACGGCATCCCCCTGCTTTACGCTGAACTGGGTCAGCATGAACGCCCCCTTCGGGGAGCGCCCCGGACCACGCTGTGGCAGGTGCTCCGCACTCAGCGCGTCCAGCTTGAAACCAGTGGTCGTTCCCGGAGGCGTCTTCACCGTCACGAAGTAGGTGTCCGAGGCGGCGTTCCCATCCACGGCGACGCTGACCACCGCGTCGGCGCCGGATTCAAACTTGGACCCGCGGTCCGCGTAGAGTTTCTCGGGAACCAGGGCCGTCCAAGCCACATCGACCGGCCCGCCTGCCAGCCCCTTCTCCCAAGCCAACTGCCCCTCCCGTCGCTCAGGCGAATCGACATCCAGTTCCCGGCGCAGACCGTCCAGGCGCTCCTGCAGCCGTGCAATCTCCTTGGACTCCGCCGCCGTCGGAACCAGCATGCCGTCCTCCCGCCGCCCGATCACCCCCTCCTTGATGTCCGCAAAGAAGGCCCCGAGAGCATAAAAATCACGCGTTGTGAACGGATCGAACTTGTGGTCGTGGCACTGGGCGCACCCGGTCGTCTGCCCGAGCCATGCGGCACCAATCGCGCGCACCCGGTCCGTAAGCATCCTCGCCTCGTAATCCTTCGGCTGCGCTCCCCCTTCTTCGGTGGAAAGCACCAGGCGGTTGAAAGCCGACCCCACCCGAGTCTCCACACTGGCGTCTGGCAGCAGGTCACCGGCGACCTGCTCCAATGTAAACCGGTCAAAGCGCTTGTTTTCATTGAAGGAGCGGATCACCCAGTCCCGGTAGGGCCACACGTTCCTCGGATTATCACTGTGGTATCCTATCGTGTCCGCGAAACGAACCACATCCAGCCAGCCCTGGGCCATTCGCTCTCCATGGTGGGAATTCTGCAAAATCTCCTCAACCAAACGCGCATAGGCGTCAGGCGCCCCGTCCTTCACAAAACGCTCCACAGACTCCGGCGAAGGCGGCAAACCCAGCAGGTCGAAGTAAAGCCGACGGATCAGCGTCCGGCGGTCCGCCTCCCCAGCGGATGTAATCCCGAGCGAGGTAAGCCGGCTCCGGACCAAAACGTCCACCCCGTTCGCTCCCGGGGGGATGACTGCCTTCACAGGCTTCTCATACGCCCAGTGCTGCTGGTACTCGGCCCCCTGTTCAATCCAACGACGCAAAACATCCCTCTGCTGGGCCGTGAGCTTTTTGTTCGAGTCCGGCGGCGGCATCACCTCGTCCGGATCTTTTGAAAGCAACCGCTTTACAAGCTCGCTCGCTTCGGAATTTCCCGGCTCGAAGGCCTTCTTCTCAAGAGCCGCCTCCCGCACATCGAGGCGCAACTCAGCCTTGCGGTGGCTTTGATCCGGTCCGTGGCAGTAAAAACAGTTGTCCGATAGAATCGGACGCACGTCGCGATTGAACTCCACCTTTGCCGGCGCTGAGGGAGAGGGACCCTGTGCGGCGAATGCAGGCGCTTGAACCAGCCATGAGGCACAAAGGATAAACTTCGAGGAGAATGTGAGTTTCATCGGAAAAACAGAAACAAGGGCAGCTGCCCTATCATAAACCCGCTAAAGCAAGGAACGTGAGGGCCAATCTTTAAAAATCTGTCCTACTAGCAACAGCTTAAGCCCCCCGGCACACAGCCGCTCGAAAGCGACAGGGACGACCGGGTCCGCCCACGAAAAAGGGCGCCAACCCACTACGGGTAAGCGCCCAATTTTCAAAACGTAACAGCCCCCTGAACCCTAGAAGGGAATGTCGTCGTGCTCGACGTCCAAGTCGGGATCGTGCGGCGGCTTGTTGCCAGCCGGACGCGCGGAACTCTCCTGACGGGCCGGCGGCCGGCGCACCGAACGATCGGCCTCCTCGTAATCTCCCCCGCCACCACCACCGCCAGAGTTCCCGCTCT
This sequence comes from Chthoniobacteraceae bacterium, assembly GCA_947449735.1. Taxonomy (GTDB): domain Bacteria; phylum Verrucomicrobiota; class Verrucomicrobiia; order Chthoniobacterales; family Chthoniobacteraceae; genus Chth-196. Next base: position 40,794 of record CANFTB010000031.1, on the reverse strand, counting down.
CGCGGCCCCCAAGCAGCTGAAGGCCCTCGCCCACAACGCGCATCTTCGAGCGCTTCTGGCCGGTCGCCTTGTCATCCCAGGTGTCCAGCTTCAGGCGGCCCTCGATGTAAACCGGGCGCCCCTTCTTCAGGTACTCCCCGGCGATCTCAGCAAGACGGCCGTAGAGAACGACATCCACATAAGTCGTCTCCTCGCGCTTCTCCCCGGAATCCGTGGTATAGTTCCGGTTGATGGCAAGAGCGACGTCCGCGATCGCAGACCCTTTCGGGGTATACTTGATCTCAGGGTCCCTCGTGAGGTTCCCTATCACCATTACCTTGTTTAGGTTAGCCATAGATTTTTACCGAGGGTCGGATGACTCAGGGAGACTCCCTTAAACGGAGTTCGCTTAGGCGGCCTTCGGAGCGCGTGCCGGTTTGGCCGCACCCAAACGCAGGAAATACTGGCGGTAAACGTGCTCGTCCAGCTTCAGCTTGGCCTGGAGCTTTGCAACCGCCGAGGGAGCAGAATGGAAAATGAAATTCACATAGTACCCACTGCCTTCATCGCCAGCCTGATAAGAAAGCTGCCGATTGCCCATCTTTTGAACCTGCTCCACGGTGGCACCCTCTGCCTTGAAGCCAGCCTCCAGGCGCTCGATCACTTCCTTGGCGCCATCTTCGCCGCCCTTAACGTTCAAAATCAACAGTCCTTCGTATCGGTTCTTCATCGGTAGTTTAAAAATTGGTCTGGCAGCTTGGGTAAACAAACTCCAAAGGTCAATTAAAAGCATTCATCGCCACGGCAATTCCGTCCCGCTGCGCTGCCAGCACAGCCGCATCACTCCGCTCCAGCATCTCCTCAAGAGCCGGCCTTTCATCCTTCCGAAAGCTGCCCAACACATGCCCCACAGCCTCGCCGGGATGCGCCCCTCCAATGCCTAATCGCAGCCTCGGGACGCTTTGAGTGCCCAGATGCTCCACGATGGACTTCAGACCGTTGTGTCCGCCCGCGGATCCTCCGGGCCGCAACCGCAACCGCCCCAGGGGCAGCGCCATCTCGTCCAGCACCACCAAAACGGCCTCGGGGGGAATCTGGTAAAACTTGGCAACGGCGGCCACCGCGCGGCCGCTCAGATTCATGAACGTCTGCGGTTTGCACAACACTACCCCGTCCACCCGCGCCAGACTGGCATTCCAAGCCTTCTCCCGCCGCCACTCAGAGCGCCCCATCGCCAACCTGTCCACGACCATGAACCCGACGTTGTGGCGGGTGTCGGCGTACTCTGCGCCGGGATTTCCAAGGCCAACGATCAAACGAATGGAATTCATGGAAGGGTTGAAGAATCTTCACGAACTGCACAGAACCAGAGCGGAATCCGGAGACCGAACAAAACCACGCTCCTGAAAACACAAACGCCGTCCCCGACGGTTCGGAGACGGCGCTGCAAAGGGTTGGAAAAACTACTTCTTGTCGCCGTCAGCGGGCTTCTTCTCGCGGATGACTTCAGGCTGGGATGGTCCCTCGGCGGCCTCGGTGCCGTCGGAGGTGGTTGCGCCAGCAATACGGATCACAGTCAGTTCCCCGTCCCCGCGGAATGCCACTCCAGAGGGGAGCTGTAGATCGCGAAGGTGGATTGCGGCGCCGACATTGAGGGCGGACACGTCGATCCTGATGATTTCAGGAAGATCCTTCGGAAGGCACTCGACTTCGATGCTGTGCAGCAGCAGTTCCAGACGGCCGCCGTAGGTCTTCACTCCAACGGGTTCACCCACGGTTTCCACGGTCACCTGTGCGTGGAGTTTTTCAGTCGCGGACACGGCGTGGAAATCCACGTGAAGAATGGTGGAACGCACCGGGTGGTGCTGCACTTCCTTGATCAAAGCGAGCTTATGGGAAACGGAGGCGCCGTCAGCGATTTCCAGTTCTACCAGCAGCTGTTCGCCCGTGGCGTGCGCGAGCACGTTGGACATTTCGCGCGCTCCCACCTGCAGGTTCACAGGCGTCTGGCTGGGTCCGTAGATCACAGCGGGGATTCTCCCCTCAGCGCGGAGCTTTTTGACTTCGTTACGCCCGGCATGGTTGCGGGTCTGGGCCGAGATTTTGATTTGCTTTGCCATAAACTATTTACACCTTCTCTTTTTTGCTGATTTCGAAAAGCGAACTGACCGACTCGTCGTCGTGCACGCGTTTGATCCCCTCGCCCAGCAACTCCGAGATGCAAAGCGAAGTAATCTGAAAACCCGGAATATCCCGGACGGGAACGCTGTTGGTGGTGATGAGCTCAGAAATTTCGCTACTGCGAAACCGTTCCACACCCAAGTCCGATATGACAGCGTGACTGACGCAGGCGATCACTTTCCGCGCCCCGCGTTCCTTCATCGCTCGGGCGGCGCTCACCAGAGTGCCGGCCGTTTCAGTCAAATCATCCACCAAAATCACATCCCGACCGTCAACATCACCGATCACGTTCAAAGCCTCAGTCTCGCTGGGACTCTTGCGGCGCTTTGCAACGATGGCGAGGCTCGCTCCGAGGTTCTCGGAATAGGCAGAGGCCATCTTCAGCCCGCCGACGTCAGGCGAAACCACCACTGGATTCACAAAATCGCGGGACTGAAGGTTGCGTACGATCACGGGCGCTGCGTACAGGTGGTCGACCGGAATGTCGAAGAACCCGGCGACCTGCTGGGCGTGGAGGTCCATGGTCAAAACGCGTGTCACGCCGGCAGCCGTGAGCAAATTTGCAATCAGCTTGGCCGTGATCGGAACCCGAGGCTGATCCTTGCGGTCCTGGCGAGCGTACCCGAAAAACGGGATCACGGCGGTGATGCGCGCGGCGCTCGCCCGGCGGACTGCGTCCACCATGATCAAAAGCTCCATGAGGTTTTGATTGGTAGGCGGGCAGGTCGGTTGGACGATGAAAACGTCCCTTCCCCGGATGTTCTCGTTGATTTTGACGTAGGTCTCGCCGTCCGGGAACGAAGTGACCGTGGCGTCTCCAAGCGGCACACCGATATAGGCGCAGATCCTCTCGGCCAGCACGCGGTGCGCCGAACCGGTCAGAATCTTCATCTCTGTGGATACTCGGAACATGGGAAAAGGGGTGTGAAACTTAGGCGGCGGCGGGTGAATTACAATTGCAAAAATTCAACTTTGAAGCTTCGCAGGGCTTCCCTGCTCGTATTCCGGACGACGGAAAGCGGCCGAAACAAAAGCTATCCCTATGATTATCAGGAAGAAGGAAAGAAAAACTCCGCGGGGCAGTCCAAAATTAAAATCCTCGGGTTCACGGAACTGCTCTCCCAGAATTCTCAGGAGCGCGTAAAGAATAAAGAAGGTTCCCGTGAGCACGCCCCGCGGCACCCGAAGCCGCGTGCGCATGAACCAAAGACAAGTGAACAGCACCACCCCCTCCAGAAGCGCCTCATAAATTTGCGACGGATGACGAGACGGCAAAATCTCGCGCAGATACGCTTCCACCGCAGCACCATCCGGCCCGCCCCGCCTCACCACCGCCACAACTTGCTCGGGCGCCATCTGGGAAAACTGCCCTTGCTCCAACAGTTCCGGATGCTCCCTGAGCTCCGTTGGAAACTGAACAGCCCACGGCACGGTCGAGAACCTTCCATAAAGCTCTCCATTGATAAAGTTTGCCATGCGCACCAAAAAAAGCCCCGGAGGCGCGACCGTCACCAGGCTGTCCCCTATTCCCGTCCAGGAGACCTTGTGGCGGCGGCTGTAATAAAAGGTAAAGGCGACCAACCCCAGTATCCCGCCGTGGCTGGCCATCCCCCCCTCCCAAACACGAAACAGGCTAGCAGGATCGTGCACCAGACGCTCGAAGTCATAGAGCAGCACAAACCCAAGTCGCCCGCCGAGAAGGACGCCAAACAAGGCGGCCCACGTGATGAAGTCGCTCACGCTCTCAGGCGCCAGCGGGGCGAGACGCCGCTCGCAAAGACTTCGAAACAGCCTGTAGGCCAGCAAGAAGCTCAGCACATAGGCAAGCCCGTACCAACGAATCCCTACTCCCTGCGAAAACTGCACAAGAAAGGGACTGAGCCGGTGCAGGTAAAAATGCTGCATGCAAGATCTCCTTAGGAATCAGGAAGCACGGTAGAACAGCCCGTTCGCAGGGCCCAGAGGACTTACCCTCCGCGGCCCGCCAAACATTCGAACTAAGGCTTCAATTCGTTCCCTGTCTGGACATCCACGATCATGAAACGCTCATGGTGGAAACTCGGATCGGAACGGAAGGTGAGGCGCCCGGCGTACTTGCGCTCGATCTCGACCAGCAACTCCTCGTCCTCAGCCCGCAGACGTTGGAGAACGTGCGGGTTTACAGTAACCTTCAGCTCGTGGACATCAGGCCACTTGCGGAGCACCAGGTGCAGCGCGCGCTGCAACTCGACGCTCATCGTCATGGAGCTCTTCACTTTGCCCCGTCCGTTGCAGTAAGGGCAGGCCTCGTACACAGCACCGGAAATCGACTCCTGCGCACGCTGGCGGGTCATCTCCATCAAACCGAGGGGCGAGATCGGTAGCACGTGCGTCTTTGCCTTGTCTCGCTTCAGGCGGTCCTTCATCCGCTGGTAGACAGCCTGCTGGTCTTTGCGGTTCTTCATGTCAATGAAGTCGCCAATGATCAGCCCGCCAATGTTGCGAAGCCGCATCTGCCGCGCCATCTCGTCGGCCGCCTCAATGTTGGTCTGGAGAATGGTCTTCTCGACGTCCTTCCCCCCCTTGTTACGGCCCGTATTCACATCGATGGCAATCAACGCCTCGGTCTCGTCGATGACGATGTAACCGCCGCATGGCAGCCAAACCTGACGGTGAAAGGCGTCGTCGATCTGCTTCTGCACGCCGAAGTGCTCAAAAATAGGCTGGGTTCCAGGATAGTGCTGGATCCGGCTCTTGGAGCGCTTGGAAATCTGGCCCACCAACTCGCCCATCCGCTTCACCGCCGACTCGTCATCGCAGTGCACCTCGTCGATCTCGTCGGTCAGGAAGTCGCGAACCGTGCGCTCCACAAGATCAGGCTCTTCAAACGCGCAGACGGGTGCGGGCCGCTTGTTGACCGTTTCCTCAATTTTGCGCCATTGCTCGAGCAGCAATCCCAAGTCGCGCACAAAATACCGCGCGCGCTGCCCCTCTCCGACCGTCCGTATGATGACGCCCATGCCCGGCGGCACATCCAGCTCCCGGAGGATCTTCCGGAGCCGCTCGCGCTCCTTGGGCGACTCGATTTTGCGGGAGATGCCGCTCTGGTCGCTGTAAGGCATCAGAACCAGATACCGTCCCGGTAAGGAGACGTTTGTGGTGATCCGGGGCCCCTTGGTTGATATTGGCCCCTTAGTGACCTGCACAAGCACCTCGCTGCCAATGGGATAAATCTCAGGGATGTCCTTCGCCGTGATGCGCTTCCTGTCGTTCCCCCCTCCTCCGCCGCCCCTCTCCACCTGCTCCACGCCGCTGTCTAGGGCCGCCGGCAGCGCGTCCCAAAAATGCAGGAACGCGTTCTTTTCAAACCCGATGTCGACAAACATGGCCTTCAGACCATGCTCAATATTCTTCACCCGGCCCTTGAATATGGAACCGACGATGTTCCGGTCCGTCTGCCTTTCGATGGAATACTCCTCGAGTACTCCATTTTCAAGGAGTGCAACACGGCGTTCGAGTTTCTCGGAGCTGATAATCAATGTATTGCCTGTCCTTCGGGGGGTGAGCCCGAGGAGGCGCTTGACGCGTTCGGTCATGGATAAAAGTTTGGTGAAAAAGGTTGAAAGCACTTGATGTCAGCGGGTGGGTTTTCCCGCGGGTGAAGGGGGTGTAGCTGGGGGCGAGTCTGTCTTTCTAGGGCGGAAGAGCCGCTCAAAGAAGCTTCTTTTCTCCTCAACCGGCATCGCGGGCGCTTTTTTCTTCACACTGCCCCTTTCATCGGCCTCCGCCTTTATGTCTGGAGTGGGCATTTCCTGAGTTTTTTTCTTGGCCGCCTTCACAGGCACGTCCGCATGATGGTCGGCTGTTTCACGGTCGGGGACGTCCCCGGCAATCTGAGGCCCTGTTTTGTAGTTCACCTCATCAATTTGCGCAAAACTCCCCACCGCCGGGTCGATCCAGGTCAGGCCCGGATCAAAGCCCTTTTCCAGAGCCAGAGATTGCTCCAAAATCCTCTGTGCAATCGGCGCAGAGACCCCCCCTCCGGACTTGGCCCCCTGCACGAACACGGTCACCGCAAACTTCGGCTTGTCGTATGGTGCAAAACTAATGAACCAGGTGTGGTTGTCCTTCTCCTTCTTCCCCCCCACCTCGCGCCAGAACTGGGCCGTCCCAGTCTTCCCAGCGACTTCCACCCCCTTGACCTGAGCTTTTTTCCCCGTTCCGCCCGGTTCGTTGACCACTTTCCACATTCCGCGGCGCACCATCTCGATTTCATCGTCCGTAATTCCAGCATCATGCAGGTCTGTGCGCAGGATCGCCCCCACGGGGGCCACAAGCTTGCCCGTGTCCGGGTCCACAACGTCCTTGCCCTCGGCGTCGACCACCCGGGACACAAGCTTGGGAACAAAACAGCGCCCCCGGTTTGCCACGGTCGCCGCCACCATGCACATCTGCAAGGGAGAGGCCTCCACGGACCCCTGCCCGATCGAAACGTTCGCAGTGTATCCGTTAGACCAACGCTCCTGCGGGCTCACCGCTTTCAACCAATCCGGTCCAGGGAGAATCCCCGGATCTTCGCCGGTTAACGGCAGCCCGCTCTTGAGCCCCAGCCCCAGAGCCGCTCCGATGGCGTCGATCTGGTCAATGCCAGCGGCGTTACCCCACTGGTAGAAAAAGGCGTTGCAAGAGTACTTTAAAGCATCAGACAGGCTCAGCATTCCGTGCGGCGCCATATGCTTGTCCATCACCCAGCACTTCATGAATTTATTTCCATACGAAACCCCTCCCGAACACGAAAACGTGTTCTTTGCAGTCAACCCCTTGCGGAGGCCAGCAAGAGCGGAGACCGCCTTGTAGGTGGATCCGGGGGCGAATCCCTGAATGGCACGGTTGGTTAGCGGATTGGTCTCGTCCGTGCGGATCGCCTGCCAGTCGTCTTTGGAGATGCTGGGAATAAAGACATTCGGGTTGTAGGAAGGTACTGAAGCCATCCCCAGGACTTCCCCGTTCTCCGGATTCACAACCACCGCGGCGGCCCTCCCCACGCCTGCGTCTCTAAGCGCCCGTTCAACAATGTATTGAATCCGGGCGTCTATCGTCAGGTAGACATGGTTCCCCTGCATGGGCTCCACACGCCGCAGTTCACTGTCGATCACACCCTTCACATTGCGCTGCATCACCCTCACGCCGGGAGTGCCGCGCAGCCAGCGGTCCATGTTCAATTCAACCTGCGACTTCCCCTCCGCATCAGGCTGGTAGAACGTGTATTTGTGAATATCGGGAAGCTTGTCGATGTCGAGAGGAGCCCCGACGTACCCTAGGAGATGCGCCCCCAGCGCCCCGTAGAGGTACTGCCGCACCGGACGCAGCGCAATCTCGACCCCGGGCAAACCCACGTCATTCTCTGAAAATCGGGCGATGGTCTTAAAGTCCAATTCCTCGAGGTACGTGAAGGGCACCTCCGTATTGTTCCGAAAATGACGCTGCAACCGAACGGAATTGTAAGGTTTCGCAAGCTGCAACTCGTCCAAACGGGGAATAATCGTGCTGTTGACGATCTGCACAACATCCTCCTCGCGCTTCTCCTTGAGCATCTGCCGTACAGGCGCGGTGTAGGTCGAAACCGGCGGCTTTCCGTACTGCTGCCTGTAGCCCCGCACCATGTCTGGCAAGTAAAAGTCCACCTCGTAGCTCGCGCGGTTTCCCACCAGAGTCATCCCATTGCGATCCCGGATTTCCCCGCGCACCGAGGGAATGCGCACAGTGACCTCCGAACGAGAAGCCATCCGCTTGGCCCAGCGCTCCCCGTGAGCAACCTCAAGCCACCACAACCGACCGACCAGAATCGATAGGCCGCAAACCATAATGAAGGCCATGAAGTAAACCCGCATTTCGGCATTCGGACCGGAACCCGTCCGCCTGGTATTCTCGTGGGCGCTCATTCCAGCTCCTCCTTTTCAGGACGGTAATGTTTGTGTCCGGTCAGGCGGGAAATGTAGCCCAAAACAAAGAACAGCAAGGGTGAAATCACCAGCGCCATGAGGCCGGCCCCGAAGATCCTGCCATAAATCTCCGGCGAAAACTCAAACCTGATGGGCTCCCGTCGAAGCGAGATCATCAGGTACTCAATTCCGACCAGAACTGAGGTAGCCACTCCGCTGAAAAGACAGTGGACCTCCCAGCGTCCCCGCAGAAACAAGGGCCTTAACCCACTCATGATAACCCCCAGAATGGCGTACGCTAAAACGGACCACCCCACTCCCAATTCCACCACATCCTCCACCCACTGCGCGTGCATCAGATCCCACATCACCCCGGCAATAAACGCGAGACACAGCATTCCCACTGAAGAAAAAGAAAGGGCACCGTAGAGAAAAACGATCGGCATCAAAAATACCCTGGCGCCCCACGGCGGCATCCCACCCAGAAAGTGTTGGGCGACCATGGAGAAAAACAGAGCGGCAACGATAATTCCGAAGAACATCAGAATCTACTTGGTATCACTGACCACCACAAAAACGTCCTGAAGCGTCGTCAGGTCAACCGCCGGCATAATGTTGGCGGCCCCATCCAACTCCCGCACCCTGAAATCATGCACTACCCCCAGTAGAACTCCGGAGGGAAACACCCCCCCAACGCCAGAGGTGAACACCTTCTGCCCCCCCTGCAATCCAGCCTGCTTCGAGAGGAAAAACATCGAAACCACCGGAGCAGATCCGCTCGAGGCTCGGTCGCCGCGGACGATACCCTGTTCCCGGGAATTCTCGATGCTGGCAGCTACTTTGCAGTTCTCGTCCGAAATTAAAATGACTATCGAAGAATGCTCCGAAACTGCCGTCGTCTTTCCCACCAGTCCCTCCTCGGTCAGAACCGGCATGTCGCGGCGCAAGCCGTCCTCGCTCCCCCGATCGATCACGATCTGGTTGAACCAAGTCGAGATATCCCGGCCGATGATCTGGGCGGGCATCAAACGGAAAACCGCCCTCTCCCGGTATCCCAGCGCCTTGCGGAGGCGGTTGTTTTCCGCCTCCATCCCCCGCAGCGTCTGGTTGGAAGCGCTTAGCTCCCGGTTCGCCACCCGCAGAGCCCGCCCCTCTTCCTCCAAGCTTTCAAGAGACTTCAGCCCCTCCCGGAACGCCATGAACTTGCGTTCCAGCGAGGATCCCGACTTCAGAAACGGCGTGATAAACCCCAAAAACGACGACTGAAGGCTACGCACCGAGGCCGGACTCCCGGCTCCTAACACGAGAACCAGAAAAGCCACCACGAATACGAACGTCGCAAGAAATTTTGAACGCAGCCTCATGGTCTTCTCAGCTTCCAAGAGGAAAAAAGACCAGCTCCCGTCCTCCCACGAGGCGGCAGCGGCTCAGCTGATGTGTGATCCATCACACGCATCAATGGTGCCGCGTCTCGGTTTGGGTTGCGACCTGCTTTAAAAAGTTAAGCTCCTGCAGGGCGCGGCCAGTCCCTTCAGCCACCGCACTGAGCGGATCCTCCGCCAAATGCACGGGCAGCCCCGTCTCCTCAGTCAACAGCTTGTCCAATCCCCTCAGCAACGCCCCGCCTCCCGCAAGCACCAGCCCGCGGTCGACAAGATCCGCGGAAAGCTCTGGAGGGCAACGCTCCAAGGCCACCCGGACAGAATCCACGATGGTGGAAATGGGTTCCAGCAATGCCTCCCTGATCTCCTGGGAGGTGATGGTAAGCGTCTTCGGCAGCCCGGCCACCAGATCCCTGCCCTTCACTTCCATCGTGGCCTCCCTCTCCAGGGGGTAGGCGGAGCCTATCTTGATTTTGATGTCCTCTGAGGTGCGCTCTCCGATCATCAGATTGTACGCCCTCTTCATATACTGGATGATCGCCTCATCCAGTTCATCCCCGGCCACCCGAACAGAGCGGGAGTACACGATGCCGGACAGGGAGATCAGGGCGACCTCCGTCGTCCCCCCTCCGATATCAATGATCATGTTGCCGGCTGCGTCCTGAACCGGGAGTCCGCAACCGATCGCCGCGGCCATCGGTTCCTCGATCAAATGCACCTCGCGCGCTCCCGCCCTCAACGCAGAGTCCTTCACCGCGCGTTTTTCAACCTCGGTTATCCCAGAAGGAACGGCAACCACCACCCGGGGGCGCGGCCTGAACAAAGTGCGCCGCCCGTGCACCTTCAGAATGAAGTGCCGCAGCATCGCCTCAGTAATTTCAAAATCCGCAATCACACCGTCCTTCAACGGTCGGATCGCCACAATGTTGCCCGGCGTGCGCCCCAGCATCCGCTTCGCCTCGTCCCCGACGGCAAGGACGCGGTTCGTTCCCGCCTGGACGGCGACCACGGACGGCTCGCGGAGTACAATGCCGCTGTCTTTAACGTAAACCAGTGTGTTGGCCGTCCCCAAATCAATGCCGATGTCGTTGGAGAAGAGCCCTAAAACCCTGTTGATCATGTATAAAATCTTGGATGAAAAATTGTTAAAGCGCCATCAATGGACAAAAAAGCATGCAAAAGGACCGGCGGCCCCATCTCATTTTGAAAAAACTCGGTGGCACTACTCCACTTAGGAGCACCGCCCCGCCATCGTCAAAATAGAAATCGCATCGGACGCCATTCCGATCCCGGACGTCACACGCTCAGACACAGCTCCCAAGCATGGCAGAGGAGCCGCCAAACCACGTCGCTAAAATCTTCAGTGTGATGCAAAAGTTCTCTCAAGAACGTCCTCCACTCCACCCCGGCCGCGGAGACGACCAAAAACACGGTCACCACCATCAAGTTTACCAGGTAAATCACCACCAGCGAAAAGAAGTTTCCGTGCATCCGAAGATCGCTCTGCCCCTTTCGAATCATCCATATCGTGTATGTGAAATGAAACGACCAGCAGAGCCCCATCAAGCCTAGAAAAATCGCCATCGGCGGCACCAATCCCCAAAAAATCGGAGGAGCCTCCTCGAGGGGATAGAACAGGGCGAACGGCGCGAACAGTAAGATTAATACGACGCAGGGGGCGGGATAAAAATAAGGGGCGAGCGTCACCAGCGCTGTGGGTTTGTTCGTGAGGATATGCCCGTGATCCTCGTTCACTTGGATCTCGTCCACCCTACCGTTGCTTTGAAACGCCCAGATCGCGTGGGTCCATTCGTGCACAAAGATATACCACTTCAGCAAAGGAGGCTGGCCTTTCACATAAAGGCCTCCGGAAAACGCCACCAGCCACAATGTTCCTCCCAGCGCGAAAAACCAGAAGTCCTCCGTCATCCAAAACCGGTGATGAACAGTCGCTTTCCCAAACAAACCCACAAAACTCACCGTCCAGACCCACGCTAGAGGCAACAGAAAAAAACCAAAAATATTCTTTATCCAGGCCACCCGCACGCGCCGCCCCAAACCGGATACCCTCCGGGCCGGCTCCCTTTTGGGAACCGGAGGATCAGCAACCTCTCGCCGCGGGCTGACCCGACCGGAAGCCTTGTCACGCTTGGGACGTGCGGGAGGCTTTGCCGGCGCGGGGCGATCCGCCCTCCCGGGAAGCGGCTCGTCGTGCGCTCCAATCGCCCCAGACGCGGCACCTGTGCGCAACTTGGCTGAGCGACCTTCCATCCGTTCGCGCGCGGCAGCCTGTCCAGGTCCCTCGAGATACTCGCGTCTCGGTGTCGGGTCAGGTTTCACTGGGCGCGTCACAAACTGGTTTGGCTGCCTGCGCGGGATCGGGCCCCTCCGTTCAGTTCCGACAGCCCTCGCAGCTAGCGAAGTTCATGTTCAAACAAGCAGCGAACCTCCCGTTAAGATTAGAGCAAACCCAAACTAGGCACGCCCCATGTACTGACCCGTGCGGGTGTCAATCTTCACCAACTCCCCCTCCTTGATGAACAGAGGCACGTTGACTATCTTGCCGGTCTCCAGTGTCGCGGGCTTTTGAACATTGTTCGCGCTGTCTCCACGCACGCCTTCGGCGGACTCGGCGACCCGCAAACTCACCGATGCGGGAAGCTCAATGCTAGCGGCCTTCCCCTCGACATAAAGGACGTCCACCTTCAAATTCTCAGTCAAGTACTCCTTGGCCTCGCCTACGAAATCCTCCTCGAAGGTCACAGTGTCGTACGTCTCCGGATCCATGAAGTTGTAGGACTTCTGGTCACGGTAAGAAAACTCCAGAGTCTGGTGGTGTACCTCGACAGTTTCCACCTTGTCGGTGGACCCGAAACGTGTGTCGGCGGACTTCCCCGTTCCAATGTAGCGAATGATGGCCTGAACGAAGGCGCGAAGGTTGCCGGGGGTGCGGTGCTGAACTTCCAACACAATGGCAGGGTTGCCATTGTAACGTATGCACATACCTTTTCTGAGATCGTTCGCTTGCGCCATGATAATAGGGGATTCTTAGAGTCTGGACGGCGCTTTGGTCTGTAAAACGCCTATATAAAGTTCACTATCCACCACCCGCCGAGACCTTGCAAGCGTTACCCTGCCGCCGGCACCCAACACCACCCACTACCGGCCTGAGCTCATCGCACCAATTTCAAAACACCGGCAATCATCATCTGGCCACCAATCCCCTGAGAGAAACAGCCCTCGAAATCCCAAAAAACCACGGCCCCCATCTTCTCAGGGCGCGCCAACAGCAAGTCCCCCACCACCATGTAGCACTCCGTTACGCAAGATGTGGCCGGCCGCCAAATCTTCCAACTCCGCCAGCGACGCGATGCTCGAAAACCGCTGCCTCAACTCCTTCGCCTCGGCCATCCCTCTGGAGTAAGCCATCAACCGGGACCGCATAAACTGCATGGTTCGCTCCTCTGAACCGGAGCGGAGCGCGGCCTCCCGGCAGTGCCGCGCGATGTGATTCCACTGCTCCTCGAGGGACGGCTCCGGAACCATCTCCCCAGTCTCCAGGTACTGTTTCATCTGCGAGAAAACCCAAGGACTACTCATCGCCGCCCTCCCAATCATCACGCCCGCCACCCCAGTGGCACGCCGCAGAGCCAAGTCCCTCGTCCCAGCCAGATCCCCATTTCCAATGACCGGAACCCCCACCGCCGCAGCCACCGCGGCGATCACCTCCCAGTCAGCCTCCCCCCCGTACCCCTGCTCCTTGGTTCGACCGTGAACCGCTATGGCTTGAATCCCGCAATCTTCCAAAATACGCGCGGTTTGCACTGCATTCACGGAAAGCTGGTCCCAGCCGATCCTTATTTTTGCAGTTACAGGATGCGGCGCCACTGCCTCGACGACCGCTCTGGCGACTTTTTCAAGCAACGGACAGTTCCGTAAAAGCGCAGCCCCCCCGTTCTTCGAGACCACCTTGTTCACCGGACAACCGAAATTCAAATCAATGAAGTCCGGTTGCTTCCATTCCAAAACCATCTGCGCCGCCCTCGCCAGGTGGTCGGGCTCGGCGCCAAACAATTGGACCCCCAGCGGACGCTCTTCATCGTTAAAGTCAAGGTACTCCAACGTTCGAGCATTCTTCCTGAAAATCCCCTCAGCCGCCACAAATTCAGTCACAACCACATCCGCGCCATACTCCTTGCAATAACCCCTAAAAAGCGAGTCCGTGACTCCCGCCATCGGAGCGAGATAAAGGGGAAATCGATTGCGAAACCACGGCAGCATGACCGTAGTATACATGTAGACACACACGAGTGTCCGCCCTTTTTAGAATCCAGAATACAATCCCGAATGAGACGGCGCTAATCCCGCACTCCTTCGTCGGCGGTCGCTCCGAGACAAAGTTACAAGCCGTGCTCCCACTACAACAGATCCTGAGCAACCGCATCAAAAACGGCGGCCCCCTGTCGTTTGCCGACTTCATGGAGACCGCCTTGTACGACCCTTTCCACGGCTACTACGCGTCAGGCAGGGCGCGGATCGGACGCGAGGGAGACTTTTACACGGCAGTCAGTTCCGGCCCCCTTTTCGGCCGGCTGCTGGCATGCCAGTTTGCAGAGATGTGGGAAACCGCGGGCGTGCCGGAAAATTGGACCCTCGTGGAGCAAGGGGCGGCAGCGGGAACCCTATCGAATGATATTTTGGAGCACTTAAAAAAAATCGCTCCGGACTGCTACGCCAAAGCCTCGCTCCGGATCGTCGAGCCGTTTGCCCACTTCCAGCGCAGTCAGGCCCGGTCGCTTGGCAAACACCTCTCGAAAGTGAGCTGGCATCGCTCGATTCAAGACCTGCCCAAATTCTCTGGCGTTCACTTTTCAAACGAGCTCCTCGACGCCTTTCCCGTCAACGTTCTCCAATTCCTCGAAGGCAGGTGGATGGAACTGAGAGTCGACTTTGTCGACGGCGAATTCCGGTGGCTCGCAACCACGGTTAAACATGAGGCGCTGTTGCAGAAAGTGAATCTTCTACAAAACCCCATCGAAGGCCACATTCGAGAAGTATGCCTCCCGCTGAGTTCTTGGATTTCAGACTTGGGAAAAAAAATGACCGACGGCTGGGTTCTCCTCTTCGACTACGGAATGAGCGAGGAAGAAATGGGCTCCCCACACCGACTGACGGGCACGCTCGCGGCATACCGCTCCCACAAACGCCAAGACCAAATTCTGGCGCAACCCGGCCAGCAAGACCTGACCGCACACGTGAACTTCACGCACCTCTCCCAAGCCGCGATCGCGGACAATTGGGAGGTATTAGGGTACACTGACCAGGCCCGTTTTTTAACCGGGCTTGCCCCGCTTCACTTCAAAGACAAACCAGAGCCGATGACGAAGGACGAGCAATCAGAGACGTTGAATTTCCGAACCCTAACCCACCCCCAGCTCATGGGCGGGCAGTTCAAAGCATTCTGCCTGGGCAAAACGGCGGCCAATTCCGCCAGACTTTCCGGCCTGCGGTGGGCGAGGGATCCGAGCCTCTCGCTTGGCTTGCAGAGGGCCCCTTAGTCGACAACCAGCCGCAGAACAAAGTGTCCTCATTTTTGGCAAGTTGCGACTACCCGGATCCAGCAAACTCCTTAGAAAAAAAAGGCGTCTCCCCGATTGCAATGAACAAACCCCAACCCTAGGCTTTGCACATGTTTTCACGCGCAGAAGGCAGCCCGATTTCAGTAGTCACAGGTGGAGCAGGATTTCTCGGTTCGCATCTCACGGACCGACTCCTTGCAGAGGGCCACAGAGTCATTGGCCTCGACAATTTTCTGACCGGCAGCGAGCAGAACATTGGACATCTGGCCGGCAATCCCAAGTACCGTTTCATACGGCAGGACGTTTCCAACTACATCTTCCTAGCGGATGATGTTGACTTCGTTTTCCATTTCGCATCGCCGGCAAGCCCCATCGACTATCTCGAACACCCGATTCCCACGATGAAAGTTGGCGCCCTCGGGACGCACAATACCCTCGGGTTGGCAAAAGCGAAAGGCGCAACTTTCCTCTTGGCATCAACCAGCGAGTGCTACGGAGATCCGCTCGTTCATCCGCAAACCGAAGATTACTGGGGAAATGTCAATCCCATTGGCCCCAGGGGCGTGTACGATGAAGCAAAACGTTTCGCAGAGGCGATGACGATGGCCTATCACCGTTTCCACGGCCTCAATACGAAAATCGTCAGAATTTTCAATACCTACGGGCCCCGGATGCGGCTGAGGGATGGGCGTGTAGTGCCCGCTTTTATCGGTCAGGCGCTCACAGGCGAACCATTGACTGTTTTCGGGGACGGCTCGCAGACCCGGTCGTTCTGCTTTGTGAGCGACCTCATTGACGGCATTTTCCGTCTTTCAAGGAGCAACTTCCACGAACCCGTCAACATCGGGAACCCGCGCGAGATGACGATCAAGCAGTTTGGCGAGCACATCTTGCGCATCATCGGCTCAAATTCGCAGTTGGACTACCGTCCGCTGCCCGTTGACGACCCGAAAGTGCGCCAGCCCGACATTTCGAGGGCAAGACAGGTCCTCGGGTGGGAACCCAAAGTGGAATTTGAAGAAGGAATCCGGCAGACGATCGATTTTTTCCGCAGTAAAGTTTGATCCCCAGCCTCGTTCTTATATTAGAGGTAATCGCCGGATGTTTCTCTTCCGGCCTTCGCCAGAGATCTGCCACCCCCCTTCCAGAACAATGAAGACCACCCTTGCACTGCTTTCAGCCCTACTTTGCATATCAACCTCGCAGCAAGCGCAGGCGGCCGGCCGCCGCATCGACAATGTTCAACCCAAAGTCAGCCTGATTGGGTCGCCTGAAATCGTTGCGCAGATCAAGGGCGGGGCGCCGAAGCGACCTCGCGTCCCAGCGCCCGGCGAACCAGCACCAATTTGGCTCGAGTTTGAATCTGACTTCGACGCGGCCGAGGAATTTCCGGAACTGGTTTTCAAGTACTCCATCCTCCTGAAGACGTCGCAGACACTGAAACTCCTGGAGGGAGAAGTCACCTTGGTGGACGTAGCCCGCGGGAAGGACCGGCACTCCGTTGTTTACATAGCACCCAAGACACTGAATCGCCTCGCAGAGGGAAAGCCGTTCAACCCTGCAAGCATACAGGCTTTCTGGGTGGAAGTCAGCGCTCAAGGCGAAGCTGTCGGAGCCCAGTTTAAATCTACCCACGGCGTCACCTACGACCAGGTCGCCAAGGAAAAGGACAGGCTTGAAACGGTAAAGGACGTTTTCCTTGCCAAGAGCCAAACTCCTTTCGCCCCCCTCTTCTGGGATTACTACGAAACCGTCAAACCGATCGCACGTTAAGCCCTGCTTTCAAGAGCTTTTTCTCGTTCAACCCCATGTCCATCCCGAAAAGGATCATCACGCTGAGCATCGGCTCCCAGACGGTCTCTCTTGCCGATTTCAGACCGGACCCAAAGAAAGGGACGCTCCGCCTGCATGGTTTTGACAGCCGCGAATTCCTGCCAGACCCCGCCGCCGACGCCACACGAGTCTCGCAAGCTTCCCTCCTCATGGGGGAGCTTGTAGAATCGTTTAAGGCGAAAGACCAGCCAGTGCGCCTGACACTTCCGGCGCAGTCCACCTTCAGCCGCATGGTCAAGGTGCCAGCCATGGGGGGCACAGAACTGGCCGAGACCATTTCTCACGAGGCCAAGCAGAACATCCCCTATCCGCTCGAAGAGGTCATCTGGGACTACCGAACCGTTTTCGAAACCGAAAACCACGACCCGGAGGTTCTGATTGTGGCGGCGAAAACAGACCTCCTAGAGGAATGGACCGGAATGCTTCATTCGGCTCGGTTGCGGCCTGAGTGCGTGGAGCTGGCCGGCGTGGCCCTGCTGAACGCTTTCCGTTACAACTACGGAGAGCCGGACGGTTGCTCTCTTTTGATCGATCTCGGCGCGAGGACCACCAATCTTTTGTTTGTAGAGCCAGGAAAGTTTTTCCTCCGGACAATATCCTCGGGAGGCAGCAACCTGACGTCCTCCGTAGCAAAGGAGTTTGGAGAGCCTTTCTCGGCCGCCGATGCGCGAAAGCTCTCAGACGGGTTCATCGGCCAAGGTTCGAATTTCGAGGAACCCGCGGATCCCGACCAAGCAAAACTCGCCAAAGTGCTTAGGAATGCGGCAACCCGCCTTCATGCGGAAGTGGCCAGATCAATTTCCTTTTACCGCTCGCAACAGGCGGGAGCGGCGCCCCAACGCGTTTTCCTCTGTGGCGGGGGGGCATCCATGCAGCTCATGGTCGAGTTCTGGGAGGAGAAACTTGGAATTCCTGTGGAGCGCTTCAATCCCCTGCGTTGCATCGGGGTGACGAGTCCGTCAAAGGGCCCGCAGTTGGATCAAAACGCCGCACTCCTTGGAGAGCACGTCGGTTTGGCACTGCAGAGGCTGCTAAACTGCCCTGTTTCAATGAATCTCCTGCCTCCGGCGATTCGAAGAAAGTCCACATTGGGCCAGTACACCCTTGTCGCAGGACTGGCCGCCGCCTGCATCTGCGCGCCGATGCTTGCCTGGGGATTTCACCTGAAGACGGCCACAGCCCTGGCCTCCGCTAGAGCTTCAGCTCTGGCGCCGGAAATTGAGGAAGCCAAAAAGTGGGAGAAGGAAATCAAGGGCATCCGCGACAAGATCCAGCTGACATTGAAACAGTCTGCCCCGATTGAGAAAGCCACCCTCGACCGGCGTTACTGGGTGTCTCTTCTCGACTCAATCCATACCTGCCTGCCTAAGGAATTGATCTGGATTACAAGTCTGGGCATCGAAAGACCCGCACCCGCGCAGCCCGCTGCCGAAGCCCCGGCCGCCCCGGCCGCCTCGGGAGCAACTCCCTCAAAGGCGGGTGGCACGCGGGTGATTCTTCGAGGTTTCTTTCTGGAGAACCCTAGGGGCGTTGACATTGTGGATGAGTTTGGACTGGCGCTCAGCTACAAAGCAGCCTTAGAACGGACCCAAGCAGGCGGAGCTAAAGCCTTGCCTCAAAAGACTGGCGACAACAAAAAAAAGGAAACCGAGTCCGCTGACAAAGCCGTCATCCCGGCGGAGCCGCCCTCCGCCGGTTCCTCCGAAACCGAGATTGCACGCATCCGTTCGGAATGCGAAAAATCGCGCTGGAACGGCGACGCCATTGACAGGTTCTGCGACCGCCTGAAGGGCATTCCTATTTCGCCCCATCCAGTTCTATTTCAGGTCGCCCCCATTCAGGACTGGACTCGGCCCACCAACACCCCAAGCCAGACTGAATGGGTTCAGGAGTTTGCCATCCCCATCGACCTCCAAGAGCCCCCCGCACCTCTTTCCCTGAATACTCCATGAAAATTTTCCCAAAGGAGTACCGCCCCCTGCTCGGCACTGCAATCGCCTGCGCAGTATGTATCTCCGGAGGCGCCGCATTTCTGTGGCACTCTTGGCAAGAGAGCCAGGCTGCCATCCAGTTGCTGGAAAAGCGCAGCGCAGAGATCAACCGGTTCAGAAACGCCACCCCGTCGCCTTCAGGTGAGCAATTGAAGCAACTTCAGCAGCAGTTGGCAGCGGTTGAATCGAAATACCTCGCCCTTCGAGAGAAAGTGGGTGCCCTCGATAAATTTCCGGTGGTACCAGTTTCTCCGCAGGAGTTTCAGAAGGCCCTCAACGACAGGGTGCAGAGCCTGCAGAAAAAAGCCGAAAAAAACTCGGTAACCCTCCCCGCTGACAAAGACCAGAGCACCGAGAATTACTTCTACCTCGGATGGTCGGACTACAAGTCCAAGCCTCCATCTCCGGAGGCTGCTCCCGGACTGCTGCGGCAACTCCAAGTCACGGAACACCTCATCGGACTGCTCCTGGACACCCAGCCGCTGGCTATCAAAAAGATACGCTTGTACAAGCCCCAGGCTTCACCCGCTCCGACAGCGGCCTCCGGAGCCGAGGGCAAGCCTGCACAGGGAGCAAAAACCGATCCCAAGAAAGACGGCCCCGCAGCTGCAGACGCGGCGCCATCCACCATCCAGCCCACACAGGGCTATGAGCTGTCGTTTAGCGCCCGTCCGGAGTCGCTCAGAGAATTCCTGAATGCACTCACCGCCGAACAAAAGGCGTTTTTTGTGACACGGACAATCAAAATCGCCAATAACAAGGAAAAGGAACCCCCAAAAAAAGGCGGCGATGCGGCCGTCATTTCAGTCCCTCTATCCGCTCCTGGGGGTCTTCTCGCTGGAAACGCCTCCTCTGGCTCAACTGGCGCAGGACTCGGAGGGATCGGACAGCAAAACCCAGAGGAAAACGCTGCGAAATTTATCCTTGGAGACGAGTTTGTAGAGGTGGACATGAACATTGAACTGCTAGCCTTGCGGGAGCCCGCGACTGGCAAGGATGCCCCGAAACGGCCATGAATTTCATTAAAACCAACGCACATTGGCTTCTGCTTACAACGACGGCCATCAGCTCAGTTGCTGCGACAGCGTTTTTGATGAAGGCTGTCGGGGAGCTTCCAAAGAATCTCGAAAAGTTCCAACCTAGGCAGGTGTCGGCGAAAAAAACTCCCCCCATCGATCTTTCAGGAATCGATGCAGCGGCGAAGCTGATCGCATCACCCGGACAGTGGGAGAACGCCCACCCTTCCCTCCTCTTTGTGTCTGAAGCGTACCTCCTTGAAGCGGACGGCCCCAAGCGGCCTAAGGAGGGCAGTCTTCACAAGCACAGCAAAACAGGCGCGCCGATCCCAAACTCTTGGTTTTTACAGTATAAACTAGCACTCAGAACCTCCAAGATTGCGGTGGAAGACACTGACGGGGATGGATTTACAAACGAAGAAGAGTGGGCCGCCGGCACCGATCCCACGGATGCCAACGCCCATCCGCCCCTAGTCACCAAACTTTATTTCGTAGGACAAAAGGAAACGCACAACCGTATTTCATTTCTTCAATATCTGGGAGACACGGCAAAGCCAGAGTCGCTAAAAATCACCGTTCGTCGTGAAGATTCGCCCAAAAAAAACCAGGCGGACCTCAAAATTGGCGAAATGATTCCCGAGACGGAAATCAAACTTGTCTCTTTCACTCTGCGTCAAAAGAGTGACACTGGGGTAACGGGGTCGAAAGTAGACGGTTCGCTCATAAACTTTGTCGACGGTAAGTCCGGAGAGAAGTCGGATGCCGAAATAAAAGGTAAACCTGCCGACTTTGTAGACAAAACGGTGAGCCTTAGGTTGAATTACCCAAAGGAGACAAAAGATTTTACGCTAAAGCCGGGTCAAACGTTCACCATTGGAGCGTCTGAGACCTACAGATTAATCGATTCATCAGCCACCGGGGCCACGCTGAAGAATACAGAGGATAAAGAGTTTCAGGTGCGCCCAGCTCAGTCCGAGTAGTCCGTCCAATTCCCCCATTACGCCTAATGAAAGCCAGTTCCCCAACTTCGAGTTCCAATGTGCGGTCGGGTGCTCTCCTCGGATTGAGCGCCTTGCTTCTGAATCCGGGACTTGCAGCAGCGGCTCAGCAGAGGTCTTCTCAAGACACGCAACCTCAGGCACGCCCCGTTTCATCCATTGCCGATTTGAGCGAAAAGGAAATCAAACGCCGAGAGGCGAGCCGCATCAAGGCCCTCGAAGAAATGGCACAGGGCCGGCAGATGATGTCACTGAAACAGTTTGATCAGGCCGCTCAATTTTACGCCGTCGCGCTCGACCTCCTTCCGGAATCCAAGGTAGTTGAGAGAGAACGACAAGAGGCCTTAAAGGGCTTTCGTGATTCCTCACTCCAATTGGTGGAAGTGCGGATCAGCGAGGGACGCCTTCTCTCTAAGCCAGGACAGAAACTGCCGAGTGCCGAAGATGCCCTCCGTAATCTCTTGTCAAGAGATCCGGGAAATAAGGCGGCGCTCCGCCTTCAGGAACAGCTTTACACTCCCGGACGCTTCAATCACACGATCACGCCTGAGTTCAGAGAAGACGTTGAAAAGGTGAAGCGCTATCTACTGGATGCCAGAGGGTTCTACGAGAGTGGCCGCTACGATCTCGCGCTCAAGCGCGCCGACCAAGTCCTTGAAATCGACCCGTACAACAACGCCGCCAGGCGCCTTCAGGAAGAATGCAATCTGGCGATTAAAAACTACGCGGAAACCGCCTACGACGAAGCTCGCAGCCGGGCGATGCGAAATGTCCAGAAAGCCTGGGCCACCCCAGTCAAAAGGTACGGCACTGTCACAACGACAGCCAGCACTCCCCAAACCGTTGAAACTAGTCAAGTTGAGAAACTCAGAAGAAAGGTACAGGAGATCACAATCCCGGAGGTCCAGTTCACTGACAAATCACTAACAGAGGTGGCCGCTGCACTCACAGAGGCTTCAAGGGCGGCGGACAAAGGTGGAGAAGGTCAGCGAGGCGTCCTCATCATCGCAAACTTCCCTGGCGGTCCCTCGCCCGGTGCTCCCGCAGCTCCCGGAACCAGCGTGCTGGACTTGGCTCCGCCTATCGCCGGAGCCGCCGCAGGAGGCGGTTCGATTCCAACTGTCAGCATTCCAAAAATTCCAGGCTTTCGCCTGAGTGAGATTCTAAAAATCGTCACAGAGGCATCTGGAACCAAGTGGACTGTGAAGGAAAACTGGGTGGAAATTGTTCCCAAAACCACCCCGACGGACAACCTTGTGCTCAGAAGTTGGACCGTGTCTCCTTTCATGTTCAGCAGCACGGCACCAAAGGTGGATGATTTGAGCTCCACAGGCCTTGGGTCGAGTTTGCTGGCCGGAGGGGGTGCCGGAGCGGCGCCAGCTCCCAAGGCCGGAGGCAAAAGGAGGATCGACCCTAAGGAGTTCCTCAACACGATGAACGTGCGCTTTGATGCCCCGGGTTCCACCGCTACCTACAACCCGCGAAACAAGACGCTCACTGTGTACAATACAGTGGAAATGTTGGACCTAGTGGACTCAATCGTCTCAGACTCCGAGGGCCAAAGCCCAGTTCAAATTGACATCCAGGCAAAATTTGTGGAATTCAGCCAAACCAATCTTAAGGAGCTCTCCTACGACTGGTTGCTGGGGCAGGCCAATATTCCAGGCACGGGCAGGGTCTTCTCCGGCGGCGGCACGACGGGCGCCTTGCGCCCCTCGATAAACTCTTCCGATTATCCGTTTAATATTCCTGCCGACGGAGCATATCCCAATGGAGGCCAGCCTGTAGGAGTTAATCCAGTCACGAGTGGGAACCGTTCGGGCCGCCTTGCACTGAGTTCCAACGCCATCGACGCTCTCCTTGCTGGCGCCACGGGAGGCACAGGCCTTGCAAGTCCCGGAGTTTTTGCACTTGCCGGCGCGTTTACCGACCCGCAATTCCAGCTGGTGATCCGGGCGCTCAACCAATCAAAAGGAGTCGACCTGCTCTCGAGTCCCAGCATTACGGCCAGAGATCAGGAAGAGGCCTCAATTGATATCGTCCGTGAATTTCGTTACCCAACGGAGTTTACACCTCCGCAAATTCCCCAGAGCGTGGGTGCTGCTCCCGCCGGTGGAGCCGGAGGTGGCGCTGCCGCCGCGGCCGCTCCCACGAGCGTTCCCGTCACCCCGACGACTCCATCGGCGTTCGACAAGCGCGACACCGGGGTCAAATTGAAGGTAACGCCGTCCATCAAGGGTGATAATTATGCGATCGACTTGGACCTTAGCCCTGAGGTCACTGAGTTCGAGGGTTTTATCAACTACGGAAGCCCCATCCAGACCGTTAGCGTTTCCAGCGCAGTCAGCGCCGCAGGGGTGAGTTTGGGATCGACTCCCAAAGCGGTCACACTTACCGACAACGTCATTAACCAACCGATCTTTTCCGTGCGACGCATCCGGACGAACGTCACGCTCCTGGATGGAGAGACGATCGGACTGGGCGGATTGATTCGCGAAGATGTCCAAAAGATTAACGACAAGGTTCCTTTCCTAGGAGATATCCCCCTTGTAGGAAGGTTGTTCCGCTCAAACGTGGACCAGCACATCAAGAAAAACCTGATGATCTACGTCACCGCCCGGATTATTGACGCTTCTGGACAGCCTCTTAAAGCCACCAAGGCAGAAACAGAGCAGCCTGAAGACGTGCCGTCGCTCACGGGTGGCTTGCCTTTGGCAATTCCCTAGCTCCGGTCTTCCCGCCTCATGCCAGTCATCGGGATCACGGGGGGTGCAGCCTGCGGTAAGTCGTCCTTCACGGATGCCCTCGAGTCTTTCCTTCCAGGGGCAAAGCGGTTCTGCGCGGACTCCGAAGTGGGCCGTCTGACTTCCCAAGACGCCGGCATCAAAAGCTCGCTGATGGCGTTACTGGGTGATCTCGCTTACACTCCGGAGGGCTCTTACGACCGTTCATTTGTGAGGAGCAGGGTGTTCGAGAGTCCCGCGCTCAGAAAAGAAATCGAGGCCGTTCTGCATCCCCCGGTTCGTTCTTCTTGGACAAACCTTGCCAAAGCCTGCCGCTCGGATGGAACTTGGCTTCTGGCTGAGATTCCCTTACTATTCGAAACCGGCGGTGAGACTGAGTGCGATCGGGTGGTCACCGTCGGGTGCAGCCCTGAGGTGCAGTTTCAGCGTCTCACCAGCGGCCGCGCCCTAACCCCGATACTCGCACAACAAATCTGCGATGCCCAAACAAGCCTTGAGCAAAAGAGCATCCGCGCCGATCATCTCATCTGGAATGACTGTCCCTTCAACTGCCTCGAACGACAAGCCGGACTCTGCGCCGCTTGGCTCAGACTCTTTTTCTCCCGATGACGGGACGGAACGCCGGTCGTCCGGGGCCGCCTCCTCTCAACAGCCGGAATTCCAACCCGCTCCTCCCCCAACCAAGCTTGATATCGAGGAACTTCACGAACTCACGCTGCAGGAACTTGCCGAAAGGGCAGCGTCACTCGGGGTGCGCTTCTACCCGGACAAAACCCGGCACCATCTTGTCTTCGAACTCTGCAAGCACTGCTTGGAACACGGCACTGAGTTGACTGCCTCGGCAGTGGTCGATGTCAACGCACAGGGTGCCGCGTACCTCCGCTGGCCTCGCTACAACTTTCGCCCCCTTCCTCAAGACATCCAAGTTCCCCATCACATTGAACGCCAGTTGCATCTAAAGCCGGGACTGCGCGTCTCCGTCCGCATCAGGGCTCCGCGCGACCGCGAGCGTTTCCTGATGGCCGAGGAGATTCTCGAGATAGAAGGAATTCCATTGGCCCAATGGCAGGAGCCAAAGGATTTTGAACGTCTGACCGCTATGCACCCGACGTCCAGGATCGTGTTGGAACACACGGGTAACCGGTCCATCAGTCCTCGCGCAGTGGACTTGATCGCTCCCCTCGGCAGGGGCCAGCGGGGACTCCTAGTTGCCCCTCCCAGGACAGGAAAAACCATCCTGCTCAAGGAAATCGCGCACGCGATCCGCGTCAATTCTCCCGAAACCGCGCTCATTATCCTTCTCGTGGACGAACGGCCCGAGGAGGTCACCGACTTCAAACGTGCATTGGACTGCGAGATATACTCCTCAACATTTGACGAGAACGCCCAGCGACACACGCAGGTGGCAGAGATGGTTCTGGAGCGAGCCAAACGGCTGGTGGAATTAAAGAAGCACGTCGTTATCCTGCTCGATTCCATTACCAGACTTTCGCGCGGTTACAATAACATGCAGGGCAACAAAGGCAGAATCATGTCCGGCGGCGTGGACGCCAAAGCCTTGGTCAAGCCCAAGCGCTTTTTTGGAGCAGCCCGTAACACAGAAGAGGGTGGAAGCCTCACGATTCTTGCCACAGCCCTCGTGGAAACCCACAGCAAGATGGATGACCTCATTTTTGAAGAATTTAAGGGCACCGGAAATATGGAGCTGCGGCTGGACCGCGCCCTCTCTGAAAAACGCATCTTTCCAGCAATAAATATCCCGCAATCCGGCACCCGAAGAGACGAGCTTCTTTATCACCCCAAGGAGTTTGAAAGAATCAGCGTCATCCGCCGGCAACTGGCGGCCATGCCGGCCATTGAGGCCACTGAAATCCTCAATCAAGCCCTTCACAACCACTCCTCCAATGCAGAGCTACTGCTCAGGGGACTGAGAGCATGAGCCGGATCTCCACCCCAGACGGCGGTCAGCCCAAAAGCGAAGGAGAAACGGAAGGCTCCCCCCGCCGCTGGCTTCGTTCCTTGATAGGCAGGATTTTTGGCACAAATGCAACGGCCCAAGAATCGCAGGACGCGGCAGCGGCGGCCCGATCCCCGGAGTCCCGCCCAAATTCCGGAAGAAGCAGTCCAAACCGGGACGCCCGAGGCGCCGACAACCGCTCCCCGAACCAAGAGGGAAGAAATGAGGGGAGACGTTCGCCGCGCGCGCAACGCTCCTCGCGACCGGCGGCTGACGCCCCGGCCCGGATCACTGAAATGCCTCCTTTTCAAATGATTGCGTCCACGCATGACCTGGAGGAGGCCGTCAAGGCGTTCGAACCGCATCCCAGAATCGCTCTGGATACGGAGGCGGACAGCCTGCACTGCTACTTCGACAAACTGTGCCTCCTGCAGATCAGCATTCCCGGCACAAACCTGCTCGTGGATCCCCTGGCCGGAATCTCCCTCGATCCACTCTTTAAAGCCCTCGAAGGCAAAACGGTCATCATCCACAGCGCCGACTATGACCTGCGTCTTCTCCGTCGCTGCGGGTACACCGGTCCTACCGTTCTCTTCGATACAATGATCGCGGCACGACTGTGCGGAGCCACAGAATTCGGACTCGCCGCCCTTCTCCACCAGCATTTCGGAGTCACCCTCGCAAAGGCGTCGCAGAAGGCTAACTGGGCGATCCGCCCCCTCCCGGAGGAGATGCTCGCTTACGCCGTCAATGATACGGTTAATCTCCTTACCCTGAGCCAGATTCAAGAGGCACGCCTGCGGGAACTGGGACGCTGGGAGTGGTTCGAACAAATGTGCGACAAGGCCATCCGGTCAGCCGCTGTCGTCAGGGAACGCGATCCCGACTCCATTTGGCGGATCAGCGGTTATGCCGACCTGAGCGAGCGGGGAACTGCCATCCTCAAAGCTCTCTGGCACTGGAGGGACCAAGAGGCCCAGTCTGTCGACAAGCCGGCATTCCACATTCTGAACAACGACTTGTTGTTGAATTTTTCCGACATTTTCGACAAGGGTCAAACTCCCGAGCCCAGGCATTTACGGGGATCCAGGCTGTCCCGCTTCATGGAGGCAGGCCAGAAAGCCCTGGCGCTGGATCCCTCGGAATGGCCCAAGACCATCCGAAAACCACGCTTCCGAACGACACAGGAACAGGAGTCGCGCTTCAAGGAACTGCGAAAAAGGCGGGATGAGATCGCCGCGAAACTTTCCTTGGACCCAACGCTCATCGCACCAAAAGCGACGCTGGAGCAACTTTCAAGAGACGAGGCCCAGGCTTTTGAAGCTCTCCTTCCTTGGCAAACCGAGTGCCTTCGGTTGCCTCTGTAAATCATGCATGGAGGATAGCAGCAGGCCCGGCAGTCGTTCCCCGCGCCTAAGTCGGACTTCCGGGAAATCCTTCCCGGAAATGTGAGGCCGTAGTCATCCAAAAGGCGCCTCGGGTTTACCCGCTTGACGCTTCAGGGGGAAAGCCCTACTATTGCAGACCGGCTAGAGTGTGAAAGTGGGTTCAGTGGACCCACTTTTTTTCGTCTCTAGCACCTCCACACGTATGAACAGCGAAATCCTTGCAGGTCTAGACTTTTTTGAGCGAGACAAAGGCATCAAGCGCGAAGTGCTGCTTGAAGCCATGAACACTGCTCTGCTTACAGCAGCCCGCAAGGCGGTAGGCCCCGCCCGGGACCTCCGCGTGGAATTCGACCCGAAGCAATCCACTTTCAAGACTGTCGCCAAACTGATCGTCGTGGAACGTGTCACGAACAAGCACGACGAAATCAGCGTTGTAGAGGCCCAGAAACACAAGCCCGGCGCACTGGTCGGCGAGGAAATTGACGTTCTTGTCACACCCAAAGATTTCGGCCGTATCGCCGCCCAGACAGCACGCCAGGCCATGATGCAACGCATCCGCCAGGCGGAAAAAGAGCTCATTTACGACGAGTTCCGCGACAGGGCGGGTGAGATCGTGACCGGCACCGTCCGTCGCTTTGAGCGCTCGGACGTCATCATTGATTTAGGCAAGTTCGAGGGCGTCATGCCCAACCGTGAACGCGTTTCCACTGAGGAATACGCCATCGGAGACCGCGTTCGTGCGTATGTAGTCGCCGTAGAAAACGGCATGCGCGGACCCGAAATCATCCTTTCCCGCAGCCATCCTAACTTTGTCCGTCGCCTCTTTGAAACAGAGGTCGCTGAAATCGCCGACCGCACGGTGGAAATCAAGGGAATCGCCCGCGAGGCTGGACACCGCACTAAGATCGCCGTTTGGAGCGCAAACGAAAAAGTGGATCCCGTAGGCGCCTGCGTCGGCATGCGCGGAGCTCGCGTAAAGAACATCGTTCGCGAGTTGAACAACGAAAAAGTGGACATCATCCGCTGGAGCTCCGATGTGAAGGAGCTAGTGATTGAGGCCCTTAAGCCAGCGAAGATCAAATCGATCTCTTTGGACGAAGCCAAGAAGAACGTGACCATCAAGGTAGACGACGACCAGCTTTCGCTCGCCATCGGAAAACGGGGTCAAAATGCCAGGCTCACTTCCCGCCTGACAGGATGGGACATCTCCATCGAGAAGGACGAATCCGTCAGGGAGGCGTTCGAACAGAACGTTGAGAAAGGCGTAGCCAACTTGA
The DNA here is from genome assembly GCA_947449735.1 of Chthoniobacteraceae bacterium. Classification (GTDB taxonomy): domain Bacteria; phylum Verrucomicrobiota; class Verrucomicrobiia; order Chthoniobacterales; family Chthoniobacteraceae; genus Chth-196. Next base: position 12,548 of record CANFTB010000031.1, on the reverse strand, counting down.
TGGCCGCACTCTCTGTCTCTCAGGAAACCGCGCGCAAACTGATGGAAAACGGCATGGTCAGCGCTGATGCCCTCGGGGAACCGCAGGACATCTGCGATGCCATTGGCTGTGACATTGAAGAGGCTGAAAAAATTTACTCGGCAGCCCAGCGCGCAATATCCGGAGGCTCCCACGCATAGCCCCTCCCGGAAAACGTCTTTTCGAAAACAACCTATCTACTCCCCTTCCCGCACAAAATCCTGAATGGCCACACGAACCCCACGATCCAGCACCCCAAAACCGGCAGGCGAGACCCCCGCTGCTAAAAAGGCACCCGCGCGGTCTTCTCAACCTGCTTCCTCAGGGGCCAAGGGGAAGACGTCCACGGCAAAAGCTGAGCCAGCGGCGCCCGCGCCCGTTGTCGCGCCCAAACAGGAGGCTGTTTCACTGATCGACGAAGCGCCAAAGACCCCCAGAAAGCGCACCATCTCTTCCCTGAAGCCCTTCAAGGCACTGCCATCTATTTCAAAGCTGATGGAGCCCGAGGCTCCCGCTCCCGAACCGGAAACGCACGAACCAGCCTCCACTGAGACCTCAGACGAGATTGAGGCAACAGCGGACGAGGTTGTAGAAGTCCAGCCTCCAGTCGACGACAAGATCGTCAATCTCAAACCCCCTATCGGTGTCAGAGACTTGGCAGCAGCGCTAAAGCTGAAGCCCTTTGAGGTCATTCGCGACCTGATGGGAATGAACATTTTCGTCAACCTCAACCAGACGGTAGACGTTGAGGTGGCAACCGCTGTCTGCAAGAGGCACGGCTACACATTCGAGCGCGAGAAGCGCGAAAAAGGCGCTGGCGTTCACAAGCCCGTCGAAAAAATCATCGAACCGCCGAAGGTTCCTGAAAAGCCGAAATCGTCGGAACTCAAGCTCAGGCCGCCAATCGTGGCCTTCTTGGGCCACGTCGACCATGGCAAGACCACCTTGATGGATTCCATCCGCAAGGCCCGGGTTGCAGCAGGCGAGGCCGGGGGAATCACCCAGCACATTGGCGCCTACTCGGTGACCCACAACGAACACACCATCACTTTCTTGGACACACCCGGCCACGCCGCATTCACTGCGATGCGCGCCCGGGGCGCAAATGTCACGGATATCGTGGTGCTTGTCGTTGCCGCAGACGATGGGATCATGCCCCAGACGCTCGAGGCGATCTCCCACGCCAAGGCCGCCAAGGTCCAAATTATTGTCGCAATCACCAAGACGGACACTCCCGGTGCCAACATCGACCGTGTGAAGGGTCAGTTACAGGAAAAGGGCCTTTCTCCGGAAGACTGGGGCGGCGAAACGATCTGCGTTCCTGTCGCCGCGATCAAAGGCATCGGCGTAGACACCCTTTTGGAAAGCATCCTGCTCGTAGCGGAAGTTGCCGAACTCAAGGCAACTGAAGGCGGCGTCGCAAGGGCAACGGTCATCGAAGCCCAAGTGGATCAGGGCCGTGGACCGACGGCCACTCTCATCGTACGGACCGGCACTTTGAAAACGGGTGACGCGTTCATTTGCGGCAATTTCAGCGGCAAGGTGAAGAGCCTCATCAGCGACTCCAACAAGCCGTTAAAGGGTGCGCCTCCCTCCACTCCAGTGAAGGTGGTCGGCTTCTCCGGCCTGCCCAATGCCGGCGACGAGCTCGTTGTCATGGAAAACGAGAGGGCTGCCAACACGCTCTCCGAAGAGCGCTTGAGCGCACTCCGCCTGAACAAACTCTCGGCGCCCAGCCGCCCGACTCTTGAGAACCTCTTCGACACACTCGCCGACGAGCAACGCAAGAACCTCAGGCTCATCCTGAAGTCCGACGTGCAGGGCTCCAGCGAGGCTCTGGTCAATTCCCTCAAGCAGATCCAGAGCAAGAAGATCGACTTGGAACTCGTCCACGTCGCGGTTGGTCCCATCACCGAAAACGACGTTCTTCTCGCCGCGGCATCGAACGCTGTCGTGATCGGCTTCAATGTGAAGGTTGAAAATAACGCCGCTGCCGCCGCCAAGCGCGAAGGCGTGCAGGTGAAGCTCTACTCCATCATCTACGAACTGCTCGATCAGGTGAAGGAGGCGATGGCCGGGTTGCTCGATCCCGAGACCCGCGAAAGCGTCGTCGGCCACGCAGAGGTGCGCCGCGTGTTCGACCTGACAAAAGGCTGCGTCGCCGGAAGCTACGTCACAGACGGACGGATCCTGCGCTCCGGCCGGGCCCGCGTTCTGCGCGGCCGCCAGGCCATATACGACGGTGGACTCTCCACCCTCAGACGCTTCCAAGATGACGTCAAGGAAGTCAGGAACGGCATGGAATGCGGGATCAAGCTCGGAACCTTCGACGAGTACGAAGAGGGCGACATCATCGAGTGCTACATCTTGGAGAAAATTCCCCAACAGCTCTAACCGTCCATCCGGGCAGCGAGGGGTCATTCACTCCTAGCCCCGGCCCATCGAATGGCCAAACACAGACTTGAACGGGTAAACGAACTGCTCAAACGCGAACTGAGCGACTTGCTCATGCGCGAGATTCAGTTCGACGCCCCGCTGGTGACGGTGCAGCACGTGGACGTGACACCGGACCTCAAAAACGCCCACGTTTACATCTCGGTCATCGGAACTCCGGGCCAGCGTAAGGGCGTCATCTCGCAGCTTTACACGAGGCGCCCCCACCTCCAATTTCTGCTCTCCAGACGGGTGGTGATGAAGCATACGCCCCAACTCCATTTCAAACTCGACGAGGGTATTGAGCGAGGCAACAAGGTCATCCACCTTATGGACGAACTGAACCTGCTTCCGCCTGTGGACGGCGCGCTTGAAAATCCCGAGGCACCGGAAGCCCTGCCCCCGCTCGGATGATCCGCTCCCCCCGCGGGCCCGCTCACGCGCCGCGGCTCGCATCTGTTTCATTTGTGCAAATTTCAGTTCACGCCCAAAGGCGGTTTACTCGCACCATCCAACCGGGTTTCAGATCCTCCCACCCCGCGGCACCCACCCCTTTTTAGAGATCGATCAGGTGTCCCTTGCAGGTCCCTGCCGCTCGTGACATTTCCGGTATGAAAGCCAATTCCACCCTCGAAGAAATCGCCTCAGTCATCAGGGGACATTCTCACTTTCTGGTCCTCAGCCACATCCGTCCCGACGGCGACGCCATTGGATGCGCCCTGGCAATGACTCTCTGCCTGAGAGATTTGGGAAAACAAGTCTCGGTGTGGAACGAGGACGGCCTCCCTCAGCGCTTCGAGTTCCTTCCGGACTCCTCACTCATCACCCTGCCGCCCGACTCTCCCCGGCAGTTCGAAGTCGTGATCGTCATCGACACCGCCGTCCGCAACCGCGCAGGAGCCCGCTGCCTTGCGAACGTCGCACCGGGCGCCATCTGGATCAACATCGACCACCACGTCTCAAACGACAGGCTCGGGGATCTTGTTTACATCGATCCGACGGCTCCTGCAGCGGGACAGATTTTGTTCGAACTCTTCAGCCGCTGTTCACTTCCCCTGTCAACGTCGATCGCCTGCTCTCTTTACGCCGCAATATCTACAGACACAGGCTCTTTTCGATATCCGAACACAACAGCCCGCACTTACGAAATCGCTGCGGAACTCGTCAAACTAGGTGTCGACATCGGCGACATCAACCAGGCGCTTTACGAAACCAGCCCCCGCCGGCGCTTGGAGCTTTTGAGCGCGCTTTTAAACGTGCTCCGCTTCACCAATGCCGACCGCGTTGCGAGCTTCGCCCTCAGCCTGGAAACCGCACGAAAGATCGGCGCCATTCCCGACGATACCGAGGGCATGATCGACACGATTCGCAGCATCGAAGGGGTTGTGGTTGCAGCTTTTTTTGAGGAACTCGATGGCGGCCTCGTTCGCATCAGCCTCCGGTCCAAGGACCCGGCGTACGACGTGTGCGCCGTCTGCGCTGAATTCGGGGGCGGCGGCCACACGCTCGCCTCGGGCGCCCGCATCGAAGGCGACTTGGAAACCGTTCAAACGCGGGTCCTGGCGGCCATCGACAAGCGGATGCAATCCGCATCGCCGAACCCGGCGCTTTCCAACTCCTGACCCAGCCCGCAAGGAGCCATCCCTTTCGCCCTCAAATTTTTTCATGCGTACACAGGAAATCGACGGAGTGCTGCTGATCGACAAGGCAGCCGGAATGACCTCTCACGACGTGGTTGCGATTGTTCGCAAACGTCTTGGAATTCGAAAGGTAGGACATTGCGGAACACTCGACCCGCTGGCCACCGGACTGCTCATCGCTGTCCTGGGACGGGGCACCAAGATCCAGGATCTCCTCATGGCCGAGGACAAAGAGTACACGGGCACCTTCCAACTCGGAGTCACCACCGACAGCCAGGACGCCGACGGAGAAGTGCTCGAAACCCGTCCCGTCTCCGAATTCACCAGAGAACAACTCGAGGAAGCCTTCGAAAAGTTCCACGGCGACTTTTATCAGATGCCGCCCATGGTGTCGGCCATCAAGCAGGGCGGAGTCCCCCTCTACAAGCTCGCGAGACAGGGAAAGACGGTCGAGCGGGAGCCCAGATTCGTGCATGTTTTTGCCCACGAGATCACCGGCGTCCACCTTCCCGAAGTTGATTTTCGAGTGGTCTGCAGCAAGGGGTTCTACGTGAGAACCTACGCCCATGACATCGGTGCTTCTCTGGACTGCGGCGCCCACCTGCGAGTGCTCAGACGCACCAAATCCGGGCGTTTCAGCGTAGATAACGCCGTGACCGTGGAGGAGATTCAAACGCAGGATCCGGCCTCCATCAGATCTCGGGTTCTCGACCTTCCGACGGTGTCCCGCATGCGCGGCGCCTGACCGAATCCGCCCGGGCACCCCACCCTTTGCTCCACACAGCACCCAAGCCACGAGGCATGAAAGTGTATGGAACCATTCCCGAACTTGCGGAGGTGCAAGGTCCCGTAGTGCTGGCGGTAGGAGTTTTCGACGGATTGCATCTCGGCCACAGATCCGTTCTTCAACGGGCAATCGAGGAGGCAGAACGCATTGGAGGAACCGCTGTTCCGCTCAGCTTCGACCCGCATCCGGCCCGCGTCCTGCGCCCGGAAATGGCTCCTCTTCTCCTGACAGCGACCCGGCACAAACTCAGTCTACTGCAGGATCTTGGTTTTCAACACGCACTCATTCTGCCCTTCGACGAGCAGCTTGCCGCCACGCACCCGGACGAATTTGTCACCCTGCTCTCCACGGCTGCCCGCCCCCTCGCCGCCGTGTGCGTGGGCAGCAGCTGGTGCTTCGGCAAGGGCCGCCAAGGCAATCTCGAACGCCTCGCGCACCTGGGACGGGAGCTGCACTTTCAAGAAATCGGTGTATCGGAAATCGAGGTCGATGGTGAACCTGTGAGCAGCACCAGAATCCGCACAGCCATCGCGGAGGGCGATCTGGCCCGCGCGACGCGCCTGTTAGGAAGGCGCTACTCCGTGATGGGCGAAGTCGTGCGCGGCCGCCAACTGGGCCGCACCATCGGCTTTCCCACCGCCAACCTGCGGCTCTTTAACGAACAACTCCCGCCCAACGGCGTCTACGCTGTAAGGGTGCGCGAAGCCGGCGGACCGTCGCCGGAAGTCTCTTTGCCAGGAGTCGCCAATTTGGGATCGAGGCCCACGGTCGACCCCCTTGCCTGCGACGTATGCCTCGAGGTGCATCTCCTCGATTTTTCAGGAGACCTGTACGGACGCGAACTCGAGGTCGAATTTGTGGATTTCCTGCGGCCGGAACAGCGCTTTGCCTCTGTCGCCCTTCTCCAAAACCAGATCGCCACGGATGCAGGCCATGCCCGCGCAATCCTTTTGGGAGCGACAGCGACTTCCCCCTCCTAAGCCCCCGACAGCGGGCGCACTTGCACCCGCGGGCGTACTTGCAAGAGTCGAACGCCTGGACCAGCATCCTCAAATCTTATGAGCCAACCCATCGGATTCGCCATCGTCGGAGCAGGCATGATCGCCGAATTTCACGCCCGCGCCATTTCTCAGGTTCCCGAGGCACGCCTCGTTTCCGTCTATTCACGGCAGCCCGATAAATGCGCCGCGTTTGCCGCGCAGCTCGGGGTGACGGCCGCAGAAAGCATGGAGGCACTCGCAAAGGACCCCCGGGTCCAGGCCGTCTGCATCACAACTCCAAGCGGTTCCCACGCGGAAAGCGCCGTCCCCCTTTTGAAGGCCGGCAAGGCGGTGCTTTGCGAAAAGCCGATGGACGTGTCCCTCAGCGCTGTCGACAGCATCATCTCCGCAGCAAGGGAAGGCGGCGGCATTCTCGCCGGCGTGTTTCAAAACAGACTCGGCCAGGCCGCTCAAACCCTCAAAAAAGCGGTAGAAGCCGGCCGCTTTGGCAAGCTCAGCCTCAGCAGCGCTTACATCAAATGGTGGCGCTCCGACGAATACTACACCTCCTCGAGTTGGAAGGGCACCTGGAAGCTCGACGGAGGCGGCGCCTTGATGAACCAGGGCATTCACGCGGTCGATCTTTTGCAGTGGCTCGTGGGTCTTCCAAAGCGCGTCGGCGCGTTCTCCGCAACGCGAGCCCACGCGATGATTGAAACCGAGGACACCCTCTCGGCGACGCTCCAATTTCCAGATGGATCGCTCGGCGTCATCGAAGCCGCCACGTCCAGCTTTCCGGGATCGGATCTTCGCATTGAAATCACAGGCGACAAGGGAAGCGCAGCGCTGGTGAACGATAAAATCGTACGCTGGGACTTCGCCGAAGCGCTTCCAGGCGACGAGGCCATTCTCAAGAATGAAAACAGCGGAAAGATCGGCGGAGGCACGGCCGATCCGAAAGCCATCAGCGTCGAAGGACACAGGCGCCTCATCGAGGATCTCGCCCAGTCCATTCTGCACAAGCGCGCACCGATGATTCCGGGGGAGGAAGCACGCCGTTCTGTAGCCCTGGTGCTGGCTTGCTACGAAAGCGCCCGCACCGGAAAGATCGTGGAAATCGCCTGAGCGCAAAGACTCCCAGCGTGTTTGCCCCAGCCTGCCGCCAGTTGCTCACGCTTCTGGCGGCCGCCGCCATTCCCGGAGCAGCCACCTTCTTCTTTGATTTGAAATGGAAGGCGCCGGCCGAATTTAAAACCATCAGCGTTCGTTCGGCCTCGCCAAAAGCGGGTGAATTCATCTGGGTCGATGTGCGCTCATTTGAGCGCTACGAAGCGGCGCACATCGCCGACGCCGTGTCTTTTGACGAAGCACTGCCCGAGGCCGGTCTTGAGTCGCTCCTCAAGATTTGGACTCCAGAAAAACAGATTATTGTCTACGGTGAAGGCGTCGGCAGCGAGCGTGCCGAACGCTCCGCGCGCTGGCTCAAAAAGGCGCTCAACACACCACGCGTGCTTCTGCTCGAGGGCGGCTGGGCGACCTGGCCAAAAGACTGATCCGCCATGAGTTCCCTCATCCTGCTCCTGGCCAGAATAGCACTCTCCGGCATTTTTTTAACAGCTGCCGTGCTTAAACTCCGAGATCTGGACTCCACTCTCGTCGCGATCTTCCAATACAAGATTCTTTCATGGTCGGCCTCCGGCGCAGTGGCGAGTTTCCTGCCTTTTATCGAGATCGCGGCGGCCGTCGGATTGTGGATCCCGAGGGTGCGCCTGGGAGCTGCCCTACTCTCCCTCACACTGGTGCTGGTGTTCATGACAGCACTGGGTTCCGCAGTGGCCAGAAATTTGGACGTGAGCTGCGGCTGCTTCGGCACCAGTGACCTGCACACGACCGCCATACGCCGTTTTGCCGAGGACGCCATCCTGCTGGCGCTGAGCGCCGCGCTTTTGCTCACGGAAACGCGCCGGAGCCGACTGCTGTTGCATTCTCCGGCGAAAAGTGTCAGGTAATATAAGTCAGTCTACATCATATGCTCACCCGCCGCGACGCTCTCAAAACCATCGCCCTTACCACGGGCGCCATTGCAGCAGGTCCCGTATTACTGCAAGCGCAGCAAACTCCCGGGGAGGTCCACAAGCTCTCCCCTCTCTGTTACGACTACGATGCGCTGGAACCCTTCATCGACGCGGAGACCATGAAGTTGCACCACGACAAGCATCACGCCGCCTATGTCGCGAAGCTGAACCAGGCTCTCGAAAAAGAACCCTCGCTGGCCTCCAAACCACTGGAAGACCTGCTCCGCAACCTCGACGCCGTGCCGGAAAGTGTTCGCACCGACATACGCAACCAAGGCGGCGGCCACTACAACCACACGCTTTTCTGGCAGATTCTCCGCAAAAAGGAAAACTCCGCGCCCCAGGGCGAACTGGCCCAGGCCATCGTCTCCGCCTTCGGCTCCGTCGCAGCCATGGAAGAACTGATACAGTCCACCGCCCTCAAACAGTTCGGCAGCGGCTGGTCCTGGCTTGTCCTTCGTGCTGGAAAGCTCGTCGTGGAAGGAACCGCCAATCAGGACTGCCCGCTGAGCACCGGCGGCCACCCGCTGCTCGGGGTCGATGTCTGGGAACACGCTTACTACCTCAAATATCAAAACCGCCGCGCAGACTACCTCAAGGCCGTCATCCAGATTCTGAACTGGGACGTCATCGGCGAACGCTTCAAGCAGGCAAAGTCCTGAGCTTGAACGACTCCCACCCCCTCTCACAGAGAAGCCCCGGCAGCCATGTCCCACCCCGCTGATCGCCCTCCCGGGCAGCTTCGGACCTGGCTCCAACTCCTCCGCGCCCCCAACCTCTTCACAGTTCCGGGCGATCCAATCGCCGGATACCTGATTTCCAACGCGGGTTTCATCGACGCATCCTTGGTCTGCGTCGCCGGCGCCAGCCTGTGCTTTTACGGCGCCGGCCTGCTTCTCAACGATCTCGTCGACCTGGATGAAGACAAGGCGGAGCGCCCGAACAGGCCCCTGCCAGCCGGCCATGCCTCGCCCCGATCAGTCAAACGCGCGCTTTGGTTGCTGAACATTCTCGGCCTCCTTCTTCTAGTGCTCACGGGCAGCCTGCGCTCCCTTGCAGCCGGCGCGCTGACCATCCTCGCAGTCTGGTCGTACAACCGGCTTACGAAACACAAGGCGGGCCTCGGAGCTCTGAACATGGGCGCGTGCCGCTCCTTGAGCATGCTCATCGGAGCCCTCGCAGGCCCAAGCCCATACGCCGTGCCCATCGCGGCGCTCATTGCAGTCACCTCCGGTCTGTTCATCGCCGCGGTCACAAACCTTGCACGATTCGAAACAAAGCCAAGCCTTCCGAAAGCGCCACGCTTTCTCCCGCTGCTGGCGCTCATCCCGGGCATCGCCGTCGGCCTTCAAAACTCGCTGTATTCTCCCGACAAGACGCCCGCAGCAGTCCTTTTTGTCCTCACCCTCTGCGCCGCCGGACTCCTCCTCGTCAGGCTTCTCACAAAACCCTCCCCCCTGCCCCCGCTGATCGGCGCTCACATCCGCATCCTCCTTCCCCTCCAGGCCGCCGCCTGCTGGTTTGGTGCATCCCAGGGGGCCGGTCCCGTTTTTGCCATAGTCCTCCTCGCCATGTGGCCGCTCAGCCGCGCGGTTTCAAAAAGGTTCTACGCCAGCTGAACTCCGCAGCCGCCCGACCGCGCCTGTTGTATTTCCATCGCCGCCTTTTTTGCTCCATGCTCGACTCCTTTCCGGGATGAAAATCGGTTTCGCACAAATCAACCCAACCGTCGGCGACATCGAGGGCAACCGGGACAAGATCCTCGCTGCCTACCACTCCCTCGTGGAACGCGGTGCCGAGATCATACTCACACCGGAACTTGCACTCACGGGCTACCCGCCGCTGGACCTGCTTTTCGAGAGCGGCTTCGTCCAACGGAACCTGAACGCGCTCTCCGACCTTGCCTCGCAAATCGGAACCGTACCCCTCATTGCAGGCTATGCCGACATTCACACCGGAGTCGGAAAGCCTTTCCGGAACGGGGCCGCCGTACTCGCCTCCGGCAAAATCACAGCACGCGTATTCAAATCCCTGCTTCCGACTTACGACGTGTTCGACGAGGACCGCTATTTTGAACCAGCCACCTGCAACGAACCCGTCGAAATTCTCGGACGCAAAATCGGAATCACTTTGTGCGAGGACATCTGGAACGAAGCACACCTCCCGCGCCCCTACTATCAGACATCGCCAGTGGCCGCACTCGTTGCCCAGGGCGCAGAGATCATCCTCAATCTCAGCGCCTCGCCCTTCGTCCTGAACAAGCCTCAGCAACGTCTCGACCTTCTCAGCTCTATCGCCCGACAGCACCAGGTCGCCATCGCCTACTGCAACTGCACCGGCGCAAACGACCAACTCGTCTTCGACGGCAATTCCCTTCTCGTCGCGTCCGACGGACTGCCCCGCCTCGCCCTTCCGTCCTTTAACGAAGCGTCGCTCGTCGGCGACACGGACGCGCCCCCGTCTTCCATCGACTTTCCCCACCAGTCGGAGAGCCTCTACAAAGCGCTCGTTCTGGGGGTGCGCGACTATCTGCGCAAATGCGGCTTCCGTTCCGCAGTTCTGGGACTGAGCGGAGGCATCGACAGCGCGGTCACCGCCTGCATCGCAGCAGAAGCACTTGGTTCCAAAAACGTTCTGGGCGTCACCATGCCCGCCCGCTACTCCAGCCACGGCAGCGTTCAGGACTCCGAAGCCCTGGCCGGCAGGCTCGGAATCGGCTTTTTAAACATCCCGATCGAAGGCGCTTTTGGAGTATTTCAATCGCAGTTCTCTTCGATATTCGCCGGCCTGCCTCCGAACGAAACCGAGGAGAACATGCAACCCCGCCTCCGCGGCATGACCTTGATGGCGCTCTCCAACAAACTCGGGCACCTCGTATTGTCCACAGGCAACAAAAGCGAACTCGCCGTCGGTTACTGCACCTTGTACGGGGACATGTGCGGCGGCCTTGCCGTCATCAGCGACGTGCCGAAGACCGACATCTACGACCTCGCCCGCTGGATCAACCGCGAACGGGAAATCATCCCCCAGAACACGATAGACAAACCTCCCAGCGCCGAACTCCGGCCGGACCAAAAGGACCAGGACACCCTGCCTCCCTACGAAATTCTGGACTCCATCCTCGCACTCCACGTCGAGCAGCACATGTCCTGCGCCGAGATCGTGGCCCGCGGTTTCGCGGAAGAAACCGTCGCATGGGTGCTGCGCAGAGTTCGCCTCAACGAATACAAGAGAGCGCAGGCTGCGCCCGGACTCAAAGTCACCACCCGCGCGTTCGGCCTAGGGCGCCGCATGCCGATCGCCCACCGCTACCAGGCCTGAGTCGGCCAGCGCATCCCACCCGAACGCCGAAGCACAAGAGAGAAGAGGATCTCACGCGGAGCCGCGGAGGGCGCGGAGAAAAAACATAAACCAATGAAGCCAAACTTTTTACTTTCCGACTCGGCTCCGCGGCTCCGCGCCTCCGCGTGAATTTGCGTTTTCAGGTTCACAACACTTCGCCCCATGTCTAACCGCCTCAACGCCCTGGAGGGCGCCCTCGTCGCAGACGCCCTCGCAATGCCCGTCCACTGGTACTACGACCGGCTCGCGCTTAAGCGGGACTACGGCCGCGTGGACCGCTTCATGCCGCCACGCAACCCGCACCCCGACAGCATCCTGCACCGTTCGAGATACACTCCGGAGGGGCCCGAATGGGACATCCTGCACGACCAGGCGCGCTTTTGGGGCGTCAGGGATGTGCACTACCACCAGAACCTCAAGGCCGGTGAAAACACGCTCAACTTCCAGCTCGCACTCAGCCTCTACCGGCAACTCGAGAGCGCCGGCCGCTACGACGCCCTCGGCTGGCTGCGCCTGTACATCGACTCCATGCTCACTCCCGGGTGGCACCGCGACACCTACGTCGAGGAATATCACCGCGCCTTTTTCACCAACCTGGCACGCGGACGCAAACCTGAGAACGCCGGTATCGCCGACATCCACATCGGCGGCCTCGTACCGGTGCCCGCCCTCTTCGCCGGGTTGGAAGCAGGGGGAGAGGAGTTGCTCAGACTCGTTCGGACGCATGTCAGCCTCACCCACAACTCTCCCGAAGTGCTTGAAGCTGCGCTTTCTTTCACACGGATCCTGCTCTCCATGGAGGCGGGAAACGGCCTCCGTGAATCCATTTTCAACCACGCCTCGGGCTGGGTGAGCGAACGCAAATTCGTCCAGTGGAGCAAAGAGCCCGACGAGGCGGTAATCGGCCAACGATTGAGCCCTGCCTGCTACATCAAGGACGCCTTCCCTGCCGCGCTGTATCTGAGTTGGAAATACGCCGGCGACTTTTCCTCCGGGATCATCGCAAACGCACACTGCGGCGGAGACAACTGCCACCGCGGAGCCGTGCTCGGCGCGCTCCTGGGATTCAAAGGCCCCATCCCCGGGCACTGGCTGGAAGGTCTAGCCCAACGCCCGTAAAGGCGCTTCTTTTGATATCCAGAAATGTCTGGAAATAACTGCAAGAGCGGACCATCCCCGATTCAAACCTCGGGAACACATTCCGCCGTCTCAAGCTGTTCCTCCATACGCTCCGGCCCCGCTGTGATCGCAAAATAGTCGTACGCCGACGGCA
>CANFTB010000030.1 GCA_947449735.1 Chthoniobacteraceae bacterium | reverse complement strand
GCCGCGTTGGTGGGAAGCGCCGCGTTGGTGGGAAGCGCCGCGTTGGTGGGAAGCGCCGCGTTGGTGGGAAGCGCCGCGTTGGTGGGAAGCGCCGCGTTGGTGGGAAGCGCCGCGTTGGTAGGCGCGGGTTCCGGGAATGGGAGGGTGCTGAAGGGAGCAGCCTCTGGGAGGACGTTTCTAGCAGGCAGGGGAGGCGGGGTGTCCTTGTGCAGCGGGGCCGCGGATGGATCCGGTAGCATTGCAGGGATGAGTGGAAGCTCCGGCGTTACGGTGTCTTTGAAAGGTGCTGCAGCGGGCTCTGGGGAATGTTCTGCTGCTAGAATTTGAGCGGGAATCGGACTGGGAGAGGTCGCAGGAGCAGGAGCAGGAACGGGAACGGGAACAGGTGCAGGTGCAGGTGCAGGTGCAGGTGCAGGTGCGGAGGCCGAAACGCGGGAGGCCAGGGAGACCATGGCAACGGGACGCTCTGAGGCTGTTTGCGCCTTCTCTAAACGGGAGGAGGCGAGGTTGGCTCCAAGCGGTTTGTCTTCCGCGGCAGGCTTGGGGTCAGGCGGCAAGAGGATCCGAATCCGGTTTGAGGGAAGGCCGTTGAATGGCATGACTCACGGAGTTTGGACCAGGGGGGTCACTTCGATGCCCTGCGCCTCGGCTTTTCTCAGGGAAAGATGAAAGCCCCGGACCTCGATTTCAATCGGATCTCCCATCGGGGCAAAGCGCACCAGGGTGCAGGTGGCGCCCTTGGTGAGGCCCATCTCCATCAGTCTTTGACGGATCTCCTCCGGCAGGTTGAAAGAGGCGATTTTTGCGCGGCCCCCCACCGGAAGGTCCGCAAGGGAAAAGGCACTCATGCCGCGACGGGTTCGACGAGCACGCGCGCACTGAGCTCGCGTCCCAAGGCGAGGCGGACTCCGTAAACGGAGCAAAGGATGGCCGAGCCGTCAGAAAGTTTGCTGACTTCAGAGCGTTCGCAGAAGCCCAATTCGCGGAGCCTCATGCAATCCTCGGTGCAGGCCATGAGGGCGAGGATTCTGAGGCGCTGGCCGCAGCGTGCTGAACAGAGGTTGAGGGGAGCAGGAGGAGCCTCCATGGGCTGAATTTAATGATAATGAGATTCAGTCGCAATAATAAAACGGAGCGAAAAGGAGCTTTTTCTAGTCCCCACGCTTCAGATCACCCAGTCGTCCCAGTTCGCTCCCCGCTTGTCCTTGTCGAGGATCTGGAGCTGGCGTTCCTCGTAGAAAACCAGGGAGCGCGGCGGCACGCTGTGGGTCAGGAAGACGCTTGCTGCAACAGTGGAACCGGCCCCGACGACGGTGTCCCCTCCCATGATTGTGGCGCCTGCGTACAGGGTGACGTGGTCGTCGAGGGTCGGGTGCCGCTTTTTTCCTCGAAGTGCCTGTCCTCCCGAGAGGGAGCGGGCGATCAGGGAAACGCCTTGGTAGAGCTTGCAATGGGCGCCGAGGACGGCGGTTTCCCCGATGACCACTCCGGTTCCGTGGTCGATGAAGCAGTGGGAGCCGATCTGGGCGCCCGGATGAATGTCGATGCCGGTGCGGGAGTGCGCCCACTCGGTCATCATGCGCGGTAGCAGGGGGACCGAGAGATTGTACAGAAGGTGCGCCATGCGCTGGATGGCGAGGGCTTCTACGAAGGGATAGGCGACGATGATTTCGTTGGTGCCGGAGGCGGCCGGGTCCCCGGCGAAGGCGGCTTCGACATCCGTGTGGATGAGGGCGCGCACACTGGGAAGAGCGGACAGAAAGGCTTCCAAAACGCCTTCGGCATTGGCTGGCGTTTGGGCCGCTGCCTGAAGGTGGAAGCTTTTGTTGATCTCCAGGAGGAGCCTGTCGGCGATGGAGAAGACCCTGTGTGAGGTGACGCGGCTCAGGTGGTGCGAGTCGATGGGCTCCTGGTCGTGGAAACCCGGAAACACCAGCTGCAGCAGGTCTTCGCAGATGACCGCGAGCGAACGTTTGGACGGCAGGTTTGTCTCGTCCAGATTGTTGAGTCCTCCCACGGTTTTGTAGGAATCCAGCAGGTTCCCTGTAATTTTACCCAGATCGAGGTTCATCTCAGTATTAGGTTGCGGGTTTGCCGTGCATGCTTCAACCGAGAAGAAAGCGGGAGTTGAGATAATTTCCAAGAAAGGTACTGTTTTCTCGTGCCGATCCCGCGCTTGCTGTTTGTAAAAATGAATGTTCTTCACGTTCTGTTTGAAGGCGAAGGCTTGCGGGGCAAATGGTGGCGGATTTTCGGCCGTGGGGTTGAGGTGAGTCCGGCGATGAACGGCGGGTGGTGATTTTTTAAAAGGTTTTACCGATGGCTTTCACATTTGAGTGTCCCCACTGTTCCCAGGGTTTCGAGGCCGAGATCGAACTCTCTGGATCGACCTGCACGTGTTCAAGTTGTGGGGGTCTTTTTTTGGTTCCGGATTTTGAGGTGGATCAGTGGGCCTCGGACGAGGCGGGCGCTGAGGCGGCTGCCGCAGGGGCGCAGCCTGACGGAGATCTTCGACTGGAGCTGGAGCGGGCCCGGAACGAAAAAAGGGCGGTTGAGGCTGCGGCTTCCGCCGAGCGTGGAAAGCTGGAGGGTCGGCTTGCGGAGTTGGAGAAGGAGCGCGCTGCTGCTCAGAAGCGCGCGGAGCAGGCGGAGGCGAACGCTAAGGGGCCCGCGGCGGAGGCAGCGAAGTTGCAGAAGGATTTGGAGCGTGTCGGTCAGGAGAAGGCGGCGCTGGAGGCGGGCGCTGCGGGGGAGCGGACGCGTTTGGAGGGGCGGGTGGCGGAGTTGGAGTCCGAGCGGGCCGCGGCTCAAAAGCGTGCGGAGCAGGCGGAGGCGAATGCAAAGGGGCCCGCGGCGGAGGCTGCGAAGTTGCAGAAGGAATTGGAGCGGGTTGGTCAGGAGAAGGCGGCGCTGGAGACGAGCGCGGCGAGGGAGCGGACGCGTTTGGAGGGACGTGTGGCGGAGTTGGAGTCCGAGCGTGCTGCGGCCCAAAAGCGTGCGGAACAGGCGGAGGCGAATGCAAAGGGGCCTGCTGCGGAGGCGGCGAAGTTGCAGAAGGAATTGGAGCGTGTCGGTCAGGAGAAGGTGGCGCTGGAGAACGGCGCTGCGGGGGAGCGGAGGCGTTTGGAGGGACGTGTGGCGGAGTTGGAGTCCGAGCGTGCTGCGGCCCAAAAGCGTGCGGAACAGGCGGAGGCGAGCGCGAAGGGGCCTGCTGCGGAGGCAGCGAAGTTGCAGAAGGAATTGGAGCGTGTCGGTCAGGAGAAGGCGGCGCTGGAGAAGGGTGCTGCGGGGGAGAGGACGCGTTTGGAGGGACGTGTGGCGGAATTGGAGGCAGAGCGTGCTGCGGTTCAAAAGCGTGCGGAGCAGCTGGAGGCGAATGTTTCGGCAGCCAAAGCCACTCCTGTGCGTGTTGAATCAGACGGCTCGGGCGCAAATAAAAAGACTCCGGAGAAAATTACATCGGAAGAACGCAAACGGTTTGAGGGAAAGCTCGTTGAGCTTGAGAAGGGCCGCGATTCAGCCGTGGCCGCTCTTGAAGAAGCCAGGCGTGAATCTCAGGCGCTCCGAGTTCGGATGGAGCAGTTGTCTGAAAAGAAAGCGGTTCAGCCCGAGGGCGAGAGCAAGGAACGGGAAGAGCTTCGGCGGCTTTTGGCGCAACGGGATGAAGAATTGCGTAAGCTGAAGACCAAAATTTCTTTCGGCCATGGGCTTGAGGCTTTAACCGAGGGGGCATCTGCAGGGCCGGCTGAACCAGCGGGGTTCCTGTCGAGAAAGCGGGAGATTGTATTGGGGGCGACACTTGTAGGCGGGGTTGTCGCGGGTTTGTTGTTTGGCGGTCTTCTATTTCACTCCAAGGAGGATGTCGCGGTTGCGCCTGTGAAACCTGCTCCGCCTGTGTCGCAGGCTTCGAATTCCTCTCCGACGGTGGCTCCGCATGTCTCTGCGGGTGTATCCGCTGCAAAGCCTCCCGCAAAACCTTCAGATGCCCCGGTGTCGCACCCCTCCGAGCCGGTCGCTCCGAGTGGAGGAACGACGACTGCCGCTGCTCCCGCATTCTCCGCGGGCATGCCTGCAAAACTTCCTGACAGTTTTTTGGGGATTAAATTTGGCAGCCCCCTTAGTGAACTCCCGGGACGCGCTCAGTGGCAGGAAACTCAGGGCAAGCGGCACCGCAAGGCTGAGTTATTGAATGCTGCCGTGGAGGCCGTTCTCAGTCAGGACGATCAGGGGCGGTTTATCATGGGCTCGTATGTCCGGGTCGTACCCAGGCAAGCTGAGGCGATTACCCCGTTTTTGGAGTGGGCGGTGAATGCGCAGGACGCAGTCAGTGCGCTGTATGGCGAACCCAGCCAGATCCACCAAGTTCAGGGGGCTTCGGATGCTGCCGAGGTTGTGCGGAAAATTGTTTCCGCTGAAGACTATTACCAGGCGACTTGGGAGCGCGACGGCGAGGATACGATGATGGATTTGAGCATCAGAGTGTTCAATGAACGCACGGTTGTTTTCCGTTTGGAATACCGAAGCCGGGACCTGGCGACCGCCTTTGCCATGAAGCAATCTGCCGCGACGCAGTCGTCCGGGCCGGAACCGTCCGCCCCCAATCCGCCGGAGGAGAAGTAAGCTGCGGTTTACCGGGGAGGTGAGCCTCTGGTGGAGGCTCAGGCCGGGCTTTCGGATTTGAGAAGCGATGCCCTCAGCATCTTGAGGGCCGCCTGGGTTGCGAGCTGCTTCAACGTCACCCTGTCCGTGGAAAAGCGGTATTTTTCAACGTGAACGCCGGCTGCTTTCGTGGCGAGCCCGATGAAAACAGTTCCAGGCGGCGTGCCGTCGTCGTCGGCCTCGCCCTCCGAACTGCCGGTGGTAGACAATGCGTAGTCGGCGGTGGAGGACTCCATCGCCTGGGTCGCTAAGGTGCGAGCAAGGCTCTCAAGTCCCCCTCCTTCAGTTTGCAGCGGTGAGTTTTGAGCGCCTTTTTGTTCGCCCGCGCGGAGTGTCGAACCCACGGTACCCGAACAAAAGACCTGGCGGCTTCCGGGAATGTCGGTGATTTTGCTGGCGAGGAGGCCTCCAGTGCATTCCTCGGCAGTCGCGATTTTCATGTGCCGACGGACGAGTTCCTCGACGACCCATTGTTCCAGGCTGCGTGTATCCTTGGGTAGAACGGCGGTTCCAAACTTTTCGCTCAACAGTCGGGCCGCCGCCTCCTGCTGTTGCGCAGATCCTATGATGCGGACGTCTACTTCGTTCGGCCGGGCGCAGTACCCGGGTTCGATGCCCAGGGCGATCAGGGATTCGCCCACTGCCTCCTCGACCGTGGATTCAGGCACACCCACAACCCGCCAAGTCTGCATGATTGGTTTAGGGCCCTCGGGAAGGAGTTTTTTCAAACGCGGCAGAAGCTCGTTTTCCACCATCGGCTTCAGTTCGCGTGGGGGCCCGGGAAGCAGGAACAGATGAGGCGAGGTCCGGCCGGTCTCCTTCGCCGGCAGGGGGGGGAAGTACAGTCCCGGAGCCGTGCCGCAGCTGTTGACGAGGACCTCGGATTCAGCGGGGCGTTCCGCTTGCCTCAGAATTCGGGGTGTTAATTTGATGTCGCGTGTCGCCAGACGCGTCTCGATGCTGAGCGCGATGGCGGGGTCCATCTGCAATTTCAGGCCGAGCAACTCTGCTGCGACATCCCGCGTGATGTCGTCAGTTGTCGGGCCAAGTCCACCCGTGACGATGACGATTTCCGACCGCGTGAAGGCATCGGCGAGGGCGTCCCTGATGGCGGTTCCGTCGGGGACGGTAACCTGGCGGTCTATGGAGAAACCTGCGGGCCACAGGGCCTCGGCGAGGTAGCTTAGGTGGGTGTTTGCCACCTGGCCAAGGAGGAGTTCGGATCCCGTGTTAATCAGTTCGATTCGCATAAAGTCTTGATCTGGTGTTGCTGCCTACAACTCAGGGGCGCTCGGCCTGGAGCGAGAAAATCTCTCCCGGTTCACACTCTACTTGGATGGAGATGGGGCTGCAGCACACAGCGCAATCTTCGATGTGCTCATGGTCGCCCTGCGAAGTGTCGATGGACGTTGGAAACGTCTCCCCGCACCACGGGCAGTCCACGGAGGCTTCTTGGATGTAGTGCATGGTAGGTTTACCGAAGTCTACCTCATCCGGAAGCCGGCAATGACAATCCTGAGGGGCGTCTTCTCTCGTTGTGGCTTCTTGGTTCTTTGACGGCGCGATCAGTTTTTTGAGAGCGTTTCGACAAACATGTCCGTGATGAGGCGGACCACCTTGGCTGATACATGCCAGGCAGCGCCGTCGTCCACGCCATAAAAGGGGCCGACATGTCCGCCGAGCCACTTTACAATTTCAAAGCTAGGCCAGTAGAGAATGTTTTCTCTGTCACTGGCCACGACCTCTTCTGCGGCAAGTCGCAGTGTTGATTTTGAAAGACAATCGGCAAGAACGGCGCTCTTCCGCTCGAAAGTGACTTTCAATGGAACTGGCGAGAGGGTGACCACAAATTTTGCGGAGGGGTTGTGCCTGGTGATGAAGGCGAAAATTTTCCGAAGATTGTCCACGTTTTCGCGGACCGTTGTGGTTCTGAAGTCGAACACCTCAGAGAGAGCATGGTTGTTGAGTGCGCTGGCCCTAGGCATTACGAACGCCCCTGTGTTTCTCTCAAAAAAACAGGGAGCCACACCCAGAGTGTAAATGAAGAGGTCCGTGTTGCGTATTTCCTCTAGTATCGCCTCGGGTGGGTACGAGGCCAGCAGGAGGTCGTCCAACCTCCGGCGGTTGATTTCATTGGTGGACCTGCCCTCGATCCAGTCGAGCATTTCCACATTGGCGAAGGTGGAGTTGATATACTCTGCAACCTCGACATGGAAAGACTGGTATCCTGTTTGAATCAGGCGCTGGGAAATCTCCCGGGCGAAGCACGACCCCATCGTGAAGAATTTGGTCTTCCCGGTTAGGCGGAAGTTAAATGACTTGTGGTCGATTTCATTGATGACGTATCTCTCCACCGCTTTTTTGAGGTCTTCTCTCATCTCCTCTGTCGAGGGGTAGCGACCTTTGACTACGGCAGTTTTGGGTTTTACCTGGGCGAGCAGTTGTTGGAGATCGTTCAATTCCTGAGCCTTGTTCTGTGACGGCGAGAGTTTCTGTGCCTCGGCTAGTTGTTCGACAGCCTGCGGAATGTGACCACTGTTCGCGAGTGCGTTGGAGTAAGCCTGTCGGTATTCGGCGCGGTTTGGAAAAAGACTGACCAGCTCTGAGGCGGTTTTGAGTGACAGGGTGTCCGGGCCAACCACCAAACTCATACCGCATGCTTGATTCAAAAGGTATTCAAACAGGGCCCATTCTCCGACCCTTTCTCCGTGAGCGGCGCGGGCAGCATCGAGGGCGAGGACTGCCGCATCCCTTTTGACTGCCCATGCGGCATGCGGTCCAGCAGCCGTCTCGAGTTCCAGCATTTTGGAAATAAATTGAGCCTCGATGTTGCCCGGGGAGAGGCGGAGGGCTTTTGCGACAAGCGCGCGGCCTTCAGTGTACAGACCACACCCCAAGCATATCGCCGCAACATTGTTGAGAGATTCAGGGTTTTCGGGGTCCAGATTTGCCGTGGCTTCATTCAGGAAGTTTTCAACATTAATGTTCGGGCCAATGGTTAAAATGTTAATAAGATTCATATGTTTTCGGTGCGGCGCCTTGAAGGCTTTGGCAAGTCTCTGTAACAGATCTCTGTTGTGCTCTGGATGCTTGTTTTAATTTTCTGACCCCGATTCCTGACAGTAGAGGGGTGATGCCTTTTCGCAAGATCAAGAGGCCTCGTGCGAGTGAAGCCCCAAGCGTCCATTTTCGTGCCGATTCGCGGTCCGCCCAAGCCAGGCTTACTGGAGCGAGTCGAGGCGGACTCGTGATTCCTTCAACTGTTCCCTCCAGCGTTGGAGGTAAACCATCTCTTGATGGACCAGGGCCAGTGCAGTGAGGGATTCCGTGGTTCGGCGCTCCCAGGTGGAATCCGCCGCCTGAATCTGGTTCAGGCATCGCTCCCAGTGAAGTCGTAGCTTTTGATCGAGCTGCTCCAGGTCTTTCCGCAAGGCGATCACCTCTCCCTTCAGGAGTGCGAGGCTTAGAGGTGAATGCGTGGAACTGTGCTGGGCGCAGAAGGCGTTGATCTCCCGTTGGAGCGTCGCAATCTCCATGAAAAGCTCCGGGAGGGAGGAGGGGATTGCGTTCTTCGCCAGCGATGCCACAAAGCCGGGACGTTCCAGTTCTAAAACGGCTTCGATTCTGCGGACGGGGTCTTTCAACGTTTGGTGCGCGACAGTGATCTTTTGAAACTCCGCAGTGGAGTTTGGATCACTGTTGCCATCCGGGTGCCATTTGGCGGCGAGTTCCAAGAAGCGGGTCTGCAGTTCCTCTGGTAACAACCAAGGTCTCGATGGAAATTGGAGAACCGCGAAAGAGTTCGGCATGGGTTTGGGTTTGCGACGAAAGCCGGAAGATGGAGGTTTTCTTAAACCCTGAAGGGAACCCTGAGATCATGTGGACGATCCAAGCTGCGAATGGTCGAGCCAACCGAGGACCTCCGTCCTTTGCAAGGCATTCCGAGTTGCGGCCCGCGTGGCATGCCTCTAAAGACTGTGCATGGCTAGATGGGTTTTTCCCGCAATTCTGAGGCTCGTGATGTGGCTGCTGGTTCTGGCTGCGATGACTTTCTTCTGGGTCTCCGTTTTTGATGCTGGCTCTGAAGGGGTCAGCGCCAGCGCAGGCCGGAATGCCTCCCAGCTTTTCGCGTGGACCGCTGGCCGCGCGCCCGCCCTTTGAAGAAGGGGAAGAAGGCGTCCCGCCCCCCAGCGTTCGAACGCGGGGGGCGGGATGGCGCCATGCGCGGGAGTCCAGAATCAGGGCTTGCTCTCCAACACGACCAGGCGGGTCCCGTTACGAGTGTAAACCCTCAGCAGCACCTGCTTCTCCTTCTTCAGGTCCTCGCTCAGTTTCACCGCTTCGTCCGCGCTTGAAATCGGGCGCCGCTTGATCTCCTGAATCACGTCCCCTGGCCGGATGCCGGAAGCCGCCGCGATGGAGTCCGGTTCGACCGCCGTGACCAGAGCCCCCTTGACGTTTGCCGGGATCTTGAACTCCTGGCGGTTTGCATCGTCCAGATTGGCCACCGTCACCCCGTCCAGTACGTCCGGATCGGGCTCAGGCGCCTGCACCACGGGTTCCGTTTTCTCGGGTTTTTCGCCGAGTAGCGCGTTGATCTCCAGCGCCTTTTTTTCGCGGATCACCTGCAGGGCCACCTTGGTGCCGGGCGGCATGGATGCGACCCGCAAGCGGAGGTCCTGCATGTTTTCGACCTTTTTCCCGTTCACCATGGTGATCAGGTCGTATTCCTTGAGTCCGGACTTGGAGGCAGGCGTTCCGGGTTGCACCTCAGTGACGAGTGCTCCTGTACCGGGCTCCACGTTAAACTCCTTCTGCAGCGCCTCGTCCAGATCCTGGAGGCCGACCCCCAGGAACCCCCGGAGGACGCGCCCGTGGCGGATCAGGCTTTCCATGACGCTCCGGGCCATGTTTGCGGGAACGGAAAACCCGATACCCTGGTTGCCCCCCGAACGGCTGAAGATGGCCGTGTTGATTCCGACCAGTCGTCCCTGGTAGTCAACCAAGGCCCCGCCCGAGTTGCCCATATTGATCGCGGCGTCCGTCTGGATGAAGTTTCCGAGGTCGGCCAGCTGCGACATCTGCGAGTTGCGGCCGATGGCGCTGACGACCCCCATGGTGGCGGACCGGGTCAGGCCGAAGGGATTGCCCACAGCGATCACGATGTCTCCGGACCGGAGCAGGTCGCTATCAGCAAAGGTGATGGGAGGCAGGTTCTTGGCCTCAATCTTGAGGACTGCGATGTCGGTGCGCGGGTCGCCGCCGACCTTTCTGGCCGGGTACGTCTTGCCATTGCCGTTGTTGCCTAGGCTCACCTCGATTTTGTCCGCGCCTTCCAGTACGTGGTTGTTCGTGAGGATGTAGCCGTCGGCACTCACGATGACCCCGGAGCCGAGTCCCACCGGCATGCTTTGCTGGCGTTTGCGCGACGGGGACGAGTCCGGCGCTTCCTGTTTTTCCTGTTTTTCTTCTTGGCGCTGCTGTCCGCGGGGCCTCTGCCCTGGGCGCTGTTGAGGCGATTCAGGTTCCGGAATTCCGAAGAAACGGCGGAACATGGGGTCGTCGAAGAGAGGGTTTCCCGAAGGATTGCCCTTGGAGTCCTCTCCCCGGCGAACCGTTTGCGAGGTGTTGATGGTCACCACACTGGAGGCTACTTTTTCAACGATCGGAGCGTAGGTCGGCGTGCCGGAGGGAAGGGGGGAGGAGTCCAGCTTGAGTTCAGGAAGGGCCTTGGGGGTGTCTTTGGCGTCTTTTTCCTTCTTGGGAGCCTGGTTTTGAGTCTGTGGAGCCGGGGCGGGGTTTGCAGGAGCAGGGGGCGTTGCGGGGGCAGAGGGCGCTGCGGGAGCAGGGGCCTGGTCCTGGGTGGCTCCCGCGGGGGGAGGCGGCGCAGCCGGAGCGGCGGAGACGGAGAGTTGGGCGGCGATCCATGCGGCCGCTAGAGCGGCGGGAGCTCCGGGGAGGGAGCGGAGGGATAGGGCGTTGGTTTTTTTCATGGGAGACGGTGGCTGCGCTGGAAATTCAAACCGCGTTTGCTGAGGTGAAATGTCTCGGATGAGACAGGGGGGAGCGGTCGGCGTTCAACTGGGGGTTGATTAATTGGATGGTATGCTGGCTGGTCGATCGGAGAACTCATCTGTCCGGCGCGCTTTCTTGGGTGCGAACAACTACGATTCGCTCCGGGGCCCTGCCGGTTTCCGGGGAGAGAGACTTTCCCCTCTCGCTACGGATCAGGAGGCTGGGAGGTCTGAAAAAATGTAGCGGACTGAGAAAAAGTGGGACGCCCCCGGGTCCAGCGAGACGGTATTGCGGGATGCGTTGACCTGTTCCACGCAGACAAAAGCCTGCCATTCCTCATCGGCCATGTCCGGAAGCGCCGCCGCTTTCGCGATCCACGGGTTCCACACCACGCTGCTTTGGGAGCCCGATTTTTCCACTTTCAGTCGTCGCCCCAGAGCCGGGGCATCCAGGATGCAATCGGCGGCGGTGTCCAGATACAGGCGGTCGGTTTCTCCCTGAAAGGCAATCAACTCGGTGCTCTCTGTTTTCAGTTTCATCCCGTCTGTCTTGTCCAGATATTCGGCGCCCCGCAGTCCTCGAACCGAGGCGGAGTGGACGTCCCCCACCGGAAAGTACGGGTGCAGAGCCTGCTCAAAATGAAAAGGATGTGGCCCGGTGTTGCGCACGGTCCAGTCGATTTCAAGACGGTCGCTCAGGCGGAATTCGAGTGTGAGCGCAAAGGGATGCGGCCACAGGGACAGCGTTTCCTCACAGGCCTCGAAGGAAAAACGCACCACTGCCGGTCCTTGTTCTGGGACGTCAACGGACTCGATTTTCCAAGGGCGGGTGCGCACGAGGCCGTGCATCGGCGACTCGGGGTGCCCCTGCCTGGGGCCGAACCATGGGAAAATCACTGGAATTCCACCGCGGATGGCTTTTCCGGGTGCGAAAAGGCTGTTGCGGCTCACAAACAGGCAGGGGGACTGACCTGCGGGTGTGAATTCGACCAGATGCGCGCCTTGGGGGGAAAAGGTGGCGGTACCGAAGTTTCCACTGATTCTGAGGAGGGGGAGTCCGTCCGGTGAGGTTGAAAGGGTGGAGTGGGGCGGGGTGTTCCAGCGGTCGTAGTTCGGAGCGTGCATGACGGAGAGGGGCAAAGGTTTGGGAAGACTCCCAAGCGACAGGTTGCGCAGATTTAGGTGGCTGATACAGTTTAAATATGAAGCCAGCCACACGTTCAGCCTTGTTAATTGCCGCGGTGGGCGTTGCCGGAATAGGGCTTGCGGCCATTTGGGTGGCCAAGGAGGCGCGTCGTGTGCTTTCGCAGCAGCAGACGCGCAGGGCCCTCAGCAACCCTCTGGGAGCCGACATGGCGTGGATTCCCGCGGGAAAATTCACCATGGGCGCGAACGACGGGCAGCCCGACGAGCGTCCCCTGCATGATGTGAAGGTGCGCGGCTTCTGGATGGACCGTTATGAAGTGACCAACGACCAGTTCGCAAAGTTTGTCGAGGCCACGGGCTACATGACCACGGCGGAAAAGAAGCCCGAGGCGTCGCAGTTTCCCGGGGTTCCCGAGGAGAGTTTGGTGCCGGGTTCGGTGGTGTTCACCCCGCTGGAGCGGGTGGAGTCGCTGAACGACCATATGCAGTGGTGGCGCTACCAGAAGGGGGCCAACTGGCGGCATCCCGAGGGGCCGGATTCCGACATCAAGGCCCGAGGGGCGCACCCAGTGGTGCATGTCTCATACTACGACTGCGTCGCCTATGCCCAATGGGCGGGCAAGCGCCTCCCCACGGAGGCGGAGTGGGAGTACGCCGCACGGGGCGGCTTGGAGCAGAACCCTTATCCCTGGGGGCGGGAACGTTTTCCAAAGGGACTTTGGATGATGAACATCTGGCAGGGACAGTTTCCCTCGGAGAACACGGCGCAGGACGGATTCGCGGGAACTGCTCCCGTGGGCTCGTTTCCCCCGAACGGTTACGGTTTGTGCGACATGGCCGGGAATGTCTGGGAATGGGTGGCGGATTGGTACCGGCCGGATTACTACCTGCACAGCCCGCGGGACAACCCGCAGGGGCCCGCGGACAGCTATGACCCCGCGGAACCGGGGGTGGTCAAGCGCGTGGGGCGGGGCGGGTCTTTTCTTTGCAGCGATATGTATTGCAAGGGGTACCGGCCCAGCGCCCGCCAGAAGACTTCACCGGATACGGGGCTTTCGCACACTGGTTTCCGCTGCGTCAAGGACGCTCCGGCGCCCTGAGTGTCTCCTGCCCGTCTGCTGCACTGCTTTATGTTTGTGGCAGGTGACGGGAAGCCGGGAGGATCGGTTGGGCTGCGGTACCGAGGCTGGGAGGGAACCTTTCAATCGATGTAGCGTTGACAAACAGCAGTCCCTCCCTAGTATCCCCCTCCCATTTTTTGTCGGGAAGCATCCACAGTTTTGAGAAAATTTGAGTTATGAAACGCACGTACCAGCCCTCCAAGCGCACCCGCAAACAGCAGTTCGGGTTCCGCACCCGCATGAAGACCAAGAACGGCCGGGCCATTCTTTCCCGCCGCCGTCAGCGCGGGCGTCAGCGTTTGATGCCCAAGGGCGTGGAAATTCACTTTGAGCGTCAGACCGACCAGCACAACAACGCTGCCAAGGCGCAGGTCCAGCGCAAGCAGCGCCGCGCCGCTCTGCGTTCGGTGCGCAAAGCGACCGGGGCCGCAGCGCATAAGGCGGCCTAGGCTGCGCCGGCGGCTTTCCATGCCAATGGAAAGCATTCCATTCCAATGGAAAGCACCCCTCGAAAATTGGTGCGCCTGAAGCGGTCCGGCGAGTTTCGCCGGGTGCGCGAGGAAGGCGTGTCGTTTTCGGGGAAATGGCTCGTATTGGGCGTCTGGCGTGCCGTTGCTGTGGAGGCTGGCCCGGACGTCCGTTTCGGTGTGGTGACCTCGCGCAAAGTTGGAGGGGCCGTCGTTCGCAACCGCGTCCGGCGCCGAATTCGTCACATACAGCAGGCGCACCAGCGCGAGGTTCAGGGGAGCGTTTGGTGCGTGACCGTTGCCCGCTTCCGCGCCTCGCAGGCCACGTTTGCCGAACTCGATTTGGAATGGTGCAAGCTTGCCCGCCGCGCCGGAGTACTTTTGTGATCACCGGTCTTTTACAGTTTTTGATTCGGTCCTACCAAAGGGTGCTTTCTCCGGTGCTCCACGTCGTCGGCGGGCCGGGATGCGGGTGCCGCTTCGAACCCAGTTGTTCCCAGTATTTTTTGGAAGCCTTGCAAATCCACGGAGCCTGCAGGGGAAGCTGGCTGGGGGTGCGGCGTCTGGCTCGGTGCCATCCCTGGGGTGGGGCCGGAATGGATCCCGTGCCGGTTGTGTTGCGGAGCGTCCGCTGGCGCTCGAACCGGGCAGGCTGACGCCCGGTAGCGGAATTTTTTAAGAATTATTGATTATGGATCGAACGGGAAAAATTGGAGTGGCTTTTGCCATCGTCGTGCTGGTGGTCTGGCAGTTGTTTTATTCAAAGCAAATGGAGCAGACCCGGCTGTCGCAGGAAAAGGCGGCCTCCGCGCAGCTGGCCCAGGAAGCTGCAGCCGGCCCGGCGACTCCCTCCGCGGCTCCAGGCGCAGCCTCTTCGCCGGCCCCGGGCACCGCGGTCCCCATCACGGCCGCAGCCCAAGCGCCTGCCTCCGCAGGGCCCGTCCTGCCCAAGGTCACCGAGGTTCTCTCGGATGACGACGTGGAGTGGAGCTTCAGCAACCTCGGCGGCGGTGTCTCCCAGGTCAAATTGCTCAAGCACTTGAGCGAAGGCAAAACGCCTCTTTTGCTGAATGAATTCGGCGGGATCCCCATTGGAGCCATCACCGAAAGCTTTGAGACGGCGGTTCTGGATTCTTACGAGACGGAGGTGGCGGCTGATCGCAAAAGCATTACCTTCAGGCGCACGGATGCCAGGCAGATCGCCGTGGAGAAAAAATACACGCTCCAGCCCTCCGCGGAGGGCAAGCCATCAGCCGCCTACCGGCTGGAACTGGAGGTGCGCTTTGTAAACCGGGGCACCGCTCCCGCGACCGTGCCCGCCTATGCGTACCGCGCAGGTTCCGCCGCGGCGCTGCACATCAAGGACATGCCTCTCTACACCGGTTTCAGCCGCATGAGTGCCGGCGCGGCCAAGTACACCGATGTAAACTGGTTTTCCGGCGGCGGCTTCCTCGGGTTCAACAAGCAGCCCCGCCCGGTGTACCAGGACGCCGGCCAGATTCAGTGGGCAGGGGTCACCAACCAGTATTACAGCACGATTTTGACCCCCGTGGGCGATCCCGCGGCTGAGGCGCTCGCCCGGCCTTTCCAGATCTCCAAGGACGAATGGACCGGCGGCGGCCGCTCCGGCGACGGCGTAGTGCCGCTCGCCGTGGACGGCGCCCTGCGCTTCGGCGCCACGGTGCTGGAACCGGGTAAGGACCTGGTCCGCAAGTTTGTGGTGTACTCCGGTCCCCGCGAACACTCGCGGTTGCGGGAACTGGGGGGCGGCCAGGAGCAGATCATGGATTTTGGGATGTTCGGCTTCGTGAGCAAGATCCTGCTGTCCTCCATGGGCGGGCTGCACGCGATGCTGGGTTCCTACGCTGCGGCGATCATCGTGCTCACCCTCATCATCAAGACGCTGATGTGGCCGATGCAAAACAAGTCCACCGAGTCGATGAAGAAGATGCAGGCGCTGCAGCCGAAGATGACGGCGCTCCGGGAGAAATACGCGGACGATCCGACCCGCATGAACCAGGAGCTTCTGGGGCTCTACAAAAAACACGGGGTGAACCCGATGGCGGGCTGCCTCCCGATGGTGGTCCAGATTCCGATCTTCTTCGGCTTCTACAACATGCTTGGGAAAGCGGTGGAGTTGCGCAACAGCCCCTTCCTCTGGGTAACCGACCTTTCCCAGCCCGACACGGTCGCCATGGTGGCCGGTTTCCCGATCAACGTGCTGCCAATTTTGATGGCCGGCACCATGCTTTACCAGATGCGGCTCACCCCAAAGACCGGGGATCCCGTGCAGCAGCGCATGTTCATGTTCATGCCGCTGATCTTCGTGGTGTTCTGCTATAACTACGCCTCTGGGTTGGCACTGTACTGGACGGTGCAAAACGTTTTCACGATCGTCCAGTTGCTTCTTACCAATCGAAAACAACGCTCTGGCTTGCAGGTTGTCTCCGGTGGAGGCATATAGGAGGTGAGCGCCATGCCGGCGCCCTCCCCTATGACTTTGGATCCACGCGAAACACTCGAGACGATGCTGGGTTTGCTGGGCTTCTTCTGCGAGGTGCAGGAGACCCGGGAAGAATCCTGCGTAGTGCTGCAGATTTTCAGCGCCGACAAGGACCGCCTGATTGGCCCCGAGGGAAGGGTGCTTGAAGATTTGCAGATGCTGCTCAACCGCATGCTTCTGGCAAACAGCAAGGACGCCCCGAAGATCCAGGTCGATGTGGAGCACTACCGCGCCATGCAGGAGGACAGGCTCGTGACCAGGGTGCGGGAGCTGGCGCAGTCCGTGCGCATGAACGGCCGTCCGCTGCAGATGGAGCCTATGAACGCCTACGAGCGCAGGATCGTGCACAACGCCTTTGCCGACGACCCCGAGATCATGACGTGGAGCCCGTCCGAGAACGCGCGTTTGAAAAGGGTGGTGCTCAAGCGCCGCTCCTGAGGCCGCCAAGGACGCCGCCCCCTGGCTGGGCGCCGGAAGGCCGCGCTCCGCTTTCTGCTTTGACGCCTCGTGTTTACGGGGCTTTTCTAGTGATCCACTACCCCCCATGAAAAAGACCTTCATCCTAGCGGTGTCTCTTCTCTCCGCCGCCTTTCTATCCTCCAGCGCCCAGTGCGCCGAGGATCCCGCCGAGCAGCTCGGATTCACTCTCGCGGTGCATTCTTACACGTTCCAAAAGTTCTCGATTTTCGACGCCATCCAAAAGACGGCAAGCGTGGGAGCCAGGCACATGAGCATCTCGGGGAACGTCAACCTGACGGACTCGGAGGGCAAAATTTCAAAGTCGCCCACGGTGAACCTTTCAGAGGCCGATTTCGCGGCGATTCGGGCGAGGATGCAGGAAAAGGGAATCTCCCCCGTGTTTGTGAACATGGGGGTGGTGAAGCCCGTCTTGGACATCGAGGAGAGCCGCAAGATTTTCGAGGGAGCCAAGCGCATGGGAATCAAGGTGCTCGTGGCGGAGCCCGAGGTGCACAATAAGATGGAGGAACTTGCGCCGGTGATGGACGTCGTGGAGAAGCTCGCCAAGGAGTACAATATCCAGGTCGCCATTCACAATCATCCCGGTCCGAAGAGCTTCTACTGGCATCCTGACACGGTGCTGGCCGCGGTGCAGGGCCGCAGCCCCCTTCTAGGGGCCTGCGCCGACGTGGGCCACTGGGTTCGCTCCGGCTTGGATCCCGTGGAATCCCTACGGAAACTCGAGGGGCGGGTGATCGCGCTGCACTTCAAGGACCTGGACCAGGCCGCCCTCAGCGGCCACGACCTGCCTTGGGGTACGGGGGTGAGCAATGCGAAGGGCATGCTCGCCGAACTCAAGCGGCAGAAGTTCAAGGGAGCGATTTGCGTGGAGTACGAGTTCAACTGGGAAGACTCGGTGCCGGACATTGCAAAGTCCGTGCAATGGTTCAACGCGACCTGCGCGGAGTTGCTCAAGCAGTAGGGACGCGCTGCTCGCGCCAAATTATAAATAAGGATTTCTTATTGGTTTGCCTTTGCTTTCTAAAGAAGCTTTACACTGTTGAGGCGCGGTGCTAATCAAAGATTGTTCTCAGACAGCGCCCCCTCTTTGGTGCAGCTCCGCGTGCTTTACTTTATCAATCATAAACTATTTGACCTCAATATTTAACGACTATGGGCGTCACTAAAATTTCTTCTGGTTATGGTCTTGGCGGCGAAATCCTCCAGGTGCAGGCGATTCAGTATGCCCACCATTTCGTTGCTCTTCAGGAAGCCGTGCGTTCCGGCGACAAGTCTGCCGCTAGGTCTGCCTTGACGGTTTTCATGCGGGACTCCTCCGTCGCGGCGGTCAACGGATTCGACCCGGTGACTCAAAACGCCTCGGTCAAAAGGGATTTCCATTCGGTTACCGCTTCGGTGCTGACCGGCAATCTGGCGGATGCTCAGACCGCCATGAACAGCCTGACTAGCCGTTTGCAGGGCGGATCGGTGGGCGCTGACGCCGGTTCCCAAACGGGTTCCTCCTCCACGCAACTGGCCTCCGTTCAATCGGCTGTGGCATCGGGAAACATGGCCCAGGCTCAGTCCTCCCTCCGCGCATTCTCTGTGGGGCTGGCGATGGCGGCGACGGCGGACTCCAACACAGTCGCCTCCGGATCCCAGAGTTTCTCCGACATCCGCGCCCTCCAGGCCGCCTTCCAGACGGGTAATGTCTCTTCCGCCCAGACGGCCCTTTCCTCGGCGCAGACCAATCTCGCAAGCGCAGCCGGATCAGTCGATTCCAGCAAGCTCACCCGGGGTTTGAGCACCTCCTCTTCGAGCGTTTCCACCCTTTCCAATTATCCTCCCTATTCCTCCACCCAGACCATTCTGGATGGTTTGAAACAAGAGGCTTCCAGTTCGCTTTCTCCGATGGTCACTCCGGCAATGGTTCTGTCTAGCTGCGGCGTATCCCAGGCAGATGTGAACAGGCTCACAGGCTTCACGTCCAACGTCTTCTCTGCGAATCAGGCGTTGATCCAGAGCGTCAGCCTCTAAGGCGAATTTTGGAGGGGGGGACTTCGCCCTGTCGCCCCGTCGCTCAAGCGGTTCGCTGTAAAGCGTGCTCGGCCAAGTCCATTTGTCTTTCCTCTCCGCGGCTATGCGCCTCCGCGTGAGATCTTTCCCCGTCCCTACCCCAACGCCAGGGGGCCGTCCGCGCACAGGTCCGCCTGTCCGAACGTGGTGAGCCCCGTGTGTCCCATCGCCTGCGCAACACTCAGCCACAGCCGGTTGTGCGCCACCTTGTCGAGGTTCACGAACCTCCCCATCTTCATCCCCGGCGCGCCGCCCGCCATCACGATCGGGATGTTGTCGAGCGTGTGCGAGTTCCCCTTGCCGAGTTCGTTGGTCCACACCAGCAGGGTGTTGTCTAGCATCGTCCCGTCCCCCGAGGGCTCGGGTGTTTCTGAAAGCCGCTTGGCGAGGTAGGCGAACTCGCCGCAGAACCAGCTGTTGATCTTCTGCAGCTTCGCAAAGGCTTCCTTGTTGTCGTCCGGTTCGTGGGAAAGCGTGTGGTGGCCCTCCTCCACGCCCAGCCAGCGCATCTGCGCCTGGCCGACACTGCGCATGTACTGCAGCGTGGCCACCCGGGACATGTCGTTGGCCAGCGCATTCACCAGCAGGTTGATCTGCATCCGACTCAGCTGCGGCGTGTTGTCGTTTACGATCTCGATCCCCGGATCAAGCGCCGGCATCTGGTGCGTGACCGAGGCGTCGGCGGGCGCCTTGAGCTCCGTCTCGAAGTTGCGCACCAGCGACATGTGTTCCTCGAGCATCCGCTTGTCGCGAGCGCTGAGCTTCCGGGAGACCTTCTCAAGGTCGGCCTTCACGTCGTCCAGAATGCTCACGAGCGTGTCCTTGTCCTTCATCTGGCCGTAGAGCCTTGCGAACATCCGGTACGGATCATCCACGGGCGCAACCGGCTGGTTGCCTCCGCGGTAGCTCATGCGCGTCCACGGGTCGGCCCTGTCCGGAACGGCGACGCCAAACTCCAGCGACCCGAAGCGGGTCTTGGTCTCCGGCCGGCTCTGGAGGTGGTTGCGGATTTCCTGGTCGATGGAAATCCCTGCCGCCCAGCCCGCCGGCGCGCCGCCTCCGCCCATGATGTTCCCGGGGAGCAGACGGTCCGCAGTGAGCAGGCAGCTCATGCCGCGCATGTGCTGGTCGCCGTCGCCTTTGATTTTGTTGTACACCCCCTTCAGCAGCAAAGTCTTGTTCTTGAACGGCTCCAGCGGCTGCAGGATGGACTTCAGCTCGAACGCCTCGCCCTCGGTGTCCGGCCAGAACTCCGTGGGCAGGGTGCCGTTGGGGGAAAACATGATCACGAGCCGCTGGCGCCGGCGCGGTTCTTCTGCACCCGCGAGGCTGGGCAGGCCGGCGAGGAAGGGGAGGGTGGCTGCGGAGACTCCCAGGTTGCGCAGAAATGCACGGCGGTTGATTGGATTCATGGCGGTGGGTGCGGGGAAAATGTGCCGGGGCGGGGAAAGGTTAAGGATGCTGCGGCGGCTGCGGAAGCGCTTCGGCGACCTTCGGAGATTCGCCCGGCGCACCGTGCAGCGCCTTGGTGACCGCCATGCTGGCAAACAATTTGCGGATGTGAAACTGGTTCTGCGAAAACTGTGCGCGCAACTGCGCCAGGGTGTCCGCGCCGAAGGCGGCTGGCGGCTGCTTCACCGCATGGAGAAACATTTCCCGCACAAAGGCTTCATGCGCCTTCTCGCTCTTCACTGCGAGGCCAGCCACATCGCCCGGGCTGCTCAAGTTCAGCGCGGCGCCCTCTTCCGTGTGGAATTCCACCTTCGAATCCACGGGCTTCCGGTTGTCCTCCGTGCGCCAGCGGCCCACGGCGTCGAAGTGTTCGAGCGTGAACCCCAGGGGATTGATCACGCCGTGGCAGCCGCTGCAGGAGGCGCCTTTGGTCAGCGAGCTGACCTTTTCGCGCATGGTCAGGCTCGGGTCGAACTTGGCATCTTCGAACGCCACGGCGGTCGAGGGGTTCTTCAAAGGCATCCCGACGATGCTGCGCGTCAGAAACACGCCGCGGTGGATCGGCGACGTGGAGCGGCTGTAGGCCAGCGAGGAGAGCAGGTAGGGGTGCGTGAGCACTCCGGCGCGCTGTCCCGGCGCCGGCACGACGCGCTGAAAACCCTCCCCGGAAACCTCCGTCCCGTAGTATTTTCCGAGCCGCGCGTTGAGCCACAGGTGGTCGGCCTGCAGCAACTGGCGGTAGTCGGAAGCCTGCCCCCAGACCACTTCGTCCAAAAACAGGGCCAGCGATTCGCGCAGGTCCGCGCGCAGCTTTTCGTCAAACCCCGGGAACAGAACAGAGTCCTTGGCGGCGTGGTCCGCGCGCTCCAGATCCAGCCAGCGTTCGAAGAACCCGTTCAACTTCGCCCGGGTGCGCGGGTCGGCCAGCATGCGCGCCGTCTCCCGCTCGGCATCCTGGCGCGTGGCGAGTTTGCCCTCGCCCGCGGCTTTCCAGAGGGCGGCGTCGGGAAGGGAGTCCCAGAGGACGAGCGCGAGGCGGGACGCGATGGTGAAGCCGTCGGGGGTTTCTCCCTGCGAGAGTTCCGGATACAAAAAGCGCGGGGACTTGAGTGTAAACAACACGACGCGCTTCACCGCCAGAACTGGAGTGGGCGATGCCTCGAAGGCGCGTGCGATGAAGGCTGCGCGCTGTTCTTCGGTGAGCGGCCGCCGGAACGCGGTTTCCACAAAGCGCGCGCAGAACGCCTTGAGCTTCTCCAGACGGTCGGGTGCGCCGGCCTTGGTGCCTGCGAGGTTGTCGAGGCTGCGCTGGATGTGGTCGGCGACCTCGATCGCCGCGGCGGTGGTGGCCTGGTCCCATTCCTTGGAAAGCGTGGTGCCGCGTTCGTAGCCGTCACTGCGGTCGTCCGCGGGGAGGACCGTGTTCACGACCATGTTCGGGCGGACCTCCTGCGGCATGAGCCGTTCGCTGGGAAGCAGTTCCTCCCGTCCGTGCGGCGGCTTCCAGTAGACTTCGACGGAGGCGGTCTTGTCCTTGAACTTGAAGAAGGAGAGTTCGAAGCGGTACGCCCGCCCGCCGAGGAGAAAGATTTTCTTCCGCTCCTCGCGCACCTCGGGGCCGGGCGTCACCCACGAGTCGATGAGGGGCGCGTCCTGTTCGTTTACGAAAAGCCGGAAGCCGTTCTCAGTCTTGACGGCGAACTCGTAGGTGCCGGTCTCGGGGGCGAGCAGAGAACCGCCCCAGCGCACCGAGAATTCCTCGGGGATCATCTTTTCAGCGTTCGGGCTGTCGCCTCCAAAATGGAAGTGCACCTGGGGGTCGACGCGGTCGAAGTTTTCCTTTTTACGGGCGTTGCGGTCCTTCTTCTTCTTGGTCTGTTTTTCGAGCTCGGCGTCCGCCGCGATTTCCTCCGGGGTGGGGATGGCGAAGCCCGAGTAGAAGCCGCGGAGGCCGCGTTCGCCGCCGGGGGTCTTGTCGAAGCCGGGGCGGAAGCGCCCGACGAGGTCGGCGATGGAGTTTTGGTACTGTGCGACGGTGAGGCGGGAGAGGCTTTCCTCAACGGGGCGGATGCGGGCCTGCGCGGCGGGGGAGTAGAACCTGGCGTGGATGTAGGCGGAAACGGCTTCGGCGTCTTTGCCGGTGCAGGTGCCTTCCTTGCCCTCGGGCATGGTTTTGGAGATCAGCCGGGTGAGGGAGGGGATGCTTCGGTTGCCCGCGAGGGCATCGTCGTATTTGCCTTTGACGCCTTCGCCCTGTTTGCCGTGGCAGTCCGCGCAAGTTTCGCGGTAGATCTTTTCCCCAAGCGCGATGTCGGTCGGTGCGGGCCCCTCCGCGAGGAGGGTCGCCGAGCAGAGCAAAAGTCCGCAGAGCGCCTGCAGCAGGAGAATCCGGCCGGCTGGCGGACGGGGATCGGCTTTGGGAAGGGGGTGGGCGGCGGTCATCTGGCGGAGAGACTACCCGCGGAAGGTTGAATCATTAGTTTTGGTCTGGTAAACTCATGTCTGCATGCGCGGATGAGTGAGGTTGGTTTCCTTTTTCAGAGATATCACACGCCTTGTGGAGCAAGGGGAGGCTCCTTTTGATACGCTGAAATTATGTTGTGTTCCGTGATTTTTGGGGCTTTCTGGACGGGTGTGAGCGAGCACGCTAAATTTTTGCCCGCTCCGTTCTAAATGAAACTCGGCTACATTCATCTCGGCGGAGGCGCTCTGGCCTTGGTGCTGGCGTCAGTGCTGGCCTACGTCAGCGTCGCGAATGCAAAGGCGCGCACCGAGGCCGCCCAGTTCACCCAAGTAGTAGAGTCCCTGCAGACCAAACTGGTGGAAGCCAGGCAGAAGCTCCAGGCGCAGCAGGAGAAGTTGAATAAAGGGTCCGCAATTTCGGAGTCGGTGGGGCCCGCCGTGCTCGCGGACATCAGTTCCGTGGCGGAAAAGGCTAACAACCCCAGGCTCCGCGAGCTTCTGGCGAAACACGGAGTCAAGCCCGCGGGTGCCGAGGGTTCCGATAAAAAGGGGGGCAAATAGAATGTCCGAGTACCGATCTGACTTGAACCCAGGGGCTCCTCGTTCGCCGGGAGCTTTGAACCTAGACGCATTGGCTCTGGCGCTTTGGGTGCTGGCCGGACTCATTGTGATAGGGGGTCAGCTGGGCGTGGCTTTGCTTGAAAAGTCCCTCTGCGAGTCTCAGCTCAACTTCGCCGCCCGGAAGCTGACCACTCTCAAAACAACCCATACTCAGACCGAGGAGGCGCTCGAAAAGCGCGAGCAGCAAATCAAGCGCGCCTCCGCTTTGGAAACTCAGTACGCCGCGCTGCTGACGGATCTGATTGAGATCGCGAAGGTGGATCCCGATGCGCGTCTGATTACGCAGAAGTGGAAGATCCAGCAGCAGGGGCAATCTCCGGCCCCCGAGCCGGCGGCCAAGCCATCCCCGGAGCCCCAGCCAACCGCCCCCGTGAAATCCAAAACGTCTCCCGTTTCGTCCTTGAAAGGAAATCCTTAGATCGTACCTGTCGCGTCACTTTGCTGCGCCATCTTTTGAATCCCGTCTCCATATGAAAACATCGCTTTTTCCTTCTCGCTTAACTGCCCTTACGGTTCCTCTGGCCGGTTCAATCACCGCGTTGATGCTCGTATCCTCTGCGCAGGCGGATGCTTCAGAACGCACCGTGCAGATCGGCGGACTCAGCCTTACGGTGCCCGAGACCGAGCCAGTGGTGCTGCCTTCGAGCGATGATTCGCTCCAGCAGCCGGATCTTGAGAAGGTTGCGGCTGAAAACCCGGAACTGCGTGCGGAGCAGGCCTCTGAATTCCTCGTGCTGAACGGCGCGGGAGAAGGCACCGGCAACGGGGTCCAAGTGCTCAAGGCGGCGTACACCGGCATGATGACGCCATCTGAAAACTCATTCAGCCGGTCCTCTCGCGGCGGAGGAGATTTCTCCGACCGGATGACCTTGGAGGGCCACGTGGGCCTGCCGACGTTTTTCGGTGCTTCGCTCGGGTGGCGTTTTTCGGATCATTTCGGCGTGCGCGCTGGTTACGACTGGTTTTCTTTAACAAGGAACCAGTCGCTCTCGGATCTGAAGTATCACCTCAAGCTGAAGATGCAGTCGGAGCCGCTGTTTGTGGACCTTTATCCCTGGCAGAACCGCTCCTTCCGGCTCAGCGCGGGCGTGCTGTTTAATCAGAACAGCTTTACGGGGAGCCTGAATCCTTCAGCCAACGTCAACTTGGGTGGTCAGCTATACACTCCTGCACAGGTTGGATCTTTGCACATCCAGTCGAAGCAGAGGGCAGTCAGTCCGATTGTGTCGATGGGTGGCAATTTGTTCTATTTTGACAGCGCCCATCAATGGGGGTTTTCGTATGACGTCGGCGCTTATTTTGCCGGCAAACCGGATGTGCAGCTGTCCACGACCTCCACGGATCCCAACGTGATTAAAAGCGTAGCGGATGAGCGCGATTCACTCCGGCGCGGCATCGGGAACAAGCTGAACATCATCCCGGTTATTCAGACGGGGATTAATTTTTCGTTCTAAACCCGCCTCCTTGGAGACAGGGGGGGCGGCGCTCTTTAGGTGGCTCAATGCGCTGCCCGGAGCGCTTTGGAGGATCCCGGAGGGAGGGGTTAGAACTTCACCCCTACGGAGAACAGCCCCTTGGTTTCGTGTTGCGCCGGTCGCGGCTTTCCAAAATTGTCTGCCGCCGTTCTCCCCCTGGCTGGTTTCCGGGAAGTCTTTTTTACGTTCAGACCTTGAGACCGGCAGCCTTGGCCAGCGCGGCTTGGCGGGTGTCGAAAGTCATGAAACGCCCGGCCTTCACATGAAGCGCCGTCGCGACGTGCAGGAGATCGAAACTCCGATGCCCGCCTTGTATGGTGTGTTGTGCTGAAAGCTCCTCGGCGATGCTGTAAACCCTGGCCCAGTCCTCTATGGGCGGGATCATGAGACGGCCTGCCACGATGTTTGCTTGCAGGGTTTCAATCATCCGGTGCGCCTCCGTCTTTGAAAATCCCTGCGTTCGATCCTGGGAAAACCGGAAGGCCTGCAGGCGGAGCGACTGCCGAAATTCGAAAAGCACCAAGGACGAAACGTGAACCGGTGAGGATTACTGCTGCATCAGCCGGTCTGCCTCTTGCGAATTGTCCTGTTCACGATAGAGAGCGCACAACGGGGAAGTGTCGGCGAAGGCGTTCAACCCTCCTCCCCGTCCTGCTCGAAATCCTCCATGGCCGTTACCTCCGCCGCGCTGAAAACGCGACTACCCCAAATGGCCTTGCGCTGGGCAGCCCAATCCACCGTGGGCAGCGCCGTTTTTTCGGGAACCGGCGGAACAAGACGGGCAAATGTCCGCCCGCGTTTGATGATTTCCACGGTTTCGCCGTTCTCGATCCACGCGGAGACACGCCGGAAATGGTTGCGAAGGTCGGCCACGGTTGCGGTTTTCATGATAGAGACTTCTATCACAGAAATCCGGAAGCGTCAGGGGCGTTCAAACTTGTTCGCCGTCCCGGACGGGGGGGCGGCGAAAAAACGCCTGGGCGAAGAGCTGAGGTGAAAATTCCCATTTAACCATCGGCGCTGGCTGATTTGAGGCATGGGTTCTGGTTTTACGAACGAAAGGAGCGTGGACTGGGGGATGTTTTCTAGACTCCCAGTATTCCGAATTCCGAGGTTAAAGATAAAAAGGGATGTCTCGCGGAGGCGCGGAGGCGCGGAGAAAATCTATAGAATGATATGAATTAGAAATGTTTATATCCATTCGTGCCCCCGAGTGAGCTTTCGTTTCCGAGCTAAATGGAGACGCTTCTGTGGCCGGTGTTTGCAGCTTTGACCTCGGCTTCGGACCCGACTCTAAAGGCTTCAGTTCGGGTGTGGTGGGGCACGTCCGGCCTCTTTCGCACCGCCGCGCTATTTTTCCGCTGCCGCTCCTATTGCCCGCAGCCACTCCAGGCATTCCGTCTGCCATTGGTCCCACATGGGGCCCTTGTAGCCGTTGAGGCCGTGGCCGCCGGAGGGCAGTTGGAGCAGCTTGGAAGGGCGGCCGGCGGACTGCATCGCTTCGTGGAAACGCACGCTGTTCTCCACGGGGACCGTCTTGTCGTCCACTGCGTGGGCGAGGAACGCCGGGGGCGTCTGCGTTGTCACCTGGGTTTCGTTTGAAAAGTTGCGGATCGCCTCCTCGGTCGGCGAGTCGCCCAGGAGGCGCTTGCGCGAGCCCGAGTGGCCGTTGCCGCCCATCGTGATGACAGGGTAGATGAGTACCTGGAAGTCGGGGCGGCAGGAGAGCTTTTCCACCGGGTCCGGGGCGTCGGGGCGGCCGAGGTCGAAATGCGTCCCGGCCGTGGAGGCGAGGTGGCCTCCGGCGGAAAAGCCGATGATGCCGATTTTGTCCGGCTGGATCCGCCATTCCGCGGCGCGGGCCCGCACCGTGCGCAGGGCGCGCTGGGCGTCGGCCAGCGGGAGAAACGAATTGCCGTTGGGGAGACGGTATTCAAGCACGATGCCTGTAATGCCGTGGGAGTTGAGCCACTGGGCGATGCCGTGACCCTCGGCGCCGGTGACGAGTCCGCCGTAGCCGCCCCCCGGACAGATGACGAAAGCGGTGCCGTTCGGGTTCTGAGGCAGATGGACCGTGAGCGCGGCCGTGGATGGAGCGAAGGCGTCGCCGCCGGTCGGGGCCTCGTCGGGCCAGAGGGGGAGTTTTTCGGGGGTGCCGGGCGTGGCGGCGAACCCCGGGGTCTGAAGGAGGAAAAGGGCGGCTGCGGCAGTTTGCAGCAGGCTTCGGCGGGTGGTGGGGGGGAGGGGGATCATGGGAGCGCGTGGATTGGGGGAAGGAGTGGCGGAGTTTGGGGGGCTTTGCAGGATGCAGAGGCGCAGCCGGCGTTTGCGTTGGAATGCTTTTGATGGCGCGAGATTGTTTTTGCGGGCGGAGGGATTGTCCAGCCGTTGGTTCGAGGATGGTGCGGGCGGGGCCCGGTTGCAGATGCGAGTGCTCGGAGGTTGCCGGCGGTTGTCTGGACCCGCTAAAACAACGGGATGGATTCCGCCTCACGTTCCGCCGCTCTTTTTGCAGAAGCCCGCACGCTCATTCCGGGCGGGGTGAACTCGCCTGTGCGCGCCTTCCGGGGGGTGGGGGGCGAGCCGTTCTTTGTAGACAGGGCGGAGGGGCCGTACATCTGGGACGTGGACGGCAAGCGGTACGTGGACTTTGTCGGCACCTGGGGGCCGGCGATTCTCGGGCACGCGCCCGCTGCGGTGCGGGAGGCGATCCAAGCGGCGGCGGGCCGTGGGGTAAGCTTTGGGATTCCAAATCCGCTGGAGGTGGAGATGGCGCGGACGATTGTGAAATGGGTGCCGTCCATCGAGATGGTCCGCATGGTGAGCAGCGGGACTGAGGCCACGATGTCCGCGATCCGGCTGGCCCGCGGGTATACGGGGCGGGACAAGATCGTCAAGTTTGAGGGGTGCTACCACGGGCACGTCGACTCGCTTTTGGTGAAGGCCGGCAGCGGGGCGCTCACCCACGGGAGTCCCGACAGCGGGGGCGTTCCCGCGGCGCTCGCGGCGCTGACGCTGACCGTACCCTTCAACGATCCGGAAAGCCTGAGGGCGGTTTTCGCCGCCCACCCGGAGCAGATCGCGGCCGTGATTGTGGAGCCGGTGCCGGCGAACGCGGGGCTTTACCTGCCGAAGCCTGGCTTTCTGGAGCTGCTGCGGGAACTGTGCACGGCGCAGGGGACTGTGTTGATTTTTGACGAGGTGATGACGGGGTTCCGTCTCGCGCGGGGCGGTTATCAGGAGCTGTGCGGGATCGTCCCGGACATGACAGCGCTCGGGAAGGTGATCGGGGGCGGGCTGCCTGTGGGGGCGTTTGGCGGTCGCGCGGAGATTATGCGGTGCCTTTCGCCGGAGGGCCCCGTGTACCAGGCGGGGACCTTGTCGGGCAATCCTCTGGCGCTTTCCGCGGGGCTCGCGCAGTTGCGGGAAATGGAGCGTCTGGACGGGTGGCGGCGGCTGGAGGAGACCGGGGCGGCGTTCGAGGCCGGGGTGCGGCGTGCGCTCAAGCGCAGCGGTCGCAATTACAACTTTCGCCGGATCGGCTCGATGTTCTGCCTCTACTTTACGGAGGGGGCGGTGGACGACTTGGCGTCCGCGCAGCACAGTGACAAGGCGGCGTTTGGAAGGTTTTTCCACGGATGCCGCGAGCGCGGGGTGTACTTTGCGCCCTCGCAGTTCGAGGCCGGCTTCCTGTCGGTCGCGCACACGGGCGTGGATCTCGACGAGGTGGAGCGGGTGAGCACGGAGGTGCTTTGTTCGATCTGATGAGCTGGATTCCGGGAGGGAGGGCGGAGGTCTGCCCGCTCTGAAGACGGTCCTTCGCTGCAGGGACTGCCTTGCTTCCGGAGCTTTTGCCCCCTAAATCTATTACTTTCCCAAGCCTGTACATGCCGAAAAACGAAATGTCCGCTCTCCCAGATCCCGGCACGCCCAACGCTCCCAAACCCCTCGAAGCGGTGGAGGTGCGGGCCAAGTTTTTGTTTGAGGGCGAAGATAAATTTTTCGTCAAGGGCATCACCTATGGCCCGTTCGCCCCCGATACGGATGGGTTTTACGTGGGTAATCCCGAGCGCGCTCGGAAGGACTTTGCGCAGATCGCGGAGATGGGGGGGAACCTCTTGCGCATTTACCATGTGCCCCCCCGCTGGTTTCTGGACATCGCTAGGGAGTTCCACCTGCGGGTGCTGATCTCCATTCCGTGGGCGGAGCATGTGGAGTTCCTGAACCATTCGGGAATGCGGAACAAGATCGTGGACACGATCCGCACGGCCGTTGCGACGCACAAAGGGCACGAGGCGATTTTCGGGTACCTGGTGGGGAATGAGATTCCGAGTTCGATGGTGCGCTGGCTCGGGGCGCGTCGGGTGACGGAGTTTGTCGAGCAGCTCATCGCGGTGGCGCGGGCCACGGATCCGCGGCCGCTGTATTCGTACGCCAGCTATCCGCCGACGGAATATCTGTTGCCGCAGAACGTCGACTTTTACACGTTCAACGTCTACCTCGAGAGGCAGAGGGATTTTGAAAAGTACCTCGCCCGCCTGCAGAACCTGGCGGGGGACAAGCCCCTCGTGTTTGGTGAATTCGGTCTGGACACCATGCGCAAGGGCGAGGACATGCAGGAGGATGTCCTTCGCTGGCATCTGGAGTCGGTGGTGCGCGGCGGGGCCGCGGGAACGGTCTTCTTTTCCTGGACGGACGAATGGTTCACGGGCGGACATGAGATTCTGGACTGGGAGTTCGGCCTCGTGACGCGCGAGCGCCGGCCGAAGAAGGCCTACCACATGCTCAAGAGCATCATCGGCGCAGGCGTGCCGGTGCAGGACCGGGTGAAACTGGACTCTTATCCGAAGGTGTCGGTGATCGTATGCTCCTACAACGGAGGCAAAACGCTGCAGGCCTGCCTGGAGTCACTGGACCTCGTGAACTACCCGGATTTTGAAATTATTCTGGTCGATGACGGCTCCAAGGACAACACGCAGGAACTGGTTCAGGCTTATGAGGCGGACCGCCAAAAGAGGGCGGAGCGTACGGGAGCCAGGCTGCCCGAGTTCGTCAATATCCGGCAGAAAAACATGGGGCTGAGTTTTGCGCGCAACGAGGGGGCGCGGAATGCGCGGGGGGACGTGTTCGCCTACACCGACTCGGACTGCATGGCCGACCCCGACTGGCTTTATTATTTGATCGGCACTTTGTTGAGCGGGGATTACGTCGGGGTGGGCGGCCCGAACATCTCGCCTCCCGCCGTGGACTGGATTCAGGCGGCGGTTGCGGGCGCGCCGGGCGGGCCGAGCCATGTGCTTTTGACGGACGTGGTTGCGGAACACATACCGGGCTGCAACATGGCCTTCCACCGCGCCGCTTTCGAGAGCATCGGCGGGTTCGACATCGAGTACCGCAAGGCGGGTGACGACGTAGATTTTTGCTGGCGGCTGCAGACCAACGGCGGCGTGATCGCGTTCAGTCCGAGCGCAATCGTCTGGCACTACCGCCGGTTTACGCTGCAGGCGTTTCGCAAGCAGCAGGAGGGCTACGGCGAGGCGGAGTCGATGCTGCGCTTCAAGCATCTGGTGTTTTTCGGGCCGACGGGCACCGCCAAGTGGAAGGGGCAGATTTACGGGGCGCCGCGCTTCACCTGGTTGCTCAACAGCCCGATCATCTACCACGGTGTTTTCGGGGAGGGCTTGTTCCAGTCGATTTATCCGACGCCGCAGTCTGAGGTTGCGGCCTATGTGAGCAGCATCGAGTGGGTGGTTTTGACTTTGTTCATGGCGGTGCTCGGGGTGCCTTTGGAGAAGCTGCGGATGGTGCCTTTGTTCATGCTTGGGGCGACGTTTTTGGTCGCGCTTTCGTATATGATCCACGCGCGCATTGAACCCGCCTTCGACACGATCAGGGCGCGGTTGCTGGTGGGGTTTCTGGCGCTTGCCCAGCCGCTTGCGCGCGGATGGGCGAGGTATTTCACCTGGATGAAATACAAGCACACGCCGCCGGAGGTGATTTCGCAGAAGGAGGAGGGCGTGACTTCCGCAAGCAAGCGCGGAGGAACTTCGCGTTTGAACTTCTGGAATGAAACCGGTCAGGGCAGGGAGCGGTTGCTTTCCGAGATCTTTGCGCTGCTGGAGCGGGAGGGTTGGCGGTATTCCTCCGACACGGGCTGGAAGACGTGGGACCTGCAGATTTACG
This sequence comes from Chthoniobacteraceae bacterium, assembly GCA_947449735.1. Taxonomy (GTDB): domain Bacteria; phylum Verrucomicrobiota; class Verrucomicrobiia; order Chthoniobacterales; family Chthoniobacteraceae; genus Chth-196. The sequence continues at coordinate 28,501 of CANFTB010000030.1, read as the reverse complement.
GGAATCGTTTCTGGAGCGTGCAGGCGAGCACCGTGACGGAGTACCACGGGGGGCCGAAGTGTTTAACGCGGGTGCAGCTGGTGTACCGGCCGGTGGTGACGACGGTGTTGCTGAACACGCTGGCGCTCGGCGTGCTGCTGTACCGCAAGGCGTTCATGGACCGGAACGATCCTTGGCTGTGGGCGATGTACGGTGTGCTGGCGCTCTGGGTCCTGTTGCGCGGCTGGCGCTTGAAGCGCCGCGTGGCGGAGCTGGTGATCGCGGCGGCGAACCGCTGTGAGTTGCAGCGTGTCTCGGGCAAGGCCAGTCGTCCGGTGCCGGAGTAGGCGGCGCTTGTTGGGAAAAAAGACGCGCGCCTTTTTGAAAGGCGCGCGCTTCGGGTTTTACAAGAGCGCCGGCGGGCCGGCCTCCGTGTTCTTTAAACGTTTCTTTCGCGGCGGGCTTAGAAGGCGAACCGGACACCAGCGCGGCCCTGGACATTGTTGAGGTCTCCGCGGCTGTGCGAGTCTCCGTAGTAGGTCCAGCGGGCGTCGGCAAAGATCCCTACCGCGTTTGGAACAATACGGTACTCGACACCAACGCCGGCGTGCCCGCTGGCCCAGGTGCCCGCGCCTCCGGTGACTCCCCCACCGATAAAGCCGTAGGGCGCAATGCTGTATTCTTCGTACGGGATGCGCAGGACGAGGCTACCGGTGGATTGGGTCACCGTCTTGTGTCCGGTGCCGAAATCGGGGTTTTGGTGTCCGTAGATGCAAGCAACATCCGCGGCGAGCCCGAGGTTTTGTGTGAAGAAATAGGCGGCGCCCAAGCCGCCGCCGCCGGCTTTTGAGGTGAGGGGGCCTGCGTGAAACGGCCCGTTTCCGAGCTGGTAGGTGCCGAACAGGTCGAAATTAAACTCATTGGCTCCGAAGGCGGAGGACGGCACCGCCTGGGAGGCAGGAGTGCTTAGCTTGGTGGATGTAGTGCCGGCAAAGGCTATTCCGCTCAGGACGGATAGTGTTGCCACGGTGTAAGCGAGGTTTTTCATGGTGTATTGGAATGCGGCGCACGACGGCGCACTTCAGCGGCGTCGTCTTGCGTGCGATTCAAATTCGTTTGTGGAGGTCGCCGCGGATGGTCTGTGCGTGAGTTGGTCTGTGCGTGAGTTGGTCGGTGGATGGTCGGTGGATGGCTGATGGTGCCTGAAACGGCGCCGAGACCCTGCGGCTTGGATCGCTCGCAGTGGTGAGCATCGAAACGGAGGTGGAATCTGAACGGCCTTGGGGCTAGCGTTGTTTTTCTTACCTGCAACCTCTTTTGGATTATGAAACCATTCCTCGCTCTGTTTTCGCTGGCTCTGTGTGCATCTGCCTTGGCTGCTGATCCCACGCCCTATCCTCTGAAAACCTGCGTGGTTTCAGGCGAGAAGCTCGGCTCCATGGGGAAGTCGTTCGTCTACAGTTATGAGGGCCGTGAGGTGCAGTTTTGCTGCAAGGCCTGCCTAAAGGACTTCAACAAAGAGCCCCAAAAGTTTTTGAAGAAACTCGACGAAGCCGCCCCCAAGGCGAAGTAACCGCTCCATTGGCGACGTAGCCGTTTCAGCGGCGGATTCCGATGAAGACCGCAGTGAGGAGCAGCAGGGCGCCCGCCAGACGCCGGCCCATGATGGCGTTCCCCACGGTGCGTTCGGTGTTTGAAAACCAGTGGCCTGCGAGCCAAACCAAAATCACGCTCCAGACGCCCCGACTGTTGTAGAGGATGTTGGTGAGCGTGACCTCGCGGTAAACCGCGATGCTGTAGGCGATGCCGGTGGCCTGAAGGGAAAGGAGTGTCCCTCCTCCGAGCGCCCAGAGCACGGAGCGCCGGGGAACCTCCGAAAGGGGTTGCTTTAAAAACAGAGCGAAGGTCACGGAGCACAGTCCCACGGTCGCGAACATCGCCGGCGCATAGTGTCCGAACCCCCAGGCCGGCGCCCAGTTCAACTGCTGCACGTCGGCGCTTGCATAGGCCAGCGCGGCGCTGAATCCAAACACAAGGCTCGGAAGCACCCGTTCGCGGTTTGTGCGGAGTTCACCGCCTAGGAGGGCTGTCGCTGCGGTGGTGAGAAACGCCGCTGTCCAGAGGGTGGGCGTCAGCCTGTCGCCCGCGAAAATCACGGCGAGGAACGCCACAAGAATCACCTTCGTGCCCAGAACTGGCGTGGTAATGGAGACGTCCCCGCGGTTGAGCGCGAGAAAGGTGAGAATCTGGCCGATAAAAAAGGTCACGCCCGTGATCACCGCGTGCATGAGGTGCAGCCATTCGAAGCTGTTGCCGCCGGTGAACCACCAGGGGGCGAAGACCAGCGCCGCCGTACAGTTTACCATCACCATCACGCGCCAGGGGCCCACTCCGCGTTCGGTTGCGCGCTTGAGCATGAGCGCGGCGAACGTGTATCCCAGCGCAGAGCACAAGGGAATGAGGGTGGCGGCGAAGGGACGCATGAAACGCTTTGGGCTGGCAGTGAAGGCCGTCTGCTCCACCTGTGGAGCTGTTCTACGGATCAAAGCCGGCCCCGGGGGGGGCGGTGGGCTAATGCGCGGCGGCGCCCACCGGTTGGAGGGCGTAAAACGCGCCGATTTTTTCCACCACGTATTCCTGCTGCGCCTCGGTTAGTTCGGGGAATACAGGAAGGGCAAGCGTCTCGGCTGCCGCTTTTTCCGCCTGTGGAAAGTCGCCGGTCTTGTAGCCGAGGGACTGGAAGCACTCTTGAAGGTGCAGCGGCAGCGGGTAGTAGATTTCTGATCCAATGCCGGCTTCGGACAAAAATTGCCGCAGGGCGTCCCTCTTAGGGGCCCGGATGATAAACTGGTTGTAGATGTGGTGGTTTTCGACGCCGGTTCCGGCCCACGGCTCAGTGGGCAGTCCGAGGACGCAGTCGAGCCCGTGTTTGTGGAAGGCTGAGCGGTAGTAGGCGGCTTTTGCGCGGCGGCCGGCGCCCCAGGTGTCGAGGTGCGGGAGCTTGATGTTCAACACGGCGGCCTGAATGGCGTCCAGGCGGAAGTTTCCGCCCACCGAGTGATGGTAGTAACGGGGCTCCATTCCATGGTTGCGAAGGCTGCGGATGCGGTCCGCGAGCTTCGCGTCCCGGCAGGTGACCATACCGGCATCTCCGAACGCACCGAGGTTTTTTGTGGGATAGAAGGAGTACCAGCCTGCTTCGCTGATGGCGCCGGCCGCGCCCAAGGGGTGCGCGCAACCAAGGGCCTGAGCGGCGTCTTCCAGCACGGGCACACCGTGTTGCGCCGCGAGGTCCGTGATTGCCTGCATGTCGGCGCAGCACCCGAACAAGTGCACCGGAATGATCGCCTTCACGCGGCTTGTTTTTGCGAGGGCCTCCTCCAGGGCGGGCACCGAGATGTTGTAGGTGAGCGGATCGATGTCCGCGAAAACGATGCGAGCCCCGAGGCGTTCGACGCAGCCGGCGGTGGCGAAAAAGGTGTACGGGGTGGTGATTACCGCGTCCCCGGGGCCGATCCCCAGGGCCATGAGCAGCACGAGTTGCGCGTCCGTTCCGGAGGAGACTCCGATGGCGTGGCCGGCTCCGGTGTAGGCGGCGACGGCGGCTTCCAGTTTTTCAACCTGCGGGCCAAGCACGAGGGTTTGGGAGTCAGCCACGGCCTCGATGGCGGCCAGGATTTCGGCTTTGAGCGGGGCGTATTGCAGTTTCAGGTCGAGAAGAGGAACTCGCATGGGTGTCTATTTGAATGTCAGCGACGGGGGAAGGGAGCAACCGGAAACCTCGCGGATGAGAGAATCCTTTTGGATTGAAGCTTTGCCTTTAGGCATCGTTTGGGGAGGGAGACGGCGCTTCCGGCCTCTGGGGTGAATAAAAAAAACCGGTGAAGCCAGACGCTTCACCGGTTTTTGCGAAGTGCGGATGCTAGTTCTTGGCTTTTGGGGCCTCCGGGGGCTTGGGTTTCGTAATCATTTCGAAGTTGTCCGTCCGGAACGGAGTGAGCGGGAGCCCCTCCTTACTGGCGAGGTTGCACACTGGGTTGTTCGCCCAGGCGTAGCGCACCGCGACGGGCTTCGGCACTTCTTTGCACGTCAAAACCACTGTGCTAGGCGGGTGGACGATGCCCTGCGCATTGTACCAAACCTTGTCTTCTCCGCAGACGGCGAAGCCCACGGCGGCCTCCACGTCGAAGGGACGGAGCGCGCTTCCGAAGCAGTCGATGTGAACGGTAGCCTTTTCTCCGTCGACCTCCATGCTTTTGAACTCCGGACTGCGGTAGGGAATGTTGATCCCGTAGTCCTTGGCGAGTGCCCAGCGCACAAGGCGCGCCGCCACGTCGTGCTTGTTTTTGGGGTGAATGTCTTTGCCTTCCCCTAGGTCTGTGATGACCGCCTGCCCAGTGTTTGGCAGCGACATGGTTTTGGTCTGTGATTCGCGCAGTTCCGCCCAGTCACAGTCTTCGGGATTCTTGACCTCCTGTTTGAAGTCCGCCAGTTGCACCCAGTAGAAGGGAAAGTCTCCCTGGTTCCATTCTTTGCGCCACTCCTGAATCATGAAGGGGAAGAGCTGGGCGTATTCCCAGGCCCTCGACGCGTTGCTCTCCCCCTGGTACCAGATCACGCCCTTGATCCCGTAGCCGATTGTGGGGTTGAGGACGCCGTTGAAAATGTTGCCGGGACGGGCGTTGCCGGTAAGCCAGGATTGCGGGGAAGCCGGAGCGCGCGGGGCGGGCTTGTTCGCCGCCTTGGCGGCTTCGGCGGCTGGTTTGTATTTTTCCATGGCAAGCTCCCATTCCTTCTGGGCCTCGGGAGAGGCCTTGTAGGTCTCGTTTTTTGCAGTGTTTTCCATGAGAAGCGCGAAGCGCGGGTCCTTTTCGAGGCTCTCGCGGCGCACCCAGGCCTCCGCCGCCGACCCGCCCCAGGCGTTGTCGATCAGGCCGACCGGCACTCCGACAATCTGGTGCAGATAGCGGCCGTATAGAAAACCAAGGGCGCTGAAGCCCATGGCTGTTTCCTTCGTGGAGGATTTCCATTCGCCTTTGAAGTCGGTCTGCGCGGTTTGCGTGCCAACCTGGGGGACCTTGATCAATCGCAGGTTTGGAAGGTTGGAGGCGAGCGCCTCCAGTTCGCCGTTCCAGTCTTCGCGAAGCTGAAAGCCCATGTTGGACTGACCCGAACACATCCAGACTTCGCCCACCAAAACGTCTTCCAGTTCTTTGACGCCGCCGGCCGAGGTGATTTTCAGGACCTGCGGATTCGCATTTGCTGGAAGCGGGTCGAGTTTCACCGTCCATTTTCCATCGGGACCCGCGGTGGCGGATTTTGACTGGCCTGCAAAGGAGACGCTGACCGTTGAGCCGGGGGTTTCCCAGCCCCAGACGGGGTTGGCGAGGTTTTGCTGCAGCACCATGTGGCTGCCGATGACGGAGGGAAGCTTGAGTTCGGCCTGAAGCGCACCGGGAAGGAGGGCTGAGGCCAAGAGAAGGAGGGGAAGTTTATGCTTCATTGGTGAAAGTTAGAGTCCCGGGTGGGGGGCGCTCTTAGGAAAGATTAGGAAAGTGAATGTATCCCGAGGGCGAGGAGGCCTTGGAGTGCCGCGCAGAGGGCCTGCTGGAAGGGCATGCGCGTTGACATTCTTCACCTTAGTACACTTTTGGCATTGCAAACGCACTGGTGCCTGCACTAGTCTGGTCGCTCAGTCTAGCAGAGCCTCGGCAACGGGGAGTGAGCAGGGCGCGATAACGCCGCTCTGAGCGCTTGAGATCCGACGACCGGAAACCTTACCGAATTCTTTGCTTGGCAGCTAATTGAGAAAACGGAATGGGTACCAAATTGTATGTCGGCAATCTAGCGTTCACGATGACGGAAGGCGAACTGGAGGACTTGTTCCGCCAGGTCGGTGACGTCACCGAAGTGCAGATTATTTTCGACAAGTTTACGAATAAATCGCGTGGTTTCGCTTTTGTGACCATGGCGACAGAGGCTGCAGGCCAGGAAGCGGTGAGTCGGTTCCACGGACAGAATGTGGAAGGCCGTCCGTTGACGGTGAACGAAGCACGTCCCCGCGAAGCTCGCGGACCGGGCGGTGGTGGCGGCGGCGGCGGTGGTTTTGAGCGTCGCAGCAGTGGTGGTGGCGGTGGTGGCGGTCCCCGTAGCTTTGACCGCGGTGGTGGTGGCGGTCGCGGTGGAGATCGTGGCGATCGCGGCGATCGCGGCGATCGCGGTGGCGACCGTGGCGGGCGTGGCGGGCGTTACTAGCCAGCTTTTGCGGTTCGATTTAGAACCGGCGTAGTTTTGAGCGGGGTCCTTTAAGGGGCCCCGCTTTTTTTTGATCTGGCGGGTTTGTGAGCCTTCCGTCTTTACGACCTTACGAGTTTTGGAGGAACCAGCTTCATGATTGCATCTGGCCTCCACTCAGGTTTTCTCAGCAGTTCAGGCGGAGAAGGTTTTTCTTTCTTGTCTGAATTGTCTGCGCGCTCTCTCTTTTCAAATTGAAAACACCTGCTAGGTTTCCACTCCTCAGTTTTATGGCCCAAAGTATCATTGATCCCAGTCGCCTCGAGCGCATCGAGTTTTCGAATGACGAAATTGCCAGGTATTCGCGGCATTTGATCATGCCGGAGGTGACTCTGGAGGGGCAGAAGCGGCTGAAGGCCGCAAGCGTGCTCTGCATCGGGACCGGAGGCCTCGGGTCACCGATCGCGCTGTACCTTGCCGCGGCCGGTATCGGAAGACTGGGACTGGTGGACGGCGACACTGTCGATTTTTCCAACCTCCAGCGCCAGATCCTCCACGGAACCAAGGATGTGGGCAGGAAAAAGCTCAACTCCGCCAGGGACAGCATCCGGGAGATCAACCCGAACGTGCAGGTGGATTTGTACGACACATTTTTCACCTCCCAGAATGCTCGGGAGATCGCGGAGCCCTATGATGTGATCATCGACGGTACCGACAATTTTCCGACTCGTTACTGCTCGAACGACATCTCGGTCTTCCTGAAGAAGCCGAACGTTTACGGCTCGATTTTTCGTTTCGATGGCCAGTGCACTGTTTTTGCGCCGCACATGGGCGGGCCGTGCTACCGCTGCATGTTCCCTGAACCGCCGCCTCCCGGGATGGTTCCGAGTTGCGCTGAGGGCGGTGTCCTCGGGGTGCTGCCCGGTGTGATCGGAGTGCTCCAGGCGATCGAGGCGATCAAGCTGATCATGGGGATTGGTGAGACGCTGATCGGCCGCCTGCTTCACTTTGACGCGTTGAAACTGAAGTTTCGCGAGTTCAAGCTGCGCAAGGACCCTAAGTGTCCGGTGTGCGGGGACAACCCGACCATCACGGATCTGGTCGACTACGAACAATTCTGCGGCATTCCGGAGGCAAAGGCCGCTGAGGTGGAGGAGGCTCTCGTGCCGACGCTCACCGCGGTAGAGTTGAAGGCGAAGCAAGTGCGCGGCGAGAAGTTTGTGCTCGTGGACGTGCGCGAGCCGTTCGAGAGCGACATCTGCCGGATTCCCGGCGCCCGTCTCATTCCGCTGGGGGAACTGCCTTCCCGCATGAGCGAACTGGACAGCGCCGACGAGATCGTACTGCACTGCAAGTCGGGGATGCGTTCCGCGCGGGCGCTCAAGCTTCTGCAGGAGGCCGGGTTTGGAAAGCTGTGGAACGTCGAGGGCGGCATTCTCGCTTGGTCCGATACGGTGGATGCGTCGGTGCCGAAGTACTAGAGGTTGGCTTTTTGCCTTGTCCCTGAATGCCCGACTCCACGCTCCGAGAGATCCAAATGGGGACGGCGTCGCTGCCCGTGTCATTTGTCGCAGCCCTGCGTTGTCCTTTGAGCGCGCAACGGTTGGAGGAGTTTTCTGCGGATTCTCTGGCGGCGTTGGGTTTTGGAGGGGTGCGGGCGGAGGGCTGGTCCGGGGCTCTTGTGACCGAGGACCGGCGGGCATTGTATCCGGTGCGCGGGGGAATTCCCGTGCTCCTTGGCGAGGAGAGGATTACCGTTGCAGGCGCCGGTGGATCGCTCGCGACAGGGGGCTAGCGGGCTCTTGAGATGAACTTTTGACAGCATTTTTTTGTGAAGCACACGATTTTGGAAGCGAGCTACATCAACTGGAAAAAGGGGCTCAAACTCGATACGCTCGAGCATCCGGAGTTTGCCGAGGATGAGTATAAGCGCAGTCTGAAACAGGCGCAGCTTAAGCTGCTTACCAAACAACGCTCTCTTGCCGAGGCGAAGCGGCCCTTGATCGTGGTGTTTGAGGGCCCCGATGCCGCGGGCAAGGGCGGCGCCATCAAGCGGATGCTGGAGCGGCTCGATCCCCGGTTGATGCGGGTCCATTCGATTGTAAAGCCTACCGAGGAGGAGTACGCACAGCATTATATGTGGCGGTTCTGGAACAAGCTCCCGAGACGCGGGCAGTTGGCTGTGTTTGACCGCTCGTGGTACGGCCGTGTTTTGGTGGAGAGGGTGGAGGGGTTTGCCTCGGACCGCGAATGGAAGAGGGCGTACGAGGAGATCAACCAGTTTGAGAGTCTGCTCGTCAACGACGGTGCGATCATCGTGAAGATTTACATGCACATCTCCAAGGACGAGCAGTTGTCCCGCTTTAAGCGCAGGGAGGCGGACCCCTACAAGCACTGGAAGATCACCGACGAGGACTGGCGGAACCGCCGCAAGTGGGACGACCACAACGAGGCGGCCGAGGAGATGTTCGTAAAAACGGCAGTCGCCGCCCCGTGGGTGGTTCTTCCCTCAAACTTCAAGTGGTTTGCCAGAGTTGAAGTGATTCGCACTGTGCTCGCAGCTCTAGAGGAGGCGGGTCTGTCGGACTGATTTTTTCGATACTATGCGTCCTCCCCGTACCGCGGTCCTAGTTGCTTTAGCCGGATTTGCGCTGTGCACGCCTGCATGCAACCGCATTGGAGACGGTCGTTTTCATTCGACGCTTGCCGAGGCAGACAAACGTCTTGCGGGGGATGATTTCGAGGGTGCGATCAGGGTGTATGAGTCGTCCCTCGACGGCACAGCCCGCACGGCTGAGGCTCATTATCGTCTCGGTCATGTGTATGCCGACCGGCTCAAGGAACCGCTCGGGGCGTTGTATCATTTCACCCGGTACCTCGCCGTCTCGCCGGACGGTCCTTACGCCAAGGAGGCTAAGTCTTTTCAGAAGGAGGGCGAGTTGCTGCTGCTCACTCAGCTGAGCAAGGGGGCGCCTCTGACCCAGGAGGAGGCCGCCCGGTTGAAGAACGAAAATTTAAAGCTGCGCAAAACCCTCGAGGAATTGCGTCTAGTCAAGACGCCGCCTCCAGGAGGCGGTGTCGCTTCAAAGGGGGGAGATCTAAGCCAGAAACCGATTCCTCCCGGCGCACGCACCCACAAGGTGGCGGCGGGCGAAACGCTCGCGAGCATTGCAACCAAGTACTACAAAAACAAAGCCCGATGGAAGGACATCCAGGAGGCCAATTTTTACTCAGCTGAGGCGGCCAAGAAGCTGAAGCTGGGGCAGGAACTGGTGATTCCGTGAGCGATTCCTCGGCGGTCGCGGCTTAGCGGCGTTGGATTGCCGATAATAAAGGGTTGCCCTCTCAGCTGTTTCAAGGGAAAGCCTATGGAATGTTCAGCTGTAAATCAGGCATAATTTGGGAGTTTGTTTTTGCTCTGCTGGCATTCGTGGCATCGCCCTTATCTTTACTGGCGGCGCCTGCGGCTAAACAGTCCGCTTCGGGTTTCGGCGGTGGAGATCTAGTGCGTTTGGTGCGCAAGGAGACATTACAGTTCAAGGGGGAGCCTTTTTTAGCGGCGCCCAAGGGACAGGAGTTCTCAGTCTTCAAGCACGAACCCGGTAAGGGAGTTGTCTTTCTCGCGTTCGTTCAAAAAGAAGGGGAGGTGATCGCTGTCACGCTTCCGGAGGATTCCCTCGAACTGGTTCCGCCTGATGGCTGGGCCTTTTTGTTGAAGGGCAGCCAGGCCTTTCGTGAGCAGAGATTTGACGACTCAAAGAGGCTGCTGGCTAGGGCTTCGCAGGATGCCTTATACAAAGACCTTGCGGCTAGCGTCCTCGCCCGCATCGATGCGCTTGCAAACAGCGCCGTGCAGGTCCTGCAGGTGGATGGGGACCAAGCGCTGAAAAATGCGCCTGAGGTGTTTGCGCGGAGGCAGGCTGTCGCACAAAAGGCTTTCTTAGACGCTGTAACGAACGCCCGGGAGATGTCTTTTGCTCTCTACTCGCGGGGTTTTTCGAGTGTCGCATTTGCCGTGGACGAGGGGACCGAGCGCCTCTCCGCCAGGGTGCTGGCCGGAAAGCAGGGTGACGCGCCGAAACTAGAAATCCCACCGGCTAAGGTTCCGCGGGAGGAATTGTCAACCAAGGCGAGACAGGCTGCTTTCGCCGTGGTTCGGTGTCGGCAGGCGATGGCCGTGCGCCGGATGGTGGAGGCCTCCTCGTATATTGAAGAGGGACTGAAGTCTGAGCCTGCGCGCCCCGAACTGAAGGCGATGCAATCAAAGGTTCAGGAGGAGATCCGCGACGCGGAAGATCGTTACAACGCGGCGCAGTCCAATCGTAAACGAAACCTGCCTCAGGCATTGCTTGCCCTGGAGAGGGGCTTGAAGACCTGCGCGGATCTGCCCTCGCTCCTAAAATTGCGTGAGGAACTCAGCGGCGCACTCGAAGAAAAAACTGCCCCGGCTGTGAATCCCGCATTTTTGTCGGTCGCAAAAACATCAACCTCCGCAGTCGCTTTGGAACAGGGCAGGACTCTTTACGTTTCGCGCTGCAACCAGTGCCATGATTTGGAAATGCTAGAGTCACGAAGCCCTTCCGCGTGGAAGAGCGAGGTGTCCAGCATGGCTTGGCGCGCGAAAATTGACGACACCCAGCAGGCCCTGATCGTGCAATACCTTACCGCGGCCCATGTTGTCGCTGGGGAGGCTCCCGTGCGTAAAGCGGACTAGGGCGGTCCTGCGTGTCTCCGATCGGCCGGCGATAGCTTCCTCTGTCGCGTTTCCCCCATAGACCGGCGGCGGCGTCTGCGGTTATATGGTGTCAACCGTCCCGCATTTGTTGAGCACCCCATTTCACTCACAGCTAGAATTGCTTTTGGAAACGCCGGGTCCGGTGTTGGCTCTGGCTCCGATGCAGGATGTGACGGACCTGTCCTTTTGGACGCTCCTCAACCGTTATGGCGGGGCCGACCTCTATTTCACGGAGTATTTCCGCGTCCATCCTGACTCGGTTCTCGACCAGGATATCCTGAGCTCTATCACGCAGAACCCGACGGGAAAACCGGCTATTGCCCAGATGATTGGGAACCACGTCCCTTCGCTCGTTCGAGTCGCCCGAGAATTGCAGAAGCATCCCGTCGCGGGAATTGACCTCAATCTAGGGTGTCCCGTTCCCGTGGTGTACCGCAAGAACGCCGGAGGCGGGTTGCTGCGCGATCCAGCTCAGATTGACTACATTCTTGGTCATCTCAGGCAGGCTGTGGAAACAAAGCTCACTGTGAAAACGCGCATAGGCTTTGATGATCCCGCCGTTTTTGAGGAGCTGCTGGCGATCTATCAGCGACACTCCATCGACCTGCTTAGCGTTCATGGACGCACCGTGGCCGAGAAGTACCGCAGCACGGTTCATTACGACACTATTGCCCGTGCGGTGCAGTCCCTGAAGTGTCCCGTGCTGGCCAATGGCAACGTGGTTTCCTCGCGCAAGGCAGGCGAGGTGCTCCGGGAAACCTCGGCACGGGGGCTGATGATCGGGCGCGGCGTGATCCGCAATCCCTGGCTATTCCGACAGATTCGAGAAGCCTTGTGCGGCGAAGAGCCGTTCAAGCCAGTCGGAAGGGATGTTCTGGCGTATGTGCACGACCTCTACGAAACCCGCTCAAAGCCAGGGATTCGCGAGATATCGAGAATCCAGCACATGAAGAAGTTCATGAACTACATCGCAATCGGCGTCGAGCCAAGCGGAAGGTTCCTGCACGATGTCAGGAGGGTGAACTCGGAGGCGGACTTCTTTCGTCTCTGTCGCGATTTTTTAGACCACTCGGAACCCATGCCGCTGGAACCTTACGATCTGCAGCTGGCTTCGAGCGATTTCATGTGCGGCGCACAGTGCTGATTGCTTGCGAAAGGTGCGATCTATCGACGGCGGCGGCGGCTTCGGCCACACACGGTCTTATTTCGACTGAACGCCTGCCGTGTTGACTGCGATGACCCTGTAGCTGTGTTTCTTACCCGGCTCTGGCGTCTTGTCGGAAAAAACCATCTTTGCCAGTGGCTGAACCGGCGTGTCGCTGTACTGCAAACCTTGAAAAACAAGACGTCCGAAAGGGTTCTTCGGGTCCTCCGGAACTTTGGCAATCACTTTGCCATCCCGCTCGATAAGGAAGTGGGACAGTCCGCTTTCCAGGTCAGCCTCGCACTCCCACTGGAGTTCGGATCCGTTTACGCGCAGGTTGTTCGGAGCCGGTGGAGGCGTCGAATCTGCAATCGCGGTATCCTTGGTGTATTGCATCCAAGCTTTTGCGATGCTCTCCGAGGGGAGCCACACGGAGCTGGTCTTGTCGCCGCTGAAGCTTGGGGCGGGACTTGCCTCGGTGCCCAGCAGGGGGGCAAGCCAAGCGCCTGAAGCGTCCAACTTTTTAAGTGCACCTCCGGGAGCTTTCGGAAGGCGGGCGCTCAAGCAGGCGTCGAGCCAGAGGATGGAAAGGTACCTTTGGTTTCCACACTCGTGACTTGTGAGCGGGTCGACCGCAACGCCTACGAGGCCGCCTTTGGATCTTACTTCGCTAAAGAAGGCTTCGTTCGCTGGCCACACGCCCGCAAAGCGTCCCTCCTTCGTCGTAACGCCTTCTTTTGCGCCCGGATTGCACATCATTGGGACGGTAAGAGCAGCGTCAGGAATGAGATGCGCCTTGATCGTGGGGCGTTCCGGGTTGGCTTTGACGAGAGGGACCCCGGAGCGCAGCCATGCGGCGGCAACACGCTCGGGATGAAGAAGGACCATCCCCCCGGCCCAGTGCCCACCTCCGCTGTGTCCCCACAACGCCCACGGCACTGTGGCCAGTTCCGGATGGCCTGACTTTGCGCCGAGATCTGCCAGTCCTTTTTGGAAGGCTTCCGCAGATCCGTTGCGCGGATCGCACCACATCTGACAGTCTGCTTTTTCCGGCTGTTCGTAAGACGGCGCAAGCAGAGCGCAGTCATGTTTTTTTGCAAGCGCCTGCCAGTGTAGATCGAATGCACCGGTAAGGCCCGACTTGCAGGATCCCTCGCCGCAACCGTGTTGGTGAACAATCACGCCTCGGAGCGTTTTGACTCCGGGCGGAACCCACGCAGTGTAATTGACTGGAAAAATCAGTGCCCCTGGTGACTGTGATGCCTCATACCTCACCCTGAAGTAGGGCGGATCTGCCGGAGGGAAAACGTCATAGGGAGCGAGTTGAGCAAAAGCCGAAGAGGATAAAGCTAGGATAAGGAGAAGAACGCGGCGCATGTGGGGGATGGATTTGTACGGATATTATCGGCTGCTTTGAGCGGGAAAAGCCTCCAGAGCATAAAATGCGGCACGAGGTAAGCCGCTCTGGTACGGGGAGTGACGAGCCTCTTGTCGAGATCCGTTGCGTCCTAGCGGGGCCGGAGTGTGACGTCGCCTGCGGAAAAGCTTTTGATTGTTCCGTCGGGCAGGCGGAGACGGAGGCATCCATCCGGATCGAGTTCTTCGGCATATCCCTCCACAGGGATGCCTCCGGAGTGCAGTGCTACGGTGTTTCCTAGGGTGCTGCTTCTGCGCGACACGATCTCGAGAATATCGCTGAAGCCGTTACAAAGGCCGTTCTTCTCGACGAGCCATCGGCCGATTTCATCCAGAAGAATTGAAGCCAGCGAGGTACGGCTGAAGTGGCTGCCTGTGATTGATTTTAGCGAGGCGGCGGTCTCCGCGAGGGCCCCCGGAAAGCCGCTTTGGTTGACGTTGATGCCGATGCCAAGAACGACGAACGGGCCGTGCTCAGGATGCGTGCCTGTTTCTGCGAGGATGCCCGCGAGTTTGCGGCCGCGGTGGGTGACGTCGTTCGGCCACTTGATTTGAACATCGATGCCGGCGCAGCGGCGAATGGCTTCCGCCACGGCGAGGGCGGCCAGCGTGGTCAGTCTTGGCCAGTGGCGCTGAGGCGAGTCTGGCCGAAGCAGCAGGGACATTGCGATGCCTTCTCCCGATGCTGAATCCCAAGAACGGCCGAACCGTCCGCGGCCAGAGGTTTGGTGCTCGGCAAAGACCGCGAGTGGTGGAAGTGCGCCGCGAGAACCCAGGTTAAGCGCTTCGATGTTTGTGGAAGGGGTGGTTGGAAGCGTGCTGATTTCGTTGAGCCAGTCCACCTTCATTCCGCAAAGTATCCCTGCAGAAGATAGCCCCTCGGGCTCGGCTTGCAGCATCCAGCCGAGCAATGGGTGCTGCACGAGGTCAAATCCCTCGCGCTTCAGGAATTCAATAATATCGAACACTCGGGCTGGATTTGAGCCGAGTTGGGAGCAAATTTCGCTCGGATGGGCAGGGCCGTTTCTCAGAATCTGAAGGAGTCGCGCTGCCGTGTGAATCATCTCTCTGAGCGGAATTTTAAATCACTCCATAGGAACACCGTATTGCGGTGGCTTTCAATAAGGTGGGCGTTGAGTTTGATCACCTCCCTTTCAATTCCCGGCATATGGGCCGCACCCCAGGGAATGACGATGTGTTCGTAGTTGCCGAGAACTTGCTTGAGTCCCTGAATGACGTGCGCGTTTCTCAATTCCAGAACGTCGGCGATCAGATGGTTCATGTCAGGCTCTCCAATCTCGCTCATAGCCGTGAGCGCGCCCAGGGTGTTCTTGTCCGAAGCCGCCTGTATGGCCTTGGCTACTGCATTCAAAATCGCCACCGTTTCCGCGCTCATTTCACTGATGTCGACGTCGCAGGGATGCTCGACGAGACTCGCTTTTTTCGGGGTGAGTCGCGGCTGTGCTGCGAGACCGATTGAATCCGCAGGCGCGGTGTAGTCGAGCTGGTTTTTGAGGAGCCCGTTTTTGTCGGTGACACCTTCCGGCAGAAGCACGGTTCCCTCTGCGGAAAGCTTTGAGGTGATTTGTTCGTAAAAACCGGAGGAACCGATGTGAACGGTGGGTAGCAGGTGGATTTTGTGGCCGTCCAATTCGTAGGTTCTCGACTCGGTGTGCAGTCCTTTCATGTCGAGCTGCAGGAATCCAGCCGACAGTTTCGTCACCATCAGCTGGGCGCTTCCCACCAGATAGACGAGAAGAAGAGGAAGCAGGACAAACAGCTTGAGGAAGGTCGCCTTCAACGTTCTGGCAAGGGAGAACTCGCAGGCGTGAAGCTGTTTGCTTTTAAAGAGAAAGCCCGTCCCGCAGGTGAAGTTTCGCACGGCTAAAAGCACGGCGATGCCCGTGGCGAGATTGATTGAAGCTGTGAAGATCGAGAGCTTACCCGCCTCGATATAGGCCGGAGCCGGAAGAAACAGGCATCCTTCCCAGAGCGAAAACAACAGCGCCGGGGCAAGAGGGCGCCACGGCAGGTTGCGGTAGCTGCCGATCATGAGAATGAGAAAAAGCGCCAGCAGCATCACCACCGAATAGGCAATGCTGGGAACGGTCTGTCCGAAGGCATTACCGAACAGGTGCAGCGCGCCTTCCGCCGTAAACGCAAGAACGTAGGCGTTTAGGATGAACGCCTTCCAGCCGGCTCCGTGTAGTTGCGGGCCGTGGATCTGGGGGGCGTTGGATTCTGGAAGGGCAGGGGGCTGCATATGTTTTTACGCTCTGCCTGTTTACGCGATTGTCCAGTGCCAATCTGCTCCCCGCGGCCTTGTCTCTGGAGGTTCCGGTTCCCTGCCGGTTATTTGGCGGGCGTCGGGACCCCGTGATTGAACTGGAGGTATGTGTAGCCCTTCAATGCTTTTTCGTAGCTCGCGAGCAGTCGCATGGCCTCGTTAGGCTTGAGGCGGTCACCTTTGATTGCGGCATCCACCTGCGACTTCATCTGGCGCATTAGTTCAATCTGGTCCCACTGGACCATCTTTAGCACTTCGCCGATGGTCGACCCTTCCAGGGTTTCCTCGATGTACCAGCCGCTCTCCTCGTCCTCGTCCAAAAACACATGGGCCTCGTTCACTCGGCCGAAAAGATTGTGGAGGTCACCCATGATGTCCTGGTAGGCGCCCATCAAGAAAAAGCCGATGAGGTAGGGCTCTCCGGGTGTGAGTTGGTGGAGGGGAAGGGTGTCCTTCACATCCTGAAGGTCCACGAATTTGGAAATTTTTCCGTCCGAATCGCAGGTGATGTCGACCAGCGTGGCATTCCTTTCGGGCCTCCGGTCGAGATGGTCAATTGGGGTGACTGGGAAAAGCTGTCCGAGCGCCCAGTGGTCCAGCAGAGACTGGAAGACGGAGAAGTTGCAGACGTACTGGTCGCCCATGCTGTTCTCCAGTTCGCGGACCTCGTCCGGGATGTATTTCATTCCCTGCGAGAAGTTAACGACCTGCTGGGCGATTTGCCAGTAGGCCTGTTCAATCTTGGCTTTGCTCTCCAGTTCGAGCAGTCCGAGTTCAAACATGGACTGGGTCTGCTCCTTGATCTGCTGGGCGTCGTGGAGTGTTTCCTTCCAGTTCTGGGCCGTAATAGACTTGAGCAGCTCGATGACGTCCGAAACCTGTTTTGGATCCCGCGGACCGGCTTCTGCCTTGAGGCGAGCCTTGTCCTTCTCAATGGAACCGAATGCCTCAACGATAAGGATGGAATGGTGGGCGACGATGGCTCGGCCGCTCTCGGAAACGATGATGGGATGCTCTACTTTTTCAGAGTCGCAGACGTCCATGATGTTCCAGACGATGTCCCGGGCGTATTCGGCCAGGCTGTAGTTCATGGAGCTCTCGAAAGCGGTTCCGGAGCCGTCGTAGTCGACTCCAAGGCCGCCACCGACGTCGACGTAGCCCATCGTGTGTCCCATCTTCGCCAGCTTTGCGTAGAAACGCGCGGCTTCTCGGACTGCGCGTTTGATGGTTCCGATGTCCGGGACCTGCGATCCGACATGGAAGTGGACGAGTCTAAGGCAGTGTGCCAGGCCCTTTTCCTTGAGTAAATCCGAGGCGGCAACAAGGTCGGCGGTGCTCAGTCCGAACTTTGCATTCTCGCCGCCGCTCGTCGCCCACTTGCCTGCTCCCTTGGCTGCGAGGCGCACGCGGATACCGATCATGGGCTCGACCCCGACCTCCTGTGAAACCTGGATGATTTGCTGGAGCTCCTCAAGTTTTTCAACCACCAGAATGACCTTCTTGCCCAGCTTGCTCCCCATTAGGGCGTTCTGGATGAACAGCGAGTCCTTGTAGCCGTTGCAGATAATGAGGCTCTCGGGGTCCTTGTGAATGGCCAGCGCCGCAAGGAGTTCCGGCTTCGAGCCTGCCTCGATTCCGAAGTGGAAGGGCTTGCCCGCGTCCATGATCTCTTCAACCACCTCGCGCAACTGGTTGACCTTGATCGGGAAAACTCCGCGGTAGCATGATTTGTAACCCATCTCCGCGATTGCGTCTGCGAAGCTGAGGTTGATTCGTTCAACGCGGTGCCTGAGAAGGTCCTGGAAGCGGACGACCATCGGAAAGGTGAGCCCGCGCTGCTGTGCTTCGTCGAGCAGCTCTGTGAGATCGATGGGCGTGGACGCGTCCTGGGTTGGAAGAACGGTGATGTGCCCTTTGCTGTTGATTGTGAAATAGCCGGAGCCCCAGCGGTCGATATTGTACAGAGAGATGGCGGAGGAAATATCCCAGGGCGTGTTCATCAGGGTGTTTGTGACGTAGGAAAAGGGGCGAAAGTCTAGGGCGCTCCGGGCCGATTGCAAAGCAGGCTTCGAGGCGTCGCGCGATTTTTACACTGCAGGCGAGAGTTGTTTGTCGCTCTACGCGAGCGCGGCGGCCAGGACGTCTTCGCGCTTGATCTCGTGCAATTCGAAGAGACGAACAATGGTCTCCTCGATGAGGTTGTTCGGGCAGCTGGCGCCGGCGGTCACTCCGACGACCAGGGGCAGCCGCGGCAGCCAGCCCTCGTGAACTACCTCTTGCTTAAGGTGTAGATCATAATGGGTGATTTTCTCCCTCGATTCGAGCCGCTCGGCGTTCCGGATAAAATACGTCGGCAGCTTTTCCTGCCCCATCTCCGCGAGGTGGGAGGTGTTGGACGAATTATAGCCCCCAACGACGAGCAGGAGGTCCATCTTTTCCTGAAACATTTCCCGCAGCGCGTCCTGACGTTCCTGGGTTGCGCCGCAAATGGTGTCGAAAAAGCGGAAGTTCGCTCCGGGTGCCTCGCCTTTGTCGCGGCGTTGAATCGCTGCCGCGATTCTCCTCTGAACTTCCTCCGTTTCGCCCCTGAGCATGGTCGTTTGGTTCGCCACGCCAACCCTCTTTAGGTGTACGTCCGGGTCGAATCCCGGGCTGTGAGCACCGTGAAACCTTTTGAGGAAGGCATCCCTGTTCCCTCCGTTCTCGATGTACCCGCAAACGTAGTCCGTTTCTTCGAGGGTGAGGACCACCAGGTAATGCCCTTTGCCGTCGGATGTTGCCCTGGATGCGGTGGCTTTTGTCTCCTCGTGGGAGGCTTTGCCGTGGATGATGGACGTCATCTCCTCTGATGCGTATTGTCTCACCCGTTTCCAGACGCTCATCACGTCTCCGCATGTCGTGTCTACAATCTGGCACCCGCGCTCCTTCACGCGTCCGAGCGTCGTCACGTCCGTGCCGAACGCCGGAACAATCACAACATCCTCCTCAGTCAGGGTTTCGAGCGGTACTTCCTCTCCCCGTGCAAGCAGGTTGATGATACCCATTTCGCCGATCTGCCGGTTCACTTCGGGGTTGTGGATGATTTCCCCAAGAATGTAGAGACGCTTTTCAGCAAACACCTTGCGGGCAGCATAGGCCAGGTCAATCGCTCGCTCCACGCCGTAGCAGAAGCCGAACTGCTTGGCTAGGCGCACGGTCACTCCGCCGACCTTCAACTCACCGCCGCGTCGTCTCAGGCCGTCTACGATATCGCTCCGGTAATGTCCCTCCACCTGAGCCTGCACTGCGGCCATTACATCCGGTGTTCGGAGGTTTACCCTCTTGGGGGTTACTGGGGCTGAAGAGGTCATTTTTAAAATAGAGTTCGAATCAAGCCGGGGGTGTGAGATGCGGGCGCTGCTGCTCCGCGGGGGGGCAGGGTTGGTGATGAGCGTCCCTGTTTGTTTTACTGGTCTTGAAACAGGGGGCCGGAGGGACGCTCAAAAACTTTGGATGAAATCATGAACTCAGCCGGCGGATCCGCGTCAAGATAGTCTGTCGGCCGGGCAACCTTGGCCCCGTGAACGGCATCCTCTGGCTGGTTCGTGGCGACGTTGACCGGAGTCCCTATAGACACCAGTTCGTAAAACTTGGGCGCAACCGATTTGTGGAGGCGCAGGCACCCGTGCGTTCTGGGAACAGGGTGAACGTAGCCGGAGTGAAATCCGTAAGCCGGCGCAAATTCACACCAGTAGGCCATGGGATAGCCCACGAAACGTCCGGGCTTGGGGTGGACTGCCTCGCCAGGCTCAATAGAGTTGCCGTTGACGTAAAACCCGTAGGAGTTAGAGCGCTTTTCTGCGATTTTTCCGCCGATCCGGAAGTTGCCTCTGGGGGTTGGCTTTTCGGGCAGTCCCACACAGGTGGCTGCCGCCATGAGCACCCTGTCGCCTTCCATGACATAAACAGCCTGGGCGCTAAGGGATACTTTCACATGAACGGCGGCCGGATTTTTGGGCCGTAGTGCGCGCACCTCGTATGGAGCGCCTTTTGAGTGCTTGTTAGGTGCTGCGCATCCCGCCAGGAGGAGCGAAGAAGCGCAAATGCCGGTTAAAAGCTGGGTGAATGGGCGGAATTGTTTCATTGGCGTTACTCTCCGTTGCCGACAAGGGGCGTGTTGTCAAATCTCCTTCTGAAAAAGTCGTGAACTACGGTCAGTGCGTCTCAAGTCTGATTTGCTCAAATTCGGAGTTTTCCAGAGAGTAAAACGGGTATTCTCTGGTGGTTCGAATTGGGCGGTAACGAAAATGTTTGTAAGACCAGAGCCACAAATCCGGCCTGGCGATGATGGATTTCTCAAATACCTCCCAAGTCTTTTGCGCAAGGACTCTTTCCCCCCCAGTGCCGGGTTCCACGGGATCGTGTGCGATGACCAGGCAGCGACCGTCGGGTCGCGGATATGTCAGGACGGGAAGAATCAGCGCATTTCCTCTGTGCGCCAGTACCGCATGAAGCCTAGTGGCGCACATTTCGAGGGCTCCGTTCGGTGAGGGGAATGTGTCCAAAACGACGGCCGCTCGGCTGGGATCGAGGTTCAAATCGCCTAAAAGGCCGGCATTCTCGCCCCGTAACACGGCCTTGAGCAACCGTAGGATGGACCTGTCTTGCGGAATAACCGTGTGCTGGTCGCGGTTGCGCAAGCGGACAAAAATATCTGTCAGCGCAGGATTTTTGAAGTCTTCGGCCACGATGCTGGCGCGCCCTCCCAGAAGTGAAAATGCCAGTGCCCCCCATTCCCAGTTGCCCTGATGCGCGCAGACCAAAACGATCCCGCGCTTTTCATTTTCGGCTCGTCTTAGGGCGGCTTCAAAGCCAATCGTCTCAATGTATTGATCACCATTCTCCCGCGTGATGCGGGGCGACCAGAAAAGAGACAGCATCGTGGTCACAAAGTTCTGGTAGGAACGGCGAACCGCTTCCCTCCGCTCGTCCGGACCAAGAAGTCCGCCAAGCGCGAGCCGGATGTTTTCTAGCGCTATGCCTCTGCCCCTTGCATCAAGATGAAATGCTGCTGCGCCGAATAATTGCCCCAGCCCCACGCATCCCCGCCGGGAAAGCCGGGGAATGGCGGACGCCAAAAACTGGCAACCCCACGCTTCCAACCTGTAACGATATTCCTTCCAAGTCTTCCTCACCGGTCAATGTAGTGCCGTAATCAAACCTTGGCTGTAAACTCTATCCTCCTTTTTCGCCGTGTCTCCAAATCGAATTCTCGAAATTGCATCTGCGTTGATGTCCCAGCCCACCGCTCCTTTTCATGAAGAAGAGGTGAGGCGGGTGGTCCTGGATTTTCTTGCACAAATACCTACTGTAGCGTTAAATGTGGACGCACTTGGAAATGTGGTTGCGACCTACAAAAGAGGGGAAGGGAGGGCGAAGTGGCTCTTCAACGCTCATATGGACCATCCCGCCTACGTGGGCGCGGAGTTCAGGGGGGGAGTTCCTCGGTCCTACCTTGACGCTGGATTCCCTGTGAAAACTTTTGGCGCATTTTCCATGTGGGACCTTCCGCCCTTCGAGGTCTTGAGTGGATGCATTTATTCTAGGGCCTGTGACGACCTCATTGGATGCGCTGTAATGATTGCGACCCTCCAAGCGCTCCATGAAAAGGAGGTCGAAACCTGCGTCATGTTTGCATTCACGTGTGCCGAGGAGGTGGGCCTTCTTGGGGCTACCTACCTCGCCCGCTCAGGTTTTCTTCCCAAGGATATAGCGGTTATTTCGTTGGAGACCAGTGCCGAGCGGGCGCCAGCAAAAATGCATGATGGCGTGGTTGTAAGGGTTGGAGATAAAGCCTCCGTCTTTGATCCGGCTCTGACAGCTGAATTTTGGGCCAGGGCCGAGCGCGATAATATCCCTGCACAGCGCTGCCTCATGAGTGGAGGAACCTGCGAAGGCAGTGCCTATCAGGCCTTCGGCTACAAAACCGCTGCCCTCTGCGTGCCGCTCGGAAATTATCACAACTGCTCTCCCGACGGTGTGATAGCCTCCGAGTACGTCTCAATTTCAGATACAGTTGCGATGGCGAGATTGTGTTTCTCGATCGCTTCCGGGGCGTCGGATTTCGACCCTGCCGGAGCGCTCCGGGAGCGCTTGGAGCTGGGGTTGGCGGCGGCGCTGGCGAGGGAAGTGCGATTGCAAGCCGTTGATTGTGAAACTCCTGAAACAAAAGTGCACGGGAAGGCTTGACGGGCCGCTTTGGTCCGCTACTTTTTGCGGCCCCGAAGGTCCCGTGACGCTGTTTTTGCAGCTTCGCTTTTGACGGTCGGTTGGCGGTTGGCGCGCTTCATTGAGCGCCCTCTCCAACAGGCTCCGAAGAAAAAGTGAAGAAAAGTAAAAAAAGGGCATTGACGACCGAGGGGAAGTGGCTACAGTGCCCAACCCGCCGCTAAACCGGTGGACGCTGCGAAAGCAGCTTTGATCTTTGAAAGTCTGGTTCCAATCCGCACCCAACGGTGCCCTGCAGGAGGGTCCAAGTCGAATGACAATGATCTAAACCGTGACATGGGCTACAAGAGGGTTAGCGTGAAATGGAATGGCTAGTAAGTGGGAAAGCAAAAATTGAATTGTGCGTTATACGTCAAGTATTTCGGGTTATTAATTGTAAGTTTAAACCGACCGGCCCGTATCGCCAGTCGTCTTCACGGGGAAACCCAAAGGCGCTGGAAAAGAGCGGGCCAAAAACGGTCAGAGAGTGAAAGGCTATAGCGGTCTTTCGCAAGATTCTCTTTATGGAGAGTTTGATTCTGGCTCAGAACGAACGCTGGCGGCGTGGATAAGACATGCAAGTCGAACGGATTCTTTGGTGTAGCAATACATTGAAGGGTCAGTGGCGCAAGGGTGAGTAACACGTGGGCAACCTGCCCGGAAATGGGGGATAGCCCGCCGAAAGGCGGATTAATACCGCATGTGACGAGGAGTGGCATCACTCCGAAGTGAAAGTCGGTGAAAGCTGACGTTTCCGGATGGGCCCGCGGCCTATCAGCTAGTTGGTGAGGTAACGGCTCACCAAGGCTATGACGGGTAGCTGGTCTGAGAGGACGACCAGCCACACTGGAACTGAGACACGGTCCAGACACCTACGGGTGGCAGCAGTCGAGAATTTTTCTCAATGGGGGAAACCCTGAAGGAGCGACGCCGCGTGGAGGATGAAGGTCTTCGGATTGTAAACTCCTGTCATGAGGGAGTAAGACATCGCGTTAACTGCGTGGGTGTTTGATAGTACCTCAAGAGGAAGAGACGGCTAACTCTGTGCCAGCAGCCGCGGTAATACAGAGGTCTCAAGCGTTGTTCGGATTCATTGGGCGTAAAGGGTGCGTAGGCGGTTGGGTAAGTCAGACGTGAAATTCCAGGGCTCAACCCTGAAACTGCGTTTGATACTGCCTGACTAGAGTACTGGAGAGGAGACTGGAATTCACGGTGTAGCAGTGAAATGCGTAGATATCGTGAGGAAGACCAGTGGCGAAGGCGAGTCTCTGGACAGTAACTGACGCTGAGGCACGAAGGCTAGGGGAGCAAACGGGATTAGATACCCCGGTAGTCCTAGCAGTAAACGGTGCACGTTTGGTGTGGGGGGAATCGACCCCTTCCGCGCCGGAGCTAACGCGTTAAACGTGCCGCCTGGGGAGTACGGTCGCAAGATTAAAACTCAAAGAAATTGACGGGGGCCCGCACAAGCGGTGGAGTATGTGGCTTAATTCGATGCAACGCGAAGAACCTTACCTAGGCTTGACATGCATCTCTAAGTCGGTGAAAGCCGGCGAGTGTAGCAATACACAATTTGCACAGGTGCTGCATGGCTGTCGTCAGCTCGTGTCGTGAGATGTTGGGTTAAGTCCCGCAACGAGCGCAACCCCTGTGATTAGTTACCATCCGAGAAATCGGGGGACTCTAGTCAGACTGCCCTGTGAAACGGGGAGGAAGGTGGGGATGACGTCAAGTCAGCATGGCCCTTACGCCTAGGGCTGCACACGTACTACAATGCTCAGTACAGAATGAACCGATACCGCGAGGTGGAGGAAATCCCTAAAACTGAGCCCAATTCGGATCGCAGGCTGCAACTCGCCTGCGTGAAGCCGGAATCGCTAGTAATGGCGTATCAGCTACGACGCCGTGAATACGTTCCCGGGCCTTGTACACACCGCCCGTCACATCATGGGAGTCGCTTGTACCCGAAGTGCATGAGCTAACCGCAAGGAGGCAGTGCCCGAAGGTATGAGTGGTAACTGGGATGAAGTCGTAACAAGGTAGCCGTAGGGGAACCTGCGGCTGGATCACCTCCTTTCTATGGAGTCAGTGCTTCAAACTGACCGTGCAATCTGCGCTTGCCGCAGAGACGCCGGGCCAGTGAAGCACAGGTCGTCCGCTCTGCCGGAAACATCGGTCGCAAGATCAAGTTTCTGAGATGCGTGCGGATCGTTCGGAGTCGAAAGGCTTCGAGCTCCGAAGTATTTGAAACGGTAGCGCACAATTCAGTTTTTGCTCAATTCCCAAGTCGAAGCAAAGTCTAAACAGGTTTTGTTCCTGTTCAGAACAGTGTCTGACATGAGTCAGAACGTAGTCATTAATGCACCGAGCAGCCGCTGGTAAACGGGGGTATAGCTCAGCTGGTAGAGCGGTAGCTTTGCAAGCTATAGGTCTGGGGTTCGAATCCCCATGCCTCCACCACCTGCTGTCAGTGTATATCTCAGGGTGACGCCTCAAACGTCAATGGTCGATAAGGTATCGATCAACCATCGAACCGGGCCTGTAGCTCAGTTGGTTAGAGCATGCGCTTGATAAGCGCAGGGTCACTGGTTCGAGTCCAGTCAGGCCCACTCGAGTGCGGTGACTGTGGTAAAAGAGACTGACTAACTCACAAGACACTTATTGCAAGCTTCACACGCTCTACACACTTACAAACAGCCATTCCGATCCCGAAGAGGGAAGTGCAACCGTTAATTACGGTGCAATGGAACCAAACATGATTTTCCCGGGGAACTGCCCAGCAGGGCCCCGAGTTCTTTGACAATTGCATACAGAAATAGAGGTAGTAAGTAAAAAGCAGAATGAGGTGATGCCACGCGGGCCAAACCGCGGTGACATCACCATGTATAGAGTAGGTAGGAAAGTGAGAACTTTGAGCTAGTTCCGGAACAGCGTTGGGCGCAAGCCTGGCGGAGTGTTCCGAGTCAGTAATGTCAAAAAGAGAACCTTTTCCGCCGTTTCCGAAAGGAAGCGGAGGATGAAGAAAGTTAAGACTAAGCTACAAAGGGCACATGATGGATGCCTTGGTGCCAGCAGGCTAAGAAGGACGCGACAAGCTGCGATAAGCTACGGTGAGCGGCACATACGCGTTGACCCGTAGATTTCCGAATGGGGTAACCCGGCAGGAGTAAAGTCCTGTCATCCTTGGATTGAATACATAGATCCAAAGAAGCGACACCCGGAGAAGTGAAACATCTCAGTATCCGGAGGAACAGAAAGCGAATGCGATTCCGTAAGTAGCGGCGAGCGAAAGCGGATCAGCCCAAACCACTAGCTTGCTAGTGGGGTTGTAGGGCCCCGATGTGGGAGTGCAAAGGTTAGGTGAAGCGGATGGAAACCCGCTCCATAGAAGGTGAGAGACCTGTAACCGAAAACCCGAACACCCCTAGGGAGTCCCTGAGTAATACGATATAAGTGGAACTTCGTATGAATCCACGCAGACCACTGCGTAAGGCTAAATACTCGCTGGCGACCGATAGTGAACAAGTACCGCGAGGGAAAGGTGAAAAGAACCGCTTTGAGCGGAGTGAAATAGATCCTGAAATCATGTGCCTACAAGGTGTCAGAGCCCGCAAGGGTGATGGCGTGCCTTTTGCTTAATGAGTCTGCGAGTTATTGTCAGTGGCAAGCCTAAGGTCTTCTGGACCGGAGGCGCAGCGAAAGCGAGTCCGAATAGGGCGTACAGTTGCTGGCAGTAGACCCGAAGCGGAGGTGATCTACCCATGACCAGGATGAAGCGTGAGTAACATCACGTGGAGGTCCGAACCGATGCACGTTGAAAAGTGCCCGGATGAGTTGTGGGTAGGAGCGAAAGACTAATCAAACCCCGTGATAGCTGGTTCTCCCCGAAATAGCTTGAGGGCTAGCCTCGTGCGCTGACCTGAGGAGGTAAAGCACTGGATGAACTAGGGCCCATACCCGGGTACCGAATTCAATCAAACTCTGAATGCCTCAGGGTGTAGCACGGGAGTCAGTCGGCGAGGGATAAGCTTCGTCGGCGAGAGGCAAACATGCCAGACCAGCAGCTAAGGTGCCCAAATACTGCGCAGTGGAAAGGAGGTGGAGATACACAGACAATGAGGATGTTGGCTTAGAGGCAGCCACCATTTAAACAGTGCGTAATAGCTGACTCATCGAGTGTTTCCGCGCCGAAAATGATTGGCGATTAGCAGTATACCGAAGCTCTGGAACTTTGAGCGATCCGTCGCGCAAGGTTGGTAGGGGAGCGTTGTAGCGGCGCTGAAGCAGCAGCGAAAGCGGTTGTGGAGCTTCTACAAGTGAGAATGCAGACATGAGTAGCGATAAGCCGGGTGCGATCCCCGGCCACCGTAAACCCAAGGTTTCCCGGGCAAGGTTCGTCCTCCCGGGGTTAGTCGGATCCTAAGTCGAGGCCGATGGGCGTAGGCGATGGACAGCAGGTTAATATTCCTGCACCGGCTGCAGTTAAGTGTACACGTGCGTGGACGTGGGAGACAAGCGGGCGAATGATAGTGCCTGTGATCCGAAAGGATCGACGTGGAGGCCTCGGCCAAAGCGGATTTGTTGAACCGGACACCGAGAAAAGCGTGTGCATGTTCCTGCGGGCGTCCGTACCGTAAACCGACACAGGTGGGTGGGCGTTAATGTGCCCAGGTGCGTGAGTGAAACCTCGTTAAGGAACTCGGCAATCTAGCCCCGTAACTTCGGAAGAAGGGGTGCCCAGAAATGGGTCGCAGTGAAAGGGGTCAACCGACTGTTTAACAAAAACACAGCACTCTGCGAAGTCGAAAGACGATGTATAGGGTGTGACACGTGACCAATGCGGAAAGATTACGGTAAGGGGTTAGTCGCAAGGCGAAGCTCTGAGCCCAAGTCCCCGTGAATGTCGGCCGTAACTATAACGGTCCTAAGGTAGCGAAATTCCTTGTCGGGTAAGTTCCGACCTGCACGAATCGTGTAACGAGTTGACCGCTGTCTCAACGAGGAGCTCAGCGAAGTTGTAATGGCGGTGAAGATGCCGCCTACCCGCAGCAGGACGGAAAGACCCTATGCACCTTTACTGTACGCTGTTACTGTGTTCTCGGCTTCAATGCTTAGCGTAAGTGGGAGACTGTGATTGACACCTTTCGGGGTGTCATGAGTCGTCAATGAAACACCACCCTTTGAAGCTGGGAATTCTAACCCGATGCCGTTATCCGGCTCGGGGACCGTGGCAGCCGGTCAGTTTTACTGGGGCGGTATCCTCCCAAAGAGTAACGGAGGAGTGCGAAGGTTGGCTCAGCCCGGTTGGTAATCGGGTGACGAGTGCATGGATATAAGCCAGCCTAACTGTGAGACCTACAAGTCGAGCAGATGCGAAAGCAGGCCCAAGTGATCCGGTGGTAGAAAGTGGAATTGCCATCGCTCAACGGACAAAAGGTACGCTAGGGATAACAGGCTGATCGGGCCCAAGAGCTCATATCGACGGCCCGGTTTGGCACCTCGATGTCGGCTCATCACATCCTGGGGCTGGAGAAGGTCCCAAGGGTCCGGCTGTTCGCCGGTTAAAGTGGTACGCGAGCTGGGTTCAGAACGTCGCGAGACAGTTCGGTCCTTATCCGCTGTGGGCGCAGGAGAAGTGAGGGGTTCAAACTTTAGTACGAGAGGACCGAGTTTGACGAACCTCTGGTGTTCCAGTTGTACTGTCAAGTGCATCGCTGGGTAGCTATGTTCGGAAGAGATAAGCGCTGAAAGCATCTAAGCGCCAAGCTCATCCCAAGATTGCTTCTCCCTGAAGGGTCGTGGAAGACCACCACGTTGATAGGCCACGGGTACAAGCGCAGTAATGCGTTCAGCTCAGTGGTACTAATACCCCGTTCGGCTTAGTCCTTTCTTATCTTCATCCATTAAAAATGGAAAACTGGCCGCCGAGGAGCGGCGCATCTCTTAAGCAAGATGCGCCGCCCCGGCTACCCAGTCTCCATCAATCAATTATCAGTCTCTTTTGGTAACGGCTTTACAACCATTATCCCTCCACTCAGACATCTGCCCAGGCAGCCACACGTTGGCTCTCTGATTTACTCCAAAACTCCTGTATGCAATCGTCAACGGACACGGTGGCGCGCCCCGCAGTAAAAGCACTGCCCAACGCGCCGCTCTTCCGGGAAACACGCTCTTTATACATCCCAGACGACGACAGACCCAGTCTCCAGAGACCCCGGGTGCCAAGGTAACACAGTGTGCAGCACTGCAAATTACCCAACTAAGCACCCGGTCCTCTGGTGACACTAGCGCAGTGGCCCCACCCGTTCCCATTCCGAACACGGAAGTGAAACGCTGCAGCCCCGATGATAGTGCTTCTATAGGTTGTGCGAAAGTAGGACGTCGCCAGTATCCCCGCCCCGCTCAGGTTAACTCCAGAGCGGGGCGGCCTTTTTTTGGACATGCGGCATGGCTTGTTGTG